>NZ_FWWR01000006.1 GCF_900176115.1 Peptoniphilus asaccharolyticus DSM 20463 | reverse complement strand
TGATAAAAAGACTGATAAGAAAATTGATAGATGGCAAAAAATTTCAGAGGTTGCTGCTAAACAATCCAAAAGAGATTATATTCCACAAGTTTACCATCCAATAAAGATAGAAGATTTAAAGGATTTTGATGGTGAGTTGATAGTTTGCTATGAAAATGAAGAGGACCTTAGATTTTTAGATGACGAATTGTCAAATCAAATGCAACACCAACTTCTATGGCCCCTTATATAAATCTTTTTTATACAGACCAATTGTCAAATCAAATGCAACACCTATGGTAAGAGACCAAAAAGTTCTTCTTTAGGTGTTTTATATTTTATACATTTTCTAGGTCTATTATTCATTAAACTTAAGTTATAATTTAATTCATCAATATTCACTTCTGATAAATCCATACCCTTAGGATAAAACTCCCTCAAAAGTCCGTTACTATTTTCATTTGTACCTTTTTGCCATGCACAATAGGGATCACAAAAATAAGTTTTGCATCCTAATTCTTTTTCTATTTTCTCAAATTCTGAAAATTCTTTACCTCTATCAAAGGTTATTGTTTTTACTAATTCTTTTGGATAATCTTTTAATGCATTTATTATTGCTGGTGTTACGCTTTCCGACTTTCTATTTTCAACTAGGATTGCTATATAATATCTAGATTTTCTTTCTGCTAAAGTTACGAAACAACATCTACTTTTCCTTTTATGATCTAATCTGCCTGATTCCACTGTATCTGCTTCCCAGTGGCCTAATTCTTGCCTTCTGTATATCTCTTTAGGTCTTTTCTTAATTGTTCTACCTTTATCATTGAATTTTCCTCTTTTTTCTGCTGGCCTTTTAAATTTAGCTTTTCTTCTCAAATTTTTCATACTAGTTTTTGGCAGCTTTTTGGCGTGTATCATTCTATATATCGTTGATGTAGATGGTAATTCATGAATCTCATTTGTGTTTCTATTTGATATTTGTTCAGGGGACCAATGTTCGTTAATCTTTACAGTTAAATAATCAATAACATCTTTAGAAAATTTACTTTTTCTATGGCAGTCTTTTCTTCTATCAATATATTTATCATTTGCCTTTATCGGAAAGTACTTAGTGTAACTTCCCCTACTAACTTTTATCTTAGATGAATTTCTTTTAATTTCTCTAGATATTGTACTAGGTGACCTTTTAAGTGCTTGTGCAATTTTCCTTATACTCATTCCTAAATTTAAAAATTGGTAAATACAAGATCTTTCTTCTATGGTAAGATGGTTATAGCTCATAGTTAATCACTCCTTTTAATATGTTTTGTTTGGTCACTTACATATTAACACAGCTGATTAGCTATGAGTTTATTTATGTTGCACTTGTTATGATAAATTATCAATTCAATAAATACTATATCTTTAATCTTATCTTTTATCTTCTTTTCTATCAATCTAATCCACCCATATACGCTCTTTTTCTCATTGTTGATTTTGAAAGTATGTTAAATAGAGAGCCTCTAAACACTACGTAAAAAGCTGTTATGACTTCTATAATCATAAATCTCGCAACATCTGTTATTCCATATGATACTCCAATAGGAATACTAACTACATCTGACAACATACTTCCTACAACACCAAGGTTTGTTAAAACTAAAACTATTACTAAATATAATGCCAGCGGTAGTCCCCATTGAATTATATTTTCCTTCATAAAATTAGCAGAGTATGAATAAGCTTCTACATAACTCTCTCCCCTTATGTAAATAGCCTCTGCTATAGGATTGAATACCACGAAAATTCCTATAGTTACTATGGCTAACAAACTAAAGCTAAGATTCAGCAAATTGTTTATTATAAACATAATAAATAACACAGAATAAATCGATGCAAAATTTCTAGTGAAGGAATTTTTAAAATTTCTAAAACTAATTCTTCCAAATGCATTTAAGTCAGATAACATTTCATAATAACTAGATAAAACTAAAACTGTGATTATGGGTGTTATAAAGCCATAAGCAAATCCTCCTACACCTCTCATAACATTTCCCATTAACATATTGGCATAGTATAACAACACTGAATATGCTGCGGGCATTATAATCATAATCGGATTATTTTTCATTCTGCTCATGGTTTCTCTTTTAGCTTTTGAATACACCATTTGTAAATCATTTAATAACAAAATATCACCTCTCTTGATATTTAATATATCCTTTGTAGAACTTATTTTCAATAGAAGTTATAATATAAGAATGGAGGTAGTTATGAAAAAAATTAAATTGACATATTTTGTGCTTGTATTTTTGTTAATACTAAACACAAATGTATATGCGAAAGAAGTTTTGCGAGAAGAGTTTAGCCCTGGTGCTACTCGAGTTAGCCACGATGTAAACTATCAAAATAAGAAAGTTAGGGTTGAGGTTATAGAGCTTGATTTAAACAATCCATACCTCAATCTAAAAGTTATAGCAGGAGATGGAAAGTACACTCAACGTGCAACTGTCTCATCAATGGCAAAGAGAACTAATGCTGAGGCTCTTGTCAATGCCGACTATTTTAATATGATACTTCAAGGTGCACCTGATAACGCTTCAATTATCGATGGAAGATTAGTGAGCTCTCCTAGTGTATATACTGATCGTCATACTCTTGGAATCACTTCAGACAATAGAGCCATTATAGACACAACCTATTTTGAAGGCAAGGTTGTCGCAGCCAACAATGCGTCTTATCCTATAGATGGGCTAAATAGATCTTATTATTGGTATGACGGTACAGGTGAGTACTCTCACGAAAATAAAATTCAAGTTTATAATGACTTTTGGGCTTCTGCTTCAAGAGGCGAAAAGAAAAACAGTGAAGTTTTGGTAAACTCTGACGGAACTGTTGAGGCTATTTCCCAAGGAAAGAATTTTAATTTCCCAGTGCCTGATGGAAAACAAATTCTACAAGTAGATGGACAAGCTTTGAATTTTATAAATGCAAATGTAAAAGTTGGTGATAAAATTAAAGTTGATTACAAAATAACTCCTGACTACAATTTTAAATTTATGGTTGGTGGTCATGCTTTGTTAGTAAACAACGGACAAGCTGTTAAATACACTAAAGATATAAACGTACTTGGTGGAAGAAGGGCTAGAACCGCAGCTGGAATTTCTGCCGACGGAAAGAAAATTTACTTAGCAGCTGCTGAAGGAAGAACTTCTCGTTCAGCCGGACTTACTCTTGGTGAATTATCCGACTTCATGATTTCCATAGGTTGTAACAAAGCCGTAAATCTTGACGGTGGTGGTTCAACTGCAATGGTATTAAAAGAGCTTGGCAGTCCTGAAAGAACAAGAGTAATCAATCCAGAAAAAAATTCTGCTGAAAGAAAAGTTGTATCAGGAATAGGAATTTTTAATACAGCACCTGTTACTGGAGTTCCAAAGGGAATTAAATTTAAGGGTCCTGATTCAATTGTTGTTGGAGAAAGCGCACTATACACAGTAGTAGGCGCTTGGGACGAAAATTTACACCCTGTAGACACATCTTCTTGGACTTACCAATACAACAGTAGCAACCCTGAAAGTGCTTCATTCTTTGAGTCATACCTATTAGGTTTAACTCCTGGAAGTATCACCGCAACTCTTAGCGCTTCAAATGGTTTGACAGCAACCAAAGAAATCACCGTTAAGGGTTTTGATGAAATAGTTAAACTTAATGCCAAAGTAGACAAAAAGAGAATTTCTGATGGAGAGACACTTAATGTTACTACTGAAGCTACTTTAAAGGACGGCAGAACTGTAGTATTAAGTCCTAAAGTATTGTCTTATTCACTAGATGGATTTGTAGGTAATTTTGATGAAAATGGAAATTTAGTCATAACTTCTACAGCAGACTTGTATAAGGCTAACATAAATGTTTCTGTTGGTGACAAAACCACGTCCACTACAATTTATGATGCTTCGGCAAAAGTTATAGAGATGACTATAGATAAAAAACAGTATTCAATAAATTCAGAAAAACAAAAAATGGATACTGCTCCGTTTATAAAAGACTCCAGAACTTTAGTGCCAGTTAGATTTGTTGCTGAGGCGATAGGCGCTCAAGTTGAGTGGAATGAAGAGGAGCAATTGGTTAAAATAACTAATGGTGAAAATATTCTGACTTTAAAGATTGGAGAAAACTCATACAACTTAAACGGAAAAGATTTAGAGATGGATACTCAATCCATTATTAAAGACTCCAGAACATTTATACCTATAAGATTTGTTGCTGAGGCTCTTGGATTAAATGTCGAGTACAACGATTCAACAAGAACAGTAACACTTATAGATATTAAATAAAATTTTAAATACGGATTTATCGAAAGATAGTCCAACAAAAGCAGCTAACTCGTATAGAGAAGGCTGCTTTTTATATTAGTGTTATTATAATTTTAGTTTCACGTTGATTTTCTGATCATGCACCGACGAGATCCCGATCGGTTTTTCGTAGGAGAAGTACGAGATTTGGAAGCTATATTTTTATATCAGCATTTCAACAATACTTTTGGTTCGGACTACATCGGGCGGGTCTATCGTGCCGCCCCTACATAAAAAAATATCTGCAGCATAAGCCACAGATATCTTTCTTTTTACATTTTGTTTGGTGCTTCTATACCAAGTAATCCCAATCCTGATTTAAGAACTGTCTTAACAGCATAAGCTAACATAAGTCTTTGTTCTTTTAATTTTGCATCATCCACTAAGATTTGTGTTGAGTTATAGTATTTATTAAACTCTTTTGCAAGCTCTGTTATATGTCTTGTTACAAAATATGGTTCATATTTTTCGTGAGCATCTACAACTACATTTGAGAAATTATAGATAAGTCTTAATAAATTCACTTCTGACTCTTCAACCAATAGATTTTCATCTAAAGTTACTGGAGTGAATTCTCCTCTTTCAAGAATTGAATTAATTCTTGCGTGAGTATATTGAACATAAGGTCCTGTTTCACCTTCAAAAGATAGAGTGTTATCCCAATCAAAAGTATAGTCTTTTATTCTTTGGTTGAAAAGTTCTTGGAATTTGATAGCTCCAACTCCAACTTGTCTAGCAAGTTTTTCTTTGTCATCTATCTCTTGTCCTCTTTCTTTTTCACGATTGTCCAAAATTTCCATTACTTTTTCTATTGATTTATTTAATAAATCTTCAAGATAAACTACATTTCCCTTTCTCGTTGAAAGAGTTCCCTCTTGTAGAGAAACCATACCAAATGGAATGTGAACTACCTTATCAGACCAATCATATCCCATCTTTTCTAATACATATTTCAATTGTTTGAAGTGTAGTATTTGTTGAGAGCCAACTACATATATCATCTTTTCAGGGCTGTGTTCTCTTTCTCTATAAGATGCAGTTGCAACGTCTCTTGTTAAATAAATTGTAGAACCATCGCTCTTTAATATAAGAGCTGGTGGTATATTGTATTCGTCTAAATTTACAATCTTAGCTCCGTTAGACTCTTCTAATACACCTTTTTGTTCCATTCTCTCAACTTCTGCTGCCATCTTATCTGAATAGAAAGACTCTCCCTTGTAAGTATCAAATTCTATACCTAAAATTTTATAAACTCTTTCAAATTCTTCCATGGAAACTTCTCTTATCCATTTCCACATTTCAACAGCTTTTTCGTCACCTTCTTCTAATTTTTTAAACCAGTGTCTACATTCTTCAAGAAGGGCTTCGTCTTCTTCTGCTTCTTGGTTTATTCTAACGTATAGTTTCAATAGTTCAGGAATTGGATTTTTCTTAATTTCTTCTTCATTTCCCCATTTTTCTATTGCAACTATTAATTTTCCAAATTGTGTACCGTAATCGCCAAGGTGATTATAAGATATTGTATTGTATCCTAAAAAGTCATATATTTTCTTTATTGAGTCTCCGATTAATGTAGTTCTTATGTGGCCTATATGGAATGGTTTTGCAATGTTAGGAGAAGAATATTCTACTATAACATTCTTACCTTCGCCTATAGTAAGCTTTCCATAATCTTCTTTAGCTTCGTAAACAGCACCTAAAACTTCTTTAGCTAATTTGTCTTTATTGATAAAGAAATTTATATAAGCAGCCTTTGATTCAACTTTTTCAAATAGGTCGCTATTTATTGATTCTGCTATTTCTGATGCGATTATATTAGGATTTTTTCTATAAACTTTCGCAAGTGAGAACACAGGAAATGCATAGTCTCCCATCTCATAGTTCGGTGGTGTCTCTATTGATGAAAATATTTTTTCATAATCTAAGCTATCAATTTTTTCTACAAGTATATTAGCCATTTCAGCTTTAAAATTTAGCATATTTACTCCTTTAATTTTTAAATTCTACTACTGTAGCTCCATATCCACCTTGGTTGGCTGGTGCATCTTCATAGTGTTTAACATATTTATTCTTTCTAAGATAATTTCTTATCTTCTCTCTAAGTACGCCTGTACCTTTGCCGTGAATTATCCTAATTTCTTTAATTCCAGACAAATAAGCATCATCTATATATTTATCAATAATAACTCTGGCGTCTTCAAAATTATTTCCTCTTATATCTATTTCAGTCTTTATATACTTACTCTTATTGTCTATTATCTTTCTTGTCTTAGTCTTTTGCACTTCTTTTTCTGCATTTGTCCTGACAAGAGTTTCAAGAGGCAATTTCATCTTAAGCATACCCATTTGAACTAATACTTGATTTTTAGAATCTGGAAGTTCCAATACAATCCCTTCCGAATTTAGAGATGTGGCTCTGACAGTTTCTCCAACTTTGAGTTCCCCTATAATTTCTTCTGCCTTTTCTAGTACAAATTCACTTTTCTTTTGAGCAGATTTGAAACTTTCTCTGTATAAATCCTGAGCTTCTTGAAGTTTTCTAGCTTGTGCTGAACTCATTTGCTCTCTAAGTTCAGAGAGTTCATTAACCACAAGTTCCATATTTTCTCGTGTGCTAAGCACCAATCTATTCGCTTCTTCTCTAGCTTTCTCAAGCACTTTTTCTCGCTCTTGATTTAACTTTTCAATTTCTTTCTTTAATTGATCATTTTTCTTTTTATATTCCAAGCTCTCAGCTTCGGCAGCTTGTTTATATTCTTCAATACGAGTTCTATCCTTTTCGATAGAAGATAGGACTTCCTCGAACTCGATATTTTCATCAGAAATCATCTTTTTAGCATCTCTTATAATTATATCAGGTAATCCAAGTTTTTTTGAAATTTCAAAAGCATTACTTTTCCCAGGAACCCCTATAAGCAATTTGTACGTTGGAGAAAGTGTGTCTACATTAAACTCCATAGTTGCATTTTGAACGCCTTCAGTTGATAGTGCATAGAGTTTCAATTGGTTATAGTGAGTTGTAGATATACATCTTATCTTTCTTCTTAACATAAAATCCATTATGGACCTTGCAAGAGCAGCCCCTTCAGTAGGATCAGTTCCTGCTCCAAGCTCATCAAAGATAACCAAACTCTTAGGAGTGATATCCTTTAAAATTTCAACTATATTTATCATATGAGATGAAAATGTAGAAAGAGATTGTTCTATACTCTGTTCATCCCCTATGTCAGCTAATACCTTATCAAAAATTGCAATTTCAGAATCTTCAGTTGCCGGAATGTGCAGACCATATTGAGCCATCAATGTCAAAAGACCTAGCGTCTTTATAGATACAGTCTTACCACCAGTGTTAGGACCTGTTATTATAAGCGATGTAAAATCCTTTCCAAGATTTATATCAATCGGCACAACTTTTTTCTTATCGAGTAGAGGATGCCTTGCCGATTTTAAGTTCACATAACCCAAATCATTTATAATAGGTTTTCTTCCATCATAATCAAGCGAAAGCTTACCTTTTGCAAATATAAAGTCAATATCTCTGAGCAGAACTTGATTTAATAGAATTTCATGACGAACGTCATCTACTCTGCTAGAAATTTCTTGTAATATTCGCTCAATCTCTTCTCTTTCTTCAAGTTCCAATCCCCTTAGCTCATTGTTTATATTTACAACTGCTAATGGTTCTATATAAACTGTCTGTTTACTAGAACTCATATCATGAACAATACCTTTTACTTTGGATTTATGTTCATTTTTTACAGGTATTACATATCTCCCCTCACGAATAGTTACAATTGCATCTTGTAAATATTCACTTCCCGAAGAAATCATTGAGCTAAGCCTTTCTCTTATGCTATCTTTTTTCTTTGAAATTTGTCTTCTTATACTAGCAAGCTTTTGAGATGCCGAATCAGATATTTCATTTTCAGATATTATAGCATCAGAGATAGTATCCTCTATCTTTTTAAAAGCCATTAGACCTTCAGAATAATTGACCAATATCTCCGACTGCAAATCGGATTCATCAGGCGCTAAATAGTTTTTCAAATACCTTGAAACCCTTAAAAAGTCTCCAACTTTTATAAGCTGCCCCGCCGTCAGGTAACCACCAATTTCCAATCGCTTCATATAGCTTGACATATCATATATTCCAAAAAGAGGCGGTTCGCCTCTCTTTATAATATAGTCCACAGCTTCTGTAGTTTCCTTAAGCCTTTGCACTACCTCTATTTTATCTAATGATATTTTAATTTCATCAGCATACTCAATTGCCAATTCAGAAGACATCATACTCTTTAGTTTTTCTATCATCTTATCAAATTCTAAAACTCTATAAGATTTTAAAATAGGTTCATCCATTTAGAACCCCCCTGTTATAATGTCCATACGTTATATTTCCATACTTATCAATTAAATTGTTTTTTATATTTATACCATCAAAAGCTTCTCTGTTCAAAATATTTTTATACACTTTTATTGTTTCGTAAACATCTTCTCTCAAATTCAATTTGAAACTTTCTATTCCACAATCCATAAAAGTCTTTATTTTGTCAGATAACATTATAGGATGCGAGTTAAATATTTCTGAAATATTAGAACTTCTTTCAACTAAGAATTTCTCTCCTCTTGCATCTTCTAAGTAAAATCCTTTTGAATATTTACATTTTTCACAATTAGAATCTATAGAGCACGCAAGATTTACAGACATCGGGCAATGTAGCATTGTCATAACCGGCAAAAGCCCATGCGATACAACTTCAATATACTCTCCATATTCCTTTGCTATTTCTCTTATCTGCTCTTTGTTCAATTCAGGAGACAAACATACCCTTATAAAGCCCATCTCCAACAACTTGCTGACCGTTACTTTGTTGAATACATTTAAGCCTATATCAGCTACCTTATCTATCTTAAAATCTTTTAACAGTGAAATTTGAGATAAATTATTTATATAAACCTCTTCAAATATATCCGTAGATTTCAAAATTTCCAAAGTCTTTTCCAAATCTCTTGTGGATTGGAACTTTTTAAAAACACCGCTCAACTTAATATTATTTTCATGAGCTGTTTTTTCAATTTCTCTATTAAAATTATCTATTGGCATACAAATCTTTATTCCATCAAAGTTTTTGATTCTCTTTAAATCCTCTATCGAATAAATTTCTACGGATAAATTTTTGGATACCTTCTTTTTACTTCTATATAGACTGTATTTAATCTTTCCATGTTCTCTGTTAGATAAATATTTTTTGTCCAAAAGCTCTAATGCATTTCTTCTCAAGTTGTTTATCTCTGATATTGGAATGAATATATCTTCATCTACATCCAACTTCAAATCAACTAAATTATAGACTGTACCGCCCAACTTAGAAATATTTTCAGAAACTTTCTCCTTGGAAACACCTTTTTTCTGCGCCTTTTCAACTATATAATCAGATACAAATTCAACATCAAACTCTTTTGTGTTCAACTTAATTATAGGTTGCTCTCCTACTTTAAATTTGCACTTAATCGATAAATCTCTGTACTTTACTTCTGAATTTAGATTTTCTTTTATCTCTTTATCTAAATTCTCAGAATAGTTTCTATAAATTTTGGAATTGGCTTGAACTCTTTTTTGTAAATTTAGTTTAACTATTCCTTTTGAATAGTCTCTATCTACTTTAAATCCAACACTCTTATTCTTGTCAAAGATTTCAATACCGTCTCCTCGAGATATATCCTCAAAGAATTCAACTTCAATAGAATCTCCTTTAACACATACCACGATGCCAACTTCTCTACCTCTGTTGCTCGGCTTCTCCACAGTTATAAAATCTTTTCCAAAATCTCCAAATGCCAATCCAGATGTGAATCCTCTGCTGAAAATTTGCTCAACTTTATCTTTATCAATTTGTGTTACTTTGTTATCTATCGCTTTTCTATATGCGCTGACAACTTGATACACATATTCTGGATTTTTCATTCTACCTTCAATTTTTAATGAAAATATTCCATTGTCTATAAGTTCATCTAAAGTATTTAGCGAGTTTAAATCCTTCGGAGAGATGTAGTACTTGCTTTCAAACTCTCTTCCATCTAAACCAATTATCTTATAGCTTTTTCTACAAGCCTGCGCGCAATCTCCCCTGTTGCCGGATCTGCCACCTATCATGGAACTCATTAGGCATTCTCCGGAGAAAGATACACATAGAGCTCCGTGTATAAATCCCTCGACATCCAGATTGGTGAATTCATCTACAAGCTTCATATCTTCAAGACCGGTTTCTCTAGCTAATACCACTCTTTCAAATCCAAAATCTTCAATTGTCTTAGCACCATATAAATTGTTAATGGCCATTTGAGTGCTCGCATGAACTTCTATAGGAAGGTCGCTCTGTGCAACAGTAGTTCCAAAACCTAAATCTTGTACTATTATTCCATCCACACCAATTTCATTTAGATATTCCACAAGTCTAAATGCATCTTCTATTTCATTATCTAAGAGCAGAATATTTGCCGTTACATAAATTTTAACTCCTCTTAAATGAGCATATTCCACGGCAAGTTTGACTTGTTCTCTATCAAAATTAAACGCTTTTGCTCTCGCACTGAATTTATCAGTTCCTAAATAAATGGCATCAGCCCCGGCTTTGACTGCGGAAATTAAACTTTCCATGCCACCTGCCGGAGCTAATAATTCAACTTTATCTATCATTTAAACTTTCAATCTCTCTATTTAAGTCTATAATTCTCTTTTGAGATTCAAATATTTGCTCTTCCAAAGAATTCTTTTCAGATTTTGTCTTTTCAACCTCTTCTGTTAATTCTTTTATCTTTAAAGCAAATTGCTTAGAATCCTCTCTCAATTTTTGATTTTCATTTATAAGAGAATCATAATCCTTTTGTTTTCTTTCACTCTGTTCTTTCAATTTAACATTCTCAGAAATCGAAGAATTGAGTTTTGCCTTCAACTCTTCAATTTCATTTAAGGTGTTTAAATTCTTTTCTTCAACAGAGCCCTCTTGTATATTACTTAGCTTTTCTGCTTCTTTATCCTTTTCTTCAAGAATGTTTAAAGCAGTTAAAATAAGAGCTTGTACTTGATTAAGTCTGTAATTAGAATTTTGTATAGTCTTAATTCTCTTGTCTAAATCATCAGCAAATTTCTTAACTTTCGTCTCCTCTCCACCAACGACATAGAAGTTCATATCATCTATTTGAACTTTTACTTTTTCACTGCTCATATACTCCTCCTTAAGACCTTAAAGTAGCATCAAATTTTTCTTCAATTGCCTTTGTAATCTTCTCAGTTATTTCATTTACTTCTGTATCAACTAAAGTCTTTTCTAAAGATCTAAATATAAGTGAAAATGCTATTGATTTTTTATCTGCACCTAAAGCTTCAGATCTATAAATATCAAATACTTTAAACTCTTCAAGTAATTCAGATCCATGTTCTCTAGCTACTTTTTCTATTTCATAAGCCGGAACTTCATTATCCATTAAGAATGCCAAGTCTCTCTTCATAGAAGGATATTTAGGGATTTCTTTAAATGTATAATTTTCTTTAGCTAAGTCTAAAAGCTTATAGAAATCTAATTCTGCAACATAACATTTTTTCTTGATATCATAATTTTCAAGAACTATAGGATGCACTTCTCCAAAGAACCCTAAGCTTTCTTCTCCCACAAATATTTCTGCAGAAACACCTGGGTGTAAGAATTCAGTCTCAGCTCTCTTTAATTCAAATTTTTCAATTCCTATTTGCCATAGAGCTCTTCTTATAACTTCTTTTAAGAAGTAGAAATCTCCTAAGTCATAGAATCCTATTGATAATTTAGTAACCTCTGTTGGTAGATCTTCATCAGCTTTTGGAATAAATGTATTTCCAAATTCAAATCCTGCTACATTCAAGTTACCTCTGTGTGCATTATATGAAAGAACTTCCATCATATTTGATGTAAGAGTAGTTCTCATAATGCTATATTCTTCTCCAAGTGGATTGATTATCTTTACAACATTTCTAAGTTCATCATTTTCATGTAAGTTCAATTTATCAAAATTCTTTGGACTTACAAATGAGTATGTCATAAACTCGTTGAATCCAAGAGATAGTAATATGTTTTTAACTCTTCTCTCAAGCATTCTAAGCTCAGATCTTCCACCTACTGAAAGGCTTCCTTCAAGTGGCTTAGGTTGAATATTGTGGTAGCCATATATTCTTGCAATTTCTTCTATTAAATCTTCTTCAATTTCAAGATCAAGTCTGAAAGTAGGAACAGTAGCTACAAGCACATCTCCACTAACTTCTGTTTCGATAAATAATCTATTTAAAATCTTAGCAACTTCTTCAGTGCTAAATTCCATCCCGATTAATTTGTTTACTCTTTCAGTTCTAAGCTTTATTTTTTTCTCTACAGCTTTTTCTGGATAGATGTCAAATTCTCCGGCTACTACATCAGCTAATTTTATTTCTTCTGCAAGTTCACAAACTCTTTGAACGGCTGTCTTAGCAGAAGTTACATCTACTCCCTTTTCAAATCTTGAAGATGCTTCACTTCTAAGTCCAAGTCTCTTTGATGTCTTTCTTATGAAAGCTTTGTCAAAATTTGCCCCTTCAAGTAAAACTCTCTTAGTTGTAGGCTTTATTTCTGAATCCAACCCACCCATGATACCAGCAAGTCCAATTACATTTTCTCCGTCAGTTATTACTATATCTTCACTCTTTAACTCTCTAACTTCTCCATCAAGAGTCTTTAAAGTTTCATCATCTTTAGCTTGTCTAACAACTATTTTCTTAGTTTTTAACTCATCTAAATCATAAGCATGTAGAGGTTGTCCATATTCAAGCATTACAAAATTTGTTAAATCCACGATGTTGTTTATAGGTCTAACTCCAGCTGCAACAAGGTGATTTTGTAACCAAAGCGGAGATGCTTTAATTTCAACATCTTTCAAAACTTTAGCATAAAATCTTTTACAGTTTTCAGTTTCTATTACTACATCTTCAAAGTACTCTTCAATACTTTCGACTTCATTTTTAATTTGAGGCATTTCAAGCTTTAGTGGCACATCAAAAGTTGCACTCACTTCTCTAGCCATACCTATAATTGAAAGGCAATCAGGTCTGTTTGGAGTTATTTCAAATTCTATAATTTCTCCATCTAATCCAAGAGCCTCTATTGCTGAAATTCCTACTTCAGTGTTTTCATCAAATATATAGATTCCATCCTTAGCTTCTTTTGCTATTACAGATTGGTCATATCCAAGTTCTTCTAAAGAACAAAGCATACCATTTGACTCAACACCTCTTAGCTTACCCTTCTTTATCTTCACTCCACCTGCAATATGAGATCCAGATAAAGCTACAGGTACAACAGCGCCTTCAAAAACATTTTGTGCTCCTGTAACTATTTGGATAACTTCATCTTTAACATCTAATTGACATACTACAAGTTTATCTGCATCAGGATGTTTTTCTATTTTTAAAATTTTACCAACTACTATTTTTGATAAATTTTCAGCTCTATTTATAATTGATTCTACGTGAGAACCAGTTAAACTCAATTCGTCTGCTACTTCTTTAATATCTAAATTTAAATCTATATAATCACTTAACCATTTAACAGGTAAAAACATTTAAGGCCTCCACTAAAATTGATTTAAGAATCTGTTGTCATTTTCAAATAACAATCTTATATCGTTCAACTTGTACTTAATCATTGCAATTCTGTCTATTCCCATTCCAAATGCAAATCCAGAATATTTTTCAGGATCTATTCCACAGTTTCTAAGCACATTAGGGTGAACCATACCGCAACCCAATAATTCCATTGACCAACCAGTGTTGTGGCAGCTTGGACATCCCTTTCCACCACATACAGTACAAGTTACGTCAACTTCAGCTGAAGGTTCTGTAAATGGGAAGTAGTGAGGTCTAAATCTTGTCTTTATTTCATCTCCAAATAAAGTCTTAACAAATATGTTTAAAGTTTCAAATAAATTTGCCATTGAAATCTTTTCATCAATGATAAGTCCCTCTAATTGATGGAACATTGGTGAGTGAGTTGCATCCACTTCATCAGATCTAAATACTCTTCCTGAACAAACCATTCTTAGTGGAGCTCCATATTGTTTCATCGCTCTTATTTGAACTGGTGATGTTTGAGTTCTCAAAACAGTTTTATCATCAATATAAAAAGTATCTGATAGATCTCTAGATGGGTGATCCATAGGAGCATTTAAAAGATCAAAGTTGTTTGCTACAGACTCAACTTCAGGACCATCTATAACCATAAATCCCATACTTATAAATAAATCTTCAAGCTCTTCTATAGTTTTTATAAGAGGATGCTCATGTCCTACTAAAAGAGGTTCTTTATTTAAAGTTATATCTATTCTTTCACTCTCTAATTTTTCTAACAGTTCTTTATTTTTTAATGTAGTAATCTTATCTTGTAGGCTGTTTTCTATCTCTGTTCTAACTTCGTTTGCCAAAGCTCCGATAACAGGTCTTTCTTCTGCAGAAAGTTTTCCCATTTCCTTCATAACTGCAGTGATTTCACCTTTTTTACCAAGATACTTAACTCTCAATTGGTCCAATTCTTTTAAATCTTGAATTTCATTTAATTCACTTTGGACTCTTGCTTTTATGTCTAATAATTTTTCTTTCATTACATCCTCCGATCCATTGTAGCTATCTGTTTATTATAGCATTTTGAGCCATACATATCAATTAAAGCACGATAACCATAAATCATTACAAAAAAATAAGCAATGGATTTTTCCACTGCTTATTTTAACGATAATTTATCATAACAAGTGCAACATAAATAAACTCATAGCTAATCAGCTGTGTTAATATGTAAGTGACCAAACAAAACATATTAAAAGGAGTGATTAACTATGAGCTATAACCATCTTACCATAGAAGAAAGATCTTGTATTTACCAATTTTTAAATTTAGGAATGAGTATAAGGAAAATTGCACAAGCACTTAAAAGGTCACCTAGTACAATATCTAGAGAAATTAAAAGAAATTCATCTAAGATAAAAGTTAGTAGGGGAAGTTACACTAAGTACTTTCCGATAAAGGCAAATGATAAATATATTGATAGAAGAAAAGACTGCCATAGAAAAAGTAAATTTTCTAAAGATGTTATTGATTATTTAACTGTAAAGATTAACGAACATTGGTCCCCTGAACAAATATCAAATAGAAACACAAATGAGATTCATGAATTACCATCTACATCAACGATATATAGAATGATACACGCCAAAAAGCTGCCAAAAACTAGTATGAAAAATTTGAGAAGAAAAGCTAAATTTAAAAGGCCAGCAGAAAAAAGAGGAAAATTCAATGATAAAGGTAGAACAATTAAGAAAAGACCTAAAGAGATATACAGAAGGCAAGAATTAGGCCACTGGGAAGCAGATACAGTGGAATCAGGCAGATTAGATCATAAAAGGAAAAGTAGATGTTGTTTCGTAACTTTAGCAGAAAGAAAATCTAGATATTATATAGCAATCCTAGTTGAAAATAGAAAGTCGGAAAGCGTAACACCAGCAATAATAAATGCATTAAAAGATTATCCAAAAGAATTAGTAAAAACAATAACCTTTGATAGAGGTAAAGAATTTTTCAGAATTTGAGAAAATAGAAAAAGAATTAGGATGCAAAACTTATTTTTGTGATCCCTATTGTGCATGGCAAAAAGGTACAAATGAAAATAGTAACGGACTTTTGAGGGAGTTTTATCCTAAGGGTATGGGTTTATCAGAAGTGAATATTGATGAATTAAATTATAACTTAAGTTTAATGAATAATAGACCTAGAAAATGTATAAAATATAAAACACCTAAAGAAGAACTTTTTGGTCTCTTACCATAGGTGTTGCATTTGATTTGACAATTCGTCTAACTAATTAGTTGTCGCCTTCTTTTATCATTTGCTCAGCCATATCTCTATCCTCTTTTGTTGGAGGGAAGATTATATTAGCAAGTATAGAAATTATACATACGCAAGCAACTGTATCTTTAAAGATGAATTGGAACATTGATGGTAGTCCAACTAGAGCTTCTGGATGAGCTCCTAATCCAAGTCCTAAACCAAATGTTATACCTAAAACTATTACGTTTCTATCGCTGAAACCTGCTTTAGCTATCATCTTTATACCGTTTATCATAATCATAGAGAATACTGTGATAACAGCTCCACCTAAAACACTTGCTGGCATGATGTTGAATAACATACCAACTTTAGGTAAGAAAGCTGATGCCATAAGTACAAATGCTCCCATAGCAACACACCATTTGTTAACAACTTTAGTCATAGCAACTATACCAGCGTTTTGACCAAATGCTGTATTTGGAAGTGCGTTGAAAAGTACAGCAACTGTTGATCCAAGAGCGTCTGCTAAAATAGCTCCTGAAGTTTCTTCAGCTGTTGCTTCTCTGTTGAATCCTGCTATAGTTATACCATTTGAGTTACCTATTGTTTCAAGTCCTGAAACTATATAAATTGTAGCAAAACTTACAACAGCTCCTATAGGGAATCTTAATTCCCAAGGTTTTATTATAGGTAGTGGTGCTCCAACTACGTTAGCATTCATAACTGGTGTGAAATCTATCTTACCTATGAAAGCTGCTACTATATAACCTACTATTAATCCTATTAGAATAGCTGATATTTTCCACATTCCCTTTCCAAATCTTTGTAAGAAAGTGATTACAAAAAATACTAAGAATCCTAAAGCTAAGTTTTGTGCAGAACCGAAGTCTTCAGCTCCTACACCACCTGCGAAGTAGTTTACTCCTACTTTTAAAAGGTTAACTCCCATAGTGATCAAAACACTACCTACAACTAGTGGTGGGAAAAGTCCTTTAACTTGTTTGTAGAATAAACCTATTAAAACTTCAACCATACTTCCTAAACAAGCTGCTCCAAGAACTACTGAAAGTGCATATTCAGGCCCAAAACTTACATAATCGCCTCCTATTGTCGCTGCTGTTGAAACGAATGCAAATGAAGTACCCATTACAATTGGAAGTCCAGCTCCTATTTGGAACTTACCTATTTTGATTGGATAAAGTTGAATAAAAGTTGTAAGACCTGATACAAACATAGCACATTGAATCATTCTTAAACTTAATTCAGTACCACTTAACCCCAAAACCCCTATTAGTATTAACACCGGTGCTAAATTTCCTGCAAACATTGCAAGTACGTGTTGAAAACCAATAGGAAATGCAACTTTAAAACTTGGTTTGCCCTCTAACTGGTAGATAAGCTCTTTGTCACTTAATGTGTTCACGTTTTTTTCCATAACTCTCTCCTAATCTTTTTTTGATTTTATCTCGAGAAAAGCTTTAGCCTTATTTTAAATTAATATATTTATAATAGCTTCAAATATAAATTATTTAATACTCAGCAAATCAACTCAACCTATCAAATCTAACGCATAACACATAGGCTTTGTCGAATATGTAAAAGCTTTTCCTTCAAACTGTGTGGATTTTTGCAACTAATTCCTAAAAAGTGTCTGCAAAATTACGAAAACATATACCTTCAGATTATTTCTCAATTATGCAAAGTAGATATTATCATACCACCTGCCAATCAAGCTACTGAAAACGTATATCATCTTTGGAAAATATTTTCATTTACACTGTTATTATATAATTTTTTTCCATATTTTACAATATAAATTTTGCTAAAGTGTTTTCTAGGTGAAGTAAATTAATAAATTTAAATTTCTGCTTGAAAAATATAAAAAACTGTGCTAATATAAATAAAGCGTTCGGCGACATAGCCAAGTGGTAAGGCACGGGTCTGCAACACCCTTATCGCCAGTTCGAATCTGGCTGTCGCCTCCATTTTTTAAAACTCTGTAGTTTCAAAGCTACAGAGTTTTTTATTTTCAAGTTTCTCTATTTCAAATTATTTTATTTATTTGAACTCATAATTAAAATTTCAATTAAAAAAAGCGACCTATTGGCCGCTTCTCTAATACAATTATTTTCTATTTGATTTTCTCCAAATTCCAGCTTTTTCTGCTTGTTTAATTAAATCTTCTCTAAATTCTGGAGATGCTAAGTTTATTATTCCTTCTGCTCTTTCCCAAGTAGATTTACCCTTGCAGTTGAAAATTCCGTGTTCAGTTACAATATAGTGTGTATTTGGTCTTGCTGCAGTGATAATTGTACCAGGTTCAAAGTTTAATACAATTCTAGATTCTTCCTTATCTTCTTTCTTGTTGTAGAACTTAGAAGATAGACAGATGAAACTCTTTCCACCCTTTGCTAAATAAGCTCCTAAAACGAAGTCAAGTTGTCCACCAGCTCCTGAGATATGTTTAAATCCTGAAGATTCTGAAGATACTTGTCCAAATAAATCTACGTTTACAGCGTTATTTATAGATACAAAGTTGTCTAGTTGAGCTATTACTCTTGCATCGTTTGTATATCCTACTGTTGAAGCCATACATGATGGGTTGTTATCTACGAAATCATAAAGTTTTTTAGAACCCGCAGCGAACGCATAAGTTTGTCTAAATCTATCTATATTTTTTCTTGCTCCTGTAATCTTGCCTGCATTAGCTAAATCTACAAAAGCATCTACTAACATTTCAGTATGAACCCCTAAATCTTTTAGATCACTTTGAGCTAATAGAGAACCTACGGCATTTGGCATCCCGCCTATACCTAATTGGATACAACTTCCGTCTACCATTTCCCCTACGATTAATTCGGCAACCTTTCTATCAACTTCACCAAATGTTCCTGCTGGAAGTTCTTTGATGTCAGGATTTTCTCCTTCTACGATGTAGTCAACTTCAGATATATGAACTACATTTTCTACTCCACCTAAAGCAACTGGGAGTTTTTCATTGATTTCTACAACTACCAAGTCAGCAACTTCAATAGCAGCTTTTAAATGAGATGCATTCAAGCCAAAGTTAAAATATCCATGTTTGTCCATTGGAGTAGTTACAAGGTATGCAATATTTAAATCAACATTTTCTCTGTACCATCTTGGTAATTCTGAATATCTAAGTGGTGCATAGAAACCTGCATCTGTTTTGTTTATTCTGTTTCTGTCAGCTCCACCAGCATGCCATGTCTTCCAAATGAAAGCATTTCCTTCAGGATCTGCATTAAAAATTTCAGGAACTCCCATTAGAACTCCACCCATTACAACTACATTTTCAAGTTCTCCCGCACGTTTAGCAAGCGCCTTGTCGATTGCAACTGGAGTTTGACCTGCCCATGCAAAGTCTATAGTGTCGCCACTTTTTACAAATGAAGCTGCTTTTTCAGCAGAGATAAGTTTATCATTATATTCCTTTTTAAAATCCATAAAGTCCTCCATAATTAAATAAATGTTTTCAATAAACTATTTTCTTTATACCCCTAAAAAATTATAAATTGCATATTTAATACAAAATTTGTACTTCTTTGACAAAGTTTTCAAAATCTATAATTCTTCGTTCTAATACTTCTTTATTTATATCTATATTATATTCCTTTTTATCTACTAATGAAACCACCTTAGCAGAACTAACTCTTTTGCCAGTTATCTTTTCATAGGCATAAGTGTAGATTTGAAGTTGAGCTGAATAGTGTCGTAATTTTTCTTCATTCATCTCTCCGGTCTTTAAATCTACGATTTCCAAACAACCGTTTACTTCTCTTATCTCATCTATAAACCCATGCACTATGCAGTTTTCAAGCCCTAAATAGAACTCCCACTCCTTGGCAACTGCCACTTCAGCATTATCGTTATAATAGTCTATTAGCTTTCTGAGCTCTTCAACTATCTCCTGTTTATATTCCACTCCATATTTCAAAAGCTCTTGCTCTATAAATAAATCAATTTCATTTACCGGATTCTCCGCATATTTATGAACTATATTTCCCTTTATAATAGGGTCAAGTTCTCCTATACTTCCTCCCAATTTCAATTCAACATCATTTCCAAGTACATATCTTTTAAAATACAAATCTTTATTTTCTCTATAGAGCATGTACTGAGATACTGAATAGTATTCTGAAACAGCTGTCTTGTCGTAATATCTATCTCTGATTAAAGTTTCATTGTAGAGTCTTGCGCTATCTACTGTTGGCTGATTACAAACTATGCTCTCTGCTCTTTTCTCTGTACTCTGCAAGTCAAATATAAGTTCTTCTAATTCATCAATTCCAGAATCAAATAACAATTCTTTATAGGTATTGCTTGGAGTTTTGGCTAACTCACTATTCCAAACAAATGTCAAAACCTGTTTCGCCCTTGTGCAAGCAACGTAAAATATTCTTATTTCCTCTTCTAATGCCTGTTCTTCTTTTTCTTTTCTATTCATGGTGTAAATTGAGTTTCTACCCTCAATATTTATTCCAACTCCATTAGAACCTATTTCTATAAGATTATTTCTATTAGATATTTTATATGACTTATCACTATCCATAATTATTACATAATCATATTCCAAGCCCTTAGACTTGTGTATAGTGATTAAGTTTACAGCACTATCTGACGGCTCCTGTTCAATTTCCATCCCTACAATATGGTCTATAAATTCAAGTATGTTGGATGTATTTGCACATTCAAATTCCATGGCATATATGACAAGCTGTCTTAGATTTTTTATTCCGACTTCTCCTTTAAAGAAGTATGCTATCTCATAAAAATCTAATTCAGATATTATTTTTTCTATCAAGTTCGATAAGCTCAACACCTTTGAATATTCTCTGAGCCTATTTAATTTGTATTCTGCTATTTTAAATTTACTTTGGTCTGATTTTTCTAATATATTTAGAAAATCATCTCCCCATTCTCCATAGCTTGTATATTCATTTGCCAATAAAAATATAGCATCTTCACTCAACCCACACTCTGGCATTTTCAAATAACTTAAATGACTTATTATGTCATGTTCATTTGAGATAGCTTTTAGAGTTATGATTAAGTCTTGTATTTCTCTATTTTTATAAAAATTTGTAGATGTGTTTGAGACTTCTATATTCCTCTTTATGAGCTCTCTTTCCATCTCTTCCATACTCTGTTTTTTTCTATACAATATGGCGATTTCCCCTTGAGAAACTCCTGAACTTATCAAGTGTTCAACATAATCTGCTACAGCTTTAATTTCATTATCTGACTCTAGTATCTTTAACTTTTCTTCACCTGAAACATTTGCATTTAATGCAGAATATTTATCTCCCATAAGCTTTTCAAATATGAAATTATATGACTCAATCAGTTTTTTCGAACTTCTATAATTTTCAGTAAGTTCAAGAATCTCTGCTCCACAAGCGCTCATATTGTCTATATATTCTCTGTAAGTCTGAATAGAACCCCCTCTAAATGAATAAATAGACTGCTTAGGATCTCCAACTACAAATAGATTTAAATTTGGATTGCTCTTAGTTAGTAAATCCAATATTTTAGTCTGTATATGATTTGTATCTTGAAATTCATCTACCATCACATACTTATATTGGACTCCAACGGTCTCTAAAATCTTTAAAGCATATTCTTGCAAATCATCATAGTCTAAAGCACTTATCTTTTGCTTTGCCTTTTTATACTCTAAATCAATTTCATCAATCAATCTTAAAACTAACTCTATATATTCTACATTTTTAGTTTCGAGTGAAAGCTGCATATTCTTGATTTCAGTCTTTATTTCTTCTAATAAGTCTTCTTTACCTTTTTTAGTCCCCAAGTTGTCTTCAATTTCTTTCAAAAATTCAACAGTCGGTTCTTCTAAAAATTCTCTATACTCATCTGTTTCTATAAATTTTTTAAATTTACTTCTATTGGTAAGTTCTTCTGAAAACTCATTTAAAAGTTCAATTAAGTTAGAAAAATTTGGAGTTTTAATTTTATTTAAAATTCCATCAGTTAGATTTTTTAATTTAGAAACTGTATATCCTAAGTTCTTCATTTCATAGTAATTACTTAGCAATTCTTTTTCTAAAAAATCAGTTGATATGCTTTTTTTCTCAAACATTAAGTTGTATAAACTGTCTATATTTTTATTAACTACTTTTTCTATTGTACTTTTTAAAATTTTGTTGGAATCTTGACTCTCCAAAACAACATATTCCGGATCAACACCAACACTTATAGGATATCTAGAAATCAATTCAGAACAGAATCCGTGTATTGTGTATATAGAAGCTTTGGAAATGGATTTTTGCATCTCAATAAGTCTGCTATCGTTAGAATTAATAAGAGCCTTTTTTATTTTTAATCTCATTTCTGCAGCTGCTTTTTTGGTGAACGTTATGGCTAAAATAGAGTCTATATCCTCTCCACTTTTTAAAATATTTAAAAACCTATTCGTTAAGACTTGTGTCTTGCCAGTTCCAGCTCCTGCCATTAAAACTATATCTCTATCAATGCTCTCGGCTGCTATTTTTTGTATTTTATTAAGCTCCATTTTAACTCCTTGCCAAATCCTTGATTCGTGAGTCTACATCATCCCAGTCATCAAAAATTCCATCATACATAAAATATATAATACTTAGTGCATTGTTCAGTGCATCTGCTAATTTTGCATCAAATTCTTCTGTGCTCAACTGATTGCTTGCACCTTTTATCTTTCCAAGTTTTTCAGCATTTCTTATAACGTGTGATACCTCTGATTTCTTTATAACGCCGTACTTTCCTTCAACGCATTTACCTTCAAAAAAACTCATGTATATTGGAATTTGAAATACTTCCATACCTTGTTTATTAAACCCTGGAGCATTAGAGAGTTTATAATCTGTTACAATTACATGCCCTTCTAAACTTTCGTCCACTCTGTCTATTCTGCCTTTAAGTTCTATCTTGCCAATTTTTATCACAAATGGATATTCAAAATATTTCGGTTTAAATCCATCTCTATTCTCTAAATCTGCTTTTATATATTCAGATAACATTGCTGAATATATTTCTTTTCTAAGTTTCGGAAGTTCTCTATTTTGAGCAACAGACTCCACTATTTCATTTAACCTATTTAAGTCAAGTGAGTCACATTGTTTAAAATATCTTTCAAGAATTTTGTGGAAATCTATTCCAATTTCCAGGTTGGTTTGATCTTGATCCTCTACAAAATCTTTTAAGCCCACTAATTCTAAATATAGAAAACTATATGGCGACCTAACCCAACTATCTAAATCGCTTACTTTAAATCCTCTATTGTCAATTTTAAGCTTCAGTATTTCTTTGGCATTCCCCGATAAAGTAATTTTATTTCCCAAAAGAATTCTAAGTCTTTCCTCAAAAATTCTATTTAAGATTTCTTCAATATCGTTTTTAGACTGATACATTTCTAAATAGCCTAAATCATTGCCCTCTTTAACTTCTAATATTGACTTAGAAAAAAGCTCTATCATAGTCGAAACCCTATTTTCAGAAATAGAATCCAAATTTAAAATAGAATTGTATGCCGATACATTCTCTTCATCTCTAAAAATTATTGTTTTATTTGCAGAATTCAGTGCTATTAAAAGTTTTAAAAGCTCTCTTTGGTAAATTTCATCTTCATTATCCAATTCAAAACCTATTTTTTTTAAAAACTCATATTCTGTTTCCACTATAAAGTTGTCGCTTCTATACTTAGGGAAATTTTCATCAAAAGAAGTGATATACAAGTTATCAAATTTGTACTTTAAACTTCCATCTAGAGTAAAAACTTTGGACTTAAAAGGATCGTTATCTTCAATTGAAATCTTATCTAAATATTCAAGCAATATATCCGTATACTCTTTTAATGATACCTCGCTAAAATACTCTCCATACTCAATTAGCTTATCTAAAATTGAATGAATTGCATTTAATGCGCTTATATCATTTTTATATATTTCATAATCTCCTAAAACCACATAAAATTCTTCTATAGCATCTACAGCTTTATCCAACAAATTGGAAAATAGATTTGAATAATTAGCGAAAATATCTTTGCTATTTATAGAAACTTTTAGCGATTCAAGAGTTTCAAAAAAAGGTTTTAATTCTATTTCTGATGAAATTTCAGTTTGCGTATTTTTAACTAACTCATCTAAATTTTTAAAATCAATTTTTAAAATTTCAGAATTAATTTTTTCATTCGAGCCTTCAACTCTAAAATATTTAAGGTCTAAGCGTCTTAGTAAATTAGTTCTGTTTTGTTCCAACGTATAATTTACCAACGATTTAAACTCTTCAACTATTTTCAGTTCAACGCCCTTATTAACTATATAATTTAGTTTTATTTTTTCAAAGCTTGCCATTTGCCTTATCTTCTTCACATCGGAAAGAGATATTACATCCGGCCTTTTACCTTCAATTAAATCTTTTTTTATAGACGAATTGTCAAATCAAATGCAACACCTATGGTAAGAGACCAAAAAGTTCTTCTTTAGGTGTTTATATTTATACATCTTCTAGGTCTATTATTCATTAAACTTAAGTTATAATTTAATTCATCAATATTCACTTCTGATAAATCCATACCCTTAGGATAAAACTCCCTCAAAAGTCCGTTACTATTTCATTTGTACCTTTTTGCCATGCACAATAGGGATCACAAAAATAAGTTTTTGCATCCTAATTCTTTTCTATTTTCTCAAATTCTGAAAATTCTTTACCTCTATCAAAGGTTATTGTTTTTACTAATTCTTTTGGATAATCTTTTAATGCATTTATTATTGCTGGTGTTACGCTTTCCGACTTTCTATTTTCAACTAGGATTGCTATATAATATCTAGATTTTCTTTCTGCTAAAGTTACGAAACAACATCTACTTTTCCTTTGCCACTTTGGCATTTTCATACTACTTTAATTGTCCTAAAAAATCATTAATATATATTGCCATACTTGGCGGA
>NZ_FWWR01000005.1 GCF_900176115.1 Peptoniphilus asaccharolyticus DSM 20463 | reverse complement strand
CTTATTTTTAGTTGTTTTTTGCTATTTTAGTTTTGATATCTTTATTAGCGTCTATGTGCCCATTTTTACATAAAGAAAGAGACTCGAGTTAACGAGTCTCCCCAATATTTGACATAGAGCCTAAAAAAGATTTAAATTGATCACTTTAAATTTCTTTTTATTTTAAAACTTAGTTGAATATACTCAACAATAAGTTTTTATTTGTTATAATGAAAAGGAAGGGAAGCGATAGAATGAATAATTTTATATTAGGGATTAATGTTATATTCCCTTTATTTTTTGTGCTATTTACCGGTTTGTTTTTAAGAAAGATAAAAATAATAGATGAGAGGTTTATAAGCCAGTCAACTAATTTAATATTCTATGTAACTATGCCAGCAAGTTTGATAATGGATGTGAAGAATTCTGACTTAAGTGGAATAAATTTAGGTTACATAATATATCTATTGTTAGGCGTAATGCTCATGTTCGGTGGGACATGGATAGTTGCGAGATTTTTTATAGAAGACAATAAAAAACTTTCTGCTTTTGTACACTGTGCCTATCGCTCCAACTTTTTATATGTAGGAGTACCTATTTTAAAGGCCGTAATGCCGAACTATCAAATGGCTCCGGTTTTGGCGGCCATGATATTTGGAGTTGCCCTTTTTAATATAATCGGCACAATGCTTTTGACATACTATTCTGAAAGTGACATTATCATATCAGAATTGGTAGTAAAAGTTTTGAGAAATCCTGTAATAGTGGCAATGGCGGTGGGGCTTTTATTAAAATTTATAAACTTCCCTATACCTCAAACACTTGGTAAGGGGATAAAAGTTTTGGGAGGTCTAAATACACCGTTGGCATTAATAATGATAGGTGGAAGTTTGAATTTCCACACACGTAAGAATGATTTATTATTAGTTGGGATAAGTGCTGCTATAAAAAATATTATAGGAGCTGCGCTACTTGTCCCTATAGCGTATAAGTTAGGTTTTAATAATTCAGAGATAGTTGTAGCGTATATTTTATTTGGAACGCCATGTGCTATTAATTGTTTTGTAATGGGTAAAAAGTTAGGGTCTGACGAATTGATGACTTCGCAAATTATAACTGCAAGTTATGCTCTTTCTCTATTCACTTTTGCTGGAGGAATAGCAATTCTTAAGAACTTTGGTATTGTATAGCTTTATTTACACTCAAATCAGTGGTATACTCAATATTATGGAGGGGAAGCATTTATGAAAAAATGGACATTTACATCGGAATCTGTAACTGAAGGTCATCCCGATAAAGTGTGTGACCAAGTTTCTGATGCGATTTTAGATGCTATCCTGGAAAAGGATAAAAATGCTAGAGTAGCTTGTGAGACTGTCGCAAGTACAGGAATGATTTTAATAACAGGTGAGATAACAACTTCAACTTACGTTGATTTCACTAGTGTTGTTAGAGAAACATTAAAAGAAATTGGATATGATAGAGGAAAGATAGGATTTGACTGTGAAACTTGTTCTGTACTTTCTGCAATAAAAGAGCAAAGTCCAGATATTGCTATGGGCGTTGATAGATTTAAAGAAGAAGGCGTAGACGAGTTAGATGGTTTTGGAGCAGGAGACCAAGGTTTGATGTTTGGTTTTGCATGTGATGAAACTGACGAATATATGCCACTTCCAATATCTCTTTCTCACGCACTTGCAAAGAGACTTACTGAAGTTAGAAAAAATGGTACTTTAAAGTACTTAAGACCTGATGGTAAAACTCAAGTTAGTGTTGACTATATAGATGGAGTTCCAAGTAGAATAGACACTATTGTAATTTCAACTCAACATGATTCAGAAGTTAGTTTAGAACAAATCAGAGAAGATTTAAAGAGAGAAGTAATAGATTTTATCGTAGATGAAAATATGATGGATGAAAATACTAAAATCTATGTAAATCCTACTGGAAGATTTGTAGTTGGTGGACCGATGGGAGATGCTGGGCTAACAGGACGTAAGATAATAGTTGATACTTATGGTGGATATGCAAGACACGGCGGTGGAGCTTTCTCAGGAAAGGATCCAACTAAGGTAGACAGATCTGCTTGTTATTTTGCTAGATATATTGCTAAGAACTTAGTAGCAGCAGGACTTGCAAAGAAATGTGAAATAGGTCTTTCATATGCAATAGGTGTTGCTAGACCAACATCAGTTTACGTTGAAACATTTGGAACTGGTGTGTTATCAGATACAGAACTTGAAAAGATAGTTCTTGAAAACTTTGATGCAAGACCAGCGGCAATTATTAAGAATTTGGATTTACAAAGACCAATATATAAACAAGTGGCAGCTTATGGACACTTTGGTAGAAATGAATTAGATCTTCCTTGGGAAAAATTAGACAAGGTAGAAAAATTAAAAACTTATTTATAAGAGAGGACTGGTAACAGTCCTTTTCTAATATGGTGATAAATATGATTGAAATCACGGGGATTTTAGAAAAAATTGTATATAGAAATGATGAAAATGGATACACTGTTGCCAGATTCACTACTGAAGATGATTCTATAACTGTAACTGGAAGTGCTCTTGAGTTCAAGGAACAGATGGAATATGTTTTGACCGGAGATTTTACTTTCCACAAGAAGTATGGAGAACAATTTAGTTTTCAAAATGTCAAAGAGATATTGCCTCAATCTGAAAAGGGGATTATAAATTATCTTACCAGTGGAGCCATACCTTATGTTGGAAAGGCAATGGCGAAGAAGATATATTCTAGGTTCGGTGAAAAGACATTAGATGTAATAGAAAAAAGTCCTGAGCAATTAATAATGGTTGAGGGGATAGGAAAAGCCAAGCTGAAAAAGATTTTGGAGAAGTTGGAGCAAGACCAAGGGCTTAGAAAAGTTATAATCTTTTTTTCGGAATATGGCATACCAACATCATTAGCCATGAAGATTTATAAAAATTATGGTGACAATTCTATATCTGTAGTAAGAGAGAATCCCTACAAATTGGCAGAAGATATAAGGGGAATAGGATTTAAAAAGGCTGATGAAATAGCTATGAAGATAGGGGATTTCAGCCAAAGTAATTTGAGAGTTAAGGCTGCGCTTAAGTACACACTTTATATAGCCACTCTTGAAGGACATAGTTTTCTGCCTATAGATGTGCTGATAAGTAGGACAAAATTTTTGATAAACAAGACCGAGGATGAATTATATTCTGAAATAGGAGCACTAAATTTAGATGATAGGTTCAAACTTGAAAATACAGACCCAATAAGATGCTATTTTGCACCTTATTTAAAAGCTGAAAATTATATTGCCGGACGAATAAAGGATATGCTCAGCTTTAAACATGAGATAAAAAATGTGGATGAACTCATAGATGAAGTTCAAGATAGACAAAAGATTGTACTGGCTGAAAATCAAGAAAAAGCTGTAAGAGAAGCTACTAAAAATGGGATTACTATTATAACGGGTGGTCCGGGAACGGGGAAGACTACAACTTTAAAAGTTATAATTGAGCTATTTGAATTGATGGAGAAAAAAGTTTTTTTAGCTGCGCCAACTGGTAGGGCGGCCAAGAGAATGAAAGAAGCTACGTCAAGAGATGCTCAAACAATACACAAGATGTTGGAGCTTACGGTTTCTGACAGTGAGTATATAGACTATGGGTACCAATCTGAAGAAAACTTGGATTGTGATGTACTGATTGTGGATGAAGTCAGTATGGTTGATTTGAATTTGATGGAGAATTTGTTAAACAGGATTTCAATAAATACAAGGCTTATCTTAGTTGGAGATAAAGACCAGCTACCTTCTGTTGGAGCGGGTAATGTACTATCTGATTTAATAAATTCGGGGATAATACCGGTAGTAAATTTAAATCAAATTTTTAGACAGTCAGGAGAGTCGCATATTATAAGAAATGCGCACATGGTGAACAATGGAGAAGTGCCGCCGGTTACTAATGATGGGGACTTTTTCACCATAGATAGCAAGGAAGAAAGAGCTTCTTTGAGCACGATAGTTGATTTGGTATATAAGAGATTGCCTGATTACTATTCGATAGACAGAGATAATATTCAAGTTTTAGCGCCTATGAAAAAGGGCGTTTGTGGTGTGAATAATCTAAATAAAGAATTGCAGAAAACTCTAAATCCAAAGGGCGAGTCAATAGATTACAATGGCAGTATTTTTAGAATTGGCGACAGAGTTATGCAAACTAAAAACAACTACAATCTTGAATATAAAATTGAATCGGATTTTTATTTGGAAAAAGGAAGCGGTGTCTTTAACGGGGACATTGGCAAGATAGTGTCAGTTGATGAGGAAGATAAGAAACTAACTGTATTATTTGATGATACTAAGAAAGTTGAATATGAATATACAGATTTGGATGAACTGACTTTATCTTACGCAACTACTATACACAAATCACAGGGTTCGGAGTTTGAAGTTGTTGTAATGCCGATACACTTTGCTCCACCAATTTTGTTGACGAGAAATTTACTTTACACAGCTATAACTAGGGCGAAGAGATTGGTTGTATTAGTTGGGAATTATAAGTACGTTGAACAGATGGTAAAGAATAATAGAATATCACTTAGATACTCAAGTCTAAAGGAAAAGTTACAAGGTGATGTGCAGTGTTTGAGTCAGGATGTTTAAAATGTTCACACAAAAAAGTTTATAAATATAATTTGTGTGAGTCTTGCTATTCCAATTTGAAATTAAATGTGATTTGGGATAGAGAACTTGAAAATGTAGATAAGGTAATAGTTGGCGGAGAGTATGTAGGTCTATTAAGAGAAATTTTAATAGACTTTAAATTTAGGGACTGTGTCTATTATGCTGATGTGTTGTCTGAGATTATGAGTGAAAAACTTTTAAAGAGCAGAATTTATAGAGAGTATGAAGCGATAACTTATGTGCCAATGCACAAAGTGGATTTGCTTGAAAGAGGCTATAACCAATCTGAAATATTGGCTAAAAAGATAGCTGATAATGTGCTATTAGATTTTGTGGAGCCTATAGAGAAAATTAAAAGCACCAAAAGACAGATAGAGGTTACGAGTTCGGAAAGGTATAGAAATTTAAAAGGTGTTTTCAGAGTGGTTGATAGATTGCCTGAAAATATAATTTTGGTGGATGATGTAGTAACTACAGGTTCAACTGTAGACGAGATAGCTAAAGTTTTGAAAGAAAATGGAGTAAAAAAAGTGGCTGCTCTAATAGCAACCACACATAATATTTAGTTGGATAAATCTTGATATTTTTCGTCTGATAAAATTCCCTTTAATATGGATTCGTTTCGAGGCCATAGTGAAGACTCGGGGAAGTATTTAATAGAGAAATTGATTGCGTTTATTTCGCCGCCAATTAATATAATTAAACTTACTAACCATATCCATATAAGCATTACTATAACACCACCAAGTGATCCGTAAGTCACGGAGAATTTTCCGAAATTAGATACATAAAATCCAAACAGTACGGTCATTAGAATAACACCTATGGTTGTAAATAGTGCTCCGGGGATTATCATTTTTAAAGTTAGCATTTTTCTTATTTGCTTAGATGGGGCAAATTTATAAAGTGCAGTGAACATCAAAAGCATATATATCAATGGTACTATTATGCTAAGTAGTTTGATAAATTGTTTTAGGTCGACATCTAAAATTAAAAATTTGGATATAGAGTCGATTATAAGTCCACCGAACACTTGAGTTATCATAAGCAATATAATCATTAGGATGAGTGCTATGGCAAATATCAAAGAAAGAGATTTTGCTGCTATAAAAGAGCGCTTTTTATTAAAGCCATAAGCTGCATTTACATTATTTATAAGTTGATTAATACCGTTTGAAGAAGTCCAAAGTCCGGCTAAGATAGAAACTATAAATAGACTGCTTGAACTCGACTTCAAGAGCTCTTGCGAAAAGCTAAGGACTATAGATGAAATATCCTCAGGTAGATATTCGACATAGCTAAGTATAGCCTCTGGTGATAAAATACCAGTAAACTTTAATGTATTTAAAAGTGCTATAATAAATGGAAACAAGCTTAGTATTATAAAGTAAACTAACGAACCGCTCATTTCAGGTAGTCTGTGACTTGAAAATCTATAAAGTAATTTATCAATGACGAATTGTCAAATCAAATGCAACACCTATGGTAAGAGACCAAAAAGTTCTTCTTTAGGTGTTTTATATTTTATACATTTTCTAGGTCTATTATTCATTAAACTTAAGTTATAATTTAATTCATCAATATTCACTTCTGATAAATCCATACCCTTAGGATAAACTCCCTCAAAGTCCGTTACTATTTTCATTTGTTACCTTTTGTCCATGCACAATAGGGATCACAAAAATAAAGTTTTGTCATCCTAATTCTTTTTCTTATTTTCTCTAAATTACTTGAAAATTACTTTACCTTCTATCAAAGGTTATTGTTTTTACTTAATTCTTTTGGTATAATCTTTTAATGCATTTATTATTGCTGGTGTTACGCTTTCCGACTTTCTATTTTCAACTAGGATTGCTATATAATATCTAGATTTTCTTTCTGCTAAAGTTACGAAACAACATCTACTTTTCCTTTTATGATCTAATCTGCCTGATTCCACTGTATCTGCTTCCCAGTGGCCTAATTCTTGCCTTCTGTATATCTCTTTAGGTTTTAAAATAGGTGTTGACATTACATATATACGCTTATACAATGTGTATATACAGTATATACGGTAGGTGCAAAATGAAAATAATAATTTTGAATTCAAGTGATGTACCAAT
>NZ_FWWR01000004.1 GCF_900176115.1 Peptoniphilus asaccharolyticus DSM 20463 | reverse complement strand
GGGTTTTGACACCAAATTTATGAATTTTTAAATTTACAACACTAACTTTTTGTGTTGCAGCAATATTAGTTGGTGGTCTTAAACGTATAGCAACTGTAAGTCAAATAATAGTTCCATTTATGGCAGTAATATATTTAGTTTTTGCAATTTTACTTTTGATAGAGGTAAAGAATTTTCAGAATTTGAGAAAATAGAAAAAGAATTAGGATGCAAAACTTATTTTTGTGATCCCTATTGTGCATGGCAAAAAGGTACAAATGAAAATAGTAACGGACTTTTGAGGGAGTTTTATCCTAAGGGTATGGATTTATCAGAAGTGAATATTGATGAATTAAATTATAACTTAAGTTTAATGAATAATAGACCTAGAAAATGTATAAAATATAAAACACCTAAAGAAGAACTTTTTGGTCTCTTACCATAGGTGTTGCATTTGATTTGACAATTCGTCTGTTGAAAAAATAGTCCTAATAAATGGCTGATTTTCAGTGAATAAAAGTTGTTTTAAAAAAAATTAAGTTTTTCGAAAAAAAGACTTGCAAAATTATTAAAATAGACTTATAATTTATTAGTACTTTAATTTCGGGGTGTAGCGCAGTTTGGTAGCGCACGTGGTTTGGGACCATGGGGCCGGGGGTTCAAATCCTCTCACCCCGACCATCAAATAGCATCGCATTGGCGGTGCTTTTTTTATACCTAAAATTAGAATAACACTATGATTTACTAAAAGTTGAATCACATTTATAAAACTACTAAGTTAAGGAGTTTATATGAATACAATAATGTTTGACTTAGACGGTACCCTCTTGGATTCCATGTTGATGTGGAAAAATCTTGGAGCAAACTTTCTAAGAAGAAAAAATTTAAAAATAACCGATGCCGTTATAAAAGAAATGAGTACAATGAGCCTTGTTATGAGTTCAGCATTTTTAAAAGATTATTATAATCTTCCAGAAAGCAGCGAAGAAATACACAGACAATTTAAAGATACTGTTATGTATTTTTATCTAAACGAAGTAATGCCAAAAGTTGGTGCTTTTGAAGTTTTAAAACAATATAAAAACTTGGGCAAAAAAGTGCTCTTAGCAACTGCAACAAACGAAGAATTTGTTCAACCAACTTTAGATAAATTTGGAATCTATAATTGCTTTGACGGTATCTATACTTCAGATATGGTCGGAGAAAAGAAAGACTCACCAAATTTCTTCAATAAAATTTTAGAAAAAGAAAATCTTTCTTCTAAATCAACACTTTTATTTGACGATTCAGAATTTGCACTACTTGCTGCAAAAAAATCTGGAATAAAAACTTGTTGTGTAATAGACCAACATTCAATTGCAAATTACGAAATGTTAAAAAAGGAATGCGATTTTTATATCGAAGAATTTACAGAGTGGGTTGTGTAGAATTGATCTTATTTTTTATTTCAAAAGCTGCCACCATATTTTTAGTGTCATTCATTTGTTTTTCATTAATAAGAACACATCTATTTCCAGATTTAAAAAAAGGCTCCTCGGCTCTTAGAGAGTTTAGGATTAGCCTTTTTTACGCTTACATACTGACCATGAGTGTATTCTTATTTATGCCCAATTCCTATATAGTTGGCTCAAATGCAACAGACTACTTTGATATGGCAGGTAATTTTAAAAATATACTGAGCTCTTCAAAAATAAACTTAATACCTTTTAGAACTATTAAAAATTATATTCTATATGCCAGCCCAGCTCATGTAGCACTAAATATCTTGGGTAATACTTTTTTGTTCATTCCCTTCGGATATTTAATCGCTAAAATATATCCTCAATTTCAAAAGGCAAAAAATATATGTCTTATCCTTTCAATGAGTATTCTCTCAATAGAAATAATTCAACTCACAGTTGGTAGGACTCTTGATATTGACGATTTTCTTCTAAACTTTTTAGGTGGACTACTGGGTTATTTATTGAGTTTAATTGACCGAAAGTAATTTTTAATTTATAATGGTAGATAACCTTCGGGGGCGAAACTGGTTTCGACGGGGGTTTGGAGCTTACAGTAGCGAGCCGTTTTGAGAATAACGTAAAAATCTCAAAAAAAATTAAACGACAATAACGAATTAGCGTTTGCTGCCTAAGTGCAGCTCATCTTCTCTTTGAACCCCGTGGCTTAGAGTAAGGTGTCAAATTAACGGGACACGAAGCTGAGAAAGACAACATATCTTAGTGGGTACTAATGTTGTTATAGTTTAAATACTTTGTTCATTGAGGATTTAATCCGAATAAAAAAAATGTAACTGCGCTCGGAGAAGCTGTCTGTGAAGGGCTTTCGGACGCGGGTTCGACTCCCGCCGCCTCCACCATAAAATAATAATTTAACCTACCTTAAAAGCTCATTTAATTAGGGATTTTAGAAAAAACTTATTTAGAGAGTCTTTAGGTGGCTAGTAGAAAGACTATGAACTGAAATGTTTGTAGTCTTTTTTATGCTTAATTATTGAAAATGACCGTTTTATAGCGACCAATAACTTGAATTATCTCTGATAGTACAAGAATATGTGTGTACTAAAAGAAAAGGAGATTACCAACATTAAACAAGATATTTTACAAAGATTAGAAACAGAAATTAAAATTTGCAACAGATATACAGAGAACTCAACTAAAAAAGAACAGTGAGTGATATTGATTTAAAAATGAACTTTATAGATATAGCAAAAAAAGGATTCTCTCTGCAGATTTATCCCCCACTCCAGGTAATTTCGTCAGTTCTTTTAACACTGACTCAATCTTTTCGATGGATACGTGATTGTTAAGAGTGGTTCTATGTCAACCATATAAAACAATAGTCCTTCCGCTACAAAACACAAAAATCTATACTTACCCACAAAAAACAAAAAAAGACGACATCTCTGCCGTCTCTTTATTTTTCTTATTTTGTTGCAAATTGGATTAGTTTGTAAAGTGTTTCTGCTAGTTCTCCTCTACTATACTCTCCATATGGTTTGTAGTTTTCATTGTCTTTACCAACAATTAAACCAATTTTATTCATTAATTCAACCGCGTCTTTTGACCATGTTGGTATATCTTTTCCATCACTATATTTAAATTCTTCTACCGATGGCATGTCTATTCCGTGATCTTTTAAGAATCTCATGATGATTACTGCAAATTCTTGTCTTGATACGTTTTGGTTTGGTCTGAAGTCTCCTTCTTCATATCCTGCAACTATTCCATTTTTCTTTGCCCAAAGCACTGCTTCGTAGAACCAGTCTGATGATTTCACGTCTGTAAATGGTTTATCCACTTTTGTGAAGTTCTTATCTGCTGAAATTCTATAAAGTGTTGTTACTACCATAGCTCTTGTCATGGATGATTTTGGACTAAATGTTGTTTCGCTTGTTCCAACCATGATTCCTCTTGTTGCCAAGTATTCAACTGCTGATTTTAATTCTGCTGGCACGTCTGTGAATTTAGGATTTAGATGCGGTTTAGCTATTTCTAATCCATACTTGCTTCCTGGTACTACTGGCTTAGTTTCTTTCTTAGCTTCAGTCTTAGGTGATCCAACGTAGCTTGGCCACCATGGATTGTAATCAGGAGTTGGCATTGGTTGTGGAGTTGGCATTGGTTGTGGAGTAGGTTCTACATGTTTAGTAAATGTCCAAGTTAAAGTATAAGTGATGTTTTTATCCTTATCTGTTGTCTTAACCCAGTTGCCAGCCTTCCATTCTCCAACCTTCTTACCATCTTTTACTTCAACAAGAGCTGCTTTTGCTGCTTCTGAAGAAGTGTCTGGTGCTGTAGGAGCTGCTGGTGCATTTTCTGGATAAACTGCTTTTTCACCTTCAAGATTTTCTGGTTTTAATTTATTTAAAACTTCTGGAAGATCTTTGTTCTTTGGATTAGTTTCAAATACATACTTAACAGTAATCTTGCCTTTTTCAGCCCAAGTCCAAGTACCTGTAAATTCGTTTTTACTTTCGTCTTTATCAACAACTAATTCTTTTGGATTCCATTCTTTGAATGTCCAAGTACCTTGTTTTCCATTAATAGTTTCTGGTACAGCTTTGAAATTATCCTTGCCTGGAGTTTGTGTTGAACCTATATAGTTTGTAGTATCACTTACTTTTTGACCAACTATTACAGCATCTGGTAAAACATGACCTCTTGGTACATCTTTGCCATCACCCATTATAGCTGGATCAATAACAAATTTACGTGTAACTTTAGCAGTCTCAGTTTCTGTTAATACCCACTTACCGACCAAGTGGTTTTCAGCATCTGTGGCGGAAACTTTCGCATCACCATCATTCAATTTTGTTTTAAAACTTGTATCTGTAGACTTATACCAACCTTCGAACTTCCATGTACCTGTCATGTCCGCAAAATTAACTTTATGTTCTGCAGGATTCATGTTCGGTAAGGTAATATCGTTGCCTACAAATCCGGTTTGTTTTTCCGGAACTGCGGGCTCAAATTTGCCCTTGAGAACAAGAACAGGAATTTCTACAGTCGGCTTATTGCTGTTGTAGAACTTGAAGGAGAAGGTGACATCCTTTTGAACCTTCTTCGTAGCCTTGGCGGTGAACGATTTTTCAGCTGTTATATTTGTATAATCAGCTTCTACAAGTTCATTGTCGCCATTGTACCACTTGTTGTTTTCGTAATTATCTTGAAGAGTCGTTGCAGGAATATCAGCCTCTGCTAATCCTGTATTAGGTTTTACATAGAATGTTTCATAAAGAACTGGAGTAGTTTTATCCCCGTTCTTATCTCCAATCTTAACACCTTCGCCTAATAAGAACTTCACGGCAACTTTGTTGTCGGGTAAGTTTCCGAGAACGATGGTGTTGGTATCGTCGCCTTCTACAACCTTGTTCTTAGGACCGGCTACATATAGAGTTTGACCATTAACTACTAGAATTGAACCATCGCTAAATGTAACTTTTAAGTTACCTTTTTTACCATCAGGTAAGTTTTGTTTTTCAGATGTTCTTGCAGTTCCTGGTTGATCAATAGTTCCATTTTCCCCAAGATCTTCAACTTTAGCTTTATCTTTAGCTAATTCTTCTTTTAGGGTTTTTTCTAAATTTGCTTTATCTTGTGCGTCATCTTTAATTTTAACGCCATTCTTCCAGTCGATTGTATCTCCAACCCAAACTTTAATATCTTGTGGGTCAAGTTTATCTTTAAGCTTAGATGCTGCTGCTTCTTTACCGCTTACTTTGTATTCAACTATGACTGCATTGTCACATCCTGGTTCTTCTATTGTTAGATTAAGTGTTACTTCCTTATCAATAAATAGACCAAGTTTGTCTGTGTCTAGATTAAGAGCTTTGCCGTTCTTTAATATATTTCCAACATGGTCTTGAACTACTGCTGCCAGCATTGTCTTAAAAGCATCATCGGTAGGGACTGTGCCCCTAACTTTGCTTAAATCAATCTCAGGATTATTTCCAATTTTTATTTTTGTAAGTTTATTATTGTTATAAAGATTTGTCAATCCAACAAATAGACCTGAGCCTTGCATAGTAGTTAATAAGGCATCTTTGTCGATAATAGCAACTGTTACCGTATGAGTTTTTTCATCAAACTTACCTATATATGCATCTTTTCTTTGAGCAACTCCTGCAAACATTTGATTTGCTGCTTTTTCAAATTGTGTTTGAAGCTCATCTTTTGTTAAACAATTACCTGGTTTATCGACTTCAGTGTATTGTGCTGTAAAAGTAAGGTCTAGGTGTTCTCCAAGTTTTTTTACATCAATCTTCTTATCTGCTCCAATTGCATTTTCAGGATTCATTTTCCATGGGTCTGTATCATTTGTCTTCCAAGTATCTTGAGAAGCTTGTTTTACAGTATATGTTGGGAAATCTAAATTGATAGCATCTCCATTGGCTTTATTTCCCTTTAATGTCTTTGCATCTTTGTCAATTTGTGTATTAATTGGATTTACAGCATATACAACTGCTGTCTTGTTATCAGCAAACTCTCCTATGTCATTTCCAGAGTCATTAGCAGAGAACTTAACAGCCACATATCCATCTGGGAATACATCTGTTGGTTTTAGTTCTAATGGTCCTATGATATCATCAAGCTTATCATAAGTGTAGATTACAGTGTAATCTCCATCTTTAGTGTAATTAGCTGTTTCTGGTGGATTTGGTACTCGATCAGTTGTAATGCTCTTGATATTGTATCCTAAAAATTTAGGAGCCTTATCCTTTTCAAAAACTTCCTTTTTAATAGCCGTATTCATGTCACCAGTTTTTTCAACAGGATATTCTTGACCTTTTAGTTGGTATTTTTGGTCAATAGCAGCATTTGTCTTGCTATCTTTGTACTCAACCTTAATCTTACCTTGTTCTTTTGGTGCGTCCTTTGCATATGCTAAATCAACTGGCACTATACTGATCAGCATAAGAATGGCAAGAATAAAACTTATAATTCTTTTCATATTTCCTCCTTGACTTTTTTTATAGATAATTTATCATAACAAGTGCAACATAAATAAACTCATAGCTAATCAGCTGTGTTAATATGTAAGTGACCAAACAAAACATATTAAAAGGAGTGATTAACTATGAGCTATAACCATCTTACCATAGAAGAAAGATCTTGTATTTACCAATTTTTAAATTTAGGAATGAGTATAAGGAAAATTGCACAAGCACTTAAAAGGTCACCTAGTACAATATCTAGAGAAATTAAAAGAAATTCATCTAAGATAAAGTTAGTAGGGAAGTTACACTAAGTACTTTCCGATAAAGGCAAATGATAAATATATTGATAGAAGAAAAGACTGCCATAGAAAAAGTAAATTTTCTAAAGATGTTATTGATTATTTAACTGTAAAGATTAACGAACATTGGTCCCCTGAACAAATATCAAATAGAAACACAAATGAGATTCATGAATTACCATCTACATCAACGATATATAGAATGATACACGCCAAAAAGACTGCCAAAAACTAAGTATGAAAAATTTAGAGAAGAAAAGACTAAATTTAAAAAGGTACCAGCAGAAAAAAGAAGGAAAATTACAATGATAAAGGTAAGAACAATTAAAGAAAAGAACCTAAAGAGATATACAGAAGGCAAGAATTAGGCCACTGGGAAGCAGATACAGTGGAATCAGGCAGATTAGATCAATAAAAGGAAAAGTAGATGTTGTTTCGTAACTTTAGCAGAAAGAAAATCTAGATATTATATAGCAATCCTAGTTGAAAATAGAGAGTCGGAAAGCGTAACACCAGCAATAATAAATGCATTAAAAGATTATCCAAAAGAATTAGTAAAAACAATAACCTTTGATAGAGGTAAAGAATTTTCAGAATTTGAGAAAATAGAAAAAGAATTAGGATGCAAAACTTATTTTTGTGATCCCTATTGTGCATGGCAAAAAGGTACAAATGAAAATAGTAACGGACTTTTGAGGGAGTTTTATCCTAAGGGTATGGATTTATCAGAAGTGAATATTGATGAATTAAATTATAACTTAAGTTTAATGAATAATAGACCTAGAAAATGTATAAAATATAAAACACCTAAAGAAGAACTTTTTGGTCTCTTACCATAGGTGTTGCATTTGATTTGACAATTCGTCCATAAAAATATCTGTTAGGGATTTACTCCCCAACAGATATTATAGAGCCTAAAAATACCCTCCTTACTGGTTTGTCCAGTAAAGAGGGTACATATCACCACTTGATTTACTGTTTTTGTGTTTTAAATTTATTTTTCAAAGTATTG
>NZ_FWWR01000013.1 GCF_900176115.1 Peptoniphilus asaccharolyticus DSM 20463 | reverse complement strand
TTTTCGCCTTGAGTTGCGCAGCGTAACGTTCTTCTCTCAAGGCGATCTCTTTTTTTATTATTTCGTTTTCTGCTTTTATATATTCATTTTCTGCTCTAAGTTTTATTAGTTCTTCTCTTTCAGATTCATTAAGTTTTTTTGCTTTATAGATATTTTTATTTTTCATACTTGTATTTTTAGATTTACGACCTCTCTTTTTATTTACAAGACCATTATATCCATAATTTTTATACTTGTTAACCCATGAATAAAGCTGTCCATGATTAATTCCATATTCAACTGCTATAGATGTTATGGAATTTCCAGCTAACACTTTAGATACCATTTCTAATTTCTCATCAGGTGTCCAATTGATATTATTTCCATGTTTTAAAATTTCTGGTCCATGAAGTTCTTCTAACCTAACCCATATTCTAATTGAATCATGAAAGTTTTTTTCGTTGGTCCTTTCAGGTGTATCAGGCCATTTACCATCTCTATACAATTGCACGCTTTCTTTTTTTATTTCATAACTATATTTCATAAAAATACCCTCCTTACTGGTTTGTCCAGTAAAGAGGGTACATATCAAAATATATCTGTTGGATATTTAATATATATAGAAAAACAAAACAAAAACAAAAAAGGAGATGACAAACTATTACAACAAAAACACAGAAGTAACATTAACAGAAGAAGAATTCAAGGCTCTAATTGAAAGAGAAGCGAAAGAAGAATACAATAAATACCTTGAAGAACTTGATGAAGACGAACAACCAGAACCTTTTGAACCATTTCTAATGAGATACTTTGAATCAGAACAAGACTTCATACCGGTTGATGAAGATGGAAACAGAGAAGAATGGTAAGAAAACTAAAAGAGAGCAGATAAATAATCTACTCTCTTTTCTAAAATAAAGTCTCACTTAGTAACAACTTGGCAACAAATTCATTATAATTCAGATATACACTATATTATCTACCTTTTTACCAGTGTAGTGCTCTACCTACTGAGCTACGATAGTAAATTTTTAGTTGAATTTATTTCTAAAATTTTCTTTAAAAATCTTATGTAAATACTATAATGGTTCTTTAAAATTCTGTCAATAAGTCTTTCTAATGAAAAATATTTACTCAATGTCATTTTATTTATTGTCTATTTCCTAAATTTAATCTATACTCTTCAATGAGGTGATAATTTGAAAAAAAATGAAGGTTTCAGTTCCATTTGGGGCTTTATTTTAGTTGCAATAGGACTTGCACTTGGAATAGGTTCGCTTTGGAGATTTCCTTATGTCGTTGGTGCCAATGGAGGCGCTATTTTTATACTTATGTACATTGCAATAATATTAATTATAGGCATTCCTCTTATGACTTGTGAGGTTGCTATAGGCTTTCACACTCAACGTACTGCCATCGATGCTTATAAAACCATTGCTCCTAAGTCTAAGTTCTACTTAGCTGGTTACTTACACTTGATAGCTGCCGTGCTTATACTTGGCTATACTGCTCCTATCTATTCATGGATATTTAAATATCTAATTGTAAGTTTCCAAGGTTCTTATATCGGACTTACTCCAGACGGTGTTGTTGAATTTTTCAATGGATTTAATGTAGACAAGACTCAAGTATTTATATTCTTTATTCTAAATTTATTATTAAATATTTTTGTCTTAATATTCGGTGTACAAAAAGGTATCGAAAGAATTTCCAAAATACTTTTACCTATACTATTCTTGATTATGGTGGCTGTAATTATTTCTGTATTGAGAGTTGACAGTGCAGTTGAAGGAGTTAAATTTTTATTCTTGCCTGATCTTTCTAAATTTACTTTAGACTCTGTCTTAACATGTCTTGGTCAAGCATTCTTCGCTCTTGGTCTTGGTATGCTTGGAAGTATGGTTTTCGGTTCTTACATCAAGGATGAAAAGGAAAATATCTTTAAGAGTTCTTCTCTTATCTGTATTTCTTTAATCTTCGCTGGAATACTTGCAGGACTTATGATATTGCCAATGGTTTTTGGTACTAATTTAGAAGTCACAGAAGGTGTTAGTTTAAGTTTCTTAACTCTTCCAAATGCTTTTAATTTAGTTCCTGGTGGATATTTCTTATCCATACTATTCTATCTTGGATTTTATATAGCTGCGTTCACATCTTCTGTTGGTGTTTATGAAGCGATTATAGGTCTTATAACTGAAAAGTATAATCTAAATAGAATCACAGCTATTTTGATAAGTGCTGTGCCTATAGTGATTATAGCTTATCTTTCAATCAACAACGACGCTCTTTTCGGTATGTTCGATGTTATTGAAAGTAACTATATCTTAGTTTTCAGTTGTCTTGCAATTGCAATCTTCTCCGGATACGTTTGGGGAATTGAAAATGTAATTAAAGCTAGTAACATTGAAAATGAATTTGTTAAAAACTGGATGAGAGTAAGTATAAAGTATATAACTCCGGTTGCAATACTAATTATATTCTTATCTCATTTCTTTAAATAAGACAAGCAAAAAGGTGGACTTAAAAGTCCACCTTTTTTTATTGATAATTTATCATAACAAGTGCAACATAAATAAACTCATAGCTAATCAGCTGTGTTAATATGTAAGTGACCAAACAAAACATATTAAAAGGAGTGATTAACTATGAGCTATAACCATCTTACCATAGAAGAAAGATCTTGTATTTACCAATTTTTAAATTTAGGAATGAGTATAAGGAAAATTGCACAAGCACTTAAAAGGTCACCTAGTACAATATCTAGAGAAATTAAAAGAAATTCATCTAAGATAAAAGTTAGTAGGGGAAGTTACACTAAGTACTTTCCGATAAAGGCAAATGATAAATATATTGATAGAAGAAAAGACTGCCATAGAAAAAGTAAATTTTCTAAAGATGTTATTGATTATTTAACTGTAAAGATTAACGAACATTGGTCCCCTGAACAAATATCAAATAGAAACACAAATGAGATTCATGAATTACCATCTACATCAACGATATATAGAATGATACACGCCAAAAAGCTGCCAAAAACTAGTATGAAAAATTTGAGAAGAAAAGCTAAATTTAAAAGGCCAGCAGAAAAAAGAGGAAAATTCAATGATAAAGGTAGAACAATTAAGAAAAGACCTAAAGAGATATACAGAAGGCAAGAATTAGGCCACTGGGAAGCAGATACAGTGGAATCAGGCAGATTAGATCATAAAAGGAAAAGTAGATGTTGTTTCGTAACTTTAGCAGAAAGAAAATCTAGATATTATATAGCAATCCTAGTTGAAAATAGAAAGTCGGAAAGCGTAACACCAGCAATAATAAATGCATTAAAAGATTATCCAAAAGAATTAGTAAAAACAATAACCTTTGATAGAGGTAAAGAATTTTCAGAATTTGAGAAAATAGAAAAAGAATTAGGATGCAAAACTTATTTTTGTGATCCCTATTGTGCATGGCAAAAAGGTACAAATGAAAATAGTAACGGACTTTTGAGGGAGTTTTATCCTAAGGGTATGGATTTATCAGAAGTGAATATTGATGAATTAAATTATAACTTAAGTTTAATGAATAATAGACCTAGAAAATGTATAAAATATAAAACACCTAAAGAAGAACTTTTTGGTCTCTTACCATAGGTGTTGCATTTGATTTGACAATTCGTCTATATCAAAGGTCTCTTGAACTGCATCTCTTGTGTGAATTACTATAGGTAAATTCAACTTATTTGCAAGTTCAATTTGTCTTATAAACACTTCTCTTTGAGTATCTCTTGGTGAATAGTCATAGTAATAATCTAATCCTATTTCACCTATTGCCTTTACATTTTCATTTTTGGCAAGTTCTATTAGCTTATTTTCTACTTCGTCATTATATTCATCAGCAGAATGAGGATGTACCCCAATAACTGCTCTCAAATTTTCGTATATTGATGCGAGTTCAACAGAGGCTATTGAAGATTCTAAATCTGCCCCTATGTTATAAACTCTCTCAACTCCATTTTCTTCAAGATTTGAGATTACAATATCTCTATCGTAATCAAATCTTTCACTGTCTAGGTGTGCATGAGAATCTATAATTCCCATTAACAAATCACGCTCCCGTCCGGTAAATCTTCGTGTATAGTAGCTAAAGATATATTTCCTTTTTCATCTTCAGCTGCTAAAAGCATACCTTCTGAAAGAACTCCTCTGAAATTATGTGGCTTTAAGTTAGTTATAACAAGTATCTTCTTTCTAGTTAGGTATTCCTTACTGAATTTACTCTTTATATTTGAAACTATAACTCTTCTTTCTTCACCTAATTTTAAATTCAAAAGATAAAGTCTATCTGCATTTGGATGGTCTTCTACTGATTCTATTAAAGCTACTTTGATTTCTAATTTGTCAAAGTCATCAAGAGTTATTTCTGGCTTTCCAGCTACTTCCTCTGCTTCTTCTTCAACTTCTCCGGCCCAAGCTTTTTTCTCTGCCGCTCTTTGGTCTATCAACTCTTGGTTTGCTGTGTTAAGTCTTTCAAGTTCTTTTTCAACATCAAGTCTTGGGAAAAGAACTCCTAAATTCTTAACTTTTTCACCAGCAACGCAAAGTCCCCAAGTCTTAGCATCTTCCCAAGAAATTTCACCTTTTATCTTAAGTGACTTTCTGATTGAGATTGAAGTTTTTGAAAGGAATGGCGAAATCAATACTGACACAACTCTTAGTGATTCTGCCAAGTTGTAAAGTACTGTATCAAGTCTATTTCTCTTGCCTTCGTCTTTTGCCAATATCCATGGTGTTGTTTCATCTACATATTTATTTGAACGTCTGATAAGGTTCCAAATTTCTTCAAGAGCAACTGAGAATTGGAAGTGTTCCATAGCTGCGTCTACCTTATCTGCTGTTGTTATTGCAATTTGTTTTAAATCTTCATCAACTGCTTCAAACTCAACTGCTTCTGGTATATAGCCATCGTTGTATTTTTCAATCATTGAGATTGTACGAGATACTAGATTACCAAGGTCGTTTGCAAGGTCTGAGTTCAGTCTTCTTATGAATTTTTCTCTATTAAATGAACCGTCTGCTCCAAAGCTAAATTCTCTAAGCAAGAAATATTTAAGAGCATCTATTCCATATAAGTCTATAATTGGTTCCGGATAGATTATATTTCCCTTAGATTTACTCATCTTATCGTTGTCGAATAATATCCAACCATGTCCAAAAACTTTTTTAGGTAGTGGTAAATCTAATGCCATTAAGATTGCTGGCCAAATAATTGTGTGGAATCTTGTGATTTCTTTTCCAACTAAATGTACATTTGCTGGCCAGAATGAATTGAATTTTTCTTCATCTGCTCCATATCCTATTGCAGATAGGTAACAAGAGAGCGCATCTATCCAAACATACACAACGTGTTTATCATCAAAAGGAACTTTTACTCCCCAATCAAATGTAGATCTTGAAACTGATAAATCTTCCAAATTTTCTAAGAAGTTCTTTATCATTTCATTCTTTCTAGATTCAGGTTCAATGAAATCAGGGTGATCTTCATAATATTTTAAAAGTCTATCTTTATATTTTGACAATCTAAAGAAATATGATTCTTCTTTTTGAACATTTGTAGGTCTACCACAGTCAGGGCAAGTGTGTCCTTCTCCTAATTGAGATTCTGTCCAGAATGACTCACATGGTGTACAGTAGTATCCTTCGTATTCAGACTTGTAGATTTCTCCCTTGTCATATAGTTCTTTAAATATCTTTTGTACGTTCTTTTCGTGTTGTTCATCTGTTGATCTTATAAATGAATCGTATTCTATCTCTAATTTTTCCCAAAGAGCTTTTATAGATACAATTATATTGTCCACATATTCTTTTGGTTCAAGGCCTGCTTCTTTTGCCTTTTCTTCCATTTTTTGTCCGTGTTCATCTGTTCCTGTAGTGAAGAACACATCATAACCTTGTAATTTTTTATATCTTTTTATGCTGTCTGCCGCCACTGTACTATAAGTATGTCCTATGTGTAGGTTATCTGATGGATAGTATATAGGCGTGGTTAAATAATATTTTTCCTTTTCCATTTTTGTCCCCCTGTTCCAAAAAAACAAGACTTTTCGTCTTTATAATAATATAAATTATATGCTAAATAGCTTATATTTTCAACTTTGCGGGCATTTTAAAAGGGAGCTTTCACCCCCTTCTTATATGTCTCCTTTTACTACTAAAACGGAAACTTTCGAACTATTTATTACTTTGTTAGAAACAGAGCCAAGAACTGTTCTTGAAAAAGCTCCAAGACCTCTATTCCCCATCACTATTAAATCTATATCATGTTCCTCTGCAAATTTTGTAATTTGTTGCGCTGGATTGCCACTTGTGTAAAAAGTTTCAATCTTCTTAGGATAATCAGAAAGCTCATTTTCTACATCAGACAAAACAAGTTCTGCTCTATCTGTGTTAGCTCTTTCTATCTCCAAAGTATATGGGAAATTTGTAGGGTACTGTTCAAATATACTCGTCTCTGGAATTACCGTAAGTACAACTAAATCAGCATCATACTTTTTACCTATATCCTTTGCTACATAAACCGATTTCTTAGATATCTTTGAACCATCTATTGGTACTAAAATCCTCATATGAACTCCCCCTTTATTTCAATTATTATTTACCCTATTTTAACAGATTAAAACTGAAACGTGAATAATGATTTAACTATGTCTATATTTGATTTTTTATTTTTAGTTAAATCTAAATCTCTATATGTCTAAATCCATGACCTTGTATTTCGGATGTATCACTAACTGCCATAAATGCACCTTTGTCTACTTTGTTTATAACATCTTTCACAGTCACAACTTCAGCCGCCGTACAAATCATATATATAATCTTAAACTTGTTGTGGCTGTATGCTCCTTCGCCATGAATATAGGTCATACCTCTCTTCATTCTATCGTAAATAGCTTGCACTATTTCTTCGTCGTGTGCACTTATGATGAATATTTGCTTTTGCTTGCCAACTCCCAAGTGAATCTTGTCCATAACACTGTATGCTATAAACAATGCTATTAGAGTGTAAAGTGCTTTGTCTAAAGAATATACAAATGATGATGACATTATTATAAAGAAATTTATTACCATTAATACATTTCCTACAGAAATATTATATTTTTTCTTTATGATAGCTCCAATGATATCAAATCCTCCTGTTGAACAGCCATTTCTAAATGTAATTCCCATGCCTATTCCATTTAGAACTCCTCCAAATATACAAGCTAATAATGTATCATTTGTAAGCGCAACTCCACCTGACATTATAGAATCTAAAAATCCAACATAAAATGATATCAAGAAGATTGATATTGTTGTAAAAAACATAAATTTTTTATCTAAAAATATAAGTCCCAGTATCATCAAAGGAAGATTTAACAAGAATAGAATCCAACCCAAAGGTATTGGCACAAACAAATCTAAGAGCACAGCCAAACCTGTCACCCCACCAGATATTAATTGATTTGGCTTTAGCAATAACACAAGAGCTACTGCACAGACAAAATCTCCAATTAAAATCGACAAAAGTTTTTTTATAAATACTTCTTTTTTAATATCAAGTTTCAAAATCTATCCCTCCTACCTTGATTATAGAAGTAAGTTTGAAAATAGTAAACCTTCTAATTTCTTAATAATTTATTTGATGTGTCTTAACCATACAAAGTTTTATATTTTACTTGTGTGGTATAATACTAATAAGATAAATTAGGAGGTATTCTTATGAAAAAATTAAGCTTATTACTTATCGCAATGCTGCTGTTGAGCGCTTGTGCAAAAAATGAACCTAAAGAAATTAACAATACAACTCCAGAAAATCAAAACACTATGACAACTGATAAAGTAGATAATGAAGAAGAAGTCCTATATTCATACTCCGGACAAAATGAAAATTTCGAAGCAAGAGCCGTGATAAAACCTGTTACAGAAGAATATTTAAAATCATTAGCTGATGAAAATGCAGGCACTAGCTCAGATGAACTACAAAAAATTATGGAAACAAACCCTGTCTATAGAATATCAGTTTATTTAACTTACACAGGAGACTCTTTAGGAGAAATCCCGGATATTAGCGATATATCGTTTAAAATTTCTCTACCTAATGTGTTTGATGCAGCAACTTCACAATTAGACAAAGATACCTTGGTTAAGACTCTAAACGGCCATGAACCGCTTGTAAAAGATAGCCTAATTCCTGAAGATGTTTCTGCAAACATAAATGAGGAATCAGTTATAACAATCAATTCTTCATCTGCAACAATGCCAGAATTTAATTTTGATATGGAACTAAAAGCAAACTAAATTTATAATTAGCTCTGTTTTGCAACTTGTTCAAGACAAGCTGTGCAGAGCTTTTTTTAGGAGGTAAACTATGAAAAAATTATTTATTATCTTAACTTTACTCCTTTGTTTGACGGCTTGCACAGAGAAAAAAGATACAAAAGATGTGGTAACTTCTCTAAGAGAGCACCCGGATTATCAAACTTATTCTCAATACATTATCAGAAATGATTATGAGCCGTACTATACATACGAGGGTGAAAACGAAAATTTTAAAGCAACATTCACAGTAAAACCAATAGACCAAAGTATAATAGAACAGAATTCAGAAGCTAGTGAAAACTCCAACAAATTGACTATAAAAGACCTTCAAGTAGATTGTTATCTTACTTACAAAGGCGACTTAGCACAGAGTAATTTAGATTTATCAGGCTCTGTTGATTTGAACTTAGTTGCCAACTATTTTGGATTCACAGGAACCTTAAATGGACCTAGACTTGTGAGTGCCTTGGATGGAAACTACCCAATCTTCTCATCTTACGATCGAATTGAAGATTTTGATTTTGAAAAGGGAACAGCTCCTACTTTTGAAGAACAAGACAATATGCAGCTAATTTCAAAATCTAAGAATAATAAAGACTTCAATTTTGAAATTACATTAAATCGTGTTAAGTAGGTTTTCTATGAAAAAAATAGTTTTATTATTGGCAATTTGCTTACTAACTGGCTGTAGTAAAGTAGCTGAAAACAAAACTCCCGACTTTGTCTTTACAAAAGGTATTCAAAGTTCGGAAGAGTACAAAAATTTAATAGACCAAGTTAGAAATTCTAAAGATTATACAAGTGTCCTAATCAATGAAAATGAACCGACTCACATTTTCACTGGAGAAAACGAGTTGTTCAAAGCTATGCTTACCTTTACTCCTGTCGACGAAGTTGCAATAAAAAAATATTACTCACAATTTCCCGACAGCAAAGATATGAAAGAAGCTCTTGAACAGACTCTCTCTATGCAACCTAATTTACAACAAGACTTGTATTTGACTTTCAAAGGTGATTTAAGAGAAGCTTTCTTTAACTTTAAAACTAATGAATTTTCAATTGTAGATTTAAGGTGTACTTTGCAATCAGGCAGCTATGGTGGAACGATTAGTAATCCATCGCTAGAACATCTTATAACGTCATTAGATGGAAAAGCACCTTTGTCAAGTCCATTTTTCATTAGAAAAGATGACCCAACTCTACTGCAAGCTCCATCTTTAAAAGTTGAATCATCCATTCCTGAATTCAATTTTGATCTACAACTTTTACAACAATAGCTAAAGCGTATCGGAAATCCGATACGCTCTTTTTAACAAAACTTATTTCTATTGGGATTGTCTTTATTTTCCATATCCCACAAACAATCTATTTTAAATCCATTCAGCTCTGCAATTTTTCTTATATCTTCTTTTCTGTCTGCATCTTCATATAAAATACACACTCCACAGCAGTGGTCAGCCTCTCTTGGAGTTGGCGCAAGAGTAGATTGTATTCCTCTTTCCTGCATTTTTTGATATAGTTTCATAGCTTCAGCTGAATTCGGCATTAAAACATAGTGTTTTAAATCTTTCATCACTCTCTCCAAAATTAGTTAAGCATTTCTATAAATGCCCCTATTCTTGTCTTTAATTGTTCTGCATCTTCATCTGTATAATCTGTTTCTATTCCTATGCATGGTATACCAGCCTCTTGCATAGCTTTTTCAACAAAGTATCCTTCTGTGTCATAGATGTTGCAGAATTTCAAATTCAAATCAATAATGCCATCAACATTATATTCTTTGACAAGTCTTATTATGTCGTCAATTCTTTCTCTGTTTGGAGTGAAACAAGCACAGTTGATATGTCCCAAATATCTATCCGCTAAATTTTTAACCATGCTGTCCATATCAGCTTTCGTTTCATCCACTAATGCTTCTGAATATCTCACACCTGTACACATTTCTTCACATACAACCGCTCCACCTGATGTTTCTATAATTTGGTGCATCTTCCAATTCGGAATTGAAAGTGGAGTGCCTGTCAACAATATTCTCTTAGTGCCCTTAGCATAAACTGAAACATTATTTTTCTTTCTTTCGTCCAATTCATCACATAGAGTATTTAACATTTGAGCGAATCTCTTTGGATCGTCATAGAATGCAATTTGGTGTATTAAAAGAGCATCTCTACCGCTTATAGGTACATTTTCAAGTTTTCTAAACTCATTTAACCTTTGTAGTGCCTTTCTCTTATTGTTCACTGTTAAAATTGCATCGTGTAAAGTTTCTTCGGTGATTGTATTTCCTGTTAAGTCTTCCAAAACTCCCATATAGTTTTTGATTTCATATTCCCATTTTACAAAATCTTCTTTCCTCTTCATTTGAGGAATGTCCATTATGTGCATTGGAGCATCTTCGGATAATATTTCCCAAGCCTTCTTCTTGCCATCACAAGTTGTCTCTCCAATGAATAAATCGCATATTCTAAAGAAAGGACAAGTCCTGTCAAATCTCGCTCCAAGAGAAGCTTTTATAAGAGGGCATGTTGCAGTTGGCAAAACTTTCTCTCCACCAGGCACCCAGAATTGTGAACCACTACAAAGTCCTGTTGCTATAGCTCCGGCAGCCAAGACAACTTCATCTGGAACGTGTATACAAAAACTTCCCACAACCTTTCCACCATTTTTTTGAAACTCTATTAATTCAGCTGGACGAATCCCGTGTATATCCGCAACCACCATATTAAAATAATCCATTTTTTGCGGTCTGTTCTCTTGACTTAAATATACATCCCCAAATGCTTGTGGCAGTGCCTCACAAAGTAGATCATGAGTTTGTATGTCCATTCCTAGTTCTTCCCACATTTTTTTGTTATCAGTCATTATTACTCCTCCTCAATAATTAAACTTAATTTCCCCTTTAAAACAACCCCTACACGCAAACTTTGGACTTCCTACATCTTCCGTTAATATATACCGTGTAGTATTCATATACTTATCGATTGCTCTGAAAATTCCGCCAACACAAAGTGCGGGCACTACTTGCTTTTCAATTTCATCAACCGTCAGTTCAGAAACAGTTTCCTCTAAAAATTCTCTTCTTTCTTCCAAATCAATTAGATATCTTGAAAAGAATTCTACTAAGAAAATTTCTCTGCCCGTTAAATTGCTTCTATGCAGTTTATCGATAGCTGTATCTATTCTTTTGAATTCATCAATTGCCCACTCATGTTTCTCTTTAGAATACTCTCGGTGGTATACAGCTTCCAACTCCATTCTCAATCCATCTTCAGAATTGTATACATATACAGGCTTCTGTGTTTCTTCTCTCAAACTCTTAATTATGTACGGGCAAAAATCTTCTACCACATACATATTTGACGAGAACAACAGCGGACATTTTTCAGTTTTTAAATATATGATTGAGCTCTTTATTAAATCGCAACCAATATAATCTCCATAAGCATATATGTTAGAATCCAAACCTTCAATTGGAACTGGATACAGTCCATAGGCATATATCAAAGGTTGGTTTACATTGCTTCCAAAAGTTCCTACAATACTCTCTTCAGTGGATTTTTTCATAATACAATCTACAAATGCCTGCCGCCTTAACTCCGGCAAGTCCTCATAAGTTTTCAGTTTTCTCTTTCTCCAAACACTCATGCCAACAACGCCGCTCCTATCGCTCCAGCAAACCTTGCATCCCCATCAGATACAACCTTCGCTCCAAGCCTCTTTGACAGTTCTTTCAAGACATACTCACTCTCACAAAAACCACCTGTCAAGAAATAGACATCACTACCCTGTTTTTTATTCACAAGAGTTACAACTTTAGAACAAATAGAATTTACAACTCCGGCTGCTATATCTTCCTTAGCTGTTCCCTTACCCATAAGAGATATAATTTCAGATTCTGCAAAAACTGTGCAAGTTGAAGAAATTTTAACTTGTGTTCCAAGCTCCGCAAACTCAAACATTTCCTTTAAACTCAATCCCAATCTATTTGCCATAATCTCTAAAAACTTACCTGTCCCCGCAGAACATTTATCATTCATAATAAAATCTGCGACCTGTCCATTTTTCAAAACTATAACTTTAGTGTCTTGTCCTCCAATGTCTATAACAGCGATATCCGAACCGTATAAATAACTCGCTCCCTTTCCGTGGCAAGTTATCTCCGTTATAACCTTGTCAGCATAAGGTACGCTCACACGCCCATATCCTGTTGCCACAATGCTCAAATCCTCTAAAGCATACTCCAAGCTCTCCAACCAAGTTCTTATATCCTCGGCCGTTTCCTTGCTGTTCCATCCGCTTGACATTACTCTTTTGTTTAAAATAGTTTTTTTATCTTCATCAAAAATCACAACTTTGCTGGCTGTTGAGCCAATATCTATTCCTACATACTTCACAACATCCCTCACCTAAAAAATAATAATTTTTTTAAAGTAAAATGTATTTATTAATACTAAATTCTTATTCCTATTATATAGAGATTATCCTTTTTATCTACCTTTGTCAAACGTTAATTTTGTACTTAATGATTGCGTTAAGACTTAAAACTATACTGTTCCCATATTTTAGAAATGTTATTTCACTTTGTTATCATTCATATAAATTATTATTCTTTATCTTGTTTTAAGAAAATATACTATATTTAAAGGCTATTAAAAATATCTTGCTGAAAAATATGAACTCTATGTAAAGTATTTTAATAAAAATTTTTATGTGTGAATTCATACCGGATAAGTTTTATCTATACTATACAATTATTGATTAGTCTAATAAAGAGAAAGATATTTATATAAGTCTAATAAACTCCCTATACAAATTTTAGATTTGTGGGCTCAAAAAAATCTATTAATGCAAACTATCTCCCATTAATAGATTAAAAACCATAATATTTTATTGTCTTGGTCTCACATTATTTACAAATGTAAACCTATAAAATATTTTGTGATGTAATTTTATGATTTATGTAATATAATATAATTCAATTTTATATTACAATTTAGTTCAATCATTTAAGTTTAGAATTTCAAATTAAAACAACGATTGTATAGTAAATTTCAATAGAAAATAAACTATCACCCCTAAAACAAACCATATTAAATTATGTTTAATCAAAATAATTCTCCTTATTTTAAATATTCTCATTTTCTATTTGTCTGTATTAGTAGTTTTCGCAAAAGTTAATGTAGGTAAAAACAACTGAGTACACATTAAAATTGCGGTTGTCATAGATATTATTTTTTTATACATAAGCCACCTCACGTAACTAACTATAAAATGAAAATTAAACTTAAATTATTATAATACAATTATAATCAAATTACAATAAAACGTCAATTCTGCACTTAGATAAAAAATAATAGCCACCATAAATGATGACTATTTCTTCACTATTCGATACCTACTACTGTGTATCCTTCTTCTTCAATTATCTCTTTTAATTTTTCATCTATATTGCTTTCAACTTCTACTGTCGCACTTTTATCTTCAAGGTCTACAGTAAATTTCTTCACTTCTTCAATCCCTTCAAGTGCTTTTTCAACTGCCGCCTTACAATGTCCGCACATCATACCTTCAATTTTAATTTTCTTTTCCATACTTATTCTCCTCTCTTCCACTTTGGTGTGAAAAATTTTAATCTAAGCGCATTACTTACCACTGAAACTGAACTAAAACTCATAGCAGCTGCTCCTATCATAGGATTTAAAAGTAATCCAAATTTATTATAGAATAATCCCGCTGCTATTGGAACTCCTATAGCATTGTAGATAAATGCCCAAAATAAATTTTCTTTTATATTGACCATGACAGCTTTGCTGAGTCCTATTGCAGAGACTACATCTAGTAAGTTGCTCTTCATGAGCACTACATCCGCCGACTCTATCGCAACTTCCGTTCCCGCTCCTATTGCCATGCCAACATCTGCTCTTGCCAGAGCCGGTGCGTCATTTATTCCATCCCCAACCATAGCCACCTGGCCACTTTCTTGAAGCTTTCTAACTTCCTTTTCCTTATCTTCTGGTAACACTTCTGCCACAACTTTATGAATTCCAACTTGTTTAGCTATGGCTTCTGCTGTTCTATGGTTGTCTCCGGTTATCATAACCGTCTCTATTCCCATTTGATTTAGGTTTCTAATGGCTGTCTTTGAATCTTCTTTTATCGTATCAGCCACAGCTATTGTTCCAATAATCTTATTATCTTTAGAAAAATATAGTGGTGTCTTGCCTTGTTCTGCAAAGTTTTCTCTTTCTATTTCAAACCCCAATTCACTCATTAACTTAGAGTTCCCTGCATATATTTTTTGATCTCTATACACAGCAGACATCCCTTTGCCCGGCAACAACTCATACTCACTAGCTTCTTCAATTGTTATATTCTTTTCTCTTGCGCTGTTTACAATTGCTTCTGCCAATGGATGTGATGATAAATTTTCAATAGTCGCCGCTATCTTTATCAGTTCATCTTCACTCACTCCACAAGGTATTATATCTGTAACCTTAGGTTTGCCCTCTGTGATTGTTCCCGTTTTATCAAATACTACTGTATTAACTGAATGTAAAATTTCTAAAGCTTCTGCTGATTTTATTAAAATTCCATTTTCGGCACCTTTACCCGTACCAACCATAATTGCAGTTGGAGTTGCAAGCCCGAGAGCACATGGACAAGAGATTACCAAGACGGATATTCCTATTCCAAGTGCAAACTCAAAATCCTTTGTTAGAATTGTCCAAACTATTGTCGCAAGTATCGCAATACTTATTACAACTGGCACAAATACTCCGCTGATTTTATCTGCTAACTTCGCTATTGGTGCTTTAGACGTTGTGGCATCTTCAACCAATCTGATTATTTTAGCAAGTGTGGTGTCCTCTCCGACACGTTTTGTTTCCATCTTAAAGAATCCGGAGTTGTTAAGTGTCCCTGCGGTTACACTATCTCCAACTTCTTTGGTAACGGGTATACTCTCTCCTGTAAGTGCAGACTCGTCTACTACTCCATACCCTTCTATTACAACTCCATCAACAGGGATTGCATTTCCATTTTTTATAATTACTATATCTCCGACTACTATATCTTCGACCAATACTTCTCCTTCAACTCCATTTCTATTTATAAGAGCTGTTTTAGGCGCTAAATTCATAAGTTTTGTAATTGCCTCGGATGTTCTATCCTTAGCTCTCGTCTCAAAAAATTTACCAAGAGTTATTAGTGTGAGTATCATGCCCGCAGATTCAAAATATAAATGCATCATAAAATGGTGAGCAGTTTGCATATTTCCATTACCGAGTGTGAATCCAATCTTATAAATAGAATAGACTCCATATACAATCGCCGCTCCGGCTCCCACCGCAATCAGTGAATCCATATTTGGTGAAAGTCTGTATAAATTTTTAAATCCGTTTATAAAATATTTTCTGTTTATAAATACTATTGGCAAAACAAATAAAAATTGTGTAAATGCATAGGCTATTGCATTTTCAGTTCCAATTAAAAATTCAGGCATTGGTAAGCCCCACATATCTCCCATGGCTATATAGAATAGTGGAATTGTAAAAAATAGAGAAGTAATCAATCTATTTTTCATCTCTTTCAATTCGTCATTTGGCTTAACTGTTTCCTTTTTAACATTCTCACCCTTAACTGTCGCCCCAAATCCTGTATCTTCAACCACTTTTATTATGTCTTTATCCGTTATATCATCTGTGTGTTCTACCACCATAGAATTGGCCAAAAGATTTACACTCACATTTTCTACGCCTTGTATTTTTGAAACCTTCTTCTCTAATCTTGTAGAACACGCAGCACAACTCATGCCAGTGACATCAAATTTCTGTTTCATCTCTACCTCCCTTGACACCTTTCTACTTTAAATTTATTATATAGCTATAGTTTCTAATGAACAAGAATGTACAATTTAGTATCATACTATCTTAAAAGATACTATGGAGGTCAATATGAAATCAAAAGACGATATAACTATAAATTGCCCAGTATCAACTACTATCTCATTAATCGGTGGTAAGTATAAGGCTCTTATACTATGGCATTTAACGGGTAAAACTCTGCGCTATGGCGAATTAAAAACTCTTATTCAACAAGCTACTCCTAAAATGCTCACTCAACAACTTAGAGAGCTTGAAGAAAATGGGCTTATTCATAGAGAAGTTTATCCTGTGGTTCCGCCAAAAGTAGAATATTCTCTAACTAATCTTGGAGAAAGTTTATTCCCTATCTTATCTTCTATGTATGATTGGGGTAGTGAATTTATGAAATCAGAAGGCAAAAAACCTTGCTGCAATATGAAGCACAATGATTAAAATTAGAGCACACCACGGGCTTTGCACACAATACTTCGTCGGCTTTGGATATAGTGATGAATTTTCAGTTAATATGTCAAATATAATAAAACTGCTAAACACAAATCCAACTGTTAAAATAATTTCTGAAGTCGATTCTATTTGCAAAAGTTGCCCTGAAAATAACAATGGTTGTAAAAGTCGAGATAAGGTCTTGAGATTTGATAATGAAGTTTTAAAACTTACTGAGTTGAAATCTGGTACAGCTATAAAATGGAATGATTTTAAAAAGTTATGTCTTGAAAAGATAATTTTAAAAGACTTACGTTCCTGTGTATGTAATGATTGCAAGTGGAGTAGTCTTTGTTCTGAGGTTCATTTAGAAAAATTTTCAAATTTAAAATAATTAAAGCCGTAGAAAAAATCTACGGCCTTTTATATTACATTATAGATTGTGCGGCTGTAATTATAGCTAAAGAGTAAACTTCGTCTTCGTTACATCCTCTTGATAGGTCATTTACCGGTGCGTTTAATCCTTGAAGGATTGGACCTACTGCCTCAAATCCACCAAATCTTTGGATTAATTTATAACCTATATTTCCTGCTTCAAGTGAAGGGAAAATAAATGCATTTGCATGTCCTGCAACTTCAGATCTTGGTGCTTTCTTAGCTGCAACTTCAGGTACAAATGCTGCGTCAAATTGTAAATCTCCATCTACTACAAGTTCTGGATCCATTTCTCTTGCAAGTGCTGTTGCGTTTGCAACTTTATCTACAAGTTCGTGTGATGCTGAACCTAGAGTTGAGAATGAAAGCATAGCTACCTTAGGGTCCATTCCGAAAGCTTTAGCTGTTCTTCCTGTGATAACTGCAACTTCTGCTAATGATTCAGAATCATGTTCTATGTTTATAGCACAGTCAGCTGCGATATACATTTCTTCGCCCTTTAATAATATAAATGCTCCTGAAGTTCTCTTAAATCCTTCTTGAGTCTTTATTATTTGAAGTGCTGGTTTTACTGTTTCTCCAGTTGTATGAACAGCTCCTGATACAAGCCCATCAGCTTTTTTAGTATATACAAGCATTGTTCCGAAATAATTAACGTCTTTTAATAAATTAGTAGCTCTGACATCATCAAGCTTACCCTTACGTCTTTCAAGAAGTGCTTCTCTTAATTCATCTATTTCTTCATACTCTGTCGGGTCTATGAAGTTCAATTCGTCTAAGTTTACATTTAATTTTTCTGCTGTTTTTTCAACTTCTTCTCTTGAGCCAAGAACTATAGGGTTTAATATTTTTTCTTCCTTTAGTCTTTTTACAGCTCCAAGAATTCTTTCGTCTTCCCCTTCAGGAAAAACTATTGTAGGACATTTTTCACTTACTTTAATTTTTAGTTGATCAATTAAATACATATTAATCCTCCCTTTTTATTCATTACTACTATACCACATTCATAATATATTTGCATTTTTTCTCTTGTTTTTATTTTACCAATAACCTATATATTTGAATCTAAATTTTATATTAATTTTTAAGATTTCTAACTTTTGGTAAACTAAATTGATTTATTTCAATTTTCAAGTTATCATATTAAAAAAGAATACCCTTTCCTAAAAAAAATATTTTCAGTAGATTTCTAAATCTACACTTGAAAATTAAAGGTGGAATTTATGAAAAAATATACAATTTTAGTAGCTCTATCTCTTTTGCTCGTTGGTGCTGGTAATAAAACTCATTATTCTGATATTGAAAACCACTGGGCTAAAGATTACATAGAAAAAATGTCTGACTCAAAACTTCTTTTGGGATATACAGATGGAAGTTTTAAACCAAATAATAATATTTTAAATGTTGAAACTTACTCGATAATAAATAGAATTTTTAAATTTGACAACTATACATCTGAAAAAATTAATTCAAATTTAGATAATCATAAAAATCAATGGTACTATGATGAACTACTAGCTGCAGAGTCCGGCGGATACGTTAGTTTTGACAAAGTTTTTGATTCTCAACCCATCACTCGTATAGAAGTTTGTAACATACTAAGCTCTCTATATCAATTAAGCTCAGATGAAAAAACTTACTTTAGTGACTTGGATAAGTTAACTCAAAAAGAAATTGGCGCTGTGAGTTCTCTTGCCAAAGATGGAATCATAAATGGTTTTGGAGACAACACCTTTAGGCCGTTTGCAAACATAACAAGAGCAGAGTTATCTAAAGTTCTTACTCTAACCATGGAAAGATATGGAGTCTCTCTGAGAAAATTTGACTCCTCCATATATCAAACTCTGTCTCAAAAATTAGAAAATCTATCTAAGATTGACGCTAGTAAGTTGAGTTCAACTGACATTCAAAAACTAAATTACATTATAGAGCAAACTTCAAAAGGCAATTATATTTCAAATGATGAATTCAAAACTTGGAATGACTTTTTAGATAAAGTTTTAAGCGGATTCCCATCTACATCTAACTCTAACTTTGAAAATTCAAATAAAAATATAAGTCTTAATATACGAGTTTCAGATTCTAAGGGAAATCCTATATCTGCAACTGTAAAAATTAACAATAAAGTATTTGATGGATCACGTCTTAGCGCAGGAAAATATCTAATAAAAGTAGAAGCTCCCGGCAAAAAAAGTTATGAATCTTTTTTAGAGATTAACTCCGACCAAACTTTAGATATTGTGCTTGAAGATGCAAAACAATCTTTCTTAAGACTTAATTTAAACTCACGTTATCTAAGTTGTAATGCCGGATTAGAATTCAAATCCGGAGCGAGAGTTTCAGTTAAGATAGATGTTCCAAACGGAATGGAAGTTGACTATTTAATTGTCAATGGCACAAAAAAAGGAGTCCTAAGTGACGAATTTACTTTCATCATCACTCAAGACACCCAAATAGATGTAGCATTTAAACCTGAAGAGAACCGTTAAGGGTCTCTTCTTTTTTTCTCTCTAAATCATCAATTAAAATTGCTTATCACATAAAGCAATATATATTCCTTTTCATCATTCAAATTACTTTCCATTGCTGCAACTTTAAATTTTTCACTCAATTTTTCAATAAAATATGAGCCATTTAATTCATCTAATCCGACATAAATTTTAAAAATAATTCCTTTATTAAAATTTATATAATCTACTATAAAATCAATAAATTCTTTAGAATTCAAATTATTTTTATACTCTTTTAATTTAAAACTTGCGTCATATACATAGTATAAATTATCGCATCTATGCTTTTTTGCTGTTGAATTTTTAAAATACAATTCATAAATTGTTTCGTCTATTTCTCTATCCAGTACCTTCTTCTTGAATTTTTCAACAAAGTTATCATATGGTTGCATTTGCAAAACAAATTTACTTTTATCTTTTTCTTTATACTCATCTAATTCAACAAATCTAAAGATTTTACACATTATTTCTTCGATTTTTGAATCCCTTTTCTCCAAATCAAAAGAAATTTGGCTTTTATTCATCACATAGCTTGCTAAGAAAAATTGAAATTTTACATTATTTAATAATTCCTCTACAATTTTCATTTCGGAACAATTGTATTTTTTATTACTATTAAAATCGTAATTTTTCAATTCTGTTGTTATTAAATTAGGATTAAAGTTTTTAAACTTCACTTTCTCTAAAAACTCTGAATAATCTACTTTTATAAACATAAACTTTTACCTTCTACTATGTCTTTCAGATACATTCGGTATGGAATATGTTTCTCCACCTTTCGTTACACCTGTTACCTGTTTTAATTTTATTATTACTTCTTCTTCACTACCTACCCACAAAGTCTCATAGATTCTTAAGTTTTCAAATGTTCTTCCATTATATCCTTGAAACCATACATCCCCACTAACTGGTGTAACTCCATCTAGTTTATATGTGCCAATATATCCTTGCATTGAAGCCGGTCCTCCTTGACCTGTACTACCTACAATAGTTATCACTGCATATTCATTACGCCAATCACTCCTTAAATCTATCCCACCTATATGTATATATCTACTTCGATAGGTTATATCATCTGTGTTATCTTCTCTATTATAATCAACTTCCCCACTATTATCACTTTCTTTCACTATAAAATCATCTTTCCCTAAATATTTTACTTCTTCACTGATAGAATTCACTACATTATCATTTGTTGGAAAAGAATTTTCTAATTCACTATACTCTACTGCATTAACCCTTTTAACAGTTGTTGTTAATAAAACTAAGACCAATACCAATACTCTTAACTTTTTCATTTTCATTCCTCCTTAAATGTTTTCATCCTGTAATTTAAAAACTTTAATCTTAGTTTAAGATTAACATGTAATCGTTTTTTTAACAATGTTTTATTATTCTTATTTTTTATTAATACATAAATTTATACTTATCTGTAGTCCTAAATGACGAATTTACATTCGTCATCACCGAGGACACTCAAATAGATGTAGCATTTAAACCTGAAGAGAACCGTTAAGGGTCTCTTCTTTTTTTCTCTCTAAATCATCAATTAAATGTTTTGTAACCACTAACGTACAAACAAAAGATATTATATCTACTATCGGCTGGGCTAATTGTATCCCAAGAATACCAATAAATTTAGGAAGTATTGCAACAATAGGTATTAATATTAGACCCATTCTGAGCATACTTAAAACCGAAGATTGAAATGCCATTTGAATAGTTTGCATCATCAGAGTTGCAAGTATCATAAAAGCATTTAAAGTTAAAAATATTGTATAGTATCTAAGAGTTGTCGCACCTATTTTTATAACTTCTATATCATCTATAAATATATCTATTATTTGTGGAGCAAACAAATTCATAATTATAGACACCACCACTAAAAATATTGTGGACTGTCTTAATTCATACCAAAAACCTTTTAAGACTCTATCATATCTATTGGCGGAGTAATTATATCCGCATATCGGCTGAAAAGCATGACCATATCCTATTATCACTGAATTTGCCAAAAGACCTATTCTATTAACTATTCCCATAGCTGCAATTGCAGAGTCTCCATAATGAGCCGCAGCATTATTGAGCGCTATAATTCCTATAGAGTTCACACTTTGTCTAGTTAGTGATGGTATACCACCTTTTAAAATTCTATTTGCATATTCCCTATTAAAGTGCAAGTTGTTTATACTAATTTTCACATCAAATTTTTTGCTGTTATTATATATTATTAAAAAACTTATTAGCTGACTTATAGCTGTTGCTAAAGCAGCTCCTTTTATTCCTAAATTCAATTTAAAAATTAAAATAGGGTCCAATGCCATATTTAAAACAGCTCCCGCCATAAGCCCAACCATTGAATAGAAAGCCTTACCTTGACATCTCAATTGAATATTTAACACAAGGGTTGCACAATGGTAAAAAGCCCCTATCAAAATTATTCTCAAATAACTTGTGACATAGGGTAAGACTGTATCTGTCGAACCCAATGCTCTTGAAATTGGAACTATGAATATATTTCCAAATATGGTCAGCATCAAGCCTAAAAATATAGCACCAAAAAATCCTAAAGAGGCAATTTCTGATGCTTTTTTTAAATCTTTTTTCCCCAAGTACAACGCTATGGCATTCCCAGAACCTTGCCCAAACATAAATCCTATTGCTTGGATTATAACCATTATAGACATAGAAATACCTACGGCTGCCGAAGCTTGGGTATTTATCTTTCCTATAAAATAATTATCTACAACATTATAAATTTGTGTTATTAGTAACGCTGTTATCGTAGAAAATATATATTTATTTATCAACTTTTCCACTGGTTCATTTAACAACTCTTCATAATTAGAGCTCATCCTCTTCACTTCCGTCATAAAATCCAACTATATCTTCAAAAATATCCCACATTTCATCAACCATCTTTTTATCTACAGAAGAAAATGGAATTATATTATCTCTATTTTTTATCCCCAACTTCTTTTGTATCTTTGCAATATGATTTTGGTATTGCCCACGTGAAATTTTATCTGCCTTAGTTGCAATTACAAGGCCTGAGTGTCCATTTGCAATTAGATAATCATACATAGCTTTATCCAATTCTGAAGGTTCATGTCTAATGTCAACTAACAACAATACTTCTAATAAATTCTCTCTGTTTTCAAGATAAGTATTTATAACTCCAGCCCAAGAATTCCTTTCAATTTTAGAAACTCTTGCATAACCATAACCGGGTAGATCAACCAATCTCAAATCAGAAACTCTATAGAAATTTATTGTTCTTGTCTTACCTGGAGCGGAAGAAGTCCTCGCAAGGTTCTTCCTTCCAAGCATTGCATTAATAAATGAAGATTTCCCAACATTAGACCTTCCCGCAAATGCAAATTCATATACATCAGCTTCAGGATATTGTTCTTTTTTTACGGCAACCTGTTCTAAACGCGCGTCATCAGTCTTCATTATTCCCTCCAAAGATATGTTCTATTGCCTCATTAGCTTCATTTAGAGTTACTATCTCAAGCTTATTTACAATATTTTCATCTATCTCTTTTAAATCTCTTTCATTCTCTTTAGGTATCAAAACTTTTTTGATTCCCATTCTCTCTGCCGCCAACAATTTTTCTTTTAATCCACCAATAGGCAGAACTCTTCCCGTCAAAGTTATTTCTCCGGTCATAGCCACATCAGATTTGATTTTCTTACCTGTTAAGCTAGAGAGAACTGTACTAAACATTGCCACTCCTGCAGAAGGCCCATCTTTTGGCACAGCCCCTTCTGGTACGTGGATGTGTATATCAGATTTTTTTCTAAACTCAGGATCTATATTTAAGCTCTCTGCATTACTTGCTATATAAGATATAGCGGCATTGGCAGATTCTTTCATAACATCTCCCAGTTTACCGGTTAGCATCAATTTCCCTGAACCTTCCATCACTGTGGATTCAATTTCAAGTGTCTCTCCACCAACTTCAGTCCAAGCGAGTCCATTCACAACTCCAACTCTATCATGTTCCTGAACCAAATCAAACAAGAATTTCTTTTCTCCAAGATATGTGCTCAAATTATTTTCAGTTACTGATAGTGTCTTCTTGTGCTCTTCAACTATTTTTAAAACTGCTTTTCTCACACATTTTGCAATTTCTTTTTCAAGACCTCTTACTCCAGCTTCTCTTGTGTAGTAATTTATGATGTCTTGTATAGCTCCATCTGTGAATTTAAGTTGTGATTTTTTCAAACCATTTTCTTTAATCTGTTTTGGAACTAAATATCTCTTTGCAATTTGGAATTTTTCTTGCGGAGTGTATCCGCTAAGTCTTATTACTTCCATTCTGTCTAACAGCGGTCTAGGTATTGTATTAGTTGAATTGGCTGTAGCTATGAAAAACACTTTTGATAAATCAAAAGGTAGCTCCAAATATCTGTCAGTAAAGGTGTTGTTTTGCTCAGGATCTAAAACTTCAAGTAGTCCACTTGCAGGGTCTCCCTTAAAGTCGCTTCCAACCTTATCTATTTCATCCAACAAGAAAACCGGATTGTTCTCTTCTGCTTTCTTCATCAAACTTATAACTCTACCCGGAAGAGCTCCTATATAAGTTCTTCTATGCCCTCTTATTTCAGCCTCATCTGTTATACCACCAAGGCTCATTCTGACAAATTCTTTTGAAAGAGAATTGGCTATTGATGAAGCTATGGATGTCTTTCCAACTCCTGGAGGTCCTACTAAGCACAATATAGGCCCTTTAGAACTTGAAGTTAGATTTCTAACTGCCATAAATTCTAAAATTCTCTCTTTTACATCTTTAAGGCCATAGTGCTCTGCATCTAATGTCTCTCTCGCCTTGCTAAGTTCTACTTCATCAGGAGAGGATTCATTCCAAGGTAGGTCTAATATCCAATCTAAATACGTTAAGATAACTGAATACTCAGGAGTTGCCGAAGTCAATTTGGAAAGCCTGCTCACTTCTTTCAATGCCTTTTCTCTTACGTGATCAGGCAAGTTCGCTTCTTCTATTTTTTCTTCGTACTCTAAGAGAGTATCTTCTTCAGCTCCATCCCCAAGCTCTTTATGAATAACTTTTAATTGTTCTTTTAAATAGTACTCCCTTTGAACCTTATTCATATTGGATTTGACTTCTTTATCTATCTTTCTCTCTATGGAAAGTAGTTCTATTTCTCTCTTTAAGATGCCGTGGAATTTAGTAAGTCTTTCAAAAGCATCTAAAGTTTCCAAAAGATCTTGGCTCTTTTCCAAATCTAGATTTATATATGCCGCAGATGTATCTACTAAAGACTCCGGTGAAGAAGAATCCACAACTGATTGTAACAAACCCGGTATAAGTCTTGAATCAAGCTCTGTATAGTTTTCTAAATCTTCTTCCACTAATCTCATAGCAGCTACAACTTCTTGATTTTCTTCATTAAAATCTTCACTATCTATTTCTTCAGCTATAGCTTCAAAGTATGAATCTCCAACAGAAAAATCTTCTATCTTTGCACGCTTAACTCCTTCAACAAGAACTCTAACCACTCCACCTGGAAGTTTTAAAATTTGTTTTATTGCCGCCAAAGTACCATAGTCAAAGAGGTCTTCTCTCTGTGGTTCTAAAATGCTTGAATCTCTTTGTGCAACTAAAAATACATAGGAGTTGTTTATCTCAGCTGCTTCAACTGCCGCTATACTCTTTTGTCTTCCGCAATCGAAGTGCGTCACCATTCTTGGAAATACAACTAAATCTCTCAGTGCTATCACTGGCACTCTTTTATTCTCACTCAAATTATCACCTACTCTAAAATAGGGCCCACTAAGTGAGCCCTCAATTAATTTGCATTCTTTAAAATTAACTCTGGACTCTTTTCTCCACTTACCGAATCCTTTGTTATAATTACCTTCTCAACATCATCTCGAGATGGTATTTCATACATTATATCCATTATAGTATTTTCTATTATGCTTCTTAGACCTCTTGCACCAGCTTTTTTCTCTATTGCAGATTTAGCAATAAAAGTCAGTGCTTCGTCATCAAATTCCAATTCCACATCGTCTAGCTTCAACAGAGCTTTATACTGTTTTACCAAAGCATTCTTAGGTTTAGTCAAAATTTCAACAAGAGCTTCTTCATCTAATTGTTCCAAAGAAACAGTTATTGGAAGACGACCCAAAAGTTCAGGTATGATACCAAACTTTAAAAAGTCTTCAGTTCTAACATCTTTTAAAAGATTCTCTTTGTCATGTTTCTTATCTGTCAATTCAGTTCCAAAACCCATAGATGAAGTTTCAGTTCTCGATTGTATAATACTGTCTATTCCGTCAAATGCCCCGCCAACTATAAATAGTATATTGGTAGTATCAACTTGTATAAATTCTTGGTTAGGATGCTTTCTGCCGCCTTGTGGAGGCACATTTGCAACAGTTCCCTCTATTATCTTCAATAGAGCTTGTTGCACACCCTCTCCACTAACATCTCTTGTAATAGATACATTTTCAGCTTTACGAGCTATCTTATCTATTTCATCGATGTATATTATTCCCTTTTCAGCTTTTTCTATATCATAATCTGCAGATTGAACTAATTTTAAAATTATATTTTCTACATCTTCTCCAACGTATCCCGCTTCAGTAAGAGTTGTGGCATCTGCTATTGCAAATGGCACATTTAAAACCTTAGCTAAAGTTTGAGCAAGAAGTGTCTTACCACTTCCAGTTGGCCCAACCATTAGGATATTTGACTTTTGAAGTTCAACATCATCTTTTTCTCTTGGAGTAGAAATTCTCTTATAATGATTATATACAGCTACTGCTAATGATCTCTTTGCCTTGTCTTGTTTTATGACATATTGGTCCAACACACTCTTTATTTCAGCAGGTTTTTTTAAATGACGAATTGTCAAATCAAATTCTTTGCTTAAAATTTCTTTTTTTTCTTCATTTAAAATTTTTTCGCAAAGCTCTATACACTCGTTACAAATGTATACATTCGGCCCCGCAATAAGTCTCTCAACTTGGTTGTGTGGTTTCCCGCAAAAAGAGCATCTGGCAATTTCACCCTCTTCGTGTAAAGTATCTTTTGCCATTTAGCACCTCAGCTTCTCTTCTCAATTACTTTGTCTATTATTCCGTACTCTAAAGCTTCTTCCGCTGTTAAATAGTAGTCTCTATCTGTATCTAATTCAATCTTATCAAGCGGTTGACCTGTTCTTTCAGAAAGGATTTTATTTAATCTCTCTCTGACTTTCAAAATCTTTTCAGCTTGAATTTTGATGTCGGTAGCTTGTCCTTGAGCTCCCCCTAGAGGTTGGTGAATCATTATATCTGCATTAGGCAGTGCAAATCTCTTGCCCTTAGTTCCCGCTATTAAAAGGAATGCTCCCATAGATGCCGCCATACCCATACATATAGTTGAAACATCACACTTTATATATTGCATAGTATCATATATTGCAAACCCAGCACTAACAGAACCACCAGGGCTATTTATATATATTTGAATATCTTTAGTATTGTCTTCTGCTTCTAAAAATAGTAATTGCGCAACGACAAGATCCGCCACTTGGTCATTTATCTCTCCTGTTAAAAAGATTATTCTCTCTTTTAACAATCTGGAATAAATGTCATAGCTTCTTTCGCCTCTTCCAGTTTGCTCAACTACCATAGGCACTAATGCCATTTAATCACCTTTCTTTTCTCTATAACTAAATTATTTATCTTCTTCAGAATCAGCTGCTTCTTCGCTTGGTTCTACAAATTTAGCATTTTCATATAGATAATCAAGAGTTTTCTTGTTCATAAGATCTTCTTTTATAGATTCTCTGTTTGAACCATTCATATATTCTTTCATTTTTGCTTTTTGCTCTTCATCATCTTTGAAGTATAAGTTTACTATATTGTCGATTTCTGCATCTACATCTTCATCAGTAGGTGCAATTCCTTCAAGTTCAGCAACTTTTTCAAGAGCTAATGCAGTCTTAACTTGTTTAAGAGCATCTTCTCTTAAGTTTTCAGCAAAGTCTTTAACTTCTACACCAATCATTCCTAAATAATCTTCAAGGTTCATTCCTTGGTTACGTAGGTTTTGGTCAAAATTTTGCATTTGGCTGTTGATTTGTGCGTCTACCATTCCCTTTGGAACGTCTACTTCTACAAGTTCAACTAATTTCTTAGAGATAGCTTCTTTCTTTTCTGCTACTTCTCTTTCTGCAAATTGTGCATTTTTCTTTTCTCTTAAATCATTTTTATATTCCTCAACTGTATCAAATTCAGAAATATCTTTGATAAATTCATCATCTAATTCAGGAAGTTCTTCTTTTGAAATTGAGTTTAATCTAACTGCAAATACTGCATCTTTTCCCTTTAAATCATCTGAGAAATAATCTTCTGGGAAAGTTACATTAACATCAAACTCATCATCGATGTTGTGTCCTTCGATTTGTTTTTCAAATCCTGGAATGAAAGTGTTAGAACCTAAAACTAAATCTTGGTTTTCTCCAGCTCCACCTTCGAACTCTTCTCCATCAACTCTACCTACGAAATCGATGTTTACTTTATCTCCTTCTTCAGCAGCTCTGTCATCAATGTTTAGAACTCTTGCGTTAAGGCTTCTTTGTTGGTCAAGTTCAGCATCTAAAAGTTCTTCTGTAACTTCATATTTAACATCTTCAACCTCTATACCCTTGTATCCTTCAATTTTAACTTCAGGTTTTACATCTACTGAAATTTCAACTTTGATATCTTCTCCAGAGTGAGCTTCTTCAATGTTTACATGTGGTTGATCTACAACTTCAAGTTTTAATTCTTCAATAGTTTCTTCATATTTTTTAGGTAAGATTTCATTTATAGCATCTTCTAAAAATACTTCTTTACCATATACATTTTCAATTATTTTTCTTGGAACTTTTCCTTTTCTGAATCCAGGAACTTGGAAATATTTTCTATTCTTCTTAAAAACTGTATCTTCAGCAACTTTAACTTCTTCAGCTTTTAATACCATTTCAAATTTTACTGTGTTATTTTCTCTCTTAATTTCTGTCATTTCATCCTCCGTAAGATAATTAATCCATTATACCATATTGGTAAAAGATAGTCTAATTTTATATACTCTTTATTGCTTCCACTAACTCTTCAAATTCAGCTTCATCAAATGTAATTCCCTTGCTCATTTTTACATGATCCGGGTCCCACTCTCTTATGTCATACTTAGGTGCACGATCATTCCATGAAACCATATTTAGTTCTTTTGTCCAACCATTGCTCTTTGTTGAAAGAGTCGCTACATGCTTGGTTATTTCAAACTTAAATTCTGCCATATTACCTCAATTATTTTTAAAATCAATCTCTATTTTACTATAAAGTTCATCTAGTTCAATTTCAATATTATTTTTTTCTTTTCTTGTAGAATATTCAACCACTTTTTCAGCTGCCTTTTTACCAACAGTGATCCTCAATGGTATACCGATAAGGTCTCTATCTTTAAACTTAACCCCAGGTCTTTCATTTCTATCGTCTAATAGCACTTCATAGCCTTTAGAAATCAATTCATTGTATATCTCTTCACCCAAAGCCATTTGCTCTTCATCATTAGCTTTCATCACAGTTACTATCACGTGATATGGCGCAACAGATATAGGCCAGATGATTCCATCTTCGTCATTAAATTGTTCAACAACTGCCGCAACAGTTCTTGTAACACCAACTCCGTAAGAACCCATCCATATAATTTGTTCTTTTCCGTTTTGGTCTAAATAAGTCGCTCCTATAGATTCAGAATACTTAGTTCCAAGTTGGAAGATATTACCTACCTCAACCCCTCTTCTGAACTTGTACTCTTCATCAGTGCCTTCAATTAGGTCGCCTTCCTTAACTTCAAGTAAGTCTTCAGCTATTTCTCCTTCAAAATCTCTACCATAATTTGCATTCTTTATATGGTAGTCTTCCTTATTAGCTCCAACTATCAAGTTGTGAAGTCTTGTAACTGATGAATCAAATATAAGTCTTGCATCTATTCCAATAGGACCTGTAAAGCCTTGAACACTTCCCATGCTCTTTATTTGCTCTTCAGTCATAGGTTCTATCTCATGCTCAGGTACTCCTAAAAATCCTTCAAGCTTAGCCATGTTTACTTCTCTGTCACCAGGCACAAAAACTACCACAGGTTTTTCTTGCACCATAAAATCAACAGCTTTTAAACACTTAGCTTCTGTAACTCCAAGATAGTTAGATACTTCTTCAATAGTCTTAGTATTAGGAGTGTGAACTTCTTCAAGTTCTTTTGCTTCTTCATCCGGAACAGCTGGATACACTACCTTAGCTTTTTCAGCAGTTGCCGCATATCCTGCACCATAAGCTATTACACCTTCTCCAGTATCTGCAAGGGCTATGAACTCATGAGATTGATTACCTCCCATAGCTCCGTTGTCCCCTTCAACCACTACATACTCAAGGCCTATTCTATCAAATATCTTTTCATAAGCATCGTACATATCTTGGTAAGATTTCTTCATTCCCTCTGGATCAACATCAAAAGAATATGCATCTTTCATGCTAAACTCTCTTGCTCTATTTACTCCAAATCTAGGTCTCTTTTCGTCCCTATACTTTGTCTGTATTTGATATAAATTTAGAGGAAGTTGTTTGTAAGATTTTACTTCATCTTTTATAAGTGTTGTAAAATATTCCTCTGCAGTCGGTCCAAGACAAAACTCTCTTTCATGTCTATCTTTTAACTTAAACATTTCCGGACCAAATCTATCCCATCTGCCAGACGCTTCCCAAATTTCTTTAGGTTGAATAGCAGACATCAATATCTCTTGGCTTCCTGCTCTATCCATTTCTTCTCTTACAATATTTTCAATCTTTCTTACCACTCTATATCCTAAAGGCAAGTATGAATAAATCCCACTTGCTGATTTTCGAATAAAAGCTCCTCTAAGTAAAAATTTATGCGATGCTATCTCCGCATCTTGAGGCGCTTCCCTAAGGGTTGGCATGTATAATTTAGAAAGTTTCATAAATTCCTCCAATTCCTCTTACAATTTGCCATATAATTATATTATTAAAACAAGTCTAATTCAAGTTATTTAGCCAATGTATATCTAAAATTTGATTTTTTTGTAAAATTTATAGTGTTTTTTTCCAAAAAATCGTTTATAATATTTTTTGTTGATAATTTATCATAACAAGTGCAACATAAATAAACTCATAGCTAATCAGCTGTGTTAATATGTAAGTGACCAAACAAAACATATTAAAAGGAGTGATTAACTATGAGCTATAACCATCTTACCATAGAAGAAAGATCTTGTATTTACCAATTTTTAAATTTAGGAATGAGTATAAGGAAAATTGCACAAGCACTTAAAAGGTCACCTAGTACAATATCTAGAGAAATTAAAAGAAATTCATCTAAGATAAAAGTTAGTAGGGGAAGTTACACTAAGTACTTTCCGATAAAGGCAAATGATAAATATATTGATAGAAGAAAAGACTGCCATAGAAAAAGTAAATTTTCTAAAGATGTTATTGATTATTTAACTGTAAAGATTAACGAACATTGGTCCCCTGAACAAATATCAAATAGAAACACAAATGAGATTCATGAATTACCATCTACATCAACGATATATAGAATGATACACGCCAAAAAGCTGCCAAAAACTAGTATGAAAAATTTGAGAAGAAAAGCTAAATTTAAAAGGCCAGCAGAAAAAAGAGGAAAATTCAATGATAAAGGTAGAACAATTAAGAAAAGACCTAAAGAGATATACAGAAGGCAAGAATTAGGCCACTGGGAAGCAGATACAGTGGAATCAGGCAGATTAGATCATAAAA
>NZ_FWWR01000016.1 GCF_900176115.1 Peptoniphilus asaccharolyticus DSM 20463 | reverse complement strand
ATTGCTGGTGTTACGCTTTCCGGCTTTCTATTTTCAACTAGGATTGCTATATAATATCTAGATTTTCTTTCTGCTAAAGTTACGAAACAACATCTACTTTTCCTTTTATGATCTAATCTGCCTGATTCCACTGTATCTGCTTCCCAGTGGCCTAATTCTTGCCTTCTGTATATCTCTTTAGGTCTTTTCTTAATTGTTCTACCTTTATCATTGAATTTTCCTCTTTTTTCTGCTGGCCTTTTAAATTTAGCTTTTCTTCTCAAATTTTTCATACTAGTTTTTGGCAGCTTTTTGGCGTGTATCATTCTATATATCGTTGATGTAGATGGTAATTCATGAATCTCATTTGTGTTTCTATTTGATATTTGTTCAGGGGACCAATGTTCGTTAATCTTTACAGTTAAATAATCAATAACATCTTTAGAAAATTTACTTTTTCTATGGCAGTCTTTTCTTCTATCAATATATTTATCATTTGCCTTTATCGGAAAGTACTTAGTGTAACTTCCCCTACTAACTTTTATCTTAGATGAATTTCTTTTAATTTCTCTAGATATTGTACTAGGTGACCTTTTAAGTGCTTGTGCAATTTTCCTTATACTCATTCCTAAATTTAAAAATTGGTAAATACAAGATCTTTCTTCTATGGTAAGATGGTTATAGCTCATAGTTAATCACTCCTTTTAATATGTTTTGTTTGGTCACTTACATATTAACACAGCTGATTAGCTATGAGTTTATTTATGTTGCACTTGTTATGATAAATTATCGCATAAAAATATCTGTTAGGGATTTACTCCCCAACAGATATTATAGAGCCCTTTTTTACCAACTCTTTCTAAATTTTGCGCATAAAAAAAGGACTACCTAAGTAGTCCCTTAATTTAGCTAGTTATTGCGGATTAATACCATCCTCTTAATTTCATAGCTACATCTATTGATTTGATTGCATACATGTAAACAGCTTCTCTTAGAGTTACATTGTATTCATCAGCAACTGCGAATACGCCTTTGATAGCTTTCATCATGTCTGCTTCTTGTTTTTCTTCTACTTCTGCTTCTGTCCAGTAGTATCCATATTGATTTTGTACCCATTCATAGTAAGATACTAGAACTCCACCTGAGTTAGTTAAGATATCTGGTGTTAAGTTGATTCCTCTTTCAGTTAATACTTTGTCTCCTTCTGGAGTTGTAGGACCATTAGCTGCTTCACAAACTAATTTAGCGTTTATTGTTTTAGCTCTTTCGCCTGTGATTACATTTTCTAATGCTGCTGGTACTATGATATCATATTCTTTTGTCCAGAATTCTTCATCAGTAATTCTTTCTGCTCCTGGGAATCCGATAAGAGTTTTGTTAGCTTCTTTGTAAGCTAATAATTCTTTGAAGTCGATTCCATTTTCATTGTATAGAGCATAGTTTCCTTCGTTTCTATCCCATTCAGCGATAGCACAAACTTTTCCGCCTTGTCTTTCAATGTTCTTAACAGTGAAAGTACCTACGTTTCCGAAACCTTGAACAGCTATTTTAGCATCTTCCATTTTGATTCCGAATCTCTTAGCAGATTCTCTAACTACTACAGCTACTCCGAATCCAGTTGCTTCGTTTCTTCCTTCACTTCCGCCAAATGCTACTGGCTTTCCTGTGAAAGTTCCGATGTCCATTCTTTCGCCGTTTAATTTTACATATTCATCAACGAACCAGCTCATGATTTGTCCGTTAGTGTTTACGTCTGGTGCTGGGATATCGATTCTGTCTCCAAGATATTTATAAAGACCTCTTACCCATCCTCTTGATAATTGTTCTAATTCTCTTTCTGATAGTTCTGCTGGATCTACGCAGATTCCACCTTTTCCTCCGCCGTATGGTAAGCCTAGTGCTCCACCTTTGAATGTCATCCATAGAGAAAGAGCTTTAACTTCATCCATGTTTACATTTGGATGGAATCTAACTCCACCTTTTGATGGACCTACAGCGCTTGAGTGAGCACTTCTCCATCCTTTGAACACTTTAACTGTACCATCATCCATTTTTACTGGAATTGAGATTTCAATTACTCTTTGTGGTTCTTTTAATAGTTCATATACTGCTGGATCGCATCCTAATTTTTCGCATGCTATTCTTACTTTTTCTTGTGCCGCTACTAACGGATTAAGTGTATCTGTCATTTTATCTCTCCTTAAATTACTATACACCGTGATTTCTCACTCGGTTATGTACTTCCACTATTTCATATAGTGGTAATGTTTTCAACAATTTGATTATACCAAATAAAAATTTTTAAAACAACCGCTAAACGAAAGAATTTTTTTATATAACTCTTTCGTTTATAGCTTTATTTTATTGAGATATTTATCCCTTTTGAGTATTATTTATCACTTCTCCACGGTTAAGCGCGAAATAAGCAGAACTTATTAAAAGTCCACCTAATATATTTCCTATTGTGGCAGGAATTATATTGTGTAGAGCCATAGCCATATTCACTTCATCTGATAAGCTGATTCCAAGAGTGAATACTGTCATGTTAGCAACAGAGTGTTCAAAGCCTAGTGCTACGAATGGTAATATGCACCAAAAAATCATTATTAGCTTTGCTGCTTCTGTCTTTAGCTTGTAACAAGTCAATACACCTAAACATACCAATACGTTACAAAGTATCCCTCTAAAGAAAATCTCCATTGTTGTATGGTGTGCCTTCGCAATTGCAAGCTGAACTATAGCCTCTCCTATGCTTTCATTTCCCAATCCTGTTCCTAAGAATAGACCACTTAAAACTAATGCTCCTAAGAAATTTCCAAAATAAGAAAAAGCACATACTGTTATCGCTTCTTTTGTAGATATCTCTTCGTTGTAAGCTCCTGATGATAGAACTAAGATATTTCCTGTAAATAAGTCCCCACCAGCCATCATTACAAGTGATAATGCCATAGTAAAGATGATTCCGCTAAATATTTTGCTAAATGGAAAATCCAATCCTCCAAAAACAGATCCGGATAATCCCATACTTAAAACTCCAAACCCGATATACATACCTGCAAGTCCTGAGGTTACTGCATATACAAGTTTGGAGTTCTTATACATTCCAACTTTTCCTTTTGCCGCGTTTGCAAGCGACGATGTCAATTCTTTATACATTAATCCACCTCATTGTGGATTTTATATTGTTCATGTCAAATATTAGTCTAATTTCAAATTTTCTTCAGGTATATCTGTGTGTATAACTGCTATAAATTCAGGTCCAACATGCGCTCCTATTACATGTCCTATTTTTTCAGTTCTTATATATTTAGGATCCATGTCAAAATTCTTTATAAGGGCATCTTTTACTTTCATAGCATATTCGTCAGTGTCTCCATAGCCTAAAATCACAGGTTGATTTACAACTTCAGGTCTCAAATTCTCTATGAATTTCTTAACCATGTTCTTATCTCCTCTGACTTTGTCTACCACTTCAAGCTTTCCATTTTCAGGTATAACTCTAAGCATAGGTCTTATATTTAAAAGCCCACCTATTATAGCGCTACTTCTTGAAACCCTTCCGCCTCTCATCAAAAATTCCAAAGATGTTACTGAAAAGTTTTCCTTTATTCCATCTTTATAGAATTCTAAAAGCTTCATTATCTTTTCAAAATCAGCTCCTGTTTTAGCAAGCTCAGCAGCTTTTTCCACCATATATCCTAAACCCACTGTAGCAAGTTTAGAATCAAATACGTGAATCTTTTCACCATATTTTTCATTTATATTTTCAGCAATTAACTTTGCCGCGTCAAAAGTTCCGCTTATACCAGAAGATAGACAAATATATATTACTTCTTGTCCCTTTGAAGCATAATCTTCAAATCTCTCTTGATATATTTGGTTTGAGACTTGGCTAGTCATAAACACTTCGCCAGCTCTCATTCTTGAAAACATATCCTCTATAGATAGTTCTCCTTCATAAAAAACTTGTTCATCATTATTTACATAGATTGGCAACATTTCTACATCAAGTGCTTCTAATATATCTTTTGAAATGTCACAACCTCCATCTGTAATTATCTTTATACTCATATCAAACCTCAATAATTTATTTTAGGCAGCCCTAAATCTTTCTTAACCGCCACCATTCTTATTACAAAAACTATAAGAGCAGACAAAATCATGACTTCATCTATCCCCAGCATCTTCCTAAAAATCAAATAGAAACACGCTCCAAAAAAGGAAGCCGACGCATATATTTGCTCTCTAAATATAGATGGGGTTCTGTCCGCAAACACATCTCTTATAACTCCCCCACCTACTCCAGTTATCATTCCCGAGAAAATAAGCAAGAACTTTTCATCTGTATAACCTAAATTCAATGCAGCATTTATCCCCGTTACAGTAAAAGCTCCAAGTCCTATTGCATCAAAATAAATCATAATCTTCTCAAAGTTTTCCAATGTCTTAGAACTCAATAGGTCAGTTTTAAAGTAGCATACTATAAAAATTATTATAGATGATACAACCGCTTGAATAGCACACGATGGATCTGTAAACATATTGGGTGGATGGTATCCTAAAATAACATCTCTTATGCACCCTCCGCCAAGAGCTGTAGTAACTCCTAGCACTATAGTACCCATCAAATCCATTCTTTTTCTTATCCCAAGCATGGCTCCAGAAAAAGCAAATGCAATTGTACCTATTACCTCTAAAAACAAATCTATTTGTTCATAACTCGGCATCTTACACCTACTTAATTTTTTGTATTAATTCTTCCAATTCTTTAGGAGTTGATACAACATAGTTAGCTCCTGCTTCTGTCAACTCTTGTTCTCCTCCATAACCCCATTTTACACCTATAGAGTTTAAATTCAATTCTTTGGCGCCATTGATATCATAAAATCTATCTCCAACCATGTATGTCTTTTCAATATCGTATCCTCCTACATTTTCCAAAACATATTCCAAAACTTTGGCTTTAGTATTTCTTGACTTATCCTTTGCCGCTCCGCCTATAAATGTAAAATATTCATCTACCTTAAAATATTTTAAAATCTCTCTTGCACTATCTTCCACTTTAGAAGTTCCAACAGCAAGAGTGTGTTCTTTAGACAACTCTCTTAGTGTCTCTTTAACTCCCTCGTACATCTTACTCATGTACTTGCCTTTTTCTGAAGATAATTTATCATAACAAGTGCAACATAAATAAACTCATAGCTAATCAGCTGTGTTAATATGTAAGTGACCAAACAAAACATATTAAAAGGAGTGATTAACTATGAGCTATAACCATCTTACCATAGAAGAAAGATCTTGTATTTACCAATTTTAAATTTAGGAATGAGTATAAGGAAAATTGCACAAGCACTTAAAAAGGTCACCTAGTACAATATCTAGAGAAATTAAAAGAAATTCATCTAAGATAAAAGTTAGTAGGGAAGTTACACTAAGTACTTTCCGATAAAGGCAAATGATAAATATATTGATAGAAGAAAAGACTGCCATAGAAAAGTAAATTTCTAAAGATGTTATTGATTATTTAACTGTAAAGATTAACGAACATTGGTCCCCTTCAGGAATTTCAAGACCAATTCCAAGAGGGACTTTTAAAGTCTCTCCTGGATTAATAACATAATTATC
>NZ_FWWR01000007.1 GCF_900176115.1 Peptoniphilus asaccharolyticus DSM 20463 | reverse complement strand
ATAAGCTATTATTCCACCTATAAAACATATCAAATCCACAAACGTAATAGCTTTTAAAAAACTTGTTTGTCCCAAATTATAAGTGAATGTAATAGGTTTAAAATCTATATGTAGCGACATGCTCATTAATGCACGTGGCCCGGAGGCTGTAATCCACCCCAACGGGTAATCCCCGAGTTGAAATCCAAGAATTTGTTGCTTTAAGCAAATGCAAAATCGGCTAATGAAGCTAAATCTTTTTTATCAGACGAATTGTCAAATCAAATGCAACACCTATGGTAAGAGACCAAAAAGTTCTTCTTTAGGTGTTTTATATTTTATACATTTTCTAGGTCTATTATTCATTAAACTTAAGCTATAATTTAATTCATCAATATTCACTTCTGATAAATCCATACCCTTAGGATAAAACTCCCTCAAAAGTCCGTTACTATTTTCATTTGTACCTTTTTGCCATGCACAATAGGGATCACAAAAATAAGTTTTGCATCCTAATTCTTTTTCTATTTTCTCAAATTCTGAAAATTCTTTACCTCTATCAAAGGTTATTGTTTCTACTAATTCTTTTGGATAATCTTTTAATGCATTTATTATTGCTGGTGTTACGCTTTCCGACTCTCTATTTTCAACTAGGATTGCTATATAATATCTAGATTTTCTTTCTGCTAAAGTTACGAGACAACATCTACTTTGCCTTTTATGATCTAATCTGCCTGATTCCACTGTATCTGCTTCCCAGTGGCCTAATTCTTGCCTTCTGTATATCTCTTTAGGTCTTTTCTTAATTGTTCTACCTTTATCATTGAATTTTCCTCTTTTTCTGCTGGCCTTTTAAATTTAGCTTTTCTTCTCAAATTTTTCATACTAGTTTTTGGCAGCTTTTTGGCGTGTATCATTCTATATATCGTTGATGTAGATGGTAATTCATGAATCTCATTTGTGTTTCTATTTGATATTTGTTCAGGGGACCAATGTTCGTTAATCTTTACAGTTAAATAATCAATAACATCTTTAGAAATTTACTTTTCTATGGCAGTCTTTTCTTCTATCAATATATTTATCATTTGCCTTTATCGGAAAGTACTTAGTGTAACTTCCCCTACTAACTTTTATCTTAGATGAATTTCTTTTAATTTCTCTAGATATTGTACTAGGTGACCTTTTAAGTGCTTGTGCAATTTTCCTTATACTCATTCCTAAATTTAAAAATTGGTAAATACAAGATCTTTCTTCTATGGTAAGATGGTTATAGCTCATAGTTAATCACTCCTTTTAATATGTTTTGTTTGGTCACTTACATATTAACACAGCTGATTAGCTATGAGTTTATTTATGTTGCACTTGTTATGATAAATTATCCAATAAAAACAACAAAGGGTTTATTCCGAATCAAATAGAGTTTATCTTTTAAATTTTTGATAATCTCACCTCCAATAATTCTATACCCAGTGGAGATTTGGTTGAACCTTAGAACCTGTAAAATTAATTTGAAGGGAGAATTTATGAATTATAAAATTTTAGTTTGTGACGACGAGCAAGATATAGTAAGAGCTATACAAATTTATTTATCGGCAGAAGGCTATGAAATTTTCACAGCTAATGACGGCTTAGAAGCATTGGATATTTTAAAGAAAGAAGAAATTCATCTTGTGATAATTGACATTATGATGCCTAAGATGGACGGTATATCTGCTATTTTAAAGATTAGGGAAGAGTATAATATACCGATAATTATCCTATCTGCAAAGAGTGAGATAACAGACAAGATAATAGGGCTAAACGTTGGAGCAGATGACTATATAACTAAACCATTTAACGCTATAGAGCTTGTTGCAAGAGTAAATTCAACTCTTAGAAGATTTATGAGCTTGGGTTCTGCGAGTATAGATAATGGGACTTATCAAATTGGACGAGTTACTGTAAATGATATGTCAAAAGAAGTGTTTGTAGATAATAATAAGGTAAGCTTAACACCTTATGAATATAAAATACTTTTACTATTGATGAAGAATAAGTCTAAAGTGTTCTCATCTGATGAAATATATTCAGAAGTTTGGGAAGAAGAGGCGCATGATGTAAAGAAAGTTATTTCAGTACACATCTCACACCTTAGAGATAAGATTGAAATCAATCCGAGAAAACCAGACTTAATAAAATCTGTATATGGAATGGGTTATAAAATAGAGGGGAAATAATGTCTAATAAGTTAAAGAACTTAGTCAAGAGATTACTTAGATATTTAAAAAACACAAATTTCTTAGAAGACACACTATTAAGACTTATGATTTGGCTGGGGATGCTTTTCTCTGTGTATGGATATGTTTTGGCTCTTGGAATATTTTCTTTGGTAGTAGTTTATAAAATTTGGAATGGAGAACTCAAAGATAGTATATTTACTTTGAAACTATTTTTGAATTCATCTGGAAATAGACTATACTCATTGTTTGGTGTGTTGAATATATTTATATTATTTATAGTTATGGTCATGGACTATAACTTTTTCGATGCATTTCTAAACTTGATAATATTTAGAATTATATTTGAAGGGGAAAATATTTATGTTCAGAATGCCATTTTAAACAATGCAATTGAAGATTTATATAATTTTGGTGAGTCGTTTGAAAAGTCATCTTTAGCAGATAAAAAAACTAGCAGGACTTTAAATATGCTGTCCTCAATTAAAGAGCAGATAAGAACGTCTATAAATAAGACAATGGAGACAGAAAGGCTTAAGACAGAACTTATAACCAATATATCACACGATTTAAAGACCCCACTCACGTCTATAATAAATTACGCAGATATCCTATCTAAAAAGACGGAGATGGATTTTGAGGCGAAAGAGTATATAGGAGTTTTGGGTAGGAATTCCGAAAGGCTTAGAAGCCTTATAATAGATTTGATTTATGCATCTAAAACGGGAAGTGGAGCGATAAAAGTCGAAAAAGTCTTTATAGATTTTAATGAACTCGTTAGCCAAATCTATGGTGATTTCGATGAACTACTAAATAAAAAAGAATTAGAATTTTTATATGACTATGGAAATGAAGAGATAAATTTGTATACAGACCCTGGAATTGTTTCAAGAATTGTACAAAATTTGATTTCAAATGCATATAAATATTCAAAACCTGGAACTAAAATATTAGGTTGTACAAAAATCGAAGAAAGATATATCCATTTTGAAATGAAAAACGAAACGGATATTCCAATAAAAGAAAACGAAAATGACTTGCTAAATGAACTGGTGAAGTCCGAAAAAGCCAGAACAACTGAAGGCTCTGGCTTAGGTTTGTATATAACTAAAAATTTAGCTGAAATTTTGGGTGGAGAATTCCACATAGCTGTAAAAGATAATACATTTACTGCAACTGTAATTCTACCTATAGAAACTAACGATAGTCACTCAAACTGATTATGTTGTCAGATAGGTTGCTGTTGTAGTTTATTAGGTTAATTGCTGTTGTAGATAGTTTAACTACATCAGTTACATTTAAAAGACCTATACGAGAAAAGGCATCGACAAAGTGTTTTTCTTCATCGTCAAGGTTATCGAATAGCAACTCTTCATTTTTAAGCTTAGAGAATAATTTGTTAAATAGAGCAACATATTCTTTAACCTTAATAGGAGGATAGATTTCCTCTAAAAATTTTATATTAAATATAGAATTATAGAGTATAGCAAGAATTTCATCTTCTTCTAAATTTATAAAGTCGTCGAATAGATGGGAAATAATTACTTCATCGTAGGTCTCTACCAAATCTTTAAACTTTAAAAATCTGTATAAAAAATCAATATAAGGGAAGTGGTAAGAAGTGTAACTTACCACTTTTTTTGTTGGCTTAATATCCACTGCTTCTGCAAGTATTTGAACTGATTTTGAAGTTAAAGAGCCAGTGGTAATGGATTCGGTTATAGATTCTGACTCTATTGTATTCTCGATGGTATCTAAATCAGAAATTACAGTTTGTGGAGTGGAGATTAATTTTAAAATCTTTTCGTCATAGTAAAAGCCTTGCATTGAGTTTTTTAAATCATCCATTAAGTTGAAAATATCTTGTTTAACTTCTTTGAGTTTAGATACAGCAGTTTTATAATCTTCTCTAAATCTAGAAAAGAATTTATAAACTTCTGTCATTGTATCTAACACTGTAATTAATTCAGTTTCATTTTTAAAACAACCTCTTTGAGCAGCTTCTTTAAAGTAAGCATGGAAGTTAATTCGTTTAAAAGAGGAGTAGTTTTGGTTTTTAGGTAGCAGAATTCTCAAATAGAATATGCTCAATAGCTCAGTTGCATAGAAGAACTTTTCGCTACCAAAGGAGGACATTTCCATAAATAGAGACAATTCAGGCTTATTGAACATAAGAGTAGAGATGGCGCCTGTTACGAATAAATCGACGTCGGAACTGAATATATTTTCGTCTAAACTGCTCACAAAATATAGCATAAATAGGTCGTATGACATATATTTAAGTTGCATTGGGTTTAGATTTTCGAAAGGATGTAGACGTTTGAATTCATCTATAATAGCTTCGCCGTGTAGAAAAGTAACTGGCACATAGTCGCCATATATAAAGTATTCTTCGTCTATCTCTAAAATTCTACATAGTAAAAACTCACCTGAGGATACATCTTTTGGTAAATTAGATATTTTAAAATTTTTGCCGATGAGTCTATCTTCAGCTTGATTATCAAAAAGTTCTAAGACTGTGAAATAAGATCTGCTTAAAGGTTTCCAAAGTTCTTCTGCATCATACAAAGATTTTTCAATAAAGTACATAAATCTTTCGTTCAAAGCTTTTTTGTTTTTATGTCTATCAAAAAGTATTATAGACTTTGGGAGTTGAGGACCAAAAGATTCATAAATTTGTGAATAGATTAAATCTTCACTGTCCTTAACTTGCACTAATTCATCTAATATATAATAAAAACTCTCCAGGAGATCATATTTTTCAAAAGTATTTTTAAATTTCATTAATATTCAACAACTCTCTTAAATTTTCTAAATTAAATAGTATCTTTTTTATATGAAGATTATACATCTCATTTATATCTCCTTCAAGCGAGCCGTTTTGTAGGAGTGTTATATGGTACTTGTCTTCAAGTCTGGTTATAACGCTTGGTTTTAGCTTGGGATGGGCATTGATTGAGCTGAGGAGTAAGAACCTTAGATGTATATCATCGAAGGCTTTTAGAGCTCTACGTGCGTTCTCTATATCCAAATCAGGATGGAGTGGAGCATGTAATTCTTCAAGCAACACCTTATAATGTTCCTTTATATTTTCAAAAGAACTTTCGAAAGAAGATACATCGTGATTATCGGTAAAGATTAAATTCAAAAGAATGTTTCTTGCCTCATAGAATGAATTTATGGCAGAAACTGTGAAATTTTCATTAACATCAGGAGTGGATAGGAGATAGTTTACTGCCAATGACACAACTAGCCCGAGGAAAGTACCGATAACTCTCTCTATACCATATATCAATTGACTTTCTGGATTTACGAAAGAAGCGATGTAGACTATACAAGAAAGTATTACCATGTCCTTTAAATTAAAAGCCACTAAGATATATATTATAAATATAATACCTAATCCGCCAACAATTGGGGTCATATAGTGAGACACAGGGATTAAACTGAGGAGAAATCCGAGCACTACACCGAATATAGTTGTGGACATTCTAATTTTAAAGTCATTGAAACTCTCTGCAAATGAACTCTTCATTCCACTGATAGAAGCTATAGAAGTAAATATTGGAGTGTTTAAGCTAAGTAAATCCGATAGATAAAGACCTATAATAACAGCAAGAGCAGTCTTTAAATTTCTCATCCCTATTTTTGTATTAAAATTAAAATTTATTTTTTTCATAAGTCACCTAATAACATTATACCACCTGTGGATATATAAATAACAAATCCACAGGTGTAAGGGTAATAAAATCTTTAAAAATACAGTTTTCAACAAAGTTATACACATTATCCACAGTTTAAATATCAACAAAAATTTTATTTCTGTTTCAGTTATATTTTAATGTGATAATGTTATAAAAAGGGGTATAATAAAAATAAGAATTAATAAATTCTTGAGAGGAGTGTTACTATGAAATTAAAATTAATAGGAAAAAATCTTGACTTAACCCAAAGCTTGAAAGAGCAAAGCGAAAAGAAATTAGAAAAGCTAGACAGATACTTTGATGAAGAAGTAGAAGTTAGGGCGGTATTATCTGTAGAGAAAGATAATAGAACAGTCGAGGTAACAGTCTTCTTGCCGGGTACAATATTAAGAGCTGAAGATACTTCTGATGATATGTATGCTTCTATTGACGCGACAATTGACATCCTTGAAAGACAGATTAGAAAGTATAAGACAAGATTAAAGAACAGATACCAAGATCCAAAGACAATTAGATTTGAAAACATCGATGGTCCTGTTGATGAAGAAGTGGAAGAAACTTCTAAGATTGTAAAGAGAAAGACATTTACATTAAAACCTATGTTAGAAGAAGAGGCTGAAATGCAAATGGATTTATTAAATCACAATTTCTTTATTTACTTAAATGCTGAAACTGAAGAAATAGATTTATTATATAGAAGAAATGACGGAAACTTGGGAATTATTGAAGTAGAAGTTGATAGATAAAATAATAAATAGCAAATAATAAAGAGAAGGTGATGTTGCAGAATAGACAATTCTACTCTGTAACATCATTTTTTTATAAAGTATTTAAGTTTAGCCATCGTGTTTTTTGCTTTTAAAATATTTTTTAGATAAATTTACAGTGTTTTCTATAAAAATGGGTGCACTTAATAAAGCTAGCTATAATTAATAATTTTTTCTTAAGCAGCTTTGTATTTTATGATCTCTAAATTTTTATTTTATATTTTTGATGCTAATTTATTTAAATTTAGTGCTATTGATAAGAGACATATTTCCATCTAGGAGGTATCTTATTCTTAAATCATACTTGCATGATTTTTCTATTTCTCTTGATGTAAATATTCCTTCTGAATAGCAGTATATTATTATTTCTAGCATGGTTAATGGATTTACTGTGGGTTTTCTTCCAAATGATGAGTAGACTTTTTTAGTTCTGTTAAGTTTAACCTTTCTATTATATTTTTTACAAGCCTTAGTTTTACATCATTTTGAATATATATTTTTGAATATATATTTCTGTATTAAAGTTTAATCTTAGTTGAATTGTATCTTAAACTAATGTATTATATAATTAATAAAAATGTATTTGCGAAGGTTTTCGTAAATACATTTTATCAAAAAAAGACGAGGATGTTTATGTTTTGTGAACTGGTCTTCTTTAGTTGGTTTTTAAGTCCAACCTTTGGGAGTTAGTTCATATGACTCAGTCTTATTATTTTCTCAGCAAAATTTATTGAGTCTTAAAAACTAATAGATTTTAAAATATAAACATATTAATAATTAAATACTTTAGCGATTTTCGTACTTTAATGAAGTGAGCTAAATGATATTATAAAGATGAGGATTATCTTAAATAAAAAAGGAGAATTTTATGAAGTTAAAAAATGTAGAGCTAGGATTTATATTTTTATTTATGTTTGTATTAAGCCTTGTAATTCCAAAGATTGCAAGTGCAGAAGAATATAAGCCAAAAAATATGAATGAAGCAAAAAGTCAAATTGAAAATGCAGTTGACGGAGATGTTATAGATCTTGTAAATCTCTATAACGAAAATGAGTTTAAACAAGATGGCAATGATTTTTCAAGTTTAGGAACGATAAGTGTAAAAAACAATATTACAATTATGTCTTCAGATCCTAAAAAAGCTAAATATGGTATTTATGAGGCTGAAGGAGCAAGGGCGGTTTACGTATCAAACATAAGTCTTGAAATAGCAGAGGGAAAAACTCTTACTATGAAGGGACATCTCTACTTAAAAGGCCCTGAAGATAAAGCCTTAATATCAGGAGACGGAAATCTTTATTTGACGGATAGAATGAACCTCTCCGGTCAAAATGGCCACCCTGCAATTTATCTTCCCAAAGGTTCGGTGATGATAGAAAATCTTATGTCCTATACAGGTGAAGATGATACCGGGGTTAGGCTAAAATACTATAGCAAAATCACTGGCGGAGATTCCATCGCTCATGGCGCTGATGCCATTTTTGCAAAAACTGTGGAAGTTAATCAAACAAATTTACAGTTTGAGAACGGTACTTTATACACTGTTGACAGAGGACTCTTTATAAGAGGGGGCAATGGTTTAAGTGACACTGCCCAAGGCGGCCGCGGAATTAACGCTGATAATATAACTATCGACCTTTCAGGGAAAAAAATTCCCGCTCCATACCGGTTATCTCAGGTGGCGCAGGCGGTTATGGCAATGGTGCTGTGATTGGTACAAATATTGAAATAAAGTGTGCCGGAAATTCAAAAATAGTTTCAGGAAACGGTGTTGATTTAAATGTAAATGATAAAAATAGGAATGAATTTTATTACGGCACTATTGAAGTTAAAGATGGTGGACATTTAGACTTTGCCACAAAAGATTTTCCCGATCTTACTGATGATGAAAAGTTAAGCATGAACCACATTGTCGGAGGAGACAGAAGATTTGTAGACTCTAACGGCAATGAAGCGTCAGAAAATTTCTTTAACAAAAAGGCTTGGACTAATTTTTATGGCCCTATAATTTTAGTCAATGGAAATGCAAGTGTAAATATCCACAGAGGCAAATTTGTAGACAAGGGCGCAAATGACGGTATGCCAACAGGATCTCCAGATCCCAATTTTATGTACAAGCTGCCTCATTCATCTGTAATCGAAATGGGAAGCGGACTTTTGAATTTAGGCATGTCGGGTCAAGTGGATACTATAAGATTGGGATGCGGTTCACACTTTTTTAATACTTCCGAGGCTATTATTTCATCCAAAGGTGATGTAAATGTCTATGGAGTCAAAACTTTTGTTGAAGGCCCTACACCGGGAGGAGTAACACCTCATACAGGCTATAGCGATAATCCTATAGCGCCCAAGATCGGTACTGCAGGAATTAAAACCGACGGAAAAGTATTAGTTGACGGAGCAAATATTTGCGGTGGCGGTATGTATAATATACGAAGCGATAACGGTTCAAAGAAGGATGAGTATAGATTTGGCTCAGGAATAGTTGGTGCAGAAGAAGTTAGACTTGTAAATGGTGCTGTTGTTCAAGGATATGGTTTCGAAAAATATCTAAGAGACAAAAAGGTACCCCCTTATTCAACTGTAGTTGAGACTAATGTATCTGCAGGTTATGGTCTTGAAAATGTGAGCAAAGTTTATATCAAGAACTCTGAAGTCCATGGAGGAGATATCTCAACTGTCCCACCTAATTGTGATACTTCAGGTAGTTGTAAAGGAAACGGAATCGCAGGATCAGGAATAAAGGGAGCGAATACAATAGAAGTTATAGGTGACTCTTTAATTACAGGAGGTTCATCCACTAATATAAATCGGAACGGATATTTATTTGCTGACAGACTTACTGCAGGAAGCGCCATAGATGGAGCTGAAAGTGTAGTCGTAAAGGGCGAAGCTCAAATTTACGGCGGCGGAAGCTCAACAAAATCAGGTCACGGCATTGCAAATGTTGACAATGTAGTAGTCGAAGGTGAAGACGGAAAAGAGCCTACAATTATAGGAGGAGGTTGCAGACCTACACAAGCTGGCAATGATAAGCAAGCAGGCTCAGGCCTTTACATGGTAGGAGATGCCACGATAAAAGCAGGTAGAATTGAAGCAGGTGATAAACTTTATCAAACTTATATTGACGGATATAAAGCAAAAATGCACCGCCGTACAACAGGCGGAGGATTTTCAGGCTTGTCTCCTGAAGCCTATGCAATATTAGCAAAAGGCAAAGTTATAATTGACGGAGAAGGACAATTTACTCCACAAATAATGTCTTACAGCCCATATGACGGTTTAATTAAAGGAGATCCGATAAGCACAATATTCTTGAATAGTGACGGAGCTCTATATGTGGGCAAGGCAAAAGTATTTTCCGGCGGAGACGAAGATTACAGAGATAAAAATATTTTAGTAAAGGGCGGAAAATATCACATCGATATTTTTAAAGAAAATACAATAAACTCTTATGAAGAGATTAAAGATAAAAACGGTAAGACTCAGGGAACAAAATATAAAGCAGATGGTTCTGTGGCTCTATATAGAATACTCAATAAAAATGACGACGGAACTTATACAGACTTTGCAAAAGACGAATTAAAATCAAGTGCCGCCTATGACGGAGTGTTTGAAAGAGAATTGGGACTACTCTTATATAAAGAAAATTTGGCTTTAGGTGAAACTGTAAAAGAAAAGGCAGCTGTTAGAAAAGCTGTTGGACAAGTTCTTGAAACTCTTGAAGTTAAAGATGAAAAAGACATTACAAATATGGCAATGGATAACATTGTATTGGAAAAGAAAAAAGTTGAAAATTATTATATAAAATATGATTTAAACAAGGACTTTTATCCTCAAATACCTATTAAAGGTGAGACTCCACTAGACACTAGTAGTTACAAGTTAGGAGATGTTGCCATAGTTCTAGAAGCTGATGGAGTTATTGCAGAAGGATATAGATTTTTGGGTTGGAACACACAGAGAGATGGCAGTGGAAAAACTTATCTTTCAGGAGATAAAATTGAAGTTAAATCTAATGTAATTCTTTACGCACAATGGGAACAAATTGAGGAAGAAACACATGAAAAACATGATTATCCAAAAGGCGATCTTTTGATTCCAAAAGAAAGAGGAAGCCACATTAAATATATTTTTGGATATCCTGACGGAAATCTTTTACCAGAAGGCAATATAACTAGAGCCGAAGCTGTCGCAATAGCAGTAAGACTAAAAAATATTTCTACAACAGATATGTCAAAAGCTAACTATGTTGATTTGAAAGAAGGAGCATGGTATATACCATATATTAATGCAGCTATAAAATATAATCTTCTTGTAGCTGAAGGAGATAAAATAAGACCTGACGATCCAATAACTAGAGCTGAAATGGCAAGACTTCTTTCACCTATTGATAAGACAAATAATTTAAAGTCAGATTTTCAAGATATAATAGGACATAGATATGAAAAAGAGATAAATCAAGCCTACGGAAATAAGAGAATAATTGGATATCCTGATGGAAGTTTTAAACCTGACAATTATATTACTAGAGCTGAAGCGGTTAAAATGTTTAATAGTATTTTCAATAGAGTTCCTGATAAAGACTTTATTGATAAAAATGAAATTTTACTTGTAAAGTTTAAGGATCTAAAAAAAGATCACTGGGCATATTATGAACTTGAAGAGGCTGCGAATAGTCATGAGTTTAACAGAAAAAATAATAATAGAGATGAAACTTGGATTCGAATTATTTAATGATTATTTAAATTAAATAAAATAAAGATTAGATTAACAATGAAGGTGATGTTACAGAGTAGAATTGTCTATTCTGCAATATCACCGTTTACATGTCACCTAAAGACTCTCTAAATAAGTTTTTTTAAAATCCCTAATTCAATGAGCCTTACGTAGAGCATTTAAATTTTTAATAGATCCTTCAACTTCGATTATTTTGTAATCTTCGCTCAGGATTACTGGTTAGGTGTTGACTACCAGGGTTATACCCGTTCGACTACGACTGCGTTGCCGTATTCGCTCAGGGTGACTGCAGTTGGGAAGATATTTATAGGTTAAATATGGGTTAGATCCTTCGAAGCCTTTGATAGAAAAGCTGTACAAAAAGCAAGTCAAACACCAAATGTTGATCCTGTCTACACAGGCGACAAGAGTGTAAAAAATGCAGATCCAACAGTGGTAGACCCAACAGCTAAAACTATTAAAGTTGGAGATAATGACACAAGGACTATCCAAAAACAAGATGACGGCACTTGGAAAGATGTAAATAACCAAAATGCTAATATCGAATTCAAAGATGGTAAGGTTGTAGTGGATCTTGATCCTGCAGCTAAGAAAGACGATGTGATTAAAGTATCAACAATCAATGATTCAAAGAAAGAATCACCAGCAGCAGAAGTTAAAGTTGTAGATAAAGAAAAATCTAAAACACCAGAAGTTAAACATGTAGCTACAAATGATACAAAGATTACAGGAACAGCAGGACATAATGCTGATGTTATTATAACTATAACATCTAAAGACGGTAATACTCCAAAAGAAATTGTTACAAAGGCTGACAAAGATGGAAACTTCACTGTGCCAGCAGAAGGACTTAAAGATTTAAAAATTAATATTGATGAAAAGTCTATATTGCTAATAGTAGATTATTATAATGATGAAAAAATAATAGTTTTAGAATGTGAAGAAGATAGAGAGAACCTACAACTTAAATCTAAATATTTGATTATAGATATTGAAAATGTAGGTATGACAAAAAAAACAAAGTGTTTGCAAGCTAAATAAAAAAGTAAAGTATAAATGTAAACTCGTATACTAAATTCTTTAAAAAACTGATAAAATCTAGGACTTTAATAGAACTGTAACATTGAAACAATTGAAAATTTAACCAAGATGTAATAAAATTATATGTATAAAATGTAGATTTTTGTATAGATAAATGTCACAAAATATTATGACTATATAGATAAACAAACTCAAAAATCTATATAACTCTTGCTTTAGCAAGAAGATGAAGCTATTTTTATAGACGAATTGTCAAATCAAATGCAACACCTATGGTAAGAGACCAAAAAGTTCTTCTTTAGGTGTTTTATATTTTATACATTTTCTAGGTCTATTATTCATTAAACTTAAGTTATAATTTAA
>NZ_FWWR01000002.1 GCF_900176115.1 Peptoniphilus asaccharolyticus DSM 20463 | reverse complement strand
GAAATGTTAAATTTTTTGTAAGTGATATGTCTAAAGCATTTAAATCAGTTAAGAAATCATTCTTTAAAAACGCAATACATATCATAGATAGGTACCACTTCATAAGACAAGTATCCTGGGCATTAGAAATGTTAGAAAGAGAATACAAAAGGATGTATCATCAAAGCTTAGGAAATATTTTAAAAGAAGTAAGAGTTTAATTACAAAACCTGCCTCTAAGCTAACTTCAGAACAAGCTAATGAAGTATCACTTATGATTGAACTTAACAAGGAATTAAAAGAAGCATACAAGTTAAAAGAATTGTTCTACTGTGTGCCCTGTGGGTACCAGTATGTACTTAGTCAGCCAAACAAAACTAGAGCTAAAAAAGCTTTAAGAGAATGGATAAAAAGAGCAGATGAATCAAAATTAAAAGAATTTAAATCTTGTATCACTTCTTTTAATAACTGGTTTGAAGAAATATGTAATTCATTTGATTACTCTTGGTCAAATGGACCTCTTGAAGGAACTCATACAAAGATAAAAACATTAAAAAGAAATTGTTTTGGTATGAGAAATTTTGACTTGTTTAGAAAAAGAATTATGTTTTCATGTAAGTAGAGATTAGGAAAACGGGAAAATTCGCAAAACCCCTAGGGGTTTTATTTGCTATGCTTATTTTTAGTTGTTTTTTGCTATTTTAGTTTTGATATCTTTATTAGCGTCTATGTGCCCATTTTTACATAAAGAAAGAGACTCGAGTTAACGAGTCTCCCCAATATTTGACATAGAGCCTAATTATCTAATATCTTAGAATTGGATTTGTGCAAATCCTGTTATGATAAGAACATTTATAATGTCTATTGCAAAAGCTCCTACCATAGGTAGTATAAAGTATGCTTTTGGTGCTGGACCATATTCTTCTTTGATAGAGTCCATGTTTGCAAGTGCGTTGTAAGTAGCACCCATACCGAATCCACACATACCACCAGCAAGAACTGCCGCATCATAGTCTCTACCCATAACGATAAAGCATACGAAGTAAGCAAATAGTGTCATTAATACTGTTTGTGCGAATAGGATGATAAGCATTGGTCCTGCAACAGCCTTTAATTGAGTTAAATCAAGAGTAATAAGAGCTATTACAAGGAAAATGTTAAGTCCGATATCTCCACAGATGTCGTTTGCTCTTTGATCAATTGCAAATGTTTCTTGTTTTCCAAGAGTGTTTACAAAGATTCCAGCAAAGATCATAGCTGCAACGTATTCTGGTAAGTTAAGTGGTGTTCCTGCTATTGAAATATGTTCAGCAAGGAAATTCTTTAGGATAGCTCCTAAACCTACTGAAATAAATATTACACAAAGAACTTTTAAGAACTCTCCTGAAGTTAGGTGAGGTTTAGCAACAACTTTACTTTCTGTTCCTTCAACTTCTTCAGTCATAAATTCTTTACTTGGTTTTAAGTTATGTTTTTTAATTAGGGCTGAACCAACAGGTCCTCCGATAAGTGAACCCATGATAACACCGAATGTTGCCGCAGCAAGAGCTACAACTTCACCGGCAGGTAGACCCATTTCTTCAAGAGTTGGTCCCCAAGCACCAGCTGTTCCGTGTCCACCAACCATTGTTATAGAACCACAAGCAAGACCTAATAGAGAGTTTTGTCCTATTACCTTTGCAAGTCCCATACCAATGATGTTTTGTCCTACAACTAATACTGTAGAAATAAGTAAGAAGATTAAGAATCCTTTACCACCCTTTTTAAGAGTTTCAATGTTCGCACCTAAACCTATTGTAGTAAAGAATACCATCATGAAAGGAGCTTTCAATGTAGTATCCATTTCAAATGTTGCGATTCCGCCAACTTTAAGTAATAAATGAATAAGAGCAAATAAGAAACCACCGATAACTGGTGCTGGGATACAGAATCTTTCAAAGAATCCCACTTTTTTTCTTAAGAATTTACCAACGTATAACATAACAATAGCAATAGCTGTTGTTTGCATCATATTGGTTTGAATTGTTAATAAACCGTCCATTAATGAACTACCTCCTTATTGTTTTTAATAGCATTAAAAACATTATGTATAATTTATAATTACTACCGTAACGTATTATATCAAAACGTTTTCTATAGTTCAACTAATAAACGTCAAAATTAACAGATAATTAACGATATATGCTATAGTTTTAACATGATACTCCATAAGTTTTATAAATTAGACACTATATTTACCGTTTTATGTTTATTATTTATGCTTGTTAAAAGAAATTTTTTATTTGACAGATTTATTAAATAAGTGTAAAATAAATATGATATAATTAAGTTTCAGAGTTAAGTTATAACTAGATATTTTCATGCTCATATTAACGTGAATATGAGCATTTATATATGAGTAATAAATTTTTACATATGTTGAATTTAATTTTAAATGAATTAAATCTTAAATTCAATGCTATGTTTTAGAAGGAATGTTAATATGTGTAATAAAGAAAACCCTATAGGTATCTTTGATAGCGGAATAGGTGGGCTTTCAATCTTAGAAGAGCTTATTAAAGAGCTACCTAATGAATCTTATGAATACATTGGTGATACTCTAAGAATGCCTTATGGCACAAGGAGTCCTGAAGAAATTTCAGCATTCACTTGTGAATGTTTGAATTTTCTTAAAGAAAAGAATATTAAAGCTGCCGTCTTAGCTTGCAACACCGCTACATGCTATGCAATTGAAGATGCTCGAAAACTATTTAACTTCCCTATTTTAGGAGTAGTTGAACCAGCTTGCGAGTATGCTGCTGAGGTGTCTAAGAATAAAAAAATAGCTCTTATAGCCACCGAGAGTACCGTTAAATCTGAAGTGTATAACCGCACTCTAAAGAGCATGGACTCAGAGATTGATATAAGAGGTGTTGGCGCTCCAGATCTTGTTATTGCTATTGAAAATGGTTTGCTTCAAGGTGAAGATCTGGAAAATATTATAAAAAGATATCTAAACGAATTAGGCGATTTTAAATATGATACTCTTATTTTGGGTTGCACGCACTTTGCTTTAGTAACTAAGACATTTAAAAAAATATTTGAAGAAGCTAATATTGATATTTCATTTGTAAATCCAGCTAAAGGTACAGCACTAAATTTGAAAAAGCTATTACAAGAAAACCTTCTTTCTGAAGATGAAAATAAATCAACTTTAAATTTTTATGCAACTAAAGATATAAAGCATTTTGAAGAAAATGTATTTAATGTTGTAGGAGATAATATAACTGATTCTTTCACTGAAATCAAATTCTAAATTTAATTACAATACTAATTCAAAAGCACCTTAGAACTGATGTGTACCCATAAAACTGGACACAATATTTAATTAATTATTAGTGGATGCTAACCTATATTTTGTAGGTGGCATCCATTTTGTTTTTGTATTGAATCCTTTCGTTGTTGTAATAGTAAATATATTCCTCTATTGCTTTTGAAAATTCTTCAAAAGAGCTATAACTCTTTCATACCATAATAATTCATTTTTAATCTTCCAAAGAATGTCTCCATTATGGAGTTATCATAGCAATTACCTTTTCTTGACATTGATTGTC
>NZ_FWWR01000008.1 GCF_900176115.1 Peptoniphilus asaccharolyticus DSM 20463 | reverse complement strand
TGATTTAAAATTAATTAATTCAGCTGTAGAATTGATTACTGAAATTTTTATGCAAAATAATAATACACAAATAGTTATTTCAGGTTCTAGAACACCTATAGAACTTGTAAAACAAAGGTTTAATATGCTTGAATACAAACATTTAGTGTATGTTTTGGAATGCCTATCTAATACATCTAATAAAATTAGAAATATTAAAAACTATTTGATTACCAGTCTATATAACTCAATTTTCACCATAGATTATTACTATCAAGCTGAAGCTAATAATGACCTAGGGGAATTAAGTCTGCACGCTTTTAGAAAAAGGAGAGTTTATCCGGATGAATGTGGTCAGCTTGCTTAAAAATATCTTTGTTAAAACTAAAGGAGACCCATATGAAAATAAAGAAAATACCTACGAAAGAGATTCAAAAGATGTCATTAATCGAGTTGACGGAGCAGTTGAAACTGTTGAGATATGTGACGGATATAGAACAACATCGAGCAACTCTAAACGCATATTACCATTCTCTGAAGATTATGTATCCCCTATTCATGGAAGAGCCACTAACAAAACTAAATATAGAAAATTTAGAAAAAGAATTACTGAAGATTCCACCGCATCAAAACTTAAAAACTTTAGTGCTTATAATTGTCAAGGAACATTCACACATTCTTCAATACGAGGATACTTTAAAAAATGTAAAAGATGCACGAGTAAAGGACTTATTGAGCTTGAAAATAACGAGACCAAATGCTCTTTTAGTCAAACTAATGGAAATTCTGATTTCTCAATTATAAATTGTTATAGTTCTGAATCACAAGAAACAATAAAACAAGCTCTAGATAATGGTTTAGATATAGAATTATTCCCTGAAGATAAGGATTTCTTGGAGTTAAGAAGAATTCTATATCGTGAACTTGATAAAAAATATAAATTGTCTAAGTTTAATTTTAATTGGTCTGAATATTCTGTTTCTCAAAAAGAACTGCTCTATAATTTAGTTTTATTAAACATTGATATAAATCATCTTCTTGAAGGTAATTATAGCAAACAACAATTTAATTTACTCGCGGAAAGTTGCTTAAAAAATCCCAAAGAATTTAAATTTTCAGCTTTTAATAATTCTATGTCTTGGGAAGATATGTTGGTAAAAATTGAAAATAAAGAATATTTAATTAACGAGAAAGAAGAAAATAATATATCAGAACTTCCTGAAGAAGCAAAAAAAGAAAACTATTACCTGGTTAATATTAACCGGGAAGAATATAAGGAGTTTAATATATTTTGTGAAAAAAATAATATAATCTGTTCTACAGAATCTACTAGCAAAAATTATATAACTTTATCATTTAAAAAAGAATATGAAAATCTTATAGCTGAATTTTTTAAACAATATGCTGAAAAACAAATTTTCTTAAAAACTAATATTGCCGATAAAAAGAATTTTTTAGATATATTTAGATCATAACTTGCCATCTATACACAAGCTATAAACTAAAATAATGCTTTAAAATAACATTCTCTTGAACTATGATTAATTCAAGAGAATGTTGCTCAATTATTTTTTTTAAAAAATTTTACAATCAAATTTAATACTATTACTGCTATGGAATAACCTAAAACCATCCTAATAACTAAATATGTTCTTTCACTGTTTGATAAATAATTATAAATAGATTTATCTTTAATAAATATAAAATAAGATATAACCAGTGAATAGATTAGAATATTTATTAATATTTTTTTCTTCATAGATTAATGATAATAATTTACAGTGTTATAGAAACTATCATAGTTATAGTCTATTTGTACAGTTCGAGCCGGGTCTTTATAAGTATATTCTTTTCTTTCTTCAAAATAAGTTATAAAATTCCCTTCTACTTTATCAATTGTTCTTTTAGCACCTAAAGTATAGTACAAATTTGTTAATGGTGACGTTCCATTAGCAACCATTCCAGCAGCAAATCCCATAATAGCATTTAAAATAGTTCCCCAGCCTATAGGCCCAAAAAGCGAAGCTAATACAGCACCTAAAGCTCCTGATTTTACAGCTTCTAACTGCATACTTGTATTCTTGTAAGTCCATTCACCTAAACTTTTATAAGAAATTTCATTTTCATTTTCAACTTTTCCAACTACTTTACCATTTAATAAAATATTTGTAGAACTATCACCATTTTTCTCATAAGTTATAACATCAATTGAGTCTAAACCATGATATATCTTTGCAGTATTCTCTATATAATCAACTTCAACTCGATCTTTTGTATTTGTATAGTTGTTATCATAAGAATAAATTATTTTAGTTGGAGTTTCTTTTATCAGTTGAAAATTATCATGCATTAACATATTTTTATCGTCATTTAGCGAACTGGCATAAATCGGTGTTATTATATTTAGTATGATAATATTTATCAATAAAAATAAACTAATTTTCTTTTTCATAAATATTTCCCCCTTATATTTTTAAAATTGTTTTTTATCTCTCTTTTAATATGTACAACGGAATCTCCTCCTTAATACAAGTGTCCTATATTCTTACTAATAATATTAGTATCATAAATTCGTTTATATGAATAGTCTGTTAATATTTTTATTTAAATGTTATAATGCAATTTAGCGTTATTAAACATTGATATAAATCCTCTTCTTGAAGGTAATTATAGCAAACAACAATTTAATTTACTCGCGGAAAGTTGCTTAAAAAATCCCGAAGAATTTAAATTTTCAGCTTTTAATAATTCTATGTCTTGGGAAGAAATGCTTGAAAGAATTGAAACTAAATCATATTTGATTGAAGACGAACATACTACTATATTAGATCTTCCTGAAGAAACAAAAAAAGAAAATTATTACCTGGTTAATATTACCCGGGAAGAATATAAAGACTTTAATATATTTTGCGAACAGAATAATATAGTGTGTACTACAGAATATACTGACAAAAATTATATAACTTTAGCATTTGAAAAAGAATATGAAAATCTTATAGCTGAATTTTTTAAACAATACGCTGAAAAACAAATTTTCTTAAAAACTAATATAACTAAGAAAAAAACCTTTAATGATATCTTTAGGTGAAATAATTAATAATTTTTATCTTAATTTTCTTTAAAATCTACAATAGAATATAATGTTTTAAAAGATAATCAAAAGACTAAATATACTTAATGATTAAAGTTGGTATAATTATTCCTTGACATTATTACTATAATATTATAGTATTCACATAAGCTTAGTTAATTGCATTTATTTATAAAAAGACTTGGAGGGAAATTATGAAAAAAATCAGAAATTTGATAGTTGTCACAATGTTTGGATTAATCGTAGTTGGTTCCACGCAGGTTAAAGCTTCCGAAATGTTTTCGGTTCAAGAAATAAATAACAGAGTTTCTAATTTTGAGGTACAATCTAATTATTTAGAAATAAATAATGAAGTAAAAAATAATTTAATAAACAAGTTAGAAAAAGGGCAATTACTAGAAAGTGAAAAAAAGATTCATTACCTATACATGTAGAAGAAAATACAAACGATAATTTTCAAAAAATAGTAACAGAAACGTTTTCTGATGGTTCTGTTATTAAAACAGAAACTTTAGATTTAGAAGCAGTAGAAAAAGCATATGGCTTAAATTCTGGACAATGGAACGCTTATATTGAAAATACTGGTACTGTTGTAAGTAGTAGTTCTCAACATACAACAATTAATGGTGCAGTGGTTAAAAAAAGTTACGGAGTTTATTGGGTCGGCTTTAGTTTTGACTATAGCACTTATAGAAGTGCTGCAAGTAGAATAGATAGAGTATATTCCCCAATAAGTTCTTGTGGTGGAGGAACATGTAGCATTGGACAACCAACTATTATTAATCAAGTTGCGTCATCCACTACTCCTGCAAGAGCTGAAACCACATATACATTCACCCCAGTTGGAGGCACAGGTTCATTTTCAGGTGCAGTTGGTATAACCGTTGGTAATGATGGAGGTTATGGCGGAGCGATCCCATATTAAATAATATGAATACATTTTTAGATAAATTACCAGTTATATTCATGATAATTTCAATATTACTCATAGGATATATCATAAAAAAATTATTAGATAGTAAATAGCATGTAACTTAATATGTAATATAAACTAAGCTAATAGTGATGTTGCAAAATAAAATTATTTATTTCTGCAACATCACTTTTCTTATTTAATATCTATTATGCGATTTCTTAGACTTAAAAAGAATAATAACCTATTAAAATTTTATAAAATAGGTGTCAAAACTTCAAACATTTGACACCTATTATTTTGTCTTGTAAAATACACATATATTATGAGCTCAAAACTTGGTGTCATTTATATATTATATTTTGGAGGTTTTTTTAGTGATTTATGGATATGCTAGAGTATCTACTCATGGACAAGAAAAATATGGTAATGGTTTACAACAACAAATTGATGAATTAAAGAGATCAGGTGCGGATGAAATTTTTCAAGAATCTTTTACAGGAACAAAAATTGATAGACCTGAACTAAATAAATTACTTTCTTTATTGGAAGATGGAGATACTTTAATGTTTACTAAACTTGATAGGGTTGCTAGAAGTGCCATTGAAGGTTCTAAATTAATTAATTCTCTTTTAGAAAAAAATGTTAGAGTCCATATATTAAATATTGGCATTATGGATAATACTCCTGCTAGTAAATTAATTAGGCAAATATTTTTTGCTTTTGCTGAATTTGAAAGAGATCTTATTGTAGAGCGTACTCAAGAGGGAAGGGCCATTGCTAAATTAAAATCAGATTATAGAGAAGGTCGCCCTAAAAAATTTTCACAAAAACAAATAAATCATGCTTTAGAGTTGAAAAAATCTTATTCATATAAACAAGTTAGTGAAATGACAGGAATTTCTGTAAGTACATTAAAACGAGCTAATCGAAAATGATTAGCCCATTTATTATAGTTGATTAAATTCAATTATTTTATCTTTTTCTAAATTGCAACAATAAGTTAGCCACTTTTGAACACTAAAGTAAACCAAGTGATATAACTTCCCTAAATATCTAGGGAAGTTTTTTCTATTAACTTTAATTCTTTAATAAACGCTTCTTCAGCAGTCATATATCCTAAAATTTTCCTTGGATAATCATTCATCCAATTCATTATTCTTTCTATTTGCCTATCTGTGTAATTACCTATTTCTTCACCCTTCTTTATAAATCTTCTTATCAATTTGTGTTGATTCTCACTTGTTCCTCTTTCATAGGAACTGTATTGATGACAGTAGTAAATTTTTACATATTCACATATCTTTGTAAGGCTTGAAAATTCAAGTCCATTGTCTGATGTTATTGTTTTAAAGCCTTGCTCTTTTAATTGATTTGTTTCTTTTAGAAAACTAAGTCCTTCTTCTACTGCTTTATTTGTTTTGGAGTCTATCTTTATTATTAGTTCATATCTTGTTTTTCTTTCTGTTAATGTTAGAAGTACTGGATCTGTTTTTTTCTTACTTCCTATGACTGTATCTATTTCCCAATCTCCAAACTCTTCTCTTGTTTCTATTTCTTTTGGTCTAAACTCTATTGATTCTCCTAATGCCATCTTGTTTTTTCTATTCTTTTTGTTGTTCTTATTAGGTTTTCTTTTTAGCTTAAGTGCCAGGTCTATATTCTTTGTTTTCATCAGACCTTTATCTATCCAGTTATACATGCTTTTTACTGATGGGATTTCATTGTCATTAAAAAGATTATTTCTTTTTGCATAACCTACGCAGGCGTCAACAGACCACTTTTCTTTAAGAATCTTCTCATCTACCCAATTTAAAAATTTTTCACAAGTTAAAAATTTAGGTCTTCTTCCACAATTTTTTCTATTTTCAAGATATATTCTATGATTAAGATCAGCGAAGTATTTTACATCTTCATAAACATAAACTTTCGAATTTTGAGATACTTGTTTCTTTTGAGTAACACTAGCTTTATTAATTGCATTGTTTATTGTTTGGTGGCATCTACCTAATTTTTCAGCAATCTTCCTATTGCTATATCCCTCGCCTTTATATGCCTCTATTAAAATCATTTCTTTTTCTGAAAGGTGGCTTCCTTTAATGTTTCTCTTTGTGTTATTATTTAGATAAGTCATGTAAATCTCCTTTGTGAATTTGGTTTTTTAGTCATTACTAATATATCACAAAGTTTACATGACTTTTTTTAGTTTGATATGGCTAACTTCATTTTACAATCTTACATTAAAATATCTTTTTAAAATTAGTCAACCTAACTTAGCTATTCTTGTACTAGTATTAATTTACATAATCTAACTAGTTCTTATAAATAGGCTTCCTCTATAAAAATAATTTATTTGGTCTAACAAATTATTTTGTCTTCTATAAAAAGTTCTTTCAGATATATACAAATACAAACATAAAGCGATGCATGATTTTTCCTTGCTTAAAAATCGATAATTAAAAATTATTTTTTCATCTATAGAAGTAGCATTCATATATTCAACAATATTTAAAATTATCTGTTCTTTTTCTATATTGATTTTTATTTCTTCATTTATTATGAATAAGTAATTTTGACTTTCTATACATCTAATATATTTTTTACAATCTTTTCTCAATTCTTTTTTTAAATCAGTTCTTATATTTTTCATAAGATTACCCCTGATACAAAAATATTATTTTAGATATTAATAAAACTGCCAATATTGGCAGTTTTATTAATATTGAAAAGATATACTAATTCAGGGGTGATTTTTATGTATTATAGTTTTAGCGAAATATTAAAAATAGTAATTCAATTAAAAAATAATATTTTTATTCATATATTATTTTTAATTGTTATATTTGATGTTTTGACAGGCATAGCCAAATCAATATTAAATAAAAAAATAAAAAGTAGTGTGGGTATTAAAGGACTAATAACACACATTATAGTTATTATTTTAATAATAACTATTTGGATATATTTGACTATTTTAGATTATGAATCAATAGCTTTATATTTAAATATATTTTTTATTTTATTCTACTGTATTTCTTTAATTGAAAATTTATCTGAGTTAGGGATTCCTATACCTAGAACAATATTCGAATATGTAAAAATATGGTTTGAAAAATTAAAGTAAAAGAGAAAGTTTTAAAACTTTCTCTTTTACTATTTTTTTACTTTGTATTAAAAGTATATACTTGATTTTCATTTATAGATACAATTTTCACTTCATTATCATCAAAAATATATACTCCTGTAGGCATAAAATCTCCCTCTTGTAAATTTGCATCTAATACATAGTTTACATATATACCTTTATACTTTTCATAACTATCATCAGTGCATAACTGGCTCCTAGAAACAAATTGAAATTTATTTCCCGCATCTCTTGTACGAAGAACCGTAGGATTATCTTTTCCCAACAATATTAATTCTTGAGCATGAGCATCAAAAGTATTATTAAATGAATTTAATTGATCTGCATTATACCCCTCTTTAAAAGGTTGAGGGCCTGGATACATATATCTAATATATGAACTATCTGAGTCTTGATCTGTACTATCATCTACATAGCGTGTTCTTGCTAATGCTGATATTTCTATATATCCATCAAAATTTTCTTGAAAAAACCCAGTACCACCTGCATAAGCACCCGATCTATAGTGCTCTAGTTTATCTACAGTTTTGATTATTCGTTCTCTACATAAAGCCTTTACACTTACATAAACATTTTTTACATCCCTATCTCTTACTCTTAATTCTTGAGCACTTCCTGAAAAATCAAAGTATCCCCCAAAAAAATCTTTAGTATCAGGATAAGAATAAGCTTTTACATCACCCATGCTTGCTGCTAATGTTATATTTCCTAAGGCAAAAATAAATAATATAGCTAAACTTAATCCTTTTATAGTTTTTTCATTTTTATATTCCTTTCATAAATTATTGTTGAGCATAAATGTATCCTATTATACTACAAGGCCCAACAAACTCTACATATACATAATCATCTTTTGACAGTGCATAAAATGAAAGAGTGGTGTCGTAATATCCACTAGATATATCAGCTTCATCTAGTTTAACTCGTTTGCCATTATGATTTGCCCATATTATTAATTTTGTAGAATGTAATGGTGATACAGTTTTAGCTACCATGGTATACATAGTTGAACCATAGAGCGCATAGTTGGTATACAGAGTAGATTGACTATATCCTATACTAAAATCATATCTAGAGCCAGGAGACATGTATTTTAAATTTCCAGGAACGTTAGTCCCATACGTAATAATTGAACCTATTTTAGGTTCAAATTTTGGTACTTCTTGACAATCAACTTTTTGAGCATACAATGTTGTAGATAGGCAAAGTATAGTTAGTAATGTAAGAATTCTAGATTTTTTTAGCATAATAATCCCTCCTAAAATTTATAAAATTCTATCTACAAAACGTTTTCTTAATCCTCCTTCCTATACTTCTGTAGATAGTTTTAAACAGTTATCTACTTAATTAAACAGTTATCTACTTAATTAAACTATTTCATACTAAAATAAAAATGTCAATAGTCTTTTATTAAATGTATCATATTATTGGCAGTTTTTTTAATTAAACTTAATTTATCATCATAGTATGTTGTACAACTAATATATTTAGGGAGATGATGTTATGGATCAAATGGTACTAGAAACACAAAAATGGCTGAATGAAACTTATGGAAAAGATTCTAGATTTAAAAAGGTTGATGAGAATGGTAAAACAGGATGGCCAACAATTAATGCATTGACACGAGCATTACAAATCGAGTTAGGCATATCAAACACAGCAGATAATTTTGGGCCAGGTACACAGTCTTTATTTTCAAAAAAATGGCCTTCAGGGATATCTGAACAAAATAAAGATGATAAAACAACTTCAAATGTATATTCAATTATTCAAGGAGCACTTTGGTGTAAAGGATACTCTGTTGGAAGTGGTATTAGTCAAAATTTCTATTCTGGTACAGGCACTGCAATAAAAAAATTAAAAGCTGATATGGGAATAGGAGGAGATTCTACAGTTACTCTTGACATTATGAAAGCGTTACTATCCATGCAACAATTCGTTTTGTTATCAAGATATTGTGGAAGGTTTGTTATTAGAGATATGCAACAAAAAATAAATAGAAAATATAGAGAGTATACGGGAATAATACCAACGGATGGGCTTTATGGCAGAGAAATGAATAAAGCTATGATTAAGATATTGCAATCTATACAGGGCTATTCGCCAACTCAAGCAACAGGGAATTTTGGAAATGGAACTAAATCAAAATTAGTAACGATTACACAAAATAATTATGGATCATATCCTGACTACCTATGGATTGCAAAGGTAATGCTTATATGTAATGGATATCATGTAGAAGAAAGCGGTTATTGGGATATTTCTTTTGAAACTAGTATAAGATTATTTCAAGAAGAATATGCTCTTAGTAAAACAGGGAAAGTGGATACTGATACATGGATGAGTCTTTTTATATCAAAAGGTAACATTAGTAGAAAGGCTATAGCATGCGATACAAGATTTGAAATAACGTCAGATTTATTAAATAAATTAAAGTCAGACGGTTATGAGATTGTAGGTAGATATTTAACTGGTGGTTCATTTAAAGAAATTCGTGAAGGAGAATTACAAAGAATAATTGATGGTGGTATGAAATATTTTCCTATTTTCCAAGAAAATGGAAGAGAAATAAGTGAATTTACCTATATAAAAGGTTTAGAACATGGGGAAAAAGCAAGTGAGGCAGCATTATCAAAAGGCATTCCATCTACAGTAATTTATTTTGCAGTAGATATGGATGTATATGATTATCAGATTGATAGCAATATAATTCCTTATTTTAAAGGCATTAATGAAACTATTGATTCAAGATATTCTGTAGGAATTTATGCGTCTAGAAATGTTTGTACAAGAGTAGCTAATGTTGGATATTCTATCTCAAGCTTTGTATCTGACATGTCTACTGGTTTTAGTGGGAACTTAGGATTTCCAATACCAAATAATTGGAATTATGACCAATTTCATGAAATAAAGAAATATGGTGGAAAATGGGATTTAGATAAAGTTGCTTATAGTGGTAAAATTTCTGCGTGTAATACAGTAGATGTTCCAAAGGAATATATTTTGAGTAGTTATCTTCCTAAAGAAGTTAATGTTAAGGATTTAAAACCTACTATTTTTAATGCGATTGATTTAGTAAAAAAGATAGAGTTGGTTTATTCAAAATATCAATTAAAATCATTCCAGAATGGTAATTTCAATATTCCATTCATATATCAAGGGGTGCTGAATTTTTTGAGTAAAAAATATCTTAAAGGTTATGGTAAGTTTTCGATTGCTGTAACACCATTTGATGATTCTTTTGATGAGTATTTTAAAGCTGAAGATATCAAGATATATAACGAAGTTAAAAGTTTTATAGAAAATGAAATAAGCGATACTAAGGTAGGACTTAATGACCTACAACATTGGGCAGTAACAACACTAGCATATTGCATTTTGAATAATAGTCCAGATACGTGGGTAGGTTGGGCTGGAGACTTAGCAACAGGAATGAGAACATTAAATGTATATATGTCCAAATATCCAAACCTTGATGTGAAAAAATCAGCTGTATCATTAATTGGAGCATATACAGAAACTGCATCGGATTATTTTATTTCAAATAAAGTTGATATTAAAAAATTAGGCAATGAATGTCATTTTATTGATTTGTGTGATGATGCAGATGCAATAGGAATATCTAGACTCGTAAATAAAGACAATGGAATTAATAATTTAAGTACAGCTATGAGTATTTATTATACTAATATAACTAAAAATAGTAGATATTCGCAATATAAGTATGATGGACTAGATTTCTCTAACATTAATTCACTAGAAAAATCTATAAAAAATGTTATGGATAGTATTTTAACAAAATTTCCTAAGTTTGGTTTGAATTCATTAAAAGGAAATTCAACTGAAGAAGAACAAAATGCATGCTGTTATGCATTTGCTTATTATTTACTACGTAATACACATTAGTAAAGAGAGGAGCTATGCTCCTCTCTTATATAAGATAGACTTTATATAGTAAATTATTATAAAAGGAAGAATAAATATTATTAAAATATAAGCCAAAACAAAAAAATAATCATCAATAGAAAAATTATATATCATATAACTTATAGGAACTATCATTATAGATAAAATCGAAGTTAATACAAATAAATTTTTCTTTATTTTTAAGGTTAATTTATTAATAAAAATAAAATGTAAAGGATATAAATATATTCCGAAATTAAGTATCAGTGCAATGAAGAAAGTTCTGTCGTCTATATATTGAAAAGCATGTGGGTTATGAATTTTTGAAAGATCAGGTTCAGGAATGAATATAGTAATCCAATCAAGAAACAGTGGTATAAATATCATAAAAAAAATATATAAATAAAAATAAATTTTCTGTTTTTTAGACATTACTGACATCTCCTTTATAATTTGTACATTTTATCATAAACTATATTTTGTTAAAAGAAGATAGATTTAAACAGTTATATACTTAATTAAACTATTTCATAAAATAATCTCCCAAAATTTAAATCACATTGAGTATATCATAGTTTTTTATTTTATTGCATTAATATGAGCGTAGTACAAAATTAAAGCGTCTATATTAATATCAAATACAAATAGTATAAAGATATATGTCCCAAATAAATTAAAAAAATACTATTTAATGTAAGGGGTTAGAAAAATGAATTTAAAAAAATTAATATTAAGAAATAATGAATGTTATAAAGTAGGTAAAATTTTTGAGCCAAAAGGAATAATGCTTCATTCAACAGGTGCAAATAATCCTTGGTTAAAAAGATATATTGGTCCTAATGATGGAATTCTTGGAACTAATAAATATAATAATCATTGGAATCAGTTTCGTCCTGACGGAAGGCAAGTTTGTGTACATGCATTTATAGGTAAATTAGAAAATGGTAGTATAGCAACATATCAGACTCTTCCATGGAAAATTAAAGGATGGCATTGTGGTGGAAAAGCTAATAATTCTCACATAGGAATTGAAATTTGTGAAGATGATTTAAATAATGAAAATTATTTTAAATCTGTATATATAGAATCTTTAGAATTATGTGTGTATTTATGTAAGATATATAATTTAACAGAAAAAGATATACTTTGTCATAGCGAAGGTTTTAAATTAGGGATAGCATCAAACCATTCAGATGTTATGCATTGGTTTTCTAGACACAATAAAGATATGGATAAATTTAGGTTTGAATTAAAACATTTACTCAATTATTGTTAATAATAAAAATGTTTGTCATAATTAAATTAAATAAAAAATGGTCTACTCATAACAAATAAGCCATTTTTTATTTACGTCTATTTTGTAACAGACCGTTTTTATACATATTATTTATATTTTCTTAATATTATAACTCTTAAATTCCATAGTGTCTTTATTAAAGATCTATTATCTTCGCTTAATAGTCTAACATCATCACCATCTTTAATACAAATGCATTCCATTAACCTTCTAATTTTCAAATTTTCAATATCTTCTTTAATATATTCTGTAATATCTTCTTTAATATATTCTGTAATATCTTCTCCTGTTTCAAAATTTCTTTCAAATTTTTCTTTTAAAATTTTATCATATATCTTTTTTGGAATTTGTTTACTAAGCCTATATTCATGCATTAACACAATTTCTTTATTAGAATTATCAATATTTTTGTATGTATCTGATTCCGTTATTATCTTTTTTATTTCTTCAATATCACTAGAAACCACTTTCACTTCACTATTTTCAATATATTTAAGTTCTGAATGATTAATCAACATTTCAGAAAATTTCTTTATAAATTCTGGTGCAATTTCAGATAATTCATCATTAATAACGTTATGCAAAGCTCTCCAAAAATGATTGTCCGTAAATTCAATATATTTTTTTGTACTTTCATTATCTTCAAACTTAGTCCAATTTTGCAATACATTCTTTCTAGGGAAAAAAGCATTATTCTTTTGCATCCAATCAATAATTTTTTCAGCCATAAATTCCGTAACACTTATATGTTTATTAAACACAACTTGTGAAAATGAAAAAAATTTATTTATTAAATACTGATCTGCCGCCGCAATTCCTTTAGGATTGATGCATAAAACTTTATTATTTTTATACTCTCCTATCTCCATACACCCTATGAGTTGCTCCATTTCAAATTGTCCAAAACTCGTTCCTGAAAACATAGCATCTCTCATCAAATAATCAATTCCATCTGCATCTAACTCAGAATGTAATATTTGTACTAGAATTGGATTTGTAATATCTTTTCTTTCAGTATTCCCCGTAATCATATCTGATATTATAGTTGGAGCATTTTCCCCGCATTCTTTCTCTATATACTCACGAATTTCTTTATTATTTAAAACCACAAAAGAACCTATATTCTCATGGTGGCAACCTTCTGATTTAGTCATAAATTCATATTTTAAATTTGAATTATTAATATATTTTTCCAAATCTTCTTTTATTTTTTTATTATGTTTTTCATAAAAATCTATATTCTCAATATTATTTTTTTCAACATTCATAAGATTTTTTTATACGGGAACTCCCCTACATGAGATAGTGGATAATGACCAATATCATGTAATAGTCCGGCTAATCTTACTATCTTTCTGTCCTCTATTGAAAGATTTAATTGTACTGCTATTTTATCACAAATATACATAACTCCTAAAGAATGTATATATCTTGTATGTTCAGAGCCTGGAAAGACCCAATTTACTATACTTAATTGTTTTATATTTTGTAGTCTTTTAAATAAATTACTATTTATTATTTTTTCTTCTGTTCCAGTATAATATATAAAGCCATGAACATTATCCAAAACTTTCCCAACAAAATTTAATTTGTTACTTTCCATTACAATTCTCACTAAATAATTTATTTATTTCTGATATTGCTGTTAAATTTGCATTATCATTATTAAGGTGTTTTTTTCTTTTTTTTAATTCCTCATTTATTTTATCATCTGATACTTTCGATTTCATAACATTAGTTTTTATATAATATATCGAGCCTAAACACTCTAACCAATGAGCTTTATCATATTCTGTATTAATATCCACCATTCCTTTAATATAATTCATTGTATCAATAGCATCATCTGAATATTTTATACTACAATCTTGAATACTTTCGTTATATGATATTATATCATTCTGCAATTCTTGTGAATAAGGACCATATTTATACCAATAAAAATTATAATTACCTACTTCTATTCCCATAACTTTCATAAGATATACAATTTTTTGCATTTTCATTCTTTCAAGGAATATACTAGAATCAAAACTTTCCCCAATTATTTGTTGATATATAGAATCTAAAACCTTATTTGACATTTTATACGCCCCCCATTAATTATTTAAAGTATATCATAAAAATTATTTTTCGGGCTATTATAAATTTTCAATGTTTGAGTGATTTAATAAATAAATTAAATCTCTCTTTCTTTGTGTTTGAATAACTTACATTAATGTAATATAATTAACACAAATGTAAATTATGTAGGTGATTAAATGGCATACGAAACTAACGATAATAGGACAAGAAACAAAAAGATAAGTATCTTTTTAAATGACAAAGAATTAATTAAATTACAACATCTTAAAGAAAAAACTGCTAGTAAAACTTATAGTCAGGTAATAAGAGATTTATTAATTAAAGGAAAAATTGAAAATTTTGAAGTTAAAAAAGAAAATTTAGATAATATCAGAAATTTAACTCAAGAAATAAATGCTATTGGAAAAAATATTAATCAGATTTCAAGAATGGTTAATTCCGGACAACCTGTTTTTCAATCTGATATAGATTATATGAAAAAAGAAATTGAAAATATAAAGTTAAAAGTCATGGATTTGTTATAGTATTTAAAATGTTCTTGATGAAAGGAAATAAATATGAACGAATATAATTTAAAAGTTTTAAAGAATTATGTAAATAAAAATAAATATTATCTTTCTGAAAACACAATTTATAGCTTAGAAAAAGACTTTGAATTAAGATTTCATCATGAATCAACTAAGATAGAAGGAAATACTTTAACTTTAAATGAAGTAAAAACAGTACTTGTAGATGGAGTATCTATAGGAGGCAAGTTATTAAGAGAAATATATGAAGTAACTAATAATAATAAGGCTTATGAATATGTTAAAAATCAAGTTTTTGAAAATAAAGAATTATCAGAAGATACTATAAAGGATATTCATGAAATAGTTGTTGAAAATATTTTTCATGGAGGAATTTATAGAACAGAAAATGTAAGAATACTAGGAGCATCTTTTATTCCGCCTACATGGGAAAAGATAAGAAATGAAATGAAATTTTTTATGGAAGATATGAAGAGATACCCTGAAGGCATAGAAAAAGCTACCTGGATTCATGCTGAATTTGTTAGAATACATCCTTTTGCTGATGGAAACGGAAGAACAGCAAGATTATTATTAAATTATGAATTAATGAAATTAGGATACTTATCTATTAATATAAAATCAGAAAATAGAGTAGAATATTATGAAGCTTTAGATAATTATGGTAAAAATAAGGATATAAAATTATTTTTAGATTTAATTTATAAACTTGAAGAAGAGAGACTTTTAGATTATAAAAAAGAAATAAATATGATTAAGTATAAAGAAAATAATTTAGAAAGATAAGGTTCAAGTTGAACCCTATTATTTTAAAAGGATAGAAAGGAATATTTTATGCAGGTTATAGATGAAGAATATTTAAGTAAGAAAAATGCTATAGATTTTTGGGAAAATAAAATATATGAAAAAATAGAAATTGGAACAACTAAAGGGCTACAACAAATACATAAATATTTATTTGAAGATGTTTTTGATTTTGCAGGAGAAATAAGGAAATTAAATATAGCAAAGGGTAACTTTAGATTTGCACCAGTATTATTTTTAGAAGATAATTTAAAAATAATTGATAAAATGCCGGAGAATAACTTCAAAGAAATATTGAATAAATATGTAGAAATGAATGTGGCTCATCCGTTTTTGGAAGGGAATGGAAGATCTACTAGAATCTGGTTAGATCTAATACTTAAAAAGAATTTATCGCAGTGTATAGATTGGAGTTTAATAGACAAATACAACTATTTGCAAGCGATGGAAAGGTCTCCCATAAATAGTCTTGAATTGGAATTTCTATTAAAAACAGCACTAACTGATAAAATAAATGATAGGCAAGTATATATGAGGGGAATACAAGCTTCCTATGAGTATGAAGGGCTTAATAGGTATAATATTATGTCCATTTCAAGAGATATTAAAAACAATTTAGAAAGATAGGGTTCAACTTGAACCTTGAGGTGATTAATGAGTAGAGATGAAAGAACTTTGCCTGAATATTTACAGAAAGATATTAACGCATATAAAGAAGGAATTCGAACAAAATCAACTGTCATAGACTGCTTGTGGGGAGAACTTTATGGTTCTATAAATTCAGCTCAATATGATTTTTTAATTTCAAAAGAGGAAGCTGATTATTTAAGAAAAAAATATTTATTTTAATCAAGGAGAACTAATGAAATGAATATAGATTTTACAAATTGTACGGTTAATCCTTTAAAAATATATGGTGGAGCAAATGGAAGTAAAATAGGAGTTATATATAATAATAAAAATTATATGTTAAAATTTCCCCCTATAGCTAAAAACAATCATCTTATGAGTTATGCGAATAGTAGTTTTAGTGAATATATCGCTTGTAATATTATTAAAACTTTAGATGTTCCTGTTCAAGAAACTTTATTGGGTTTATATAATGATAAAATAGTTGTAGCCTGTAAAGATTTAGCTATTAATAATTATGTGATTAAGGATTTTGCTTTTTTAAAAAATACTATAGTGGATAGTCTGGAAAATGGCTATGGAACAGATTTAAATGAAATATTAAATACAATTGAGACACAAAATTTAATAGATAATAAAGTGTTAAAAGAATATTTTTGGGATATGTTTGTAATAGATGCTTTTTTAGGAAATTTTGATAGACATAATGGAAATTGGGGATTTTTGATAAATGATATGAAACAAGATGTAAAAATAGCTCCAATATATGATTGTGGTTCTTGTTTATATCCTCAGTTGCTAGATGAACAAATGAAAAATATATTATTATCTCAAGCTGAAATAGATAAAAGAATATACACTTTCCCAAATTCAGCATTAAAAGAAAATGGTGTTAAAATAAATTATTATAATTTTCTTACAACTACTAACAATACTGATTGTATAAAATCTCTAAAAAAGATTAAATCTAGAATAGATTTAATACAAATAAATAAAATTATAGAAAATACACCTTATATTTCAAAAACGTATAAGGAGTTTATCTGTAGAATGCTTTCTGAAAGAAAGCATAAAATATTAGATAAAGCCTATAATTTACAAAAAAATAGAGAAAATAGCTTAGAAAGATAGGGTTCAACTTGAACCTTACAAATTTAAATCCTATGTACTATTCTAATGAATTTATACTAACAACTCATTAAATTTTTACATTAAGTCAATTCCTATGAGTAATACTTTTAACTATTTCTTTTAGTTAAATTATCCGTGTGTTATTATACCATTTTGTTAAGACATAGTCAGTGATTAGTATTACATAGGATTTAGTTATTTATTGGTACTCTTAAATTATATAATAAGTTATAAAATAGCAATATCAAATTTATGATGTGTCAATTTATTGTGCAGAAAGGTAAACAAAATTATGGATTTAACTCTAAAAGATATACGGAAATTAGTAATATTATCTTTATTTTCTGATGATACTTTAATGGAAATTCTTTCTCTTAAGGGAGGTAATGCTATAGAACTAGCTCATAATTTACATTCTAGAGCCTCTATAGATATTGATTTTTCTATGGAAAAAGATTTTATAGATTATAACTTAACTCCTGAAGAGGTTTTAAAAAAATTAAAGTTACAATTGGATTTTCAATTTAACAAATACGGTTTATGTGTTTTTGATGAAAAAATTATAGAAAAGCCTAAGATAAATATATCGAGACGTTATAACTGGGGCGGCTACAACATTTCTTTTAAATTTATTGAACAAGAATTGTTTGAAACTTTAAAAAATGATATAGATTCACTTAGAAGACAAGCTTCTATTGTTACTGAAAATTCTAATAAAAGAACTTTTGAAATTGATATTAGCAAATATGAATATATCGACTCTAGTCAATTAATTGAATTAGATGATTATACTATTAGGGTTTATACTCCTTTAATGATAGTGTTTGAAAAACTACGTGCTATATGTCAACAAACTGAAGAGTATAAGAAAAAATGTTATGTACTACTAGCTCACGTGCTAGAGATTTTTATGATATTTATATGGTGTCTGAAGAACTAATCCCTCAATCTGAATTAATTAATTTAAAAAGTATTGAAATTTTAAAAGCTATGTTTGAAGTTAAGGATGTTCCGTTATCTCTACTTTTACAAATAGACGAATTGTCAAATCAAATGCAACACCTATGGTAAGAGACCAAAAAGTTCTTCTTTAGGTGTTTTATATTTTATACATTTTCTAGGTCTATTATTCATTAAACTTAAGTTATAATTTAATTCATCAATATTCACTTCTGATAAATCCATACCCTTAGGATAAAACTCCCTCAAAAGTCCGTTACTATTTTCATTTGTACCTTTTTGCCATGCACAATAGGGATCACAAAAATAAGTTTTGCATCCTAATTCTTTTTCTATTTTCTCAAATTCTGAAAATTCTTTACCTCTATCAAAGGTTATTGTTTTTACTAATTCTTTTGGATAATCTTTTAATGCATTTATTATTGCTGGTGTTACGCTTTCCGACTTTCTATTTTCAACTAGGATTGCTATATAATATCTAGATTTTCTTTCTGCTAAAGTTACGAAACAACATCTACTTTTCCTTTTATGATCTAATCTGCCTGATTCCACTGTATCTGCTTCCCAGTGGCCTAATTCTTGCCTTCTGTATATCTCTTTAGGTCTTTTCTTAATTGTTCTACCTTTATCATTGAATTTTCCTCTTTTTTCTGCTGGCCTTTTAAATTTAGCTTTTCTTCTCAAATTTTTCATACTAGTTTTTGGCAGCTTTTTGGCGTGTATCATTCTATATATCGTTGATGTAGATGGTAATTCATGAATCTCATTTGTGTTTCTATTTGATATTTGTTCAGGGGACCAATGTTCGTTAATCTTTACAGTTAAATAATCAATAACATCTTTAGAAAATTTACTTTTTCTATGGCAGTCTTTTCTTCTATCAATATATTTATCATTTGCCTTTATCGGAAAGTACTTAGTGTAACTTCCCCTACTAACTTTTATCTTAGATGAATTTCTTTTAATTTCTCTAGATATTGTACTAGGTGACCTTTTAAGTGCTTGTGCAATTTTCCTTATACTCATTCCTAAATTTAAAAATTGGTAAATACAAGATCTTTCTTCTATGGTAAGATGGTTATAGCTCATAGTTAATCACTCCTTTTAATATGTTTTGTTTGGTCACTTACATATTAACACAGCTGATTAGCTATGAGTTTATTTATGTTGCACTTGTTATGATAAATTATCAATAAAAAATGAAGATGTTTATAATCTTCATTCGCTTACTTACAATACTCTAAAAGCTAGTGTCCCTGGAAATGTGAATTTAGAAGAGTTTTCTTTTTACTATAATTATGTTCTTAACTTAATTGAAAAATTAGTACCTTATATTAATCCTGAAGGATAAAATATTTTCCATCTACTTGAAAATTCTTTTTTATTAATTTCATTAGTAAGATAAAAGTTATATTCTATTGGAAATTCTTCCATAAACTTTAAAGCTAATTCACTATATCCTGTATGTTCTAAGTAAAACCCTACTACTTGATGATAAGGATAAGTGTAATTAGCTTTTTTTAAATAGGCTTTTAGCTTATTCGAAGATACTTGTCCTTTAGCTCTTTTATATATTTCTAATACTTCAGCAACTCCTCCAGCATATTCCGGTCTAACTGATATATCTATCAATGTTTTTTCTATATCTGTGAAGTTTATAAATTTGTTATTTTTTTTATCTAACTTCTTTAATATCCCTTCATCTCTAAATGTATTTTCCAATAATACTATTTTGTAAATATCATATACAAGGAAATTATTTGTAAGTCTAGCAGGTTTACTAAAAGCCATATCTATATTTTCCTGCAATAATTTTTTAGTTGGTTTATTGTTTGTGGAATTTTTATAACTAAAATATATATTTTTTACAATGTTATTTGTAAGTCCATGAATAAACGCAGCCGTATAATGAGAAAAGTATCCTTTTGAAGTAATTGTACTAACAATATTTAATAAATCATCATATTTAATATCTTGGCTACATTTGCTGATATATCTTATTACCGTTTTCCTCGGAAAGTTTAATTGAATTCCTTCTAATATTTGGTTATCCTCTAAAAATTCAATTAATTCTTCTATTTTTAAAGTTTTAGGTAAATTTAAACTTCTGGCATCCTCATCTAAAAAATGATTTAATTCCTCAATACTATATACTAATTTATTTTCTAATTTTTCTTTTATTTTCTTTTTTGATTTATTTAATATTTGTTTTTTACTTAATCTTGGCATATTGTTAAACCTCTTAAATAAATTTAAGTGTAGAAACTATAATGTGTATACACATTATAGTGTATTTGATTAAAGTTGTCAAATTACAACTAAATATCTGTAAATAACTAGAGTTTAATTACAGATATTATAAATAACTAATGTTTATAATGTGTATACACATTATAAACCAAATGAATTTTTTTGTCAAATTAAAAACTAAAGTAAAAAAATGACCACAGGATCAGACCCTTTAATCGCTTTTTATACTAATATCCGTTAAACAACAGATACAATTGTGTGATTTAATGTAGTATAATAATATTATGAAAGATATACAAAAACAAATAAAGCAGTAGAAGAAGGACTTAGTTTTCTAAAAGAAACAAATCAATTAAAAGAGCAAGGCTTTAAAACAATAACATCAGACAATGGACTTGAATTTTCAAGCCTTACAAAGATATGTGAATATGTAAAAATTTACTACTGTCATCCATACAGTTCCTATGAAAGAGGAACAAGTGAGAATCAACACAAATTGATAAGAAGATTTATAAAGAAGGGTGAAGAAATAGGTAATTACACAGATAGGCAAATAGAAAGAATAATGAATTGGATGAATGATTATCCAAGGAAAATTTTAGGATATATGACTGCTGAAGAAGCGTTTATTAAAGAATTAAAGTTAATAGAAAAAACTTCCCTAGATATTTAGGGAAGTTATATCACTTGGTTTACTTTAGTGTTCAAAAGTGGCTAACTTATTGTTGCAATTTAGAGAAAATTTATTTATTTTATCTTTCATTTTTTTTACATATAATTAATAATAACGCAACTACTACTAATCCTATAATATCTATATGATATCTTCCAATAAAACTACTCGTAACGTATTTTGCATATATTTCATCTATGCTAATTCCAAAATAATGAATAAATAATATTTTAAAAATTATTATAAATAAAGTCGTAAATAAAATATATTTCAATTTTTCCATTTATAGCGTAAACCAATAATTTTTATATCTATCATACTTTGGTCCATGATACACAATATTTTTATTTACGAGTTTAGGACGAGTTGTTATTATTGGAGTTTCATAATAGTATTCAGTTATTACGGATATATAGTATTCATCAAAACTACCGCCTGATACAAGTCCAACTACCGCTCCACCTACTATAGAAAACACTTGACCCAAACGGCCACCAATTTTAGCTCCTACTACTCCTCCTACTATACCACCTATTACACTCGGAGCTAAACCAATAACGTTATATTCTCTTCTTTTTTCATCATATTTTACCAATGAGCTAGCCGACATTCTTTCGTTGCCAGTTATACTTCTTGCTTTTTCCTCAACTACGATTCTACTTTTTACATTTTCTCCGTTAACCAATACTTCTTGATTAGACAAAAAATCTATTTTGTAATATCCACACGAATCTTTTACTATAGTATAATTTTCGCCAATATAATATGTAACTTTATCCCCGAGAATAAAGTAAGTTTCAACAGAATTGGCATTTTTTATATATTTTTCAATATCTTCATTGAGCTCAATCGCTTTATATTTTTCAATGTTTTCATTAACTTCAAAGGGATAATTACTGTTGCTATTGTTTTTAATAAAATTATAACTATTTTCATTAGCAAATACAGTACATGGAACGACCAATTGACTTAATGCTAAAATCAAACTTATTTTAGCCCTATTTTTCATTATATCCTCCACAATTCAATTAATTTCTTTACTAAATGTTATTCTATATATTAAAACGATAAATAACGTTTAGTAAACTTACCCATAAAATAAAAATTTTCAACTATAAACTTGATTATATAAACCTACGGTATCGTTTGCAGACTCTTTATAGCCTAAAAACAGTTTACACAAACTATTTCTGGCAACCTAATATTTATTATACTAAAACTTAGTAATAAGTCAACTAAAATTTAGTACTTGAAATATCTTTTTTTAGAGAATTTTTAGCATCTCGCACTATAAATTTAAATAAATCCTTTCTTTTTTCAGATTTTTCTATCTTTTTGTCAAGATAGTTTTCATAATACAAATCTCTTTTATAACTTGTCCATAAAGAACGTTTTTTAGCCAATCTTGAAATAAAATAAACTATAATTATATTTACTATTCCTAAATAAATTTGCCCAGTTTCAATAGCCGCTCTTGTAGCCACTAAGAATATTCCAATAAAAGCCCATTTAAAAATTCCTGCAACCAAAGATATTAGGATATTATCAACATTGTTTATACGCACAATAATATAATAAATAATATATAATCCCAAATAAGCTATTAGTAACTGTGTATCCATACTTAAATTCTTATAAAATAAATCCAAATTATTTAAAATATTATTCATACCGTACCTCTTTTGTTTTTATTAATTTCAAGCCCTTTCATATTGACCATGATCTTTATGTTTAATTTGTTCTTCTCTAATTTTGTCAATCTTAGGTTGAACATTTTTAATAATATCATCAAGAGAACTTCTTTGTTTATCTCTTTCATCTATATTAGATTTAGCATACTCTTTAAAATATGCAGAAACGTTATCAGAATATTTTTCATCAAATGATACAGTTACTTTTCCATCAGATATCTTATCTACTTCAAACTGAACACCTTGTTTCTTTGCAAATATATCGAATTCTTTATATTCTTCTTTCGCAAAAGTTGTCTCATAAATCTTATTTCTTTCATCTTTTTTAGTATCATTCTTTTCATATGTTTGTTCTTTTTCGGTATTGAAATTTTTAAATTTGTCACTCTCTTTATTAAGAGTCTCATCCTTAGTTAAGCTTTCTTTCTCTTTCATTAAAGAAATATTTCTTAGTATTTCAGATACCTTATATAAGTCATCCGAATTATAAAATAACATAACGTAATCTTTGTCTACTGTATCTTTTATATTATAAGATTTCACCTTATACTTCTTCGCCATCTCGATAAATAAATCTTTTTCTGAAGCTTTTAAATCAACAGATTTTATTTTATGAGGCATCTTTTTTTCTAAATACTTAAAACTTTTCTTAGCCTTTTTAGATAGCTTATCTCTTTTTTTATACATCAAAGATCTAATATAATAGTTTGCTGACCTACTTGCTACTCTCTTGACAAAATCCATAAACTCATCACTAAGTGTCGCCATTTTTCCACCCCCTTTAAGTTATCTTTGGTGATCAGAATTATCTTTTTCTAGTTCAAATTTTTCTTTGTTTTTATAATAAATAAAGCCGTTAACTTCTTTCAAATCTTTGTAGTCTTTTTCAATTTTTTCATACTCAGTTTTTAAATTTTCATACGAATTAATTAAACTATTAGCTTGTTCTAAATCACCTTTACTCATATAATTTTCAATTAGAATTTCAGCTTTACTTATATCATTTTTATAACTTTCAAGTCTACTTTTATATCTCATTGTAAGCTTAAATAAGTAGTCATAATTACCATTTATTTTAAATCTTTTTAATGTATCTATATACTTGTCAAGTCGTTTGTTATACGCAGCGTAATATTCAACTCCGCCTTTAACATATTTATAATTTTCATAATAAAGTTGCTTAGTAAAATCTTTTTCTTTAAACAAATTTTTTTCTATATTATGATCATTTTTCAATTTTAAAAATTTATTTTTTAAATCATAAAAATCAAAATTGTCTGACTCATTTTTTTCTTTTTTTATATGGTCCTCTTTCGAAATTTTACTATCACTTTTAACATTTTTCTCAACAAAAAATTTTCTTTTTATGTCATCAAATGTTGCTCTTTTTATAAAATTATTTTTAATTTTCTCATCTATATTTTTTAATTTATATTCCTCGCCTAGAGAACTTAATTTAAAAATATTTTTAAAATCTTTATGTCTAACTTTTAAGTATTCTTTATCTAAAGTTATATCATAAAAATTATTTTCTTCAAGCATATTTTTAAAATCTTCTACATCTTCAGCTTGTAAAATTATAGTGTCGATTAAATTTTTTAATAGTTCTTTTTTAGAAGAATTATTTACAAAAGATTCAAATTTAAAATTATTTTTTTCTCTTATTTCTATTTCTGTTTCTAAATTTTTTTCTTTAATTCTTTTTTTAATTTCATCTTCTGTATACTCATCTCCTAAACGAAATCCTCTCACAGATTTTTGAAAATCTTTATGTTTAAATGTATTATATTTTACATTTCCATACTTCAATTTGTAGCCTTTATCACTCATAATTTTTATAAAATCTTCATAAGATTTTGAATCTAAAATAGAATCATCTATATCAATTTTTATTAAATCTTTTAACGAATAATTTTCTTTTTTAGCTATCCATTCTTTATAATTTAAAGACCTATTTTTTTCATTAGGAACTATTATAGATTTATCATGTTCTTTACAAATTTTATCACTACAATCTCTTAATTTTTGTAAATTTTTGTTGTCTGCATTTAATTTTTTTCCGTCTATAAAACTCACAGAATTTATAATAATATGATTGTGAATATGTTCCTTATCTAAATGAGTTGCAAGAACAAATTCAAATTTATCTTCCAAATATTTTTTCATTGTTTCCATTCCAATGTCATGAGCTTCTATTGGAGAAATTTCATTTTTTTTAAAGCTTTGCATAACATGATACCCTAAAATTTTTTCATCATTATCTTTATTGAAAATTTTTTTAGTAGCCTTCATCATTGAATAAGCAATTTCAAAATTGTCATCACATTTGTAATTAGATACAAATATTTTTTCATCCGTTTTTTCAGGATTAGATGCATACTTAATTCGATTTTTCAAATCAGTTTTTATTGTTATTCTTTTACAATAAGCCATTATTTTTTTCTCTTTCTTTGAAAATTTTAAAGGGTATTAGGGATATCCCTAACAAGCGGTATTGTATGTGCAAGTGTTCGTACATTTGTGCGTACAATACCAATGCTTGCTAATTAATTTATTTTATGTTTTTATTATACCCCTAAAAAGAGGTATAATTCAAGTAATTTGTTGTATTTTTTAAAAAAATAAGTCATCAATACTCAAAAATAAAATTTGTTCTCCGTCTGATAATTTTTCCGATAATTCCTCAATCTTATTCAAATAAATATTAGCAGTTTTTATATTTAAATTATCTGTTCTGCTAACAACTCTTATTAAGTTTGGATAACTTATTTCTGAAAAATTTGAAAAATCTTTTAAACTTACATTTAATAAATTTATGAAATATTTTATACGATTTCCACTAATTTCTTTTTTCAAAATATCCCTTCTTTTATTTTTAAAATTCTTTCTTTTTCTTTTTTATTGATATAAATTTGTTTACATTTATCACACAAAACTCCTTCAATAAAAATTATATTTGTATCAATTTCTTTGTTTATTTTATATGGAAATTTAATTTTATTTAAGTTTCCTCCACAAAATTTACACTTCATTTTTTTCTCCTGAAATAATCAATTAGGCTTTTAGAAAAAATAATCTATTACAACTTTTTGTTCCCTTATTTTTTTTCAAACTCTTTCTTTTTTTCATTCAACTTTTTTGAATTCTCTTCATTATTTTTTTCAGAGCTTTATATTTTTATTTTTTATTTATTGCAACTTTTTGTTCCCTTATTTTTTTTCAAACTCTTTCTTTTTTTTATTCAATTTTTTTGAATTCTCTTCATTATTTTTTTCAGAGTTTTCTATTTTTATTTTTTATTTATTGCAACTTTTTGTTCCCTTATTTTTTTTCAAACTCTTTCTTTTTTTCATTCAACTTTTTTGAATTCTCTTCATTATTTTTTTCAGAGTTTTCTATTTTTATTTTTTATTTATTGCAACTTTTTGTTCCCTTATTTTTTTTCAAACTCTTTCTTTTTTTCATTCAACTTTTTTGAATTCTCTTCATTATTTTTTTCAGAGTTTTCTATTTTTATTTTTTATTTATTGCAACTTTTTGTTCCCTTATTTTTTTTCAAACTCTTTCTTTTTTTCATTCAACTTTTTTGAATTCTCTTCATTATTTTTTTCAGAGCTTTCTATTTTTATTTTTTAAATTTTCAAATAAATTAATCAAATTATTTTTTTGTTCATCATTAAATTTTTCAAACAAATCTACTAAACTTTTTTCGACTTCAATTTCATTTTCAATACAATATTTTTTAATCGAAACAGATTCTTTTTTTATTTCTTCTTTTAATTTTTTCATTTCAATCTTTTCATTTTTATTTTTCAGATTTGAATTTAAAATTTTAATTTGATCATTTAATTTTTGAATTATAATTTCTTTTTCTTTTATAATATTTTCATCAACATCATTAAGTTTTTGTTCATCAATTTCATTTTCTAAAGCTTCAATCTTATTTTGCAAATTTAATTTTTCTTCTTTGTTTTTTTCATTTTTATTTTTTAAATCTTGAATTTTATTTAATAATTTTTTTTGTTCTTTTTCATTTTTTTCTGTAAATTTTTTTAGTTCACTTAAAGTCATTTCTTCAATATTTTCATTTAAAATTTCATAAATTTTTAATTGCATTTTTTCATCAAGTTTTGCAAGTTCTTGTCCTTTTCCTGCTTTTAATTTTTCTTCATCAATTAATTTTTTTAATTCTGGAATTAATGAATTTAACTTATCAATTCTTTTAGCAGTCGATTTAGAAAGATTATAATTCTCTGCAATTTTTTCTATCTTATTTCCTTCGTAACCCATTGCTTTTAAAATTTCTTTTTCTTGTTCTATTGCCCTAGCTAAATCCATATCAGATAACTTTCTTTGTTTAATATTCGCATGAATAAGAGCTAACTTTTCTTTATTTTCATTTTCAAAACTTTTAATAATTACAGGAACATTTTTTATTTTTAAATGTTCTAAAACTCTTTTTCTCTTTTCTCCAGAAATAAGTTTATAAAAATCTGTTCCTTCTTCTTTTACAACGACAAGAGGATTTAACACTCCTACTTCTTTAATACTCTCAGCAAGATTATTAAATTCATCCTCTGTAGTATCTCTAAAAACTTTATCATTGTATTCATTTTCTTTTATTAAAGATATATCTATAAATTTAAAATTTACCCCTTCAGAAAAAGAATTTTTTTTATCGCTAATTGCACCAACAGTTTTATTTATAGAATCAACATTAAATTTAGCCATTTATTTCCCCCATATCCAATTTATTCAACATTTCATCGACCAACTTGTTATAATCTACAGATGCATTTGAATTTTTATCATAAAAATTTATAGGAATGTTAGAAAAAGGACTCTCCTCGATCCTCACATTAGTTCTAATAACCGTTTCAAATATATATTCTTTCAAGTTTGAATCCTTTAAAGAGTCTAAAATAGAATTATATACATTAGTATTTCTATACATGGTTGGAATTATCCCTAAAATTTTCAATTTTTCATTGCTTTCTTCTTGAATATAAAATATTTTTTCTTGTAATAAATCAAACCCTTCAAGAGAAAACTTATCAAGCTTAACAGGAATCATTACATAATCAGCTGCAACCATAGCATTAGTATTTAAAATATTATCCGCAGGAGAACAATCAATTAATATAAAATCAAAATTTTCTTTAATTTTATCCAACTCTTTTTTTAATCTAATATCAGATCTCCTCATAGTATCACTATCTATTTGCTTCATTGTTCTAGCTAGATTGTATAAACTTGTAGGAACCATATATAAATTTTCAACAGTAGTTTCTAAAATTATTTCTTCAAAACTATCATATTGCCCTAATAATAGCCTTGAGACTTTGTCAGAGTCGCTCAGAGACGATTTCAACCCTAAAGCACTACTAGCATTGCCTTGCGGATCAAAATCAATTATAAGTGTCTTGTAGCCCCTCTGAGCTAATATTCCCCCTATACTTATTGTTGAAGTGGTCTTCCCAACACCGCCTTTAAAATTTGTAATACTAATTATCATAAATAAATGCTCCTTTCAACTTACATTTATGTTAATTATATTACATTTATGTTAATTATTCTATCTTTATGTTACTTTAATTGCTAAATTTTAGTAAAAGGGTTTAAACTCAATAAAAGGTATTTTAAACGCTTTAATTTTTTTAAGAATATAAATGTATGCCTTAGTGTTTAAAAATTGATATAATGTTTTCTGTAGCTTCTAAAACACATTTAAAATAATAAATAAATTGGATGTTTGTTTTCATCTTAATTATTTAGACCTTTGATATTAATTTATTTAAAAAATATAACTTACAATATTTATCTCAAATACCTTTTTAATTTCATTTTACAAGTTTGAGATTTGAAAAATTTATATATAACTTATTTATATTTATTATATTATTTATATTGTCCCGAAAATTCGTGGCTTAATTTCAATGCTTACAGCGATTTATTGCAACTTTTTGTTCCCTTTATTGCAACTTTTTGTTCCCTTTATTGCAACTTTTTGTTCCCTTTATTGCAACTTTTTGTTCCTCAACTTATCCACAAGAGAATGTTATCAACAATTCCTCCACAAGATATAAACATGTTATCAACAAGGATGTACATTAAAACAAACTTAATTTAAAGTAGTTGTATTTATTTATTTTTTTTAATATACTTAAAGAAAATGAAAGTGTAGGAGTAAAAATATGGGATTAATATTAAGGTCTTTGAAGAGTGATTTATATAAAAAAAGTAATGAGTTGTCACTTGCACAATTGAACGAAGGACTATCTTTAAATGAAATGCAATTATTAGCTTTTGCAATATACAATACTCAGCAATACAACATAACTAAATTTAGAAAATCAGAATTTGAAAAATATTTTGGTTTAGAAAAACTTAATACAATAGCGGCTTATAGAATGTCAAGAAAAATAATGAACACTTTAGTTGAACTAAAAGATATAGAAAATAATTATTTTGAGTTTATTCATCTTTTTAAAAAAATGAAATATGAAAATGGAGAATTTTCTTTTGAATGGAATGAAAATATTAAGCCACATATATTAGATTTAAAACAAAAACACATAACGGTAGATTTAAGTGCTGTATCAAATTTTAAATGTTCATATTCATGGAGTTTATATGAACGTCTTAAAGCATTATATGGATATTCTTGGAAATATTATTCAAAAGAGGATTTACTACATATTCTTGATTGTGAAAAAACTAAATCTTATGTAAAAAATACAAACGCCTTTAAAAAGAAAGTTTTAGAACCTTCATTAAAAGAAATTAATGAATTTACAGAAATGAAAGTAAATGCTCTTGATGTGAAAAAAGGTAGGTCGATTATAGGGTTTAGATTTGAATGGGATTTAGGTAAGATGATAGCTTTAATAGAAAAGGAACAGATAGAAATAATAAATCTATATTTTCATAGATCTAGACAAATATTAGTTGAATTAATAGCAAATAAAATTGTAGATGACAAGGATGAAAGAGTAAAAGAATATATAGACTTATTAAACGAAGTTGAACCTATGATAAAATCTAATGAAATAACAGGAATAACCTTTGATTATGCATTGAGTTTAACTTCTCTTCTTAGTTCAATTTATCAATCGTTAAAAAGCTATTCAATAGATATTTTAGATCAAAGCGAAGAAGATAAAAAAATAGAAACATTAAGTAAATATATTGAGAGAATAGAAAACATAGGAAATAAAAAAGAAAATATTACTGCACAAAAAAGAACCAAATTTCATAATTTTGAACAAGAATCTGATAAAAAAACAAAAGAAGAAATGGAAAATATAGCTAAAAGAAAAAGAGAACAGTTTTTTGAAAAAATGCAAAAAGTGTAGATTTTTTTAAATTTAAAGGGTATAATCTTAATAGCTAGAATAATATACAATAAAAAAACAAGCTATTAAAAAAGACTAGAGGGGCTACTCTAGTCTTTTTGTTTATGCTAGCTATCTTTTTTTTAAAACCTATCTAGCCATTTGCAAATATAGTGGCTAATTATATTTACTCCGATAGGAATTAGAATAATATACAATAATTCTTTCAAGCTATTCACCTCCTTTAGCTTTAAGGAGTAAAGATAGCTTAAAAATTATAACATAAGTTACATTTATAAAGAAGGTTCAAGTTGACCCTTCTTTGCTTTTATTAAGGTGTAAATTTATCTTGTTGATGCTAAAAATACGTAGACTTAATACTCTTTTATTTCACATAGTCAGTTTACTTTACAAAACCAATATTATCTTGACAAATACCGCTTTAAGTAATACAATCGTATTACAAAAAAGAAGGGAGTATGTATATGTCTACAATTAGTTTGAGAGTTCCGGAAAACGAGCTAAATATTTTGAAATCCTACGCAAGGCTTAATAATAAGAGTCTATCTGAAATAATTAGAATGACAATGCTTGAACATATTGAAAATGAATATGATCTTAAAGTGTTTGAGGAGTATGAAGTAGAAAAGGCAAAAGGAACACTAAAAACAAGACAGATTAATGAACTTTGGGAAGATTTATGAATATGAAATACCAGATAACTACAACAGATAAGTTTGATAAAGCTTTTAGAAAGCTTGATAGGCAAATCCAAAAAATAATTAAAGTTTGGATTGAAAAGAATCTTGCAAATTGTGAAAATCCTCGTATTCATGGGAAAGGACTTACAGCAAACAGAAGCAGTCAATGGAGATATAGAATAGGAGATTATCGTATTCTTGCAGATATAAGAGACGATGAATTTGTATTAGTTTTTGTTGATATAGGACATAGAAAAAATACTTATTAATAAAACATAGCATCAGTTTATGAAGATTATCGCATCCTTTAGTTTTAAAGAATGGAGATAACTTTAGTAAGACATTGTAAATTATATTTGTAAAGAAGGTTCAACTTGAACCTTCTTTCTATTCTATTAAACAAATTAAAAGTTGTACTAAAAATTGTACTTATGCTAAAATGAAGTTAAGAGGTGATATTATGCTATCAGTAAATTATTCAGAAGTTAGAAAAAATTTTAAGGAATATTTAGATAAAACAATAGATAATTGTGAGCCAATTATTATAACTAGAAAAGAAGAAAGGAATGTAGTTATGATAAGTTTAGATGAATATAATAATTTAAAAGAAAATGAATTTATTATGAAAGACACAGATTATTATCAAGAACTAATAAGACGTAGTAAGAAAATTAATGTTAATGGGATTGAACATGAGGTAATTGATGAAGAAAATATGGGTTGATGAAGCATGGGAGGAATATTTATTTTGGCTTAAAGAAGATAAAAAAATACTAAAAAGAATAAATGATCTTATAAAAGATATTGATAGAAACAAAAATAAAGGAATAGGTAAACCAGAAGCATTAAGATTTGAACTATCTGGATTTTGGAGTAGAAGGATTAATAGTGAACATAGATTAATATATAAAATTGAAAATAATAGCATATATATTATTAGTTGCAAAGGACACTATAAGAGTTAAAAAATAATTATATCACATAATTTAATTTATTATAAGAGTAGTAAATTAAATTATAGAATGATACTTTATTATAAAGTATATATGTACATAAGTGTAGAGGAGGATTTTTATAAAGAAATTATCTTTATTTTTAGTTAGTATTTTATTAGTTGGTACAATAATGCCATCAATAATTTTTGCAAAAGAATCGAATAAAACTTATAGCTATATGACATTAGAAGAATTAGAAAAATTAAATGAGAATGAATTGAAAGATTATTTAGCATATACTTTAGAACTATATTTTTCTAAAATAGGGCATATAAACAAAGATGGTATTTATATAATAGATAACCCAGAATTATTATTGAAACAGGCTGAAGAAGGAGATGAAGTAGCTATGCAGTTGTATAATATACATAATCACGGAGATACAAATTATAATACATATGTATTATATAGCTATACAGGACATGATGCTTTTTGGAAGTGTGTATTAAAAGATCAGTTTGCATGGTTACTTGATTTTATGAATGGGGATATGTTACATGGATTAGGTCATGCTTTACAGACAGGTGCATGGCAAGCTGCATCAGAAATAATGACTCAAGCGGTTAAGATGGCAAGTAAAACGGCGGGAAAAGCTGTAGGATGGGTATATACAGCTGCATCTGTTGCTATGTCTGCATACATATGTAGAAATGAATGGTAAAAAAATCATTAGATTCATATTTTGGCAAGGTATTCAAAAGCCAAAAGGTATATTTGAACAAATAAATAGATTTTTATATATTTTTTTAGAAATATTTTATATTTTTTTGATTTTTACTTATGTACAATATACAAACATAAATATATTTTTTAAAATTATTATTATTATCTATTTAGCGCTGAATATTCTGCTATACGGAGCTTGTATGGATTTATTTCTCGAAAAAAAAATAAATACTATGCATTTACCTATAATAGTATTTTTAGGGTTTATTTTTGTAGTAAAAAGTCAAGTATAACTTATATTTATAAAGAAGGTTCAAGTTGAACCTTCTTTATTTTTTTGTAGACGAATTGTCAAATCAAATGCAACACCTATGGTAAGAGACCAAAAAGTTCTTCTTTAGGTGTTTTATATTTTATACATTTTCTAGGTCTATTATTCATTAAACTTAAGTTATAATTTAATTCATCAATATTCACTTCTGATAAATCCATACCCTTAGGATAAAACTCCCTCAAAAGTCCGTTACTATTTTCATTTGTACCTTTTTGCCATGCACAATAGGGATCACAAAAATAAGTTTTGCATCCTAATTCTTTTTCTATTTTCTCAAATTCTGAAAATTCTTTACCTCTATCAAAGGTTATTGTTTTTACTAATTCTTTTGGATAATCTTTTAATGCATTTATTATTGCTGGTGTTACGCTTTCCGACTTTCTATTTTCAACTAGGATTGCTATATAATATCTAGATTTTCTTTCTGCTAAAGTTACGAAACAACATCTACTTTTCCTTTTATGATCTAATCTGCCTGATTCCACTGTATCTGCTTCCCAGTGGCCTAATTCTTGCCTTCTGTATATCTCTTTAGGTCTTTTCTTAATTGTTCTACCTTTATCATTGAATTTTCCTCTTTTTTCTGCTGGCCTTTTAAATTTAGCTTTTCTTCTCAAATTTTTCATACTAGTTTTTGGCAGCTTTTTGGCGTGTATCATTCTATATATCGTTGATGTAGATGGTAATTCATGAATCTCATTTGTGTTTCTATTTGATATTTGTTCAGGGGACCAATGTTCGTTAATCTTTACAGTTAAATAATCAATAACATCTTTAGAAAATTTACTTTTTCTATGGCAGTCTTTTCTTCTATCAATATATTTATCATTTGCCTTTATCGGAAAGTACTTAGTGTAACTTCCCCTACTAACTTTTATCTTAGATGAATTTCTTTTAATTTCTCTAGATATTGTACTAGGTGACCTTTTAAGTGCTTGTGCAATTTTCCTTATACTCATTCCTAAATTTAAAAATTGGTAAATACAAGATCTTTCTTCTATGGTAAGATGGTTATAGCTCATAGTTAATCACTCCTTTTAATATGTTTTGTTTGGTCACTTACATATTAACACAGCTGATTAGCTATGAGTTTATTTATGTTGCACTTGTTATGATAAATTATCTGTAAAAAAGATTAAAGCGTATTTGATAAGGTTCAACTATTAAATAATGGCTTTATAAATTTAATTTTGCATATAATGCTTGGACTTCTAATTCAGTTATATCAATGTATCTTTTAGTGATATCTTCTTTACAATGATTTAAAGCTTCCATAACTAAAACAATATCCTTATTTGTAATATCATAAGCAAAATAACCCCATGTCTTTCTCATGGAGTGAGTATTAAATTCAAAATCTAAATATAACTCATGTTGAGCTTTTTTAAAAATTCTACTTACATATTGTCTAGAAATAGGTTTATTACCAGAATTATTTATAAAAACAAATTCATTTAGATCAATGTTTTTTGCATTGATTTTTTTAAATTCTAAGAATTTAAGTAAATCGTTTTTCAAGTTTAAAGATATGGGAATATTTTTAAACTTTTTATTCTTCTTTTCATAAATTTTAATAAAATTTTTAAGATGTAAAGTTTCATTTTCAATATAAAAAAATTCATTATAAGTTAAAAGTAAAATATCACTTATTCTAATTGCCAAACTTAATCCAGTAGAAAAAATTAAACCTACTTTTGGATTAAGTTCCCACAACTTATTTATAATGCAACTTATATCAGACAAGTTTTTTATAGCATTTACTCTATTCAATTTAATACCTCCTAAGGTTCAAGTTGAACCCTATCAATAAAATCATACTAAAATAATATATAAATTAAACAAATAAATTAAACAAATAAATTATAGAAGGTTCAACTTGAACCTTCTATTTTTTTATAAATTACAATTTGTACATTAAATCATAATCCAATAAAAATGGCAATATTACCTAATATTTAGCAGCCTAATATTTAGGTTGACAGAAATAGTTTGTGTAAACTGTTTTGAACAAAAAAATTTTTTAAGGAGGTGATTTTTATAGAGAAGGAGTCTGAAAAAGTTTATCAAAAAAGAAAATTTGAAGAAAGAAAAAGATTAGAAGCTAAAGGAGGAATATTAAGTGAGAGCAAAGAAGAAAATTTAGAAGAAGATCTAGAAGAAAATTTGGAGGAAGAACCAGGACAAAATATCAGATTTAAAAAGAAATCTTTTAAAGACATTGAAGAAGAAGCAAAAAAAATATTAGAGGAAAGAGAGGAAAGGTTTAAGGATAGACGAGATAAAGAAAAAGGATTAGAAAGATGAATGAAGATGAAAGGCGAGCAAAGAGGAAGAAAGAATCTTTAATTCTTCTAAGTATAGGCTATTTAGTAGTCTCAATAGTTCTGATTAGATTGAACATATTGGTTAATTTAGGGATGAAGATTAATGCTAGATTTTTAGATGATACATTGAAATCATTTTTAATAAAACCTTTTATGTTTCCTGAAACTATACAAGATTTAAAATATTTTTCTATCTTAACATTGGCTTTCATTATAACTTTTTTGAACACAATTACAGATAAAAAGAAATATTTAGATTATCAGGAGTATGGTTCTGCTAAGTGGTCTAAATTCAAAGACATAAAACCCTTTATAGATAAAGAGTATTTTAAAAACATTCTTTTTACTGAGACAGAAAGAATGTCAATGAATGGACACAAAACAAGAAGAAATTGCAATGTTCTTGTTGTAGGGGGGGTCTGGAACTGGTAAGTCAAGATTTTACGTTAAACCTAATCTGATGCAGATGCACAGTTCGTATGTTGTAACTGATCCGAAGGGTGAGTTATTTAGAGATACAGCTAAGATGTTTAAAGATGGTGGTTACAAGATTAAAGTATTTAATCTTTACGATATGGAGAACAGTAATAAGTATAATCCATTCCATTATATTAGAAATGAAACTGATATTTTAAAAGTTGTAAATAACTTTATGCAAAATACAAATCCACCAGGGAAACAAGGGGGAGATCCTTTTTGGGAGAAATCAGAAAAAGCTCTTCTTGAAGCATTGTTTGCTTTTATATGGCTTTTTATAAAAAAAGAAGAACAAAACTTTTCAATGGTTTTAAGACTTCTTGAAAAATTAGAGGTCAGAGAAGATATGGAAGATTATAAAAGTGATTTAGATGTAATCATGGAAGAATATTATGAAAAGTATCCAGGTAATTTTTCATGGAAACAATGGTGTATTTATAAGCAAGCAGGTGGGAAAACAGCTAAGTCTATAAATGTTAGTACTGCTGTTAGATTAGAAGCATTTAATACGCATGCAGTGTCTACAATAACAGATTCTGACGAGATGGAAATAGAAAGCATAGGAGAAGAAAAAACAATAGTGTATTTATTAATTCCTGATGCTGACAGTACTTTTAATTTTTTAATTAGCATGTTTTATCAGCAAATGTTCGACACTTTGTATTATGTAGCCGATTTTAAAAATAATGGTAGATTAAAAACTCCTGTTAGATGTATAATCGATGAATTTGCAAATATCGGTCAAATTCCTGAATTTGAAAAAAAGCTATCTACAATGCGTTCAAGAGAAATTAATACAAGCATAATTATCCAAAATATGGCTCAACTTGAAGCTTTATATAAAGATCATTGGAAGACCATAATAGGAAACTGCGACTCTACACTTTTTTTAGGGTCTAACGAACAATCGATATTGAAATATATGTCTGAAATGTTAGGAAAACAAACTATTGATATAAAAACTAGTGGAAAAACTAAAGGGAAACAAAGTTCTACAAGTAATAATTTCCAAAGAACTGGAAGGGAATTAATGACAATTGATGAACTTTCAAGAATGGATAATAAAAAATGTATTTTGTTATTCAGAGGATTAAGCCCATTTTTTAGCAATAAATTTCCTATTGAAAAACATAGAAGATATAAATTTTTATTTGATGAAGATGACAAAAAAATGAAAGAGAATATTTTGTCTATAGAATCTGTAGTTGACATAAATAGAGAAAAACAATTAGAAGATTTAAAAGTAAAAGAAGAATGGCAAATAATAGCAAGTAGTACTTTAGAAGAAATAAAGAAAATGAAATTTAAATTAAAGGAGAAAACAGTTTGAATATAAAGAATATATTAAAAGATGTAAATCCATTTCACGGATGGAAAAATATGGATCGTAAACAAAGAACTCAAACATTAATAGGTGCAGGAATAGGAGTGTTATTACCAACAGCTGTATACGCTTCAGGAGGAGGCGGAGCTGATACAACAAAAATTGACACAATTATAAATGATGTAATTGTGCCTTGGGTTCAGAAATTGGGACTTGTTATAGGATTTGTAGGAGCAATAATGTTTGCACTTGGATGGAGAAATGATGATGCTGATTCAAAATCAAGAGGAATACAAACTTTAATTTCAGGGTTTATGGCTTGGGGTGTAGCTTCAATGTACAGCTCATTTTCAGGGAATTAAACGATAAGGATATATTATTAACTAAAGGGTTCAACTTGAACCCTGAAGAAAATTTATAAAATAAAGGAGAAAAATTATGAATAAAAATTTAGTAAAAGTAACTTTAGCATTAACAATTATTGGAAGTTTAGGAATGGGAACAGCAGTACATGCAGAAGAAGACAATATGCCATTATGGAGACTAGATATGCCGAGTCAACAATGGGATTTTCCACTTAAAGCACCTAGGGAAAAAGCAATAGAAACAGTAAAAATAAAAATTAAATATATAGATAAAGACACTAAAAAAGAGATAAAAATTGAAGAAATAACTATAGAAAAAGGAAAGACTTTAACTTATAAAGATATACCTCAAGTAAAAGGGTATGGAATGTATTCATTTGAACAATTTAAAGCAGACAAAGACGATACTTGCACAGTTAAACTTTATTAAAAATTTAAGGAGAATGAAATGCAAAATAAAAAAAGCAAAGTAAAAAAAGTAGCACTTACATTAGCACTGGCACAAATAATGTCTGTAGGGGCAATACCATTAAATACTATTGTCGGTAGTAGTAATGCAAATGTATATGCAGCTACAACAAAAGAAATGCACAAGTGGAAAAAATTTAATATTGACACAATAAATATTGGTACAAAAAAATACAGATATATACCTCAAGGCGGAGAAATAGAACTAGTAAATGACGGATCATTTGATGAATTTGATGAAGAGCTTTCAGGTTATCCCAAAATAGAGAAGAAAGGAGCAGAAAATAAAGCGAGCTATATAGAAGTAGGAGATATAGTAAGTGGATATCCATATTTTTCGGGATCAGTTCCTGGAGTTCCTATATACACAGGAGTTGTTACTAATATTAATTTCGGAAGACTAATAATAAATAGAAATTATACACAAGAAGAAATTATGACCTCTAAAAAAGTCAAAGGTTCATATATAGAAGAGGTGACATCTTCAGATAGTAATGCTTATCCAAAATCAGGAGAAAAAGATGGATTTTGGTATGAATACTCAGGGAAGGAAAGCATACAGGTAGAAGATGAAGCAGATAAATTTATACCGAAGACAAAAACATTAAATGTAATACAAGGAGAGAGTGTAGATTTAACAACAGGGCTAACAAATAAACCAGAAAGTGCTTCTGTTGAGATAAAGAAACCTGTAGATACGAAAGAACCAGGACAAAAGACAGGGATAATAACAGTAAAATTCAAAGATAGCTCCAAAAAGGATGTAGAAATTACTGTAAATGTAGAGAAAAAGTTATCACAGGCGGATAAATTTATACCTGAAGTAAAAAAAGTAGAAGTAAGAAAAGGAGACCCAGTAGACATAACAAAAGCTATTACTAATTTACCTGAAGGAGCAACAGTAAAAGTTAAAACACCTGTAGATACAAAAGAACCAGGACAAAAAACAGGGGAAGTAACAGTAGAATTTAAAGATAAATCTACAAAAGATGTAAAAATACCTGTAACAGTAAAAGATTGGAATGAAATGGGAGTTATTACTCCGGTGCCGGAAATATCAGAAGAAAACATTGAAAAAGAAGTAGTCAAGGTAAATGGGATAGTAAATTTACTAGATAATATTAAAGGATTGCCAGAAGATGCAAAAGTAGAAGATGTTACTTCACCAAAAATTGATACAAGCGTAGCAAAAGAAACAGAAGGTAGAGTAAAAGTAACATTTAAAGACGGTTCAAGCAGAGTAGTTACAATTCCTGTTTTGATAGAGGATTTAGAAGCGGATAAATTTAATCCTGAAATAAAAGATGTGACAGTAAGAAAAGGTGATCCGGTAGACATAACAAAAGCTATTACTAATTTACCTGAAGGAGCAACAGTAAAAGTTAAAACACCTGTAGACACAAAAGAACCAGGACAAAAAACAGGGGAAGTAACAGTAGAATTTAAAGATAAATCTACAAAAGATGTAAAAATACCTGTAACAGTAAAAGATTGGAATGAAATGGGAGTTATTACTCCAGTAGAAAATATTATAGACAATATAAAAGAAGAAGTAGTAGAAAAAGGTGGGAAAATAGACCTTACAGATAATGTTATAGCTAAAAATGCAAAAAGTTTTGAAGATGTAACAACACCTGAAATAGACACAAATGTGCCAGGACAATATAAAGCTAAGGTAAAAGTAACATTTGAAGATGGTTCAAGCAGAATTGTAATTGTACCGGTGATTGTATTAGAGAATACAAAAGATTTAACAGATAAAATTTCTGATTTAGAAAAACAGTTAAGAGACAAAGAAAAAGAACTTGAAGAAGCTAAAAACAGTTGTAATACAGATAAAGCTGAACTTGAAAAGAAAATAGCAGATAAAGAAAAAGAATTAGAAAATCTTAAAAATGCAACAGATGCTGAAAAGGCTAAACTTCAAGAAGAAATAGATAATCTTAAAAAACAAATAGAAGATTTAAATAAGAAAATAGCAGATAAAGATAAAGAAATCTCAGAACTTAAAGATAAGATAGCAGATTTAGAAAAAGATAAGAAAGCGTTGGAAGACGATAAAGCTAAACTTCAAGGAGAAATAGACAAGCTTAAAAAAGAAAATTCAGATCTTAAAGATTCAGATAAAGATAACGCAGACAAAATAAAAGAACTAGAAGATAAAATAACTGAATTAGAAGCAAGAGATATTCTAAAACAAGATGAAATAGATCGTTTAGAAGATGAAATTGCAAAATTAAAAGATCAGCTTCAAGAAGCACTTTATGAAAAAGAGCAACTAAAGAAAGAAAATGAAGAAGTAAAGGACAAAATAAAAGAACTACAAGATTTATTAAAAGGAGTAGTTGGAAGTAATAAAAACAAAGATGAAAAAATAAAAGAATTAGAAAAAGAAATTGCAGATCTTAAAGCAAAAGAAAATTCTTGTAAACCACAAGACAATTCTAAAGTTAAAGAACTAGAAGATAAGATAAAAGAGCTTGAAAAAGAACTTGAAAACGCAAAGAAAAAGAAAGAAGAATAACCGAAGAAACCTCAAGAAAAAGAAGAGAATAAAAAAGAAAAAGAAGATCCTAACAAAGATTTGAAAGATAGGTTGAAAAAATTAATAAACGATGCAGATCGAGAATTAAGAAGAAATAGAGATTTATCAAGAGAACAAAAAAGAGATTTAGAAGATGCAATTGAAGATGCTAATAAAGTATTAAAAAATAAAAATTCAGATAGAAGAGATTTAAGAGATGCTATAAGAGATCTAGAAGATGCATTAGATAAAGCAAAAAATAAGTCATCTAAGAGTGAAGATATTAATAAAAAAATAGAAGACTATATTAGAAAGAATCCAGGACAAAAAGTAGGAGAAGAAACATTAAGCAAGAAAGGTCAATATAATTTCTTAAAATATATCTTTAAAATTAATTCAAATCTTTATTACCAAGCAACAAATAAATCTATGGCAAGTTATTTAATGGATACAACGCCGTTTATTCAAGATTCAAGAACTATGTTGCCACTAAGATATGTAGCATATGCTTTGGGAGCTGAAGTTAGATGGGATGAATCAACAAGAACTGCAAATTTTACTAAGGATGGTTTAACAGCTTCTATACAAATTGATGGAAATACAATAAAAATGAGCGATGGACGAACAATAACTATGGATACAAACGCTGTAATTAAAGATTCAAGAACTTTTGTGTCTCTAACTAATGTATATAAAGTTTTTGAAAAAGATCAAAATAAAATTGAATGGGATTCAGCTAAAAGAGAAGTAACTATAAATATAGTTAAGTAAATTATAAAGGTAGTCCTTCTTGGGCTACCTTTTATTTGAAGGTTCAAGTTGAACCTTGAGAAAGGAAGGTGAGGTATAGGGGATGACTAGTTTTTTGAAAGAACTTATGAAAACAGCTTCAGGGCAAGGATTACTGGAAAAATTAATAAATATATTAACAGGGTCTGTTTCTGGTGAAACTTCTTTTGTTGAACAAATAACACAGGTTTTAATTCCAATCGCTATATCTTTAGTAACAATATTTTGGCTTTTAAATTTCTTAGATAAATTAATTAGGTTTAGAGATAATAATTTTGGCTGGGAGCATATAACTATTATTTGTGTTCAACTTGTGATTGCAAAATACTGCGTACAATTTGCTCCTAAAATTTTAGATATTATGGCAACTATAGGAGATGCTGTTAGTAGTTCTATAAATATAGCTGCTCCGACAATAACTACAATAAATACAGATGAAGTCTTTAGATCGATAGAAGGAATGAATCTAATAGAAAAGTTAATTACGATAACTCAATTAGCAATTCCATCTTTAGTAGCCGCAGTAATGGCAATTGGAATGTATATAGTTGTTTATGCAAGGGGGATTGAGTTGATTTTATTGGGAGCGTTTAGTCCTTTGCCTATGTCTACAATTATGTTTGATAACGTAAAAGATGTAGGGAAAAGATATCTTCAAAATTATTTAGCAGTTTGCCTACAGGCAGGTGTTTTGATGATAATAATTATAATGGGGGGAACTTTATTTTCTGCAATTGTCACAACAAATGAAGCAGGAGATACTAGTGGGATGGTTAATTTATTATTTCAATTAATGATGTATTACGGAGTTATGCTATTTGCATTCTTTAAGAGTGGCTCATGGGCGCAAAAGATAGTTGGATTGGGGTGATAAATTGATAGAGATTAGAATACCTAAAGAGATTACTAGTTATAAGGAAAAGTTAGTTTTTGGACTTACTGTTAGACAGTTTATAACAACTACTATAGCACTTGCTATTAACATACCTTTGTATATTTACGGAAGAGATTATATAGGCGACGAAGCTATGAGTTGGATTATTATTCTTACTACTTTGCCCTTAGCAAGTATTGGATTTTTTAAATATAACGGGATGACTTTTGAAAAGTTTTTATATGTTCTTTTTCAATATATGGTTTATCCGCAAAAAAGAACTTATCAAATTAAGAGCTTTTGGGTAACTTTTGATACTAATTATGAAAAATTAATGAATATGGCTTATGAAATTGACAATGGGAAAAGAGAATATAGAAAAAGGGTTAAATCGGAAAAAAAGAAGAAAAGTTAAGAGTAAAAGAAGAACGTAAGAGACTAAAGACAGATAAAAAAGCCATGAAAGATTTAGGAATTATGAGCAAAAAACAAAACAAGAATAAGTTTAAATCAGAAGAATTGGAAAAGAAAAAGACTAATTTAAAAAAACAAAAAATAAAGAATTGAACTCAAGGTTCAACTTGAACCTTGAATAATAAAAAAGAATATAAGACAGTATGATATAATATAAATGAGGACATACAGATGGTCGCCTAATAAATATATTAGGAGGATTGACTATGAGTGATTATGAAATTCTATCAATAATAATAGAATTGGCAACACTAATAGTCATCATCTTAACACTGAATAAAAATAAGTAGTTAAATGAAAAACCACCTGTATCGCTATTACGGGTGGTTTAAATAAAAACAACTTTGCAAGGCGACCGTCTTTAACGGTGTCCTCTTTAAATAGAATATATCATAAGATTTAGAATAAATCAATTGAGATGATATAATATAAATGAGGACATACAGATGGTTGCACTCTCTATAAAGGGGGTGGTGCTATGAGTACATTTGAAGTTTTATCTTTAATGATAGCTTTTGGCACACTTATAACCCTTATCGTGAAAAAAGATAAGTAAGATGTAAGCAAAAAAGCCAGCTGTATCGACAGTACACTGGCTTTTTAGAAGTTAAACTATTGGCGACCGTCTTAAACGGTGTCCTCTTTAAGTAGAATATATCATAAGATTTAAAATAAATCAATTTAACTGTCTTTCTATAAATATGAAAGGCAGTTTTTTTATACAGAAAAGGAGGTAATTTAATGGGATTTTCATCTATTTTAAAGGGTGGAGAAATAAAAAATTCAAATAAAAATAAAAATCAAAGTAAAGACAAGGGATATAAGAATGAAATTTCAAAGTCAGTACAACAAACACTACCTTATGTTCAAGCTTTTGAAGATGGTATTTTTGAAACAAGAAAAGGATATTACACAAAAGTTGTTAAATTTGAGGATATAAACTATCAAATCGCAAGGCAAGACATGCAAGAAAATTTCTTTTTAGATTATTGTTCTTTTCTAAATTCAATGGATAGTAATTTAGATTATCAAATTACAATAATGAATACATCTATTGCTCAAGATGAGTTAGAAAGTGATATTTTAATTGATACTGATAAAAATGATAATTTTAACGAGTTTAGAGAAGAATACAATGGAATGCTACTAAGACAAATTGCTGAAGGTAGAAACGACATTAGAAAAGAGAAATATATAACATTTGGATGTTATGCAAATAATAAAAAGGATGCTAATGCTACTTTAAACAGAGTTGAACAAGAAATATCACAAAATTTTAAGAAATTAGGAAGTAAAGTAAAGAGTGTTACATTAAAAGAAAGATTGAATATATATCATAAGTTCTATAGAGGAACTGGGAAGATGAGTGAAGACTTTAGAGAAAATGCCAAGTTTGGACTTGTTACAAAAGACTTAATAGCTCCTGATAGTTTTGAGTTTAAAAGGGATTATATGATGATAGGAGATCAATATGCCAGAGCTTTATTTTTATCAGACCTAGGAAGTTTTTTATCGGATCGTATTCTTACAGAACTTACTGAATTTCCATTTAATATGAGTCTTAGTATTAACATTAAAACTTTTGAACCTCATAAAGCGCTAAGGCTTATTAATAAACAAATAACAGGTATGGAAGCTAACAAAATTGACTATCAAAAGAGAAGTATTAAAAATGGATATTTTGATGCTTTTATTCCGCATGAATTAAGAGATAAGCTGGATGAAGCTCTTAATTTAAGAACTGACATCACTAATAATAATCAGAAATTAATAACTACAAGTATAATTATAGTTCACAAAGCTGATACTTTAGAGCAACTGAATATAGATACAGAAGAAATAGCATCAGCTGCTAGGAAAAATATGTGCAATATTAGGAAATTAAACTATCAGCAAGAAGATGGTTTAGCAGCGGCTTTACCTTTTGGAAATAATAGATTTTATAAAACTCTTCAAAGAACACTTACAACTGAATCTACAGCAGTATTTATGCCATTCACATCACAAGAAGTTTATCAAAAAAATGGTATGTATTACGGATTAAATACAGTAAGTGGAAATTTAATAATGCTAAATAGAAAGAATCTTAAAAATGACAATGGATTTATATTAGGAACTCCTGGTAGTGGTAAGTCGTTTAGTGCGAAAAGGGAAATGGTGAATATATTATTAAATACTGATGATGAGGTTTTAATAATAGATCCGGAACGTGAATATACAAAGCTAGTTGAAAATTTTGAAGGACAAGTAATAAAAATTTCAGCAGGTTCATCTCATTATATAAATCCTCTTGATATGTCAGAAGAATATGCGGACGATGAGGATCCTCTTGTTCTAAAAGCAGACTTTATATTATCACTTTGTGAAGTAATCATAGGAGGAAGAACAGGATTAAATCCTACTCAAAAATCAATTATTGATAGATGTTTAAAGTTAATTTATCAAGATTATCTTCAAAGTGGATTTGATGAGGAATATTTACCTACGTTAAAGGATTTTCACAAGGCAGTTAAGAAACAGCCGGAATTTGAAGCAAAAGATATTGCAACAGCTTTAGAATTATATGCTTTAGGTTCACAAGGAGTTTTTGCTAATAAGACTAATGTAGATGTTAATAATAGGCTAGTGTGCTATGACATAAAGGATTTAGGGAAGAATTTAAAGACTATGGGGATGCTTATAGTTCTTGATGCTATTTGGAATAGAGTAACAACAAATAGAGATAAAGGTAAAAGAACATGGATCTATATGGATGAGATTTATTTACTTTTTAGCAATGAGTATTCAGCACAATTTTTGTACGAACTTTTTAAAAGAGCGAGAAAATGGGGAGCAATTCCGACAGGTATAACTCAAAATATTGAAGATTTATTAAAGAGTGATACAGCAAGAAGTATGCTTGCTAACAGTGAATTTATCCAACTTTTAAATCAAGCACCACTTGACAGAGCTGAATTAGCAACTATTTTAAATCTTTCAGATACTCAACTTAGCTATGTTACTAATGCTAACTCAGGAGAAGGATTATTAGTAGCTTCTAGTGATTGTATTCCTTTCACAGATAAATTCCCGATTGATACTAAGCTATATAAAATGATGACTACTAAAGTTGAAGAAATATAGGTAAAGGAGGGAAGTTATGGATTTAGTGGGAAAAGAAGTATTAACACAAAGATTGGGAGATAAATTATATTCTTTATATCCTGTCAAAGTTATTCAAAATAGCAGAGATTTAGAACAATTTAAAGTAAATGATGAAAATCATATTATTAAAAATGATCATGGACTAAGAAATAGAGGTAAGTCAGTTTTTTTAACTGAAGAAGAAGTTAGAAAAACTATATGGTATGGACTCAATAAATTAAAAGAGTTAGATACAGAAAATTATTCTGCTATTTTTGTAAATTTTAATAATGAATTAAATAAAGTCAATATTCAAAAAGCCGAAATTAGAGATGAAGATAATGATAAAAAGGTAGTTGTTCCTGCATTTTATAATCAAGAATTCAAATTAACTTTTGAACAATATAAAAAGTATAATGAAGAACATTCTACAAGTAAGATATTTAGGGATGTGGAAGAAGTTCAAAATAGTGTTCTAGAATTTTTTAGAAAAAAGAGTCTTATTTATGAAGTTGAGAAAAATATTGGATTAAAAGTAGATGAATTAAAAGTTGGAGATCATATAAATACTGATTGCGGATTATGTAGTGTTTTGAAAATAGATAAAGAAAATAATGACTATTTACTTCACCATGGAGAAGAGTTTATTAAAGCTCACAAGCTTTATACAGAGGGTGAAAAATTTAAGTGGGCATATGGAAGTTATTCTAATAATATTGAGGATTTAATCTTTGATATGTCTAAAGGTTCAAGCACGATAATAAATATAGCTGAAAATAACTATGAAGAATATATTAAAGGAATTTTTGCTGTAGAAAGAGGGCTGGACGATACTCAAGCATCTAGAGCTTTTCAAAAGTATTATGAAATTGATGAGGTTATATTGAATGATAATTTAAATAAAATGATTGATGAAATAGTATATTCTACAGAAAAAGAAATGAATAAAGACTATTGGATTATTAAATATCAAGAAGGACATGACCTTATCAATAAAGATTATTCAGGGAAAATAGTAGATAAAGAACTAGTAAAAGAATTAAAACGTTTAGATGAGTATATAAGAACACACAACAAAACTGTTGGGGAAGATGAATATGGACAAATGACAGATGATTGGAAAGGCTATTGTAAGTTCTATTTTGATCATATTGTAGATGGTAAAGTAGAAGAACACTTCAGAATGGATATCGGTGATGGAAACAAAGTTAATAATCCATATTTTGAAAAATTACTAGAAAAAAATCATGAAAATATAGATATTCAAAATGTAAAAAATAATTTAATTGATAAGTTTTCTATGGAGAGATAAAAATAATTAATTTAATTTGAAGCTTGAAAAACAAATAATAAAAGACAGTATTATATAATACAAATATATATCATAAGATTTAAAATAAATCAATTGAGATGATATAATATAAATGAGGACATACAGATGGTTGCCCAATTTTTAAATTGGGAGGTGTATGATGAGTGATTATGAAATCTTATCTTTGATGGTAAAGATTGCAGCACTTATTGTAGCCATCCTAACGCTTATTAAAAAGAATTAGGACATAAAAAAAGAACCTACCTGTATTAGCCCTATAGAGTAGGTTCAAGTAACTATTCAAGGGTAGCCGTCGCTTGTACTGTAAAGTATAAACGGTGTCCTCTTTAAATAAAATATATCATAAGGTTTAAAATAAATCAATTTAACTGTCTTTCTATAAATATGAAAGGCAGTTTTTTTATATAGACGAATTGTCAAATCAAATGCAACACCTATGGTAAGAGACCAAAAAGTTCTTCTTTAGGTGTTTTATATTTTATACATTTTCTAGGTCTATTATTCATTAAACTTAAGTTATAATTTAATTCATCAATATTCACTTCTGATAAATCCATACCCTTAGGATAAAACTCCCTCAAAAGTCCGTTACTATTTTCATTTGTACCTTTTTGCCATGCACAATAGGGATCACAAAAATAAGTTTTGCATCCTAATTCTTTTTCTATTTTCTCAAATTCTGAAAATTCTTTACCTCTATCAAAGGTTATTGTTTTTACTAATTCTTTTGGATAATCTTTTAATGCATTTATTATTGCTGGTGTTACGCTTTCCGACTTTCTATTTTCAACTAGGATTGCTATATAATATCTAGATTTTCTTTCTGCTAAAGTTACGAAACAACATCTACTTTTCCTTTTATGATCTAATCTGCCTGATTCCACTGTATCTGCTTCCCAGTGGCCTAATTCTTGCCTTCTGTATATCTCTTTAGGTCTTTTCTTAATTGTTCTACCTTTATCATTGAATTTTCCTCTTTTTTCTGCTGGCCTTTTAAATTTAGCTTTTCTTCTCAAATTTTTCATACTAGTTTTTGGCAGCTTTTTGGCGTGTATCATTCTATATATCGTTGATGTAGATGGTAATTCATGAATCTCATTTGTGTTTCTATTTGATATTTGTTCAGGGGACCAATGTTCGTTAATCTTTACAGTTAAATAATCAATAACATCTTTAGAAAATTTACTTTTTCTATGGCAGTCTTTTCTTCTATCAATATATTTATCATTTGCCTTTATCGGAAAGTACTTAGTGTAACTTCCCCTACTAACTTTTATCTTAGATGAATTTCTTTTAATTTCTCTAGATATTGTACTAGGTGACCTTTTAAGTGCTTGTGCAATTTTCCTTATACTCATTCCTAAATTTAAAAATTGGTAAATACAAGATCTTTCTTCTATGGTAAGATGGTTATAGCTCATAGTTAATCACTCCTTTTAATATGTTTTGTTTGGTCACTTACATATTAACACAGCTGATTAGCTATGAGTTTATTTATGTTGCACTTGTTATGATAAATTATCTATAGAAAAATGGAGGTGAAGTTTTGAATAAAGAAGATAAAAAAATTTTATCTCAAAATAAGGGAAAGGTAAGTTTTGATAGGAAGATTTCTAACAAGGTTGGTATTAATGAAAAGTTAACGTCTAAAATTAACCTTAATAACAGAGAAAGCAATGTTCAAGAGAATAAGAAACAAGAAGAGATAAAAAATAAAGTTGAAGAAAAGAATATTCTAGAGAAAAGTATAGAAGCTGAGAAAAAACGACTTTACGATAAAAAAATAGAAGAGGAAAAAGCTTATCAAAATAAAAAAGCTGAAGATGAAAGAAAGTTTTTAGATCGACAGAGACAAGAAAAAAGGAAAGCTGAATATGAAAAGCAAAGAGAAACCTCTAGAAAAGAATATGATAAGAAAAGAAATGAGGTTTTTGGGAAAAAGGAATATTCATCTGATCCTTCAAATAAACTTGAAAAGAGTTTAATAAATAAAAGTAAAGAAAGTATTAAAGAAAATACTTTGAAAAAATCAACAGTATCAAAATCTAAAGAAGGTAATTTTAGTAAAAATATTTCATCAAAAATAAATAAAGCTGATAAATTTTCAAAAAATAATATTCTAATTACTAGTGGTCTTGTTAAAGGCAAACCAATCAAGGCTAAAATTATAAAGGATGCTCAAAATAAAGAGAATTTTAAAAGAATCAATGAAAAACTGTATAGAGAAAATAAAAAAATTCGCGAAGCAGAGATTCTAAATGAAATCAAAAAGAAAGAAGATTTAAAAAAATATGAATCTGAAAGAAGAAATATTCATAGAGAAAATATTAAAAAATCAGATACAGAAACTAAATTTAGTAAAAAAATAAATTCTAAAATAGAAGATAAAAGTTTTAATGCAAGAAAAATTCAATCTAAAATTGCACAAAATAACAGTAAATCTAATGTAAATAAAAACTTAAAAGAACTATTTTTGAAAAAGAAATTAATAGACAAGCAATTAAATAAAAATGAAAATACAAGCTTCTCTAAAAATTTTAATAATGAATATATCGGGAATGTACCTGAAGGAAGTAAACTTTCTAAAATAGGTAAGATGGGATATTTAAAGCTAAAAGATAGAGCTTTAGGTCAAATTGATGAAGACAACAATACTGTAGATAGCGGAATAAAAGCAACCTTATATAATGCAAAAAAAATAAAAGCATTTAGTAAAAAAAGTAAGGTAACTGCTAGATCTATAAAAAGTCTTATAAAAACTAATGGCATAAAGAATAAAGGTAAGCTTATTTTTGCAGGGTCTATAAATAGAATTAAAACAGGGGCAATAAATAAGAAAAGACAATTAGGTGAAGGTGCAAGAGACTATTTAGCTAATGGAGATCAAACAATAGATTCAGGTACAAAATCAGTTGTAAATGCCTATGAAAAACAAAGAGATATAAGGCTTGCTAGAAAGTATTTAACAAGTAAAGATAAAAAAAGTGCTGAAAATAAAATAAAGAGTAGAGTATTTAATACTAAAGACAAAATATCAAATAAGAGATTAAATACAAGAAAAATTCAATCTAAAAATGTACAAAATAAAATAATAGAGAAAAATTTAGAAAATTTACAAAAAGATAACCTAATTCGCAAGGAAAAAGTTAAGTGGTTTAGAAGCAATCGAGAAGGGAAGACTTTAAAAAATTATTTTAAAAATTCTGCTTCAAAAGTAAGTACGTTTTTCAAAGATATCTCTATAGGAATAAAAAATTTCTTTATTAGTTCTGGAGGAGCTAAGGGAGCTGTTATAGCTATATTGCTAATAATACTTTTAAGCATTCTGGGACTTGCTAGTTTGGGCGGTGGAGGCACAACTGCTACTTCATCAATTATTTTAATTGATGACAATCAATTACAAACTTATATAGATGCATATAAAGAAGTTAAATCTCAAAAAGATCAAGAAATTACAGATTTATATAATAATGCTAAGGCAAGCTATGATGATGTTGTTTTGGTTGGAGTAAATCCAGGAGGATATGCAGATATAAATTTTAAAGAGTTTATGGCAATTATGGCTGTTAAACTTCAACAAGAATTCCATTTAGATGCATCAGATCAGTTAAATCTAAACTATGACATGTCTAATATAGATTTATCTAAAGTATCACCTAAGATGGGGAACTTTTTAAAGACTGCTCTTTCCATGTCGGGGAAACCTTATGTATTAGGGACAAGTGGACCTAATAGTGCAGATTGTTCTGGGCTTGTAATGTATTCTGGATGGCAATCAGGGTTGCTTCCTAAGGGTTATAGAACAAACGTAGCTGGAATAGCTAGCGACAGAAAGCATTTTATTCCCATTTCTAAAAGCGAACTGAGACCAGGAGATTTATGTATAAGAATGGGAACAGGAAAGACCAACCATGTGGATATTTATACAGGAGATGGAAAGACTTTTGGGGCTAGAAGTCCTAGTAGGGGAATTAGAGACGGTATTTTATATTCGGATAATTCGGAATGGAGGTATTCAGGATATTACAGAATAATAGATCCTTCTGTAAATGTATCGGATATGGGCAGCTCAGGTAGAGAAATTTCATCTAAAGAAAATAGCGGACAAGGAGCAGGGAAAAAGATAACTGTGGAAGCTACAGCTTATACACCTAGTCCAGGAGAAAATGGTGGATCTAATTTAACAGCCAATGGAAATAAATTAGAAGCATATAAATATATAGCGGTTGATCCTAAAGTTATTCCTTTAGGAACAAAAATATACATTCCATTTTTTAAAGATTATCCCAACAAAGGCGTATTTATAGCTGATGACACTGGAGGAGCAATCAAAGGAAATAGGATTGATGTTCTCCTAGCAAATTCAAAAGAGGCTAATAGATTTGGTAGAAGAAACATTGATATCTATGTAGATGGCAAAGCAGGAATAAGCGGAGTATATAGTCAAAGAGAAGTTAAAAAGGGCAATAAAGAACTTGAGTATATGAAAGAGCTTTTAGAAATGATGTTATCTTATAGAACTGAAGAAAGCACATATTATGTTAGTGAAGTAAGGTATGGTCAAAGAGGCGAGAGATATACAGTTCAAGTACCGAAAAGACGTCTAACTATAATAGGTGAAACAAAATATTACAATGATTTAAAGAATGAGCTAAATAGAAGCAAGTTTAAAGAATGGTTAAAAAATGGAGTAATTTATGGAGAAAAGGAATTTAAAGATGATCTTGAATGGATTGATAATTTACTTGAAGTAGATTCTATTCAAGAACAAGCTAATAGATTAGGCATTAACTTGCCTGATGGAAGCGGGGAATTTTCAGAGCTTACTGGAGGTTTTACAGGAACTCCTGGGGCAAGCTTAACTGCTGAACAAATTGCAAAATTTGGTGGAAAAATGATAAGCCCTAATGGCAGCAGAAATCCTAGAATTTCTTCAAAATATGGATATAGAATTCACCCAGTGTATGGAACTAAAAAATTTCATACAGGAATAGATATTCCAGGAGCAAATGGAAGTCCTATATATTCAGCTAAGGCAGGAACGGTTATTTTTGCAGGAACAAAAGGGAATGGTTATGGAAATTATGTAGTAGTTGACCATGGGAATGGAATAACTACGTTATACGCCCATTGTAGCAACGTTAATGTACGCATAGGAGATAGAGTACAAGCAGGAGATAATATAGCTAATATAGGCTCAACTGGAGTCTCTACAGGTCCACATATTCACTTTGAAGTTAGAATAAATGGGAAACATACAGATCCTACGCAGTTTTTATAAAAATAGTATCTGAAAAGTTGAAAATTAAATAATAAAAGACAGTATGATATAATGTAAATGAGGACATACAGATGGTCGCCTAATAAACATATTAGGAGGAATGGCTATGAGTGATTATGAAATTCTATCAATAATAATAGAGTTTACAACACTAGTAGTCATCATCTTAACACTTAATAAAAATAAGTAGTTAAATGAAAAAACCACCTGTATCGCAACTACGGGTGGTTTTAATAATAATCATCTATAGGGCGACCGTCTTAAACGGTGTCCTCTTTAAGTAGAATATATCATAAGATTTAAAATAAATCAATTTAACTGTCTTTCTATAAATATGAAAGACAGTTTTTTTATACAGAAAAGGGGAAAATTAATGAATAAAAATTTAGTAAAAGTAACTTTAGCATTAACAATTATTGGAAGTTTAGGGTTTGAAACAGGAGTTTATGCGACAAGTTTCGAAAGTGAAGGAACGAAAGTAACAGTTGAACAAGGTAAACCTCTAGTCATAGAACATAATGGAGAAAAGAAAGTTTTTAATAATGGTCAGAGTACAAATTATGACCCAAATATAAAAGCTCATACAGACGGAGCATACTCTGTTGAATATACAGATAAAGGACAAGTAATAAAGACTGATGTGGGAACAGTAGAGCTTGACAATAATGGTAGTTATAGGGTTAAAGATTCTACTGGGAAAATTACTGAAGAAAAAAATTCCACTGATAAAAAGAATCTTAACTCAAATACTGAAGATCAAATATTAAAAGAAGTAAGAGAAGTTAAGAAGATAGTTAAGGATAAACCTAAAATAATAGAAAAGCCAGTTATTGTAGAGAAGTCAGTAAATAATGTACAAGAAGCAGAAACAATAGAAGAAAATACTGAAGATTCATTAGCTATGGGGACAATTAGCTTTATAGCAAAAGTTCCTGAAGGTTTTAATAGAGATATTACTGTTAAATTTAATGGTGATAAATATGAAGACTCTGTTATTTTAAACAAACAGAACAATTATTATTTTTCAAAACCACTACCTATAGGAACTTATAGTGTAGTAGAGATTAAAACAGAAAAAAATGATGATTTGATTAAGTATGATGCAAATGTATTAAATGTTTATGCTGATCAAGATACTAAAAAGAACATAACAGTTGAATTACCTAAATCTTCGCTAGAAGAGACTTTAAAAAAAGATAGTGAGGTAAATCAAACTAAAAAAGAAAAAAATAAAAAGGGAATAATTTTTCCGGTTATAGTTGTAGCTATTATTGGAGGATGTGGGTTCTTTATATATAAAAATAAAGACAAACTTCTTTATAAAGATCAATTCTAAGGTGAGACTATGAATAAATTGATTGAACAAAGGAATAAATTAGAAAATCAAATTAATTCTTTAGAATTAAAAAAACAAAGATTAAGTGATGAAATTCAGAGAAAAAAAGATAGTTTAGAAAAAATAAAAATGCAGATTAAAGTTGATGAATACGAAAAAATCTTAAGAAAAGCTAATGAACAAGGAATAGATCTCCAGGAATTATTAGGAGATAACAAAGAAGAAAAAGAAAATGAGGTGAACTTATGAAACTTGTTATAGCAGAAAAACCAAGTGTAGCAAAAGATATAGCTAGAGAATTAAGAGCTAGTAAAAAAGAATTATCCTACTATGTAGGAGATGACTATATAGTAACGTGGGCTATAGGACATTTGGTTTCTTTAGCCAACCCTTATGAATATGATGAGAAATATAAAAAATGGAGTTTCGATCATTTACCAATTTTACCAAAAGAATTTAAAAAAACAATAAATAGTAAAACAAAAGTACAATTTAATGTAATCAAAGAGCTTATATTAAATACTAATGTAAATGAAATTATTTGTGCAACTGATGCAGGGCGTGAGGGTCAACTTATTTTTTCATATATTTATGACATGATAGGAACGAACATTCCAGTAAAAAGATTATGGATAAGCTCTTTAACTTCAGCGTCTATTACAAATGGGTTTAATAATCTAAAAGATAATAGAGAATTTGATAATTTAAAATTATCTGCTGAAGCAAGAGCTGAAACAGATTGGTTATATGGAATGAATTATACCGAATTATATTCATTAAGGCATGGAACAACACTAAGAGTAGGGCGTGTTCAAACTCCAACACTTAATTTAATAGTAAAAAGAGATGATGAAATTAAGAATTTTAAACCAGAAAATTATTATGAGCTAATAGCTAATTATGATGGATTAGACACAAAGCTTTATATTAATGAAGAAAGCAAGTTTAAGGATAAAGAAAATTTAGAAAGTTTATTAAATAAAGTTAGTCCATTTGGTAAAGTTACAAAAAGAGATGACATTACTTCTAAAAAAATCCACCTCTACTTTATGATTTAACTTCTCTACAAAGAGATGCTAATGATATTTATGGGTTTACTGCATCTAAGACTTTAGATATTTTGCAAGGACTGTATGAGAGTAAAAAAATTGTAACATATCCTCGTACAGATTCAAGATATTTAACTGATGATATGCAAGATGTAGCTAAATTAATTACAACATACATTAAAGAAAATTATGCTGAAGGTTCGAAATTTGCAGAAGATAATTTGAATAGAGGTATGAATTTTAAAAATACTATAAATAATGATAAAGTATCTGACCACCACGCAATAATTCCAACTGAAAATATAGTTAATATTAATAATATAGAATTAACTAATGATGAAAATTCTTTGTTAAAACTTATAATTGTAAGATTTTTAGTTGCTTTTTCTGAACCTCAAACTTTATCTAAAACAAGTATTGAAATTTTAAATGAAGGATTAGTTTTTAAAAGGAATATCACAAGCATAGTTGATGATGGTTTTAATATTATTCTTAAAGAGCTATTAAATGCAAAAAATGATAGCGAATATACAGAAATACCTTCAAGTATATTTGAAGGTAATAATGTAAGACTTTTGGAAAAGAAAATAGAAGAAAAAGTTACTACTCCTAAAAAATACTATACTGAAAGTTCTTTGTTATCTGTTATGGAAAATATTTCAAAAGTTGTAGAAAATGAAGAATTAAAAGCTTATGTCAAAGAAAGAGGATTAGGTACTCCTGCAACTAGAGCAAATATTATAGAAAATTTAATAAAAAATAATTATGTTACAAGGAAAAATAAATTCCTTCACCCAACAGAATTAGGTAAAAAGTTGATTCAAAATGTATCTGAAGAAATAAAATCTCCAGAATTAACAGCAAAAATGGAAGAAAAATTAAAAGAGATAGAAGATGGAAAACTAAATAAACAAGATTTTATAAATGATGTTAAAAATAAAATCACAAAACTTACTTCTAGTAATGCTGAAAAAGCTGAAAATTTTAATGGATAATTTATCATAACAAGTGCAACATAAATAAACTCATAGCTAATCAGCTGTGTTAATATGTAAGTGACCAAACAAAACATATTAAAAGGAGTGATTAACTATGAGCTATAACCATCTTACCATAGAAGAAAGATCTTGTATTTACCAATTTTTAAATTTAGGAATGAGTATAAGGAAAATTGCACAAGCACTTAAAAGGTCACCTAGTACAATATCTAGAGAAATTAAAAGAAATTCATCTAAGATAAAAGTTAGTAGGGGAAGTTACACTAAGTACTTTCCGATAAAGGCAAATGATAAATATATTGATAGAAGAAAAGACTGCCATAGAAAAAGTAAATTTTCTAAAGATGTTATTGATTATTTAACTGTAAAGATTAACGAACATTGGTCCCCTGAACAAATATCAAATAGAAACACAAATGAGATTCATGAATTACCATCTACATCAACGATATATAGAATGATACACGCCAAAAAGCTGCCAAAAACTAGTATGAAAAATTTGAGAAGAAAAGCTAAATTTAAAAGGCCAGCAGAAAAAAGAGGAAAATTCAATGATAAAGGTAGAACAATTAAGAAAAGACCTAAAGAGATATACAGAAGGCAAGAATTAGGCCACTGGGAAGCAGATACAGTGGAATCAGGCAGATTAGATCATAAAAGGAAAAGTAGATGTTGTTTCGTAACTTTAGCAGAAAGAAAATCTAGATATTATATAGCAATCCTAGTTGAAAATAGAAAGTCGGAAAGCGTAACACCAGCAATAATAAATGCATTAAAAGATTATCCAAAAGAATTAGTAAAAACAATAACCTTTGATAGAGGTAAAGAATTTTCAGAATTTGAGAAAATAGAAAAAGAATTAGGATGCAAAACTTATTTTTGTGATCCCTATTGTGCATGGCAAAAAGGTACAAATGAAAATAGTAACGGACTTTTGAGGGAGTTTTATCCTAAGGGTATGGATTTATCAGAAGTGAATATTGATGAATTAAATTATAACTTAAGTTTAATGAATAATAGACCTAGAAAATGTATAAAATATAAAACACCTAAAGAAGAACTTTTTGGTCTCTTACCATAGGTGTTGCATTTGATTTGACAATTCGTCAATGCAAAAAAGGAAAGTATAGGTAAATGTCCTGTTTGTGGGGCTGATGTTTATGAAGCTAAAAAATCTTACTATTGCAGTAACTATAATAGTGAAGAAAAATGTCCATTTGTCATATGGAAAAATGATAAATTCTTTGAAAGGTATGGCAAAAAAATCAATTTGAGTACAGCTAAAAAAATATTAAAGAATAAAGAAGTAACTTTTAATGACCTGGTTTCTAAAAAAGGAACTAATTATTCAGGGATTTTTTTCATAAAAAATACTATGCCTAGAGTAGAGTGGGGCTTTCGGTTTCCTGAAAGATAATCTTGATTTTAAAAAGATATCTATAGTAGATTTTTGCAATAAACAAGGGATTGAGTTGGTAGGTAACAGAAGGTGGAGATCTTTAAAACAACACAATTCTCTTGTAATAGATAGTTACAAGAATGAGTTTTATTGGAATTCTAGAGGGGAAAATGGAGATATTATAAATTTCATTATGGCTCTTTATAATGTTGATTTTAAGCATGCAAAAAGCATTTTAAACAATACTTCTAATACTTTTGTTCCTGCTTCTAAAGAATATAAAGAAGATACAAGTAACAATTTTAAGTTTAATGAAAATGAATTTATTGAACCAACATATGTATTTGATTACTTAATAAACAAAAGGAAACTAAATATGTCTACAGTGAATATATTTTATACAGAAGGTCTGCTTAAACAGGACGCTCATATGAATTGTTGTTTCATCTTTAAGGATTATATTAAAGATGAAGTAGTAGGAATCGAAAGGAAAGGTATAGGGGATAAACGCTATATTAACATCTCACAAAAAAATAACCTAGGTTTTGGATTTATACCAGGTAATATTGATAGAATTTATTCTATTTATCTTTTTGAATCTGCTATAGATTTAATGAGTTTTTATGAGTTTATGAATGTCAAAGAAGATTCTGTTCTTATTTCTATGGCAGGTTTAAAAGAGATTTGTTTATATGAGAATTTACTTAAATATAAAGATATCAGAAATATATACTTCTGCGTTGATAATGATAATGCAGGAAAAATTTTTAATGAAAAAGTCAAAAATAAATATAAAAATTATAATTGTATAGAAATATTTCCTAAAAATAAAGATTTTAACGAAGATTTAATAAAAATGAAGCTATAATCCGCTTTCTAAGAGTCTAAAAATTTTTGACAATACTAAACTATGACTTAAATTAAGCAATTAAGAGCGGATTATACGCTCAAAAAATAGTATATGGAGGAAAAATGAACAATAAAAAATATCTTGTCCCTAAAGAAATTTTTAATGAAAAATATAAAGATTTATATGTTAATTCTAAGTTGATCTACATAATTTTGTACAACTTAACTAATCGGGGAAAAATTAAAATAAATTTTGGGTTAAATGATGTCCAAAAATATATAAAGTGTAGCAATATGACCGCAACAAAAACTTTATTAGAGTTAGAAAAGAGAAATTTAATAAAAAGAGAAAAAGTGAAAATAGGGGAAGCTTTACAAATAACACTGTTAGATTTATAAATAAAGAAAGGATTTTAAATATGATATGTAATACAGGAAGTAAAATAGTTGATGCTTTACAAAAATTAAATATTACGGGTAATGTAATTCCCGTGCGTTGGTATAAAACTGTTATAAGAGAAAATGGTAAACCTCATCACCCAGCTATAGCCGTTTTAGGAGAAGTTGTATATTGGTATAGACCTCAAGAAATTGTAAATGATGCTACAGGAAAAATAATAGGTTATAGAAAGAAATTTAAGATGGAATTACTTCAAAAAAATTATCAGGAGCTTTCAGAAAAACTCAATTTAACAAAAAGAGAAGTTCAATCTGCTATAGTATTTTTAGAAAAAATAGGTGTACTTTCAAGGGTTTTTAAAACTATTACTACTAAAACATATACTAAAATACCAAATGTATTATATTTAGATATGAGCGTTACTAAATTAATAGAGCTAACTTATGCTGAAGAAGATCATGCTAAAATAGAAGCTTCTTTATATATAGTAGATCATACATTAGAATGTAACACCTATAATGCTAATGATATTCAAGATGTTGAAGATATTAATAGTACTGAAAATGAGGTATTACATCAAAACGTAACACCATCTTACACTGAAATGTATGATACCCCTACACCAAAATGTAATACAAATACAAAGAATACTACAAAGAGTTCTACAGAGATTATTTTTAAGGAGGAATATCCATCTAATCCTATCCATCTATTTTTTAAAGTCAAAAGTCATATAAAAGAAAAAATTGACTATGAACTATTAGTTACGAATAGACCTTATGATTTAAAATTAATTAAT
>NZ_FWWR01000003.1 GCF_900176115.1 Peptoniphilus asaccharolyticus DSM 20463 | reverse complement strand
GCTCATAGTTAATCACTCCTTTTAATATGTTTTGTTTGGTCACTTACATATTAACACAGCTGATTAGCTATGAGTTTATTTATGTTGCACTTGTTATGATAAATTATCTATAATAAAAGAGGCTAAACAAAAATATCCTGATTTAAAAGTTTTGATACATTGTTTCACACAATCAGTTGAGATGATGAGAGAATATATAAAACTTGGGTGCTATATTGCACTTGGCGGGGCGGTTACTTTTAAGAACTCTGTACACCCTAAGGAAGTAGCAAAAGAAGTTCCTTTAGAGTTTTTATTGTTGGAAACAGACTCTCCTTACCTTGCTCCAACACCTATGAGAGGCAAGCGTAACGAGCCGATGTTTATAAAACACACAGCAAAAGAAATTGGAAAGCTAAGAGGAATGAAAGCTCAGGAGATAATAGACATTACTGCTGAAAATGCAAAGAGGTTCTATAATGATTAAAGAAGTAATAGTCGTAGAAGGCAGAGACGATGTCACAGCGGTTAAAGGTGCTCTTGAATGTGATGTGATTCAAACTCATGGTTTTGGTTATGGGAAAAGACTTATAAACCAGTTGAAAGATGTTCAGAAAAAACGTGGGCTCATAATTTTCACCGACCCTGACTATATGGGGAAGAAAATAAGAAGTGACATATCTTCGCAGATAAAAGGTGTAAAGCACGCATTCCTACCACAGTCCAAGGCTACTAAAAAGGACAACATAGGAATTGAAAACGCAAAGGCTGAAGATATAAGAGTTGCTATAATGAATGCAAGACCTGATTTTGAAGAGAAGATGGACTTGTTTAACGAGTCTATATTGATGACTTATGGACTCACTGGAAGACCGGACTCAAAAGCCAAGAGAGAGCTCATAGGAGATATTTTAAAAATAGGGCATGGAAATGCCAAACAAATGTTGAATAAATTAAATGGATTTAAAATCACAGTTGAAGAATTTGAAGAGGCTGTGGATTCAGCAGAAAAAGTACTGAAAAAGTAGGTTTAAATGGAAAGACTTTATAAGCCACATAGAGTGGTAGAAATATTAGATAAATATGGTTTTAAATTTTCAAAATCATTGGGACAAAACTTTTTAATAGACGGAAACATAGTCAGAAAAATTGTGGATGTATCAGAAGTCGAAGGTAAAAATGTCCTTGAAATAGGACCTGGCTTAGGTACTCTTACAGAAGAATTGGCAATGAGAGCTAAAAAGGTTTTGGCAATAGAAATAGATAAAACTCTTATTCCTGTTCATAAAGAAACTCTAAATTTTGAAAATGTAAAAGTTATATACGACGACTTTTTAAAATTGGACTTGGGAGTACTAGATGAAGAATTTAATGGAGAGAGCTTTGTAGTAGTTTCAAACTTACCTTATTATGTAACTACACCTATCCTAACTAGGATTATAGAGCAGACAAAAGCAGAGTCCATAACAGTAATGGTTCAAAAAGAAGTTGCCAGAAGATTTTCTGCAAAGCCATCAACAAAGGACTATGGTTCACTCTCTGTATTCGTTCAGTTCTACTCTGATGTAAGGTATGAATTTGACGTACCGAGCACAGTATTTATGCCAAAGCCAAGAGTGGATTCAGGCGTTGTTAGATTTAAATTAAAAGATGATTTGGTAGAGATAGACAGAGAAAAGATGTTTAAGATTGTCAAAGCATCATTCTCAAAGAGAAGAAAGACTTTAATAAATTCTCTATCAACTTATGGTTTTGATATAAGCAAGGAAACTATAGAAAATGTGCTAAAAATATCTAATATAGATTCAAAGAGAAGAGCTGAAACTTTAACACCAGAAGAGTTCATAATACTTACTATAAATTTTCCACAAATTTGAGGTGATTAGATGGACAAAGAACAAGACATCAGAGAGTTTGCTGAGTCCACTGATTTGATTGATAAAGTTTCAATAATTTTTAAATCAATGAGTGATCCAACTCGTATAAAAATACTCTATGCATTATCAAAAGGCCCGATGAATGTAACGGACATTTCAAATGTATTGGAGATGAGTCAGTCTTCAATTTCACATCAATTGGCTGTTTTGAGAAGTCATAACATAATAAGAGTGGAGAGAGTTGCAAGAAATGCAATCTATTCCTTAGATGACGAGCATATACAATGCATATTTGAAGATGGCCTTGTACATGCAAAGCATAAGTTAGGTTGATTAATAAACAAAAATAAGGGTATAATTCAATAAGAAATTAAGGGGGAATATAAAATGGAAAAGATTACAGTTTACACTTCAAATACATGTCCATATTGCACAATGGCAAAGGACTATTTAAAAGAAAAGGGAATCGAATTTGAAGAAAAGAACGTTCAAAACGATGCTCAAGCAAGAAGCGAATTAATGGAAAAAGGATATTCAGGAGTTCCAGTAATAGTTGTTGGAACTGAAGAAATCGTAGGTTTTGACAAAGCAAGACTTGATACACTAATCGGAAAATAGGCTCTATAATATCTGTTGGGGAGTAAATCTCTAACAGATATTTTTATGCAGACGAATTGTCAAATCAAATGCAACACCTATGGTAAGAGACCAAAAAGTTCTTCTTTAGGTGTTTTATATTTTATACATTTTCTAGGTCTATTATTCATTAAACTTAAGTTATAATTTAATTCATCAATATTCACTTCTGATAAATCCATACCCTTAGGATAAAACTCCCTCAAAAGTCCGTTACTATTTTCATTTGTACCTTTTTGCCATGCACAATAGGGATCAACAAAAATAAGTTTTGCATCCTAATTCTTTTCTATTTTCTCAAATTCTGAAAATTCTTTACCTCTATCAAAGGTTATTGTTTTACTAATTCTTTGGATAATCTTTTAATGCATTTATTATTGCTGGTGTTACGCTTTCCGACTTTCTATTTTCAACTAGGATTGCTATATAATATCTAGA
>NZ_FWWR01000011.1 GCF_900176115.1 Peptoniphilus asaccharolyticus DSM 20463 | reverse complement strand
TATCATAAATCATAAAAGAGTTCAAAGAATAATGCATGAGCTAAAACTATTTGGAAAAAGATCTAAGGAAAAATATCACTCATATAAGGGGAAGGTAGGTAAAGTAGCTAATAATATAATAAATAGATATTTCAAGGCAGATAAACCTCTACAAAAATGGACCACAGATGTGTCAGAATTTAAATTCTCTTGGGGTAAATGCTACATATCTCCAATACTTGATATGTATACCAATGAGATAATCTCTTACGACCTATCCTTAAGTCCTAACTTAAATCAGATATCAAATATGTTGAAAAAAGCATTTAACAAATTTCCAAAACTAGATAACTTAATACTACATTCAGATCAAGGTTGGCAATACCAACATGAATATTATGTAAATGAGCTTAAAAAACATGGCATAAGACAATCAATGTCAAGAAAAGGTAATTGCTATGATAACTCCATAATGGAGACATTCTTTGGAAGATTAAAAAATGAAATTTATTATGGTTATGAAAAGAGTTATAGCTCTTTTGAAGAATTTTCAAAAGCAATAGAGGAATATATTTACTATTACAACAACGAAAGGATTCAATCAAAAACAAAATGGATGCCACCTACAAAATATAGGTTAGCATCCACTAATAATTAATTAAATATTGTGTCCAGTTTTATGGGTACACATCATTTTAAGGCTTGTCTATTTTATATTTAGGGACAAATAATTTTGGTAGATTATTTGTTTCAAGTCTGAAATGCAAATATTTTTAAGCTTGGATATGTGCTCTAAAATTTTTAAAATATAGTCGCTCTCTGTATAGATACCATTCAACCATTCAATTGAAGTGGGACCATCTGTTTCGGTTAATATTCTATCAAGAGGCAACAGCTTTATTATTTCATCTGTAAGTTTAGAATATCCTGCATCGGGGCCGATGGTAAAGTAAGAGCCGATGGAAAGATATTCTTTTATTAGAGAGATATCGCCACTATACCAATGGATAATGGACTTTGTATTGTATTTTTTTAAATAATCAAGGACTTCTCGTTCGGCTCCTTTGGTATGAATATTTACAACTTTTTTATACTTATCAGCTAATTTTAAAAACTCTTCGAAGATTATCTCCTGTCTTTTATACATATCGATTCTTTCGTCCCAATAGAAATCAAGTCCTATTTCTCCTATGAAATCACAATTTGAAACTTCATTTTCTAAGATGGACAAATCTGTTTTTTCATCCACTTTCCAAGGGTGAATACCAAGTCCGATTTTGATAAGTGGATGTGAGGAATATTTATTTTTTAGTTCAATATATTCTTCAAATGTCATAGAGTTTACAAGAGTGTATATTTTATTTTCTTCAATTGTCCTCAAACCTGAATTTATATCTTTGTAAAAATTAAAGTGGTCATGTGCATTTATAAGCATAATTTTCTCCTAACGTGTATAAAATCATTATAATATAAATTTTCATTTGTGCTATAATGTAAAAGTAAATTAAATATTTTTTCACTAGGGGAGCGAAAGCTGAGAATCTTAAAGATGACCCTTGGAACCTGATAGGTAATGCTAGCGTAGGGAAGTGTTTTTTATACTCACTATAGCTATAGCTATAGTTTTTTTATTTGGAGGAATTATATGAATTGTGCATTGGCGCTTCAAACTCTACCAAGAGTTGAGAGTGATGAAGAAGTTGTAAGAATTGTAGATGAAGTCATAGCTTATATTGATTCAACTGGTCTTGAATACTATGTTGGGCCTTTTGAAACTACAGTTGAAGGGGATTTAGAAGACATAATGGCTATTATAAAATTTAGTCAATTAAAAGCTATAGAAGCTGGAGCTCCTTCTGTGAGTTCGTATATAAAGCTTGTCTACAGTCCTGAGAAACATATTTTGACAACAGATGAAAAAATATCTAAATACCATAAATAGAATTCTACCCGCTGTTGGAATTTTAAGTATTCTATTAATTTGGCAATTACTATCCGGCTTGGGATTTATGCCTTCGTATATGTTGCCGGGGCCGATTGATGTGGTTAAGGCATTTGTTGGAGACTTTCCACTTCTATTAGAGCATTCAAAAGTAACTTTGGCTGAAGCTTTTATAGGTCTTGGAATTGGAGTTGGATTAGGGTTTGTGATGGCACTTGTAATGGAGAATTTCAACTTCTTATATAAGGCTCTCTATCCAATTTTGATAATAACTCAGACTATACCAACCGTTGCCATAGCACCGCTATTGGTTTTGTGGTTTGGATATGAAATGAAAGCCAAAATAGTATTGATAGTGTTGGTTACATTTTTCCCGATAACTATTGGAGTTTTGGATGGGTTTAAGTCGGTTGATCCGGATGTCATAAAATTGTTTAGGTCTATGGGAGCGAATAAGCTACAGATTTTATGGTATGCCAAATTGCCGCATGTGAAATCATATTTCTTTGCGGGTCTTAGAATATCTGCAGCGTATTCAATAGTTGGAGCAGTTATATCTGAGTGGCTAGGCGGATATAGCGGTTTGGGAGTTTATATGACAAGGGTTAGAAAGTCGTATGCTTTTGATAGGATGTTTGCAGTAATATTTTTAATTTCAATTTTGAGTATACTTTTAATTCAAATGGTAGATTTAGTTCAACGATTGAGCATGCCGTGGTTAAAAACAAAAAAGGAGAATAGAAAATGAAGAAAATCATAGGTTTAATTTTAATAGGTATGATGTTATTGGTTGGGTGTGGAGAAAAACAAGAGTCTAAAGACGGTACAAAGGAATTGACACTTGTTTTAGACTATACTCCAAACACAAATCATACAGGAATTTATGTTGCAAAAGAACTTGGATACTTTGCAGAAGAAGGAATCGAGTTAAACATAGTTCAACCACCACAAGACGGAGCACCAGTGCTTGTAGCATCAGGAAAAGCTCAAGTGGGTATCGACTATCAAGATACAATAGCAGCAGCTTATGCACAAGATGAACCACTTCCTGTAACAAATATTGCAGCGCTTGTACAACACAATACATCAGGAATAGTTTCTCTAAAGGGAAATGGAATGGACAGACCTAAGGGCATGGAAGGTAAAAAATATGCAACTTGGGGAATGGAAGTGGAACAAGCTATGATAAAAAATGTTGTTGAAAAAGATGGCGGAGATTTTTCTAAAGTGCAATTAGTACCATCAAACTATTCAGATATATTTACAGGTTTGGGAAATGATATAGATGCTGTTTGGATATTCTATGGTTGGGATGGAATTGCAGCGCAAGTTAAAAATGTTGCAGTAGATTATTTTGCATTCAAAGATATAAATCCTGTTTTTGACTACTACACTCCAACAATAATTGCAAACAATGAGTTTTTGAAAGAAGATCCGGAAACTGCAAAGGCATTTTTAAGAGCGCTTAAAAAAGGATATGAATACTCAATTGAAAATCCAAAAGAAGCAGCAGAAATTTTATTAAAAGACAATCCTGAACTTGATTCAGCATTAGTTATGGCAAGTCAAGAATATTTAAAAGATGAATATATTTCAGAGGCTAAAAGATGGGGCGAGTTTGACTCAACTCGTTGGAACAATTTCTATGCTTGGCTATTTGAAAATGGTCTAATAGAAAAAGAAATTCCAGCAGACTTCGGATTTAGCAACGAATATTTACCGGAATAAAATGAAAATATTAGAAGTAAAAAATGTAGAAAAATCTTATGAGAGTAAGAAGATAATAGAAGATATATCCATAGACTTAAGAAAGGGAGAGATAATCTCCCTTTTAGGTCTTAGTGGAGTGGGAAAGACCACTCTTTTTAATATAATTTCGGGAGTTGAAAGCCCAGACAGCGGAGAGGTTATATTAAAAGGCGAAGAGATAACTGCAAAGCCTGGGCACATAAGCTATATGCTCCAAAAAGATTTGTTGATAGAACAAAAGACAATTTTAGACAATATAATTTTACCGCTTAGAATAAAAGGGGTTAAAAAAAATATTGCAGTTAAAAAGGCAAATGAGTATTTAGAAATGTTTGGACTGCTTGGATATGAAAAGTCTTATCCAAATTCTCTTTCGGGAGGAATGAGACAAAGAGCAGCTTTTTTAAGAACTTATTTTGCATCAGAAGAAGTTGTACTATTGGATGAACCTTTTAGCGCACTCGATGCAATAACTAAAAAAGAAATGCACAAGTGGTACAAAGAGATTAGTCAAAGATTAAATCTCTCTACCATATTTATAACGCATGATATTGACGAGGCACTTGAAATGTCAGATAGAATATATTTGATGATAGGTTCGCCAGGTAAAATCGAAAATGAAATTGTTATTAAAAGTAGTGAGGGCGATTTTACACTCACAAAAGAATTTTTAGAATATAAAAAAGAAATATTACACCTTTTAGGTTTGAGATAGAGTGCTTTAGGAGCACTCTTTTTTTATGCAATTTTCAATTTTTGAGTTGTGAAGGAATCAAGATTCTTGTTACTAATTAAAAATGGCATTATAAAACCCCTTGAACATAAAAGTTTAAGGGGCAAAAATTATATTTTCTTTAATAAGTTTTGTATTAATTCATCATCCAATGGATTTTTGTTTTTGTCGATTTCTCCGGCTCTATTAAAGATTTGAGTGTCTACATCCGGAGTATAAACTTTACCATTTTTTTCAGCTTCAAGTGCATTCGCAACTTCGTGTGTTTTTACGGCAAGTTTAGTTTGAAGTTCAACAATTTTTCTAGCGTGAGAGCTATCGCCATCCAAAATTCCAATTCTATATTCTTTTAAGATTTCAGATGTCAAATCTGAAGCTTCTAAGATTAGCTTGTGGCTCATTGTATTTTCTGCAGGCACATTCATATTTCTTATCTTATCCAAAATAGTTTGAATATCATTTCTTAAAACTTCAAATTTACTTTCTATTTCATTTCTTGAATGCTTAGTCTCTTCTGCATAGAAATATTTTTTCAACTCTTCGTTTTTTAAATTTAATTCTTTTAAAAGAGAGTTGATTTCAGAGATATATGGTTTGGCTTGAGTTGTTTTTAAGATAACTGTGTAAGTCTTAGCGTCCCAATCCACGTTCAATCCCATATACTCAGCTACAAATCTAAGCGGAACAAATGTCCTATCTTTCTTTATAACCGGAGCAACATCCATTTTTGAAATCTTTCCATCAACATTGATATCTTTTGAATCGATTTTCAATTCGATTTTTTTATTTGAGTCAGATATTGTAACAACTCTGGTTTCGTTATTCCATTTGACACCATAACCTAAGTTTTCTGAAATGAATCTTATAGGCACTAAAGTTCTATCTTTTTCGATATAGGCAGCCACATCACTCTTAATTTCCTTGCCATCAAGAGTGATTGTTATGTCCTTGGCGAATACGGGTGTTGCCATGAGTAATACAAGACAAAGTATTAGAAATTTTTTCATTATAAACTCCTTATTTTTCCTTTGTAGTAGTTTCTTTAGTTGTCTTTGTATCCTTAGTTGTCTTTTCGTCAGTTGTAGATGGTTTAGTCTCTTTAGTTGACTTTACAGTCTCTTTAGTAGTCTTATCTTCTGTAGTGGAAGATTTAGTTTCTTTGGTTGTAGTTTTAGTTGTGTCTTTTGTTGTAGTCTTAGTAGTATCTTTTTTTGTAGTAGAATCTTTTGAGTCCTTAGTTGTAGATTTTTTTGAATCTGTAGTTTCTACTATTCCTGGAGTGGATTTAACTCCGAACTCCCTATCTAAATATTTAAGTCTACTGTCATCAACACCGCTTAACTCTATAAAAGCAGAGTCTTCAGATACAGGCACTATCTTACCGTCTTTTCCATCTGTATAGAATAAAATATATTCTCTGTTTTCTTTTAATCCCTTAGGAATATCTAATACGATATTTGAAAGATCACCTTTGTAATCTTCAATAAAGTTTACATCAGTAGAAGTACCAACTGCAGTTACACGAATGCGAGATATGTAATCTGCACTTTTAATTAAAGAAGCTATGTTGGTATCTTTTACTTCATCTTTTTTAGTTTCACTATCTTCAGTATTCTTTTTATCTTTTTCATCTGTAGTATCTTCAGCTTTGGTAACTTTCTCACCATCGTTTTGGTTTGTCAATACTTCAACACTTGAACTCTTAGTAGAGTTTGAAGTTGGCTCAGCTGGGTTTTTATTACATGCACTTAGCATCAAACTAAGCATTAGAGTAGTTATTATTAATTTTTTCATGTAATCCTCCTTTTGGTACATTATACCACTTTATTTCCCAACAAGTAACACCTCTCTATTAACCGAATTGCAATGAATATGGTATAATAATAAAAAGGTGATATAATGCAAAGTAAAATTGAACAAATACTCATAAGATTGAAAAAATCTGGATATGAGGCATATATGGTCGGAGGTTGTGTAAGAGATTTACTGCTTGGAAAGGAACCGGATGACTATGATATAACTACAAATGCTTTGCCTGATGAAATAATAGAAGTGTTTAAAGGGTATAAGACACTTAGCTTAGGCAAAAGGTATGGAACTATCACCGTTATATTTGAAGATGAAACTTTTGAAATAACAACTTACAGAACTGAACAGGGATATAGTGATTCAAGGCATCCCGATAAAGTTATGTTTTCAAATAAAATAGAAGAAGATTTAACACGTAGAGACTTGACCATAAATGCAATGGCTATGGACAAAGACATTATAGACTTGCATGGTGGAAGAGATGATTTAAAGAATAAAATCATAAGGGCAGTTGGAAATCCAGATGAGAGATTTAAAGAAGACGCACTTAGAATGGTTAGGGCAATTAGATTTGCAACCGTGTTAGATTTTCAGATTGAAGAATGTACTTTTAATTCGATACTTGAAAACTCACATCTTTTAAAAAATGTTGCTCCGGAGAGATTAAAGCCTGAGATGAATAAGATATTGTTGTCTGATAGTCCGTCAAGAGGACTTGAATTATTAGCAAGAACAAAGGCTTTAAAGTATATTTTGGAGGAACTCTACGACTGTGTTGGATTTGAACAGAGGACAAAATATCATGACAAGACAGTTTTTGAGCATATAAAGTGTGTGGTAGATAGCACCGAAGTAAATTTAAAACAGAGAATGGCAGCTATGTTGCACGATGTTGCCAAACCAAAAACTTTTTCTTTAGATGAAAATGGACAAGGCCATTTTTATGGACACGACGAAGTTGGAGCAGAGATAGCTGAAAAGGCTTTAAGAAAATTTGGTTATTCGAAAAATTTTATAAAGCAAGTTCAAACTCTTATTTATGAGCACATGAAAGTTCATGAAGAAATGACAGACAAGGCTCTTAGAAGACAGATAAGAAGAGTTGGTGTGGAAAACATTTTGGACTTATACAGCTTAATGCTTGCGGATAGAATGTGTACAATAGCAGATAGAGACATGGATTTTTTACTTAATCGCAGAGATAGGATAAAACAGTTGTTAAAAGAAGACACTGTTAAAGAAAAATTTTTGTGTTTAAATGGCAACGATATAAAAGAGCTCGGATATAGTGAGGGCAGAAAGATAGGAGAGATACTTAGGTATCTTGAGGAAATCGTCTTGGATAAACCGCAGCTCAATAAAAAAGAATATCTTATAGAAATTTTAAAAAATAGAGGTTGAAATGGGTAAATTATTTGGAACTGACGGAATAAGAGGAGTTGCAAATCTTGAACTAACTCCACAACTTGCGTATAAAGTTGGAAGAGCAGCGGGATATGTATTGTCAAAGGATAAAAAAGGCAAAGTAATAGTTGGACAAGATACAAGACTATCAGGGGAACTATTAAAGGCGGCTCTTGTGAGTGGGCTTATGTCCATAGGGTTAGATGTAGAAGTCACAGGGGTTATACCGACTCCTGGTATAGCGTATTTGACAAGAACTGGAGAGTACTTAGCTGGTGTAGTTATTTCAGCATCACACAATCCTTTTGAACACAATGGTATAAAATTTTTCTCAGCAGATGGATATAAATTGCCGGATAGAGTTGAGGATCAAATTGAAGAACTTATATTTGACGATACTAAAATATACAAAAATGCAACTCATGCAGACGTTGGGTCTATGAAATACAGTGAAGAATTACTTCATAAGTATGAAGAGTATTTAATAGAAATATCAAATGTAGATTTGACAGGCATGAAGATAGCAATAGATATAGGAAATGGTGCTCTATATAAAATTGCACAAAATGTTTTGGAAAAACTTGGTGCAGAAGTGGTTGTAGTGAACGACAAGCCAAACGGTATGAACATAAACGACAACTGTGGTTCTACAAACCCTGGAATTATCCAAAATTTAGTGTTGGAAACAAAGGCTGATATGGGCATGAGTTTCGATGGAGATGCCGACAGAATAATTGCAGTGGATGAAAAGGGAAACATCATAGATGGAGATCACATACTTGCAATTTGTGCAACATATCTAAAAGAACATGGCAGACTAAACAACAATACAGCAGTTGGAACTATTATGTCTAATATAGGACTTAAGAAATATTTAAACTCCATTGGAGTGGATTTGGTGCAAACTAAAGTAGGTGATAGATATATCTTAGAAGAGATGATATCAAAGGACTATGTAATAGGAGCTGAACAATCAGGCCACGTTGTATTTTTAGAGTACAATACAACAGGAGATGGATTAGCTACAGGACTTCACTTGTTAGAAGTTGCAAAGAAATCTGGAAAACCATTGAGTGAATTAAACAACTTAATGACTTCATATCCTCAAGTTTTAATAAATGCAAAAGTTAGAAATGATTTAAAAAATAACTACATGAGTTTTCCTGAGGTAAAAGAAGAAATAGAAAAAATAGAAAATGAATTTGGAGAAACCGGCAGAGTGGTAATTAGACCATCCGGTACAGAACCTTTAATCAGAGTTATGATCGAGGGCGAAGACGAAAAGCTAATGGAAGAAAAAGCGAGAGAACTTGCTGATTTCATAGAGCTTAAACTAAATTAGGGGGATACATGAGTTATAGAATAGTAGCAGACACATCTTGCGATATAAGTCAGGAATTAGAAGAAAAGCTTAGGGTGTTGTTGGTATCTTTTAAGATAGCAATAGAGGGAGTAGAATACGTTGATGACGAAAATTTAGATTTAAATGTATTCATAGAGGCAATGAAAGCTTCTAAAAATCCAATTAGAACTTCATGTCCATCACCTTATGACTACCTTGAAAAGCTAAATGAATGTGAAGAAGATAAAATTATAATAGTTACAATATCAGAACTGCTATCAGGCTCAAACAATGCAGCTGTAATAGCTCGTGAGGAATATTTAAGAGAGCATCCAGATAAGCAAGTTTATATCGTAAATTCAAAGACAGCAAGCGCCGGACAACTTTCTTTAATACTTAAAATAGACGAGATAATGAAGGAAGAAATTAGCTTCGAAGCTCAAATAGAAAAGATAGAAGAAGCAGTAGGAAATAATGAAACATTTTTCATTTTAGAAAACTTAGATAATCTAATTAAAAATGGAAGAATTAAAAAGGCGACAGGTTTAGTAGCAACAGCGCTTAACATAAGACCAATAATGAAACCAGACAAAAATGGAGATATTGAAATTCATGAAATAAATAGAGGATTTAAAAAATCTCTATTAAAACTTGCAAAAGAATTGGGTAGCTTAGCTGATAACTTAGAAGAGAGAATATTAGTTATTTCCCATGCAGAGGGCCTTGAAAAAGCTCAAATGTTAGCCGACAAAGTAAAAGAACTTCATAACTTCAAAGATATTTTGATAGTTCATACTAAGGGATTGGCAACAGGCTATGCAGATATGGGCGGAATAATAGTAGGATTCTAATATGAAAAAGATATTTTTAGTTTTGGGAATGACATTGCTTTTGGTAGCGTGCTCTACAAAAACTCCTGAGTATCAATTAAATAAGACAAAATATGTTGGAGACAATTCAAAAGTTATAGCAATAGTAGATGGATTAAAATATCCTAATGGCTTAGCTTATGACAATATTGAAATTCAATCTGAAAAAGAACCTTATGGACTAAGTGTAAACCTTAGCGGAGAAGGTGAGGCAAATCTATTTGACCAAGCAGTAGTCACATTTGCAATGATTGATAACTTGGGTGAGTTAAAATATTTTAATAGCAATAAAGAAATAGGTTTATATACAAGAGAAGCTGTAGATTTAATTCTAAATACAAATGGAACAAGTTTGGAGGAATTAAATAAAGACGGTAAAAAACTTCAAGAATATATAGATAAAGCTAACTTAGCGGAGTCTAAATAAATAAAGAAAATCCTTTCTGAAATAAATGATGTGTACCCATAAAACTGGACACAATATTTAATTAATTATTAGTGGATGCTAACCTATATTTTGTAGGTGGCATCCATTTTGTTTTTGATTGAATCCTTTCGTTGTTGTAATAGTAAATATATTCCTCTATTGCTTTTGAAAATTCTTCAAAAGAGCTATAACTCTTTTCATAACCATAATAAATTTCATTTTTTAATCTTCCAAAGAATGTCTCCATTATGGAGTTATCATAGCAATTACCTTTTCTTGACATTGATTGTCTTATGCCATGTTTTTTAAGCTCATTTACATAATATTCATGTTGGTATTGCCAACCTTGATCTGAATGTAGTATTAAGTTATCTAGTTTTGGAAATTTGTTAAATGCTTTTTTCAACATATTTGATATCTGATTTAAGTTAGGACTTAAGGATAGGTCGTAAGAGATTATCTCATTGGTATACATATCAAGTATTGGAGATATGTAGCATTTACCCCAAGAGAATTTAAATTCTGACACATCTGTGGTCCATTTTTGTAGAGGTTTATCTGCCTTGAAATATCTATTTATTATATTATTAGCTACTTTACCTACCTTCCCCTTATATGAGTGATTATTTTTCCTTAGATCTTTTTCCAAATAGTTTTAGCTCATGCATTATTCTTTGAACTCTTTTATGATTTATGATATAACCTTGATTTATCAACTCCATATATACTCTTCTTACTCCATATCTTCCTTTGTGGAAGTTAAATATTTGAGTTATTTTATCTGCAATGTGACTATTCTTAATCTTTATCTTATCAACTTTACTTATTTCAAAATAGTATGTTGATCTTGGCATATCAATAGCTTTTAAAAGATATTTTAGTCTGTATCCTTCTTCTTTGAGTTCTTTGATAATCGCTGCTTTTTCGCCTTGAGTTGCGCAGCGTAACGTTCTTCTCTCAAGGCGATCTCTTTTTTTATTATTTCGTTTTCTGCTTTTATATATTCATTTTCTGCTTTTATATATTCATTTTCTGCTCTAAGTTTTATTAGTTCTTCTCTTTCAGATTCATTAAGTTCTTTTGCTTTATAGATATTTTTATTTTTCATACTTGTATTTTTAGATTTACGACCTCTCTTTTTATTTACAAGACCATTATATCCATAATTTTTATACTTGTTAACCCATGAATAAAGCTGTCCATGATTAATTCCATATTCAACTGCTATAGATGTTATGGAATTTCCAGCTAACACTTTAGATACCATTTCTAATTTCTCATCAGGTGTCCAATTGATATTATTTCCATGTTTTAAAATTTCTGGTCCATGAAGTTCTTCTAACCTAACCCATATTCTAATTGAATCATGAAAGTTTTTTTCGTTGGTCCTTTCAGGTGTATCAGGCCATTTACCATCTCTATACAATTGCACGCTTTCTTTTTTTATTTCATAACTATATTTCATAAAAATACCCTCCTTACTGGTTTGTCCAGTAAAGAGGGTACATATCAAAATCGGAAAGGATTTTTTAATATTATTTTCTGTTTTTTTCGTAAAGTCTGAATTCTCTAATTAAGTATAGAGAGCCACACCATAGCACTAAGTCGCCTTCTTTAGCACGTGTTTTTGAATGTTCATAAGCTTCGATTCTATCAGCTATGGCAGTTACATTTTCAGTTTTCTTTAAGACTTCTTTTTTCAAATCTTCAAGCTCGAAAGCTCTTGGATTATCTATGTTAGTGATTATAAGTTCATCTGCGATAGAAGATAATTTTGAAATTACAAAGTCATAGTCCTTGTCTTTTAAGATACTGAATCCAACGATTAATCTGTTGTATTTAAAAGCTTTTAAAGATTGTAGTAGAGCTTCGATAGCTTCAGCATTGTGACTACCATCTATGAGCACTGCTGGTTCTTCACATATAACTTCAAGTCTGCCGTGGTTTTCAGTTGTGAATATAGCATCTAAAATTATCTCATCAGTTAAATTGAATTCATCTTTAAAATGCTCAAGCACCATAAGGGCAAGAGATACATTGTAAAGTTGGTGAATTCCAACAAGTTTAGTCTTTGCGTTTACAAAGTTTCTAAAAGTGAATTGATTTTTTGCTGGAGATAAATCGATATCTTTTATTTCATCAGGTGAGAAAGTGAAAAATTCAGAATTGTGTTCTTCTGCAATTTCTCTTAGCACTGACATAACTTCAGGTTTTTGAGGATATACAAAAACTGGACGATTGTCTTTTATAATTCCACCCTTGTTTTGAGCAATTTCTTCAATAGTGTTTCCAAGTATATTTACATGGTCCATAGAAATTGTAACGATTACTGATGCAAGAGGTGCCTTGATTATGTTTGTTGAATCAACACGTCCGCCTAAGCCTACTTCAACCACTGCAACATCAACTTGTTGTTCATAGAAGTATCTGTACATAATAGCAGTTAGCACTTCAAAGTAAGTGTTGTGGAATCCTTCCTCATCAAGTTTTTCAACTACAGGTTTAAGCTCATCAATATATCTCATAAAGTCTTCGGCTGATATCTGAACTCCATTGATGGAAATAGATTCTAAGATAGTTTCCATGTAAGGTGATATGAAAAGGCCGCATTTTGAAGTTACAGATAGAGCGCTTTGCATATAGTGGCAAGTTGAGCCCTTACCATTTGTACCAGCAACGTGTATAACTTTAATTTTGTCTTGAGGATTATCGAAAGCAGCTAATAGACGTCCGACGTTTTCCATTGTGTGCTTTTCTCCGCTGGAACCTCTGTTATACATCCAGTCTATATAATCGTCAAAAGTGTTCAATTGTTTGTTTTCTGTATTCATTTTTTTCCTCGCTTGTAATAAATAACATATTAATTTATAATCGATACTATCAGAGTAAAATAAGGTAGTCAAGTTATAAGACTGCCCTAAATAGAATATGTAGTCCAACTACATTCTCTATTATACTACTTATAAAAGCTAATAAAAAAGATGAAAAATGTTAAATTAGAACAATAATTTATTTGGGTGAGAATATGATTTTGATGATAGATAATTATGATTCATTTACATACAATGTTGTGACTTATTTGAACATATTAAAAGAAGAAGTTGTAGTGAAGAAAAATGACGAAATCACTATAGACGAAGTGGTTGAATTAAATCCTGAGGCAATCGTTATATCTCCAGGGCCAAAAAGTCCTGAAGAATCTAAAATAAGCTTGGAGATTCTAAAGAAGTTGCAAGGAAAGTATCCTATACTTGGAATTTGTTTAGGACATCAAGCTTTTGCCGTTTCAAGAGGAGTAAAAGTTGTAGAGGGTACACGTCCTATGCATGGAAAGATGAGCGAGATAGAACACGATGGAAAAGGTGTGTTTAAAGGCGTGCCAAATCCTACAACAGTTATGAGATACCATTCTTTAGTTGCAGAAGATAATTTATTTGTGGACGGAGAGTACAATGGCATGAAGATAACTTCAAAGACAAAAGATGGAGTTATAATGGGACTTAGAGATGAGTCTATGAAAATTGAAACAGTACAATTCCATCCGGAATCTGTTGGGACAAAGTACGGTTTACAAATGATAGAGAATTTTTTGGCAGAGGTAAGAAATGATAAGAACTAAAAGTGTAGAGACTAATATAACACCGGAAGAGCTACTTTTTAATATAAAAGATAGAGAATATCCTTTCTTTTTAGATAGTGCGAAGGGAAATTCTCATCAAGGAAATAAATCATACTTGGGATTTGCTCCAAAGATAATAGTAAAATCAAAGGGATTTGATACAGAAGTTGAAGGACTTGAAAATTTTAATATACACAAGAATCCGTTAGATGTGTTGAGAGATTTGATGAAAGAGTACTTTGTGGAAGATGAAAGAGATTTTGTCGGGGGAGCTGTTGGATATCTTTCATACGATTTTACTGAAGATAATTGCAATATAGTGCTTAAAGCTGAAAAAAATGTGGACATATATGACACATTCTTTGGAATATATTTTAAAGTTGTCGAGTATGACAATGCTACAAAGAAATTTAATATAATCTATATGGATGGAGAAGATATAAGTGATATTGAAGAGTTATTCTATTCTCCTGAAATAACAAAAAAACCATACACAACTCACGAAATGGTAAAGGGAATTACAGAAGAAGAGTATGGAGTTGCCTTTGATGATGTGAGAGATATGATTAAAAAAGGAATTGTGTATGAAGTGAATCTAACTCAACAATTTACCGTAAAGAGCGATAGAGATCCTTACGATTTATATATAAACTTGAGAAATATAAACAAAGCCGATTTTATGACATATATGGACTTGGGAGATTATCAAATTCTTTCATCATCACCAGAGAGATTTTTCAAGTGTAGAGATAGAATGGTTGAGGCAAGACCAATTAAGGGAACTATAAAGAGATCAGCTGACAAAGAAGAAGACGAAAAATTAAAGGCTGAACTACTAAATAGTGAAAAGAATGTTTCAGAACTACTTATGATTGTGGACCTTATGAGAAACGATTTAAGTCTTTCTTGTAAATACGAAACAGTTAAGGCGGTTGAAAACTATAGACTTGAAAGCTACGAAAGTGTACACCACCTTGTTGCAACTATTATTGGTGAATTAAGAGATGAAGAAGATATATACAGCTTAATAAAGAATATATTCCCAGGTGGTTCCATAACCGGAGCACCTAAGTTGATGGCGATAGAGGCTATAGACAAAGTTGAAAAATACAAGAGAAATGTTTATACAGGTTCTTTAGGATATATTTCATTTAATGAAAATTCAGACCTTAACATATTGATTAGAACCATTCTTAAAAAAGGTGAAGATTGTTATTTCTCAGGTGGAGGAGCTGTAACTTGGGATTCAGAAGTAAAAGATGAATACAACGAAACACTTCAGAAATCACTAAAACTTATCGAGGCGTTGAAGTGAAACAACCTGATGGCATAAAGTATGGAAAAGGGCTCTTTGAAACCATAAAGATAAAAGATGAAAAACTTGAATACTTTGAAGACCACTTACTAAGACTTAAGAATTCGATGGAATTTTTGGGAATTAGTGCAGATGGAATAGAAGCTGAGATAGCTCGTGAAATTGAGAATACAGGACTTGTGGATGGAGCACTTAGAATAATGGTCTTAGAAGATTTTGAAGGCTACAGCCTGCATATAGAGACAAGACTTACAGACTATTCAGATAAAAAATTTGAAGAAGGACTTAGGCTAAAAGTTGTTGAGCAGATAAGAGACAAATTTAATTTGCTGAATAACCATAAAACCAACAACTATCTCTTAAACCATGAGGTATTATCAAGCGTAAAAAATTTGGGTTATGATGAAGCTGTATTTTTAAATCAAGATAGAAATATCACAGAAGGCAGCTATACAAATTTATTCTTTATAAAAGATTGTGTAGTGGTGACACCACCTGTCGAAGATGGTCTGTTGCCTGGAGTGTACAGAAAAAATCTTATTAAAAAACTCGAAGAAAAAAATATAGAATGCGAAATCAGACACGTATCTTTTGAAGAATTAGAAAGATTTGACGCTTGTATATGCACAAATTCACTAATGGAAAAAAGATTTGTAAAGAGCATAGATGAAATTCAATTTGAAAAGACAGAATTTACAAAAAAGATTTTAGAATTATAGAACTCATAGTTTCTCTTAATTGAGAGACTATGAGTTTTTAGATTTTCAATATTTATTCCATCATGGTTACCATGCAATTTAATTTATAGTTCGGATTATCTCTTCTGGCAGAATTGAGCTCAGGAGTATTAAAAGTTGAAACTCGACAAACTTCAATATGCTCTAAAGGGATGCCATAGGACAAAAGTATATCCAAATTTGCATCCACCATGCTCAACTTATATTTTTCGCCAAATGGTTTGAAAAAAGAATCTCTGTTTTCAAAATTTTCAAAAGCATTATAGACATCTTCTCCAACCTCGTAGTTTTCTTGGTCTATGCTTGGGCCTATAAAACAAAGAATATCTTTAAGATTACAGCCAAAATCATTCACCATTAAATCAAGCACATTTTTTGAAATTCTTTCCACAGTTCCTCTCCAACCGGAGTGAACAGCCGCTTGAACTTTTTTAATCGGGTCATACATGACAACAGGTGTGCAGTCTGCAAATTTTACAACGAGTGCAATATCTCTTTTGTCAGTGATAAGACCGTCGGTATTCTCAAATACTCTGCCATAAGGTCGTTCAATGCCGCTTATGCCATCTGCATACTCTATGTTTGAAGTGTGGAGTTGGTGCGCTGTATAAAATTGATTCGGTTTAATTTCAATTATTTTTGCAAAATTGTTTAAGTTCTTTGTCATATCTTCATTATCTCTCATGTCGTAGAGAGAACCGGAGATGTAGTGTTTAAGTCCGGCATTTAATAATAATTTTGAAATAATCATTTCTTGCGAATCTCCTTTAGCCAATCTGTTTCATCAGGACTGTGAGAAACATGCTTATCAATATTCAACGAATCCAAGAGTTCAAAATCCTCTTTGGAAAGTTCAAAATTAAATAAATCTATATTTTCAATAACTCTCTTCTCTTTTGTCGTACGAGGAAGAACTATTACGTCTCTTGCAATATTGTATTTTAAAACTATTTGTCCAACACTCACATCATATTTTTTAGCTAATTTTAAAACAGCTTGGTCATTAAATAACTCTCCATTGGCCCTTGCTAGAGGACTCCAAGCTATGGGTTGTATGTTTTCTTTCTTTAGATAGTCTATAAAATTATTTAGAGTGAGCAAGGGATGGGTTTCGATTTGGTCAACATGAGGTTTTATATTTGCGGTCACAGAAAGTTTGTCTAAGTGATGTTTGTAGAAATTGCAAACTCCTATGTTTTTAAAAATACGTTGTTCATAGTAATCTTCCAAGACTTTCCAAGATTGTTCGCTGTCTTCGCCCGGCCAGTGTAAATACATTATTTCCAAGCAGTCGGTTCTAAGTGATTTTAAAGACCTTTCAATACTTCTCTTAGTGGCATCTGCTCCGAAATCTGAAGGCCAAACTTTAGAAGCGATTTTAAATTTATTTAATTTTTCAGATTGTATTATTTCACCAATAAATTCTTCATTTTTATAAAAATAAGCAGTGTCTATTAATTCATAATTTGCTTCATGAGCAGTAATCATAACTTTTCTAAGTTCAGGCTCATTTTCTAGAGTATATACACCAAGCCCAACGGCTGGTAAATTATTTCCATTGTATAAATCAAAATATTTCATAAAAAACCTCCTAACAAAGTTTTGTTATAAATATTTTATCATAGATATAAAGTTTATAAATAAAATGCTATGATATTAACTAAGCTATAGGGAAATTTTAGAACACGGATAAGAGGAAAATTATGAGTAAAATATTATTAATAGAAGATGACAGAGAAATAAGTGAAAGATTAAAAATTTTCTTAGAGAATGAATCGTATAAAATTACAACTGCATATTCATATAGAGAAGCAATGGCAAAACTTGATGAAAGATTTGATTTAGCGATAGTAGATATAAATTTGCCTGACAAATCTGGAATAAATTTACTTCATGTGTTAAAAGAAAAGAACATTAGAGTAATAATAACAACTGTAAAGAATGATGAAGATTTTATAGTGGAAGCACTTGATAGTGGGGCAGATGATTATTTAACAAAGCCATTCAACTTAAGTATTTTAAGAGCTAGAATTGGAGCGGCTTTAAGAACTTTGCCAATGAAGAATGGAAATAGAATAGAAATGGGCGAATTTAATTTAGATTTGGAGCAATCAATAATTTTTTATAAAGGGAATTATGTAGATTTATCAGCACTAGAATATGAAGTATTAAGTATTTTTATAAAAAATCCAAATAGAATCTTTACAAGAGATCAATTATTACAGTGGTTTTGGGAAGATAGAAATCAATTTGTAAATGATAACACTCTGACAGCAACTATTAAAAGAATAAGAGCTAAAACAGAAAAGTCAGTTATATCTACAGTTCGTGGAATAGGGTATAGGATGGATTTATGATGATATATATTTGTTGGATATTAAGTTTATTAGGTTTATATTTATATACAAGAATGAGAGAAAAAAATAGAATAGAAGAAATCTTAAATTTAGTTGAAAATTTAGAGAAAAAGAATTATAAAACTCCAATGAAGCAAGATGAATTTTCGATTTTGGAAGATCAAATATATAAATTATTTTTAGAAATAGTGGAAAAAAAAGAGAAATTTAAAGATTATTCTTTAGCTCAAATAAGAAATTTAGAAGATATATCTCATCAAATAAAGACACCAATAACTAATATGCTTTTTGATATTGAAATTTTAGAAAAAGAAGATATAGAATTTCAAAAGTTTAAAGTGCAACTCAATCGATTAAATTCATTGGTTGAAATATTGTTAAAATTATCTAGTTTAGATGCACAAAATGAAAAAATGAAAAAAGATAAGATATATGTTGAAGAAATTTTTGATTATGTGCTGGATATTTTAGGGAATGAGATAGAAAGAAAAAATATAGAAATAATAGAAAAATACTCAAATGAATTAATCACTGGAGATTTTTATTGGATTAGTGAGGCAATAATTAATATTTTAAAAAATTCTTTAAATTTAAGTGGAGTTAATAAAATAAAAATAACTACAGTCGATAATCCTATTTTTACAACTATTTCTATTGAAGATGATGGTGGAGGAATAAAAGAAGAGCATAAGTCTAAAATATTTAATAGATTTTATAAGACTCCAGATTCAAATGGATTTGGACTTGGATTAGCAATATCAAAAACTATTATAGAAAGTAATAATGGAGAAATTAGAGTAGAAAATAGTAATGAAGGAGCAAATTTTATTATTAAACTTTATAAATAATATGTAAAAGAATTTTAATTTTATTAGAATTCTTTTTTTAGTCATTTTAAAATCACTTTCATTTAATATTATAGAATTAAGAAAGACTAACTATTAAAAGTCAAGAGGTGAAACAAAGAAAATATAAGTAATGATATTGATAAAAACTGAATAAAAATAAGCATGAAAAAGTACCCTAAAGTTTAAGATTAAAAATAGGGTTAGCAAAGTTTTTTCCTTTTAAATAGTAATTTTCTCAAAAGAACCTGTAAATGATAAAGGCTATGCCCGAGCAAAGCTCGTCATTTACAGAACCTTTTTCAAAAATTAATTCATAATTAAGCAAAAACTAACTTTGTTGTTGATATGGTTCATTTTTAGTTAAAACAGCAAAAATAGTATGACAAAGCTTTCTAGCAACAGCGTTTGTAGCAACTAAATGATGTTTGCCTTCACTGATTTTCTTCTGATAATAATCAGAAAAAACTGGGTCACAAAATTCAGCTCTAAGAGCGGATTGAAAAAGAGCACGCCTTAAGTAAGGAGAACCTCTTTTACTCATATGATTGTAAGTAGATTCATATTCTCCAGACTGAGAAACACTAGCATCCAAACCAGCATAAGCGACAAGCTTAGAAGGATTAGAAAATCTTTTAATATCTCCAATCTCACCTAATATAGTAGCAGCATTAACAGAACCAATACCAGGAATGGTATTAATTGGAGAATTGAGTTTTTCAAGTAAAATTTCAATTTCTTTTTCAACATCTAAAACTTGATTTTGAATAAAAGAAATTTGCCCTATAAGCATTTTAATTTGAAGTCTAAAAGAATCCATGCAGAAATTAATGCCAAAAGATTTAGAAGCTTTCTTAGAAAGTTCTTCAAGTTTTCTAGAAGCATACTTCTTTCGAGAAACATTGTCTAAAAAATATTGTAAATCTTCAGAACTGATATCTTCAAAGTCTAAAGGAGTAGAGAAATTTGAAAGAATTTCTTTAGAAGTCTTACCAAAAATATTGCTAAAAGAAGAAGCATATTCAGGGAAAACTTGGTCTAAAAGAGCAATAGTCTTTCTTTTAAGATCACCAATTGATGATACAAGATAAGATCTGAATCTAGAAAGATTTCTCAAAGACAAATAGTCCTCATTAGAAAGAGAAGTTTCAACAAAATCACCATAGCGAAGAAGATCGGCTATTAAAAGAGAATCAATAATATCAGTTTTTCTCTTTCTGATTTCGATACCTTGTCTCCAACCATCAGTTTGGATTGGATTGATAACACGAACAGTAAAGTTTTTTTGGGCAAGATATGAGTATAGAGATAACCAATAATGACCAGTAGCCTCCATGCCAATTTCAAGTTCATTTTTGAAAGCTTCTAGTTTAAGGATTAAACTCTCAGCACCATAAATGGAATTTGAAAAAGAAAAAGCTTTAAAAATAACTTTTTTCTTATCATCAACTAATGAAGCAACATGAGTATTTTTACCAATATCAATACCTAAATAAAACATTTGAAACCTCACAAAAAAGTATTTTAGATAGACACCTCAAAATCTAATAACGTTACTGCCTTATGCTAAATACGAAGTACCCTAAGAGGGTCAACATCTAACTTATTCGTAAACAGTTAAAAGATTAGAGGACTCACTCTTTCAATTACGAGATTAAATCTCAAGGAGAAAACGAGTACACTCTATCTAATAACAATATTATACAGCAAACCTGAATAATATTTAGTCGATAAAGGATTATAGGTTACCTTTAACAACCTAAATACATTATATAAGGAGATAAAGATGGAAATATTAAGAGTTGAAAATTTAGAAAAAGTTTATGGGAAAGAAGAACCTTATACAAAGGCTTTGGATGGAGTAAGTTTTAAAGTAGAAAAAGGTGAATTTATAGCTATAGTAGGTGCAAGTGGATCAGGTAAATCTACACTACTTCATTGTATAGGAGGAGTGGATACACCTAGTAAAGGGAAAATTTTTATTGAAGAAACAGATATATCGGAATACTCTGATAAGGAACTTGCTTTATTTAGAAGAAGAAAAGTTGGGTTGATATATCAGTTTTATAATTTAATTCCAAATTTAACAGTAAGACATAATATAGAGTTGCCTCTAAAATTAGATAGTAGAAAAATAGATATGGAATTTTTTAATAACATAGTACATAAGCTAGGTTTAGAAAATAAATTAGATAATTTTCCTTCGGAACTGTCAGGAGGGCAACAACAGAGAGTTGCAATAGCAAGGAGTTTAATATACAAACCTTCTATAATACTTGCAGATGAACCAACAGGTAATCTAGATAGGAATAATTCACAAGAAATAATAGATATACTCAAGTATTTTAACCATAGTTTAAACCAGACTATTATATTGATAACACATGATGAAAGGGTGGCTTTACAAGCTAGTAGAATAATAACAATAGAAGACGGAAAGAATATTGGAGATGAGAAAAATGAATAGAAAAAATATTTCAATATTAATTTCAGTTTTTATTATGTCATTTGTTATTTCAATTTTAAGCTATATTTTAATAACTCAAAACTTAGAAGTTTATAATTTTTATAAAAAAGATATGCCGGAACATATCACATTGTATTCAAAGGTAAAAGTAAATGAAGTAGAAAAAATAAAAAAACTAGAAAATGTAAAATTAGTTGGATTAAGAAGTGAACCAAAATCTTTAAGATGTCGAAAAAAATTATTTACTATAAATAGGTATGATGAAAATTATTTTTCTATGCAGAAAAATTTTTTGAAAATAGGAGAATTACCTAAAAATAAAAATGAACTTTTAGTGTCTGAAAAAACCTTAAAAAATTTCAACTTAGTTTTAGGAGATGAAATTGAAGTTGAAAAAGGAGAGAGGATTCTAAAAAACAAACCTATTGAGGCTACTTTCAGCTATAACAAAAATGAAATCTTTAAAAGTACAGGTAGTTTAAGTTTTAAAATTGTTGGAGTTTATGATTCAAAATCTAATAAAAATATTCAAGAAGTATACTCATTAATAGATAATAAATTAGAAATGTATCCTTGTATACAAGTTAAGAATTTGCTTAAAACTTATGAGACAAAGGCAGAAATAGAAAAAATTGTAGGGGATAAGAATCCAGTATTAGAAAATATAAATTTATTAAGATTTTTTGATATAACAGAAAAAGGCTTTAATATCTTAGGTTTTATTTCATCAAAGCTTTTAGTAATTGTTGTCTTAATAATTATATTTACATTTATGATGAAAAATATATTTAAAATTTGGGGGATTTATAAAATTAAAGAATTTTCAATGTATAAATCTATAGGAGCAACAAATTTTCAAATTTATTTATTACTTTTTAAAGAGATTTTTAAAATTTCAATTTTACCAATTATATTGGGAGAAATAAGTGGACTGTTTATAATTTTGAAGATTTTCAATAAGCTTTTTTCACTTCAAAGTAAATTGCTATTTATGGAATCCAGAAGCATATATATTAATTGGATATCTATTATAGTGATAAACCTAATTATATTTATAATTTTGTTTATTTCTATAACATTCCCGACTAAAATAATTTCTAAAATTTCAATTTTAGAAGGGTTAAAAGAGAATATTCAGACTAAATCTATGAAGAAAACAAAACATAGAGATTTATTTAAAGAATTAAAGAAAAATAATAATAAAAATATAAGAGCCATGTTTGCGATTATGATTACAGGACTGTGTCTTATTTTGTTACTAATCTGTGTAAATACCATAGATGTATATAATGGTGAGAGAAATATTAATAAAAGAAACTTTAATTTATTGTTAAGATACAGTACAAATGAAAATGTTTATCCAAAGATATTCGATGATATTTTAAAAGAGTTTGAATCAGAAAATGCAATGATATCAATAAAGAAAAATTACTACGTGAATACTGATAAGTTAAATTACAGCAAAGAATTTAATAATATAGGATATTCAAAAGGATTTGACGGATTATTTTACTATTCTGAAGATAGCCTAGTAGACGGAACTTTAGTAGGAATAGACAAAGACAGATTTGCAAGAATTAGTAAAAACAACTCTGATGTGATTTTAGTAAATTTAGTCCAAGAAGATCCAAAGAGTTTTTATTCAGAAGCGAGCTTTATTCAATATATTGATAAAAATGTTGATAAAGTCTATATTAGAGCATTGGAAAATTTAAATGAACAGGAAATAAAAATAGATAAGAAATTAACTAAATTCATAGATGACCAAGAGAGTATTAATTTGTATCAAGTATACTTAGTAACTTCTATAGAAAATTTTCAAAAAATTATTAAAGAATCTGAAAAGTATTTTGCAAAAAAAGGGATGGAATTTCCAAGAATGTACTATGAACTAGAAATGAAGGTTGATAAAGATATGCTTGAAGAATATTCAAGTAGTATAGAAAAGATAATGGAAAATACAGTTGAAAGCGGAGAAAAGTTTATAGTTAAAAATCAAATTAGGACAGATAGATTAGTTAGTATAAATGTACAGGGTAAGTATTTTATTGGGTTAGTAATTATACTTTCTGTAATTTTACTTAATATAGCAAATTCATATTCTTCGGCTAATCTTACGTTTTTCAATAGAAGCAAGGAGATAGGCTCTCTATTAAGTAATGGTATGTACGTAGAAGATTTAGAAAAAATGTTTTTATTAGATAATATAAAAAATATTTTTAAATCGATAGTTATGGCGATATTATTAACTAGTATATTTTTTGGTTTATTATTAAAGACAATTCCATATATGAATTTAAAAAAATACATGTCTATTTTCCCATTAAGAGTAAGCTTTGCAATTATTTGTGGCGTTAGTTTGATTAATTATATAATATATTATGTAGCAATGAAGAAAGTAACAAGTAAAAATATTGTAGAATTAGTTAGAGAATAGTTTAGTGAGTATGAAGAAAAAATTATATATCAAAAACTTGTTTGTTAGGATATATAACTAATATTAAAATTTAGTATAATATAGATAAATAATTTAAAATTTGGTAGGAGGATAGTAGATGGAATTTAGAAAAATGAGAAGAAGTGCGCAACAGTTATCTAATGAAGAATGTATCGAGATTTTAAAGAGAGAGCCAAGAGGTGTTTTGGCAGTTGTGGGAGATGAGGATTATCCTTATGCACTTCCTTTAGACTTTGTATATGAAGAGGAAAATGGAAAGATTTATTTTCACTGTGCAAAAGTAGGATATAAGTTGGATGCTCTTAGAAATAATAATAAGGTTTCATTTTGTGTATATGATGAAGGATTTCGTAAAGAGGGCGATTGGGCATTAAACATAAAGAGCATAATTATATTTGGAAAAATTAAATTCATAGAAGACCAAGAAGAAACTATAGAGAGAGTTAGAAAACTTGCTCTTAAATACTATCCTACAGCTGAGGCGGTTGAAGAAGAGATTGTTAAGGCCGGAAGTAGAGTTCAGATGCTTGAGCTAACTATTGAACACATGACAGGCAAGTTGGTAAATGAGTCATAAGATAGTTCAGGGATTGGAAATAGAATCAAATATTAAAAAGAAATAGAAAATACTTATGATTTTGGTGTAATAACTAAGATGTTAAAGATTAAAATTTAAAATAAGTTTGTAGCTGAGGGAAATATGTCTGTAGAAAGTGTAAGAGAAGTATTTAAGAAAGATGATTTAGAAGATTTAGTTTTACATAGTGATGTAATATCTGACACTGTAGAAAATGCTGCGAGTTTACTTGGCTGTGAACCAAAGCAAATTGCAAAGACAATGTCTTTTGTAATTGGAGATGAAACTGTATTAATAGTTACAAGTGGAGATGCAAAGATAGATAATCCAAAATACAAGGCTAAGTTCAACTCAAAAGCTAAGATGGCTTCTTTTGAAGATGTTGAAAGATTGACAGGGCACTCGCCTGGTGGGATATGTCCTTTTGGGTTAAAAGACAATGTGAAAGTATACTTGGACGAATCTTTAAAAAGATTTGATATAGTTTATACTGGCGGTGGAGATTCTTACAACACTGTTAAAGTAAATCTTGAACAGTTAGAGAAGTATTCTAATTATATTGAATGGATTGATGTTTGTAAAAATTGGCAAGAGTAGTTGTCGATTAATTAATAATAAATAGAAAAATTATCCCGTGGAATAGTCTGCGGGATTTTTTATAGAAAAATATGCGATTGATTTTTAGAAAATAGAGTAAATACTAATAGAGAGCTAATTAAAAAGAAACAATTGTTCGTTTTTGTTTACAAGAAACAATTGTTCGGGTATACTTAAACAAGGTGATGTAATGGAATTTAAAATTCATTCGGATTTTAGCCCAATGGGAGACCAACCTCAAGCTATTGATGGATTGGTAGAGGGTTTAAATAATAATTTAAAACACCAGACGCTACTTGGTGTAACTGGGTCTGGAAAGACTTTTACAATGGCGAATATAATTGAAAGAGTTCAAAGGCCAACTCTTGTAATAGCGCACAACAAGACTTTGGCATACCAGCTTGCGAGCGAGTTTAAAGAGTTCTTTCCTGAAAATGCGGTTGAATATTTTGTAAGTTACTATGATTACTATCAACCGGAGGCCTATGTACCTCAAAGTGATACTTTTATTGAAAAAGATTCTTCTATAAATGATGAAATTGATAAATTAAGACACTCTGCAACTATGAGTTTGTTCGAGAGAAGAGACGTCATCATAGTTGCTTCTGTTTCTTGTATATATGGCTTGGGAGACCCTATAGATTATGAAAATCTGGTAGTGTCTCTAAGGCCGGGTATGCTCAAGGACAGAAATGAAATCATGAAAAAATTGGTTGATATTCAATATGTTAGAAATGACGTAAATTTTGTGAGAGGGACTTTTAGAGTTAGGGGAGATGTGCTTGAAATATTCCCGGCTTTCTCATCTGAAAACAGTATAAGGGTTGAATTTTTCGGGGATGAGATAGACAGAATAACTGAAATGAATGCTCTTACGGGAGAAGTTATAGGTTATAGAAAACATATTGCAATATATCCAGCATCTCACTTTGCAACTTCAGAGGATAAAGTTAAGCGAGCAATTGTGACCATTGAAGAAGAGTTAGATGAAAGGCTAAAAGTTTTAAAAGACCAAGAGAAGCTTTTGGAAGCACAGAGAATTGAACAGAGGACAAGATATGATTTAGAAATGCTATCTGAAATGGGATTCTGTTCTGGAATAGAAAACTACTCAAGACACCTTTCTCAAAGACCGGCCGGTTCAAGACCGTATACATTAATTGACTATTTCCCAAAAGATTTTTTGACTATAATAGATGAGTCTCATGCCACAATACCTCAAATAAGAGGAATGTTTAATGGAGACAGAGCACGTAAACAAACTTTGGTAGATTATGGATTCAGGCTTCCTTCTGCACTTGATAACAGACCATTACATTTTAGTGAGTTTGAAGAATTGATGAATCAGACAGTCTACGTTTCAGCTACTCCAGGACCTTATGAAGAGGAACACGAACAAAATAGAGTAGAGCAAATTATAAGACCTACAGGATTGTTGGATCCGGAGATTGACGTTAGACCTACTGAACACCAAATTGACGACTTAATTAATGAGATAAATGACAGGATAGAAGTTGGAGAAAGAGTGTTGGTGACTACTCTTACTAAAAAGATGGCGGAAGATTTGAGTAGGCATTTAAAAGAAATAGGTATGAAGGTAACTTATATGCACTCTGATATAGATACCATCGAAAGAATGGAAATTATAAGGGATTTAAGACTTGGTGTATATGATGTGCTTGTGGGTATAAACTTGTTGCGTGAGGGATTGGATATACCTGAAGTGTCTCTTGTTATAATTTTAGATGCTGATAAAGAAGGCTTTTTGAGAAGTGAGACTTCTCTTATCCAAACTTCAGGACGTGCTGCCAGAAATGTAAAGGGAAAAGTTATAATGTATGCCGACACTATTACAAGGTCTATGAGGACAACTTTAGACGAAACTAACAGACGTAGGGAGATACAGGACAAGTTCAATAAGGAACATGGTATAACACCTAAGTCTGTATCAAAGAGCGTCAGAGAGGTAATAGAGGCTACTATAGCTGCGGAAAATGAGACTAAGTATGAAGCTGTTGAAACTTTCTCAAACGAAGAGATATTAGCTATGATAGATGCCTTAAAACAACAGATGTATAAGGCTGCAGAGTCGCTTGATTTCGAAAAGGCTGCAGAAATAAGAGATAAGATAAAAGAATTAAAAGATACAATGGAGAAGATAAAAGACAATTGAGGTGAACATGAGTAGTTCAAATATAGTTATCAAAGGAGCAAGACAACATAATTTAAAAAATGTTGATTTAGAGATACCACGAAATAAATTTGTAGTATTCACAGGGCTTTCTGGTTCAGGTAAGTCTTCTCTTGCCTTTGATACAATTTATGCCGAAGGGCAGAGAAGATATGTAGAGAGTTTGTCGAGCTATGCAAGACAATTTTTAGGTCAGATGGATAAGCCGGAAGTTGACTATATAGAGGGGATGAGTCCGTCCATTTCTATAGATCAAAAGACTACTAGCAAAAATCCAAGGTCTACAGTTGGAACTGTAACTGAAATTTATGATTACTTAAGACTTTTATATGCGAGAGTTGGGCATCCATTTTGTCCAAGTTGTGGGAAAGAGATAACATCATTTTCAATAGACCAAATGGTGGACAAAGTTTTAGAACTTGAAGAGAGAACTAAAATTCAAGTACTTTCTCCGGTGATAAGCAGAAGAAAGGGAACTCATAAGAGAAATTTAGACAAGCTTAAAAAAGACGGCTTTATCAGAGTGGTTATAGATGGAGAACTACGAGATTTAGACGAAGATATAGAACTTGATAAAAATAAAGTACATGATATTGATGTAGTAATTGACAGATTGATAATAAGAGAAGGAATAGAGTCTAGACTTGCAGAATCCATGGAACAGGCACTTTCTCTTTCTGATGGGCTTGTGCATATTGATGTAATAGATGGAGAAAGAATGACTTTTTCCTCAAAGTTGGCATGTCCGGATTGCAACATTGTAATTGAGGAGATAACTCCTAGGTCATTTTCATTTAATACTCCAATTGGCGCATGTGAAGTTTGTAATGGTCTTGGATTTTCAAAGGAAGTTGATGAAGATTTGGTCTTGCCTAACAAGGATCTATCTATAAATCAAGGAGCGATAGCTTGCTATTCAACAGTTGATGGAACATACTACAATGAGATGATAAAAGCTCTTGCTGAGTTACACAATTTCAGTTTGGATGAGCCGATTAAGAATGCTCCAAAAGAATTTATAGATGAACTTATGAATGGTTCTGAAGAAAAATTAAAATTTAAATTCAATTCACATTTCTCAGGAGATAAATTATACGTTGGAGAATTTGAAGGTATAAAGAAGAATTTAAAACGTAGATATATGGAGACTAGCTCTGATGCGCAGCTTGGCAGAATTGAAGAATTTATGAGCAATACTCCGTGTCCAAAATGTCATGGAGCAAGACTTAAAGAGTCTTCGCTTGCTGTAAAAGTTGGGGGTCTTAATATATTTGAACTCACAGAACTTTCAATTGCAAATGCAGTTAAATTTTTTAAAGAGTTAAAACTATCTGAGAAAGAAAATATGATTGCGTCTGAAATACTAAAGGAGATAAATGCAAGACTTGGATTTTTAGAAACAGTTGGACTTGAATATCTGTCTCTTTCAAGAATGAGCGGAACTCTTTCAGGTGGGGAGTCTCAACGTATAAGACTTGCAACTCAAATAGGCTCAAAGCTTGTGGGGGTTATATATGTGCTTGATGAACCAAGTATAGGACTCCATCAGAGAGACAATGAAAAACTTTTGGGAGCTCTTCGTGAACTTACAGACGTTGGGAACACACTTATAGTAGTCGAACATGATGAGGACACTATGAGAATGGCTGACCAGATAGTTGATATTGGACCTTGTGCCGGTAGACTTGGGGGGCACATAGTTGCTCAAGGTACTCCGGAAGAAGTAATGGATTGCGAGGAATCAATTACCGGTGCATATTTATCAGGACGTAAAAAGATAGAGGTTCCTAAGAGTAGAAGAGCATACACGGGAAATGAAATTGAGATAGTTGGAGCATCTGAAAATAATTTGAAAAATATAGATGTTAAAATACCGTTGGGACAATTTGTAGCTATTACAGGTGTGTCAGGAAGTGGCAAGAGTTCACTTATAAATGAAATACTTTTTAAAGCTTTGGCGAGCAAGGTAAATCGTTCGAGAATAAAACCTGGTAAGCACAAGGAAATAAAGGGACTTGAATTTATAGACAAGGTTGTAGATATAGATCAAAGTCCAATAGGTAGAACTCCTCGTTCAAATCCTGTAACATATACTGGAACTTTTGATATAATAAGAGATATATTTGCAGAAACTAACGAATCTAAGATGAGAGGATATAAAAAAGGTAGATTCTCATTCAATGTAAAAGGTGGAAGGTGTGAAGCCTGTAAAGGCGATGGTATAATCAAAGTAGAAATGCACTTCCTACCAGATGTATATGTGCCATGTGAAGTTTGCAAGGGCAAGAGATACAATCGTGAAACTTTACAAGTTAAGTATAAGGGCAAAGATATTTCAGAAGTGTTGGATATGACAGTAGAAGAAGCTATAGACTTTTTTGAAGTTCATCCAAGGATAATAAGAAGACTTGAAACGTTGAGAGATGTAGGGCTTTCTTATATAAAACTTGGTCAACCGTCAACTCAACTTTCTGGTGGAGAGGCGCAGAGAATAAAACTTGCTACTGAACTTTCAAAAGTTGCCACTGGAAGAACTATGTATATACTTGATGAACCTACCACAGGTCTACATTCTGAAGACGTTCGAAAGCTGATTGGAGTTTTGAATGAACTAGTAGACAGAGGAAATACTGTTGTAGTCATAGAACACAACTTAGATGTAATAAAGACTGCGGACCACATAATAGATTTAGGACCGGAAGGTGGAGACGGCGGTGGAGAGATAATCGCCGAAGGAAGACCTGAAGAAGTTGCAGAAAATCCTAAATCATATACTGGCAAATTTTTAGAGCCATTGTTGTAGAGAGGAAAAAGATGAATAAGTTTTTTAGAAAAATTGTTTTTAGCGTTGTAATGTCTATTTGCATTTTGAATAGTGCAGGAGTATATGCCCAATATGTCAGACCAAATACTTTTATGGACAAGTCAGGTTATAGAAAAGTTGAAGAGATAAAAAGATTTCAAGCTCTTTCTAATTTACCTGTAACAGGAAAGCTTGATGGGATGACTAACAAAGTGGTACACAATCCAAATATGGTTGTACAAGATGTGATTTTAAACCAACCAACTAGCGGAGATTGGATAGTAGTTAATAAGACAACTAGAATTTTGACATACTATAGTGGAAAAACTCCGATTTATAAATTTCCTGTAACAGTTGGTACTTCAGGCACTCCTACTCCATCAGCAAAGGCTAAAATTGCTAATATGCATAAGAATCCAGCTTGGGGCGGAATGAGCGGAAAATATTCTCCAGCTTTACCTGATGATCCTAAAAATCCATTGGGAGAAAGATGGATGGGACTTAGCATACCTGGCGCAAGTGGATACGGAATACATGGTAACATTAAGCCACATCAACTTGGTCAATATGCTTCAAACGGATGTATTAGAATGTTCAACTACGATATTGAACAATTTGTATTTCCAAGAGCAAGAGTGGGTATGCCTGTTTGGATAGGTACAGCTGACGAGTTGAGAAGCTGGGGAGTTGAACAGCTTGTATATGAAGCGGCAGACCCTAGCGCAGTTGGAAAACAACCAGCTCAACCAAAACAAGAAAAGATTGAAGTTGAGTATAAAGCAGAAGAACTTTTAGTATTTTAATCGGGTAGCTTAGGCTACCTTTTTTTATTGGACGAATTGTCAAATCAAATGCAACACCTATGGTAAGAGACCAAAAAGTTCTTCTTTAGGTGTTTTATATTTTATACATTTTCTAGGTCTATTATTCATTAAACTTAAGTTATAATTTAATTCATCAATATTCACTTCTGATAAATCCATACCCTTAGGATAAAACTCCCTCAAAAGTCCGTTACTATTTTCATTTGTACCTTTTTGCCATGCACAATAGGGATCACAAAAATAAGTTTTGCATCCTAATTCTTTTTCTATTTTCTCAAATTCTGAAAATTCTTTACCTCTATCAAAGGTTATTGTTTTTACTAATTCTTTTGGATAATCTTTTAATGCATTTATTATTGCTGGTGTTACGCTTTCCGACTTTCTATTTTCAACTAGGATTGCTATATAATATCTAGATTTTCTTTCTGCTAAAGTTACGAAACAACATCTACTTTTCCTTTTATGATCTAATCTGCCTGATTCCACTGTATCTGCTTCCCAGTGGCCTAATTCTTGCCTTCTGTATATCTCTTTAGGTCTTTTCTTAATTGTTCTACCTTTATCATTGAATTTTCCTCTTTTTTCTGCTGGCCTTTTAAATTTAGCTTTTCTTCTCAAATTTTTCATACTAGTTTTTGGCAGCTTTTTGGCGTGTATCATTCTATATATCGTTGATGTAGATGGTAATTCATGAATCTCATTTGTGTTTCTATTTGATATTTGTTCAGGGGACCAATGTTCGTTAATCTTTACAGTTAAATAATCAATAACATCTTTAGAAAATTTACTTTTTCTATGGCAGTCTTTTCTTCTATCAATATATTATCATTTGCCTTTATCGGAAAGTACTTAGTGTAACTTCCCTACTAACTTTTATCTTAGATGAATTTCTTTTAATTTCTCTAGATATTGTACTAGGTGACCTTTTAAGTGCTTGTGCAATTTTCCTTATACTCATTCCTAAATTTAAAAATTGGTAAATACAAGATTCTTTCTTCTATGGTAAGATGGTTATAGCTCATAGTTAATCACTCCTTTTAATATGTTTTGTTTGGTCACTTACATATTAACACAGCTGATTAGCTATGAGTTTATTTATGTTGCACTTGTTATGATAAATTATCTATTGTAAAACATTAATCTTTATATCTTTCTTCAATTAGTGTTTTTAGTTCTTCTAGATCTTCTTCTGTGGCATGATTTCTTATGAAATTTCTTGCAGACCTTCTCAAAGTTAGATAGTAATTTCTTTCCTTATTGTTTTGTTCCCATTTTCTAGAAGCTTTTCTTTGGGCTTCACTTGTTTTTTCTTCGTTCATTGTCTAATTCCTTTTCTAATTTTTGCTTTTTATTTTTCTTAATTGCTAATATTATTAAAAGCAAGAGAATGATTATAATAGATATCCCGATTAAAATGTTCAAAGCTTGATTTAACATAATGTTTTTGGTAGAATCCACTTAGGAGAGGGTTATTCCCTCTGCCTAAGTTTTTTAATTTTTAGCTTTAATTCTTGTATCTCTAATTTAGTCTTTTTGTTTTGCAGACCTAATTGATTAATTGTTAGAGTTGCAATTATTAAAGCTATTATTTTTTCTAGACGAATTGTCAAATCAAATGCAACACCTATGGTAAGAGACCAAAAAGTTCTTCTTTAGGTGTTTTATATTTTATACATTTTCTAGGTCTATTATTCATTAAACTTAAGTTATAATTTAATTCATCAATATTCACTTCTGATAAATCCATACCCTTAGGATAAAACTCCCTCAAAAGTCCGTTACTATTTTCATTTGTACCTTTTTGCCATGCACAATAGGGATCACAAAAATAAGTTTTGCATCCTAATTCTTTTTCTATTTTCTCAAATTCTGAAAATTCTTTACCTCTATCAAAGGTTATTGTTTTTACTAATTCTTTTGGATAATCTTTTAATGCATTTATTATTGCTGGTGTTACGCTTTCCGACTTTCTATTTTCAACTAGGATTGCTATATAATATCTAGATTTTCTTTCTGCTAAAGTTACGAAACAACATCTACTTTTCCTTTTATGATCTAATCTGCCTGATTCCACTGTATCTGCTTCCCAGTGGCCTAATTCTTGCCTTCTGTATATCTCTTTAGGTCTTTTCTTAATTGTTCTACCTTTATCATTGAATTTTCCTCTTTTTTCTGCTGGCCTTTTAAATTTAGCTTTTCTTCTCAAATTTTTCATACTAGTTTTTGGCAGCTTTTTGGCGTGTATCATTCTATATATCGTTGATGTAGATGGTAATTCATGAATCTCATTTGTGTTTCTATTTGATATTTGTTCAGGGGACCAATGTTCGTTAATCTTTACAGTTAAATAATCAATAACATCTTTAGAAAATTTACTTTTTCTATGGCAGTCTTTTCTTCTATCAATATATTTATCATTTGCCTTTATCGGAAAGTACTTAGTGTAACTTCCCCTACTAACTTTTATCTTAGATGAATTTCTTTTAATTTCTCTAGATATTGTACTAGGTGACCTTTTAAGTGCTTGTGCAATTTTCCTTATACTCATTCCTAAATTTAAAAATTGGTAAATACAAGATCTTTCTTCTATGGTAAGATGGTTATAGCTCATAGTTAATCACTCCTTTTAATATGTTTTGTTTGGTCACTTACATATTAACACAGCTGATTAGCTATGAGTTTATTTATGTTGCACTTGTTATGATAAATTATCATTGCTAAAAATTGGGTACAATGAAATAAAGCAAAGGAGGCACATAATGGAAAATTTAAGAAAGAATGCAGTTTTTAACTGGTTTTATAAAATAAATCAAATACCAAGAGGCTCAGGAAATGAAGAGGCAATCGCCAATTTTTTAGTGGGCTTTGCCGAAGATAGAAATTTGAAAGTTAGAAAAGATTCAGCTAATAATGTAATTATAGAAAAAGAAGCAACTGAAGGATATGAAAACTCAAAGAGTGTAATAATACAAGGACACATGGACATGGTGTGCGTAAAAGAAGACGGAAGCACACATGATTTTGAAAAAGACCCTATCGATATGTATATAGACGGGGATTTTTTAAAGGCAAGAGGAACTACCTTAGGTGGAGACGATGGAATGGCGGTGGCTTATGCTTTGACTATATTGGATTCTGACGAGATAAGACATCCAAGACTTACAGTGCTTATAACAACAGAAGAAGAAACCACAATGAAGGGCGCGGGTTCGATAAAAAAAGGCGATGTAGAAGGGGATTATCTACTTAATATAGATTCAGAAGAAGAGAGTATATTCCTTGTGAGTAGCGCCGGCGGAGCAGAAACTGTAAGTTCTTTTAAATTGGAATGGGAAGATAAAAATTCAGAGGCTTTGAAAGTAAAAATTTCAGGCCTTGAAGGTGGACACTCAGGAATGGAAATAAATAGGGACAAGGCCAATGCAAATGTATTAGCAGCGAGAGTGTTGGGCGATTTAAGACGTGAAATGCAAATCAGACTTGCTAAGATAAACGGTGGAACAAAGCACAATGCAATTGCAAACAGAAATGAGTTTATAATTTGTGTTGAAGATTTGGAACTTGCAAAGAGCAGAATAAAAGAACTTGAAGAAGATTTTGTTCATGAATACAAGAGCACAGACCCTAATTTGAAAATTGAAGTTGAAGAAATTAGAGTTGAGAGAGTTCTTAGCGAAGAGTTGTCTAATAGGTTTATAAGTTTTGCGGTATCAGTTCCAAATGGAGTGTTTGCTTATTCTAAGAATATAGACGGATTAGTTGAAACTTCTTTAAACAATGCAATTGTATCACAAGGTGAAGAAGTTATAGAGTATGTTATTTCTGTACGTTCAGCGTCAGCTTCAAAATTAAAATTCCTAATAGAAAAGCTAAATACAATTGCTGATGTGAATGGTGCTAAATTTGAAATAGAAAATGAATATCCAGGTTGGGAATACGAACCAGAGAGTAAATTGAAGGACATAGCAGAAGAAACTTGGAATGCAATGTATCCAAATAAGGCTACATTTGAGGCAGTGCATGCAGGTCTTGAGTGCGGAATTTTGAAAAGAGCTCTTCCAAATACAGAGATGATTTCTTTTGGTCCAGATATGTTTGATGCACATTCACCTAAAGAGAGAATTAGTATTTCTTCAACAAAGAAAGTCTACGACTTCACTTTAAAACTTTTGGAGAATTTGAAATGAACTATGAATATTTAGAGAAACTATCTCCAACATTCTATTCAAGAGTTAAACCAACGGAAATTCCTTTAGAGTATGTGAAAGTTAATGATGAGTTGTTAAATCAACTTGGACTAGGTCTTAAAGAAATAGATTATAGTAGCGAAGACATTATAGCCATGGCATATAGCGGACATCAGTTTGGATATTTTACAAGGCTTGGAGATGGCAGAGCAACTCTTATAGGAGATTTGGATGGAGTTGAGCTACATTTAAAGGGAAGTGGCAAAACACCTTATTCAAGAGGTGGAGATGGCAAGGCTACTTTGGGCTCTATGGTGAGGGAATATTTAATTTCAGAGGCAATGTATGCCCTTGGAGTTCCCACTACAAGAAGTCTGTTTGTAGCTAAGACTGGAAATGCAGTTATAAGAGAGAGTGTAGAAGACGGAGCAGTAAATTTAAGGCTTGCCAAAACACATGTCAGATTTGGAACTTTTGGATATGCAAAAGAGATGGGAAAAGAGTCTGTAAAAGAACTTTTAGACTATATTTCAAATAAATTATACGGTGGGATAAGTCCATTTAATCTATTGAAAAAATTGTCAGAAGAAGGAGCTAAACTCATGGCAAAGTGGATGGGAATAGGGTTCATCCACGGAGTCATGAACACTGACAATATGTCTTTAGCAGTTGAAACTATAGACTATGGCCCGTGTGCCTTTATGGACATATACAATCCTGAAACTGTTTTTAGCTCAATAGATACGATTGGAAGGTACAAATACTCAAACCAACCGAAGATATATCAATGGAATTTGGCAAGATTTGCAGAATATATTTTAGATGTATTATTAGAAGAAGTTAGCAAAGAAGAAATTGAAAAAGTTTTAACTGATTTTTCAAAGATATATGAGGAAGAATTTAAAAGAGGGTTCTTCAACAAATTGGGAATTGAAAATCCTGAAGAAAATGATGACGAATTAATTTATGAATTGTTAAACACAATGTATATGAATAAAATGGATTTCACAAACACATTCTATAAATTGACAATTGGAGAATACCAAAAGGAACTCGAAAGATTTGTAGAAAAGTGGGAACCAAAGTGTAGTTCAAGAGAGCTGATGAAGAAATCTAATCCGGTGGTCATACCTAGAAATGAAATAATAGAAAAGATAATTAAATCGGCTGAGAATGGAAATTATAAGCCATTGGAAGAAGCTACAAAGATATTCAGCGAACCATATAACTACGAAATTGAAATCGATGAGAAATACAAGAGGCCAATGGAAGAGTCTGCTATATTAAAGTTTAAAACTTATTGTGGAACATGAGAAAAGACCATTATCTAAAAAGGTAATGGTCTTCTTTAATTTATTTAGCTTTAAAGTTAAATATGATTTGAGCTACTTCTGCTCTAGTTAAATTATCTTTAGGTACAAAGTTGTTGTTGTCTTTTCCTTTTAATAATTTCATGTTAGAAAGCAATGCAACAGAATCTTTTGCCCAATCAGAAATAGTTTCTTCATCTGCAAATTTAACTTCTGCTTTTACATCTTTAAGCAAGTATTTGTCAGCTGACATATCTATATACTTAGCTAAGATTACAGACATTTCTTCACGAGTTAGTTTATCATCAGGTTTAACAAGTCCGTCTTCCTTACCTTTAACTAAATTATTTTCAACTGCCCAGTTCATATAAGCTGTATAGAATTTATCAGCAACTATATCAGTAGCTTTATTTTCTTTGAATTTTTCTGTATCAACTTTTGCAAGTCTACCAAGTATTGTAACGAATTCTGCTCTTGAAATAGTTTGGTTAGGAGCAAAGTGTAATTTGTCTGTTCCTGACATTGTCTTGTTAGCTATGTTGCTTAGTATAGCTTTGTTTGCCCAGTGATCGTCTATATCAACTTTTGATACAACTGAAAGGTCTTTTTGTAGTTCTTGTTCAAGTTTGAAAGCAGCATCTGAGAAAGAATTAGTCTTTTCAGTAGAGAACTTAGCAGCGGCAGCTTTATCCTTTTTGTAAATTTCTAACCATTCTTTTTCTGCAGCTGGTAAATCTTTCATAAATTTATCTTCTAATGCAAGAACTTTTTCTCTAGTAGGAACGCCAAGAGCATCTCTGTTAGAAGTAACTAAATCATTTACAGAGCTTCCTACCCAGTATAGAGAATTGTCATCATAAGTTGGAGCGTCATTTTTGTATTGAGCTGTGGCGTCGTTAATATCGGCAAATATTGGGATATAAGGAATATTAAGAGGGCTACCAGGAGTCAACCACATTATTCCCGGAGCTTCTTTAGGGAAGTTTGGTTTTATTTGGAAGATATGTGATTGCATAGTGTTGATATTACCAACAGGATATTTATGCTCTCTACTTTCTTTTAATAATTTTCTGTTTTCAGATGCTTTGAAGTCAGTTCCTTCAAATCTGTTTCTTGTGAAAGCTAAAACGTCTTTTATATCAATCTTTTCACTATCTTTAGAAAGATCATTCATAAGTTCAAATCTTTCTGCATCATATTTAATTTTTGAATTTGGATCAAGTGAGTGAACTCCAGACCACATTCTAGATCTGTTAGACTCTCTTAATTTTTTAGGTGCATAAGAAGCGGCTAAATCCATTAGACCATCTTTAGTTTCAGTGTAAGTCTTAGCATCTTTAGCAACTTTAACTATATCTTTTGAAGCAATTACATTTTCTTTGTCGTTTAAATCAACTCCGCCTAGCCAGAATGCATTAGGGAATACACTGAATTTATCAGCAGGATATTTTATAGCAACATATTGATGACCTGAGTAAATTTCCATGTACCAAACTTCATCATGGTCTCCAAAAACTACAATATCGCCCATAGATGCACCTTTTTCATCTATAGTTTTTGCCAATAATTCAATCGCACCTCTTGCTGATTTTGCATGAGCAAGTATGAATGTAGACATAGATGCTTCATTAATTCCATTTTTTATGTAAGGGTCAACAGCTTTTATCTCATCTGAATAGTTTGCAGAAACTGTACAGAAAGCACCAAGACCATATTCATTATAACCAGCGGCATCATAAACACCTTTTTCCATATCTTCTGGTTTTTGAGTTGAATCTGGAGTAGAGAAGAATTTAACGCTGTCTTCAGGGTGAATGAATTCAAAACCATTGTTTGAATCAACAAGTTTGTCACCTTTTTTGAATTCGCCAGCAGGGTGAACAACTAATCTCTTAGTTCTGTTTCTTTCGTAGTCTTCAGTTCTACCATAGATGAAACTTCCGTCAGTGGTCAAATCTTTACCTACTATAACACCAGTACAAGCGAAAACGTTTTGCACACTTCCAAATAGGCAAGTTGATGCAAGAGTTACTGCTAATATTTTTTTTATGTTTTTCATAAAACACCTCCTAAAACCGATTATATTCATAGAAATTAAACTTGTCAAATATTAATAGATAAAAACATTAAAATAGAAGCTGTTTTAATTTGGGTTGTTAGTTATAATAAATTATTAATATTATATTTTGACTTAAAATTAAGTGAAGATATAAAAGATATTTTCAAAAAAAGTAAATTTTTATTTGAAAATTAGTGTGATTTAAATTTAAATTTCACATGAAGTAAAATGATTTAATAAGATTCAACATAATTGAATTGTAATTCGGATAATAAATATTGTATAAAAAACATATTATAAAGTCGATTTGTGAAAACGTTGCTCGTGGTGTTATAATAAAACTAACAATCAAGAGCGAATAGACTAAATGGAAGGAGCAGACAGTATGAAATTAAGTATAAAAAATATATTGATAGCAATTATGGTTATGAGCATGGGAGCGTTGATGGTTACAGGATGTGCAAAGAAGACAAGTGAAGAAGCAAAACCTAAGATAGGTATTTCTTGGGCAGCTGATGAGATTGATGAAGACACTCAACTTTATGCAGATGCGGTTACAAAAGCAGGTGGAGAACCGGTATTTTTAAAACAATTTACAACTGATGAAGAAGCTAAAAAAGCTATCGAAGAAGTGGATGCAGTTATAGTTACTGGCGGAGATGATTTGAATCCTGTGCTATATAATGAAGAACCAGATCCAAATTTAGAAGATATAAACCCAACAAGAGATACATCAGATGTGGCTCTTATAAATGCATGTTTGGAAGCTGACAAACCAACTTTAGCTACATGCAGAGGTATGCAATTGACAAATATACTATCAGGCGGAACTTTATATCAAGATATTATAACTCAAAGACCTACTGACATAGTACATAGAGACCCTAACAGAGAAGTGTTTGTAAAACATGATGTAACAGTTGCTCCAGACACTCTACTAAGTAAAATGATTGGAAAAGATGGAGTTATAGAAGTTAATTCATGGCACCACCAAGCAATAAAAGACTTGGGAGAAAATTTAGATGTAGTTGCTACGGCAGCTGATGGAACTATAGAAGCTATAGTAAGAAATGACAAGACATATTTTATCGGATTCCAATGGCATCCAGAAGATTTGATTATAAATGACAACAATGAAGATGCATTAAAGATATATCAAGATTTTATTAATCACGTTAGCACAAAGGAAGAAGGTAAATAGAATATGATAGCTCTTGATTGGAATTTTGAATGGTAATTTATAAAGTGAGGAATTTGGAAAGTCATGAATGATTTAAAATTTAAAATCAGCCTTACATCCAGTTTAATTGCTCTTGGCTTTTCACTCTTTGGACATTTTTATAATAAGTTAATCTTCACCAAGATAGCTTTGGTTTTTGTGGCAATATTTCTCATAACTGATTTATATAATTTACTATCCAAGAAAAAATAAATAATTCAAATTAAAACACTCTCTTTACATGGTGATAAAGAGAGTGCTTTTGTTTTATTTAATTCTAATTTGGTGGTAAACTTTCTTACCTTTTTTAATCATCATTCTACCTTCGTCGTCGAAGTTTTCAAGAGTTATAACGGCTTTAGGGTCAGTAACTTTTTTATCGTCAATTGCGATTCCGTTTTGAGTTACAAGTCTTCTAGCTTCTGAGTTAGAGCTTGTAAGTCCTGTTTCATTTAGAAGAGTTAAAAGTCCTTTTCCTTCTTCAAAATCAGCTTTGTCGTATTCTGTGAAAGGAACATTTTCTAAATCAGCTCCGCCGCCGAAAAGTGCTTTTGAAGCTTCTCTTGCTTCTGTTGCAAGTTTTTCTCCGTGTACATCTCTAACTACTTCATAAGCTAATAGGTCTTTTAATTCATTTAATTGAGAGCCTTCATAGCTTTCGTATTTTTCAATTTCTTCCATAGGTAGAAGTGTTAGAAGCTTTAAGAATTTTATAACATCTCTATCGTCTGTATTTCTTAGGTATTGATACATTTCATAAGGAGTTGTCTTTTCAGGGTCAAGCCAAATAGCTCCGCTAACTGTCTTGCCCATCTTAACTCCGGAAGCAGTAGTTAGTAGCTTGAATGTCATTGAATAAACTTTGTCTTCTTCAAGTTTTCTAACAAGTTCATATCCACCAAGCATGTTAGACCATTGGTCGCTACCGCCAAGTTGCAATTTACATCCGTGTTCTCTGTATAGGTGTAGGAAGTCATAACTTTGCATCAACATATATCCGAATTCAAAGAATGTAAGTCCACGTTCCATTCTATTTTTATATGCATCGAAAGTAAGCATTCTGTTTACACTGAAGTGAACTCCGATTTCTCTCATGAAGTTAAGGAAATTTAAATCTAAAAGCCAGTCAGCATTGTTTGTAAAGATTGCTTTTTGGATTCCTTTTTCAGGATCTCCTTCAAAGTCGATAAGTTTAGAAAGTTGAGTTTTGAAACACTCTGCATTGTGGTCAATGTCTTCTTTAGTAAGCAGTTTTCTCATATCTGATTTTCCGGATGGGTCACCTATCATTGTAGTACCGCCACCAAGAAGGGCTATAGGTCTGTGGCCGAATTTTTGCATGTGTTGCATAACTCTGACTTGTAAGAAATGTCCTAAAGTTAGAGAGTCGGCTGTTGCGTCGAATCCGATATAGAAAGTTACGCTTTCTTTTCCAAGTAGTTCTTTTAGTTCTTCTGCATAAGTTGCTTGGTCGATAAATCCACGTTGTTCAAGCAAGTCATATACATTAGTTTTATTTTCCATAATAACCTCCAAAGTATATTTAAGTGTTTAGTTTAAAATTATTGACTAGTGAAATTTAAGTATAGAATTATCCAAAAAATAACATATTTTTCAAATAAATAAAAAAAACTACCTGCTTCTAAAAGGACGCTTTCGTGGTACCACCTTTTTTTGCTTGTAGCCTTATACTGTTTAAGCACAGTCACCTTGGACTCCGGTAGTGTAATTCGGCCTAAGCTTACTGGATACCATCAGTCCATATTTACTTACATATAAATATAGCTTATATAAAATAAATTGTCAATCGCATAAGCATATATCAATAAAATTAGATGTGTTCTAGACAAATATGTGTTAATATTTATAAGGAGGGTTTACTGCAATGAAAGTTCTTTTATATAAAGAAGATTATGATGTTGTGAAGGACTCGGGCATCGGCAAGGCGATTAAGCACCAAGAAACAGCTCTTAAAGAAGCCAGGGTTGATTATACGACAGATGTAAAAGACAACTATGATATAGTACATATTAATACGGTATTTCCAAAGTCCTATAGATTTACTAAGAAATGTAGAGATAGAGGGATACCTGTGGTTTACCATGCACATTCAACAGAAGAGGATTTTAAAAATTCTTTTATGTTTTCAAATCAGTTAGCACCTTTTTTTAAAAAATGGCTTATAAAATGTTATAACAGTTCCGATTTAATACTAACACCTACGCAGTATTCTAAGAATTTACTTGAAAAGTACAATTTAAAAAGTCCAATCGAAGTAATCTCAAATGGAATTGATTTAGACTTTTGGAAGTCAAAACCTGAAGATAGGAATGTTTTTGATGAAAAATATAAGACTTTGGGTAAGAAGGTAATAGTTTCAGTAGGTTTATACATAAAAAGAAAAGGCATTTTGGACTTTGTGGAACTTGCAAAGAGATTGCCTGAGTATGAATTCATTTGGTTTGGATATACAGACCACAGATTACTCCCACCAGAAATAAAAAAAGCAGTAAACTCAAAGCTACCTAATTTACAATTTCCAGGATATGTATCCAGTGATGAACTAAGACTTGCATATAGTGCTTCAGATCTATATTTTTTCCCAACGTATGAAGAGACGGAGGGGATAGTGTTGCTTGAGGCATTGGCTACTAAGGCTGAAGTTTTGATTAGAGATATTGAAATCTATGGAGATTTAAAAGATGGTCTGGAACTTTATAAGGCAGATGGCGTAGATGACTTTGAGATCAAAATTAGAAAGATTCTAGAAGGTGAATTACCGGACACTTCTGAACAAGGTTATAAGTTTGTGGAAGATAAAGACATAAAGAGCGTAGGTATTAAGTTAAGAAAGTTGTATGAGGGGGTACTGAGTGTTAGGAGTTGACTTGGTAAAAATTAAGAGAATAGAAGAACTCCTAGAAAAGTTTGGCGACAAATTTTTAAAAAGAATTTTTACAGAAGAGGAGATTGAGTACATACAAGAAAAACAGTATAGTGCAAACACAGTTGCAGGGATGTATGCTTCTAAGGAGGCTGTTTCAAAAGCCCTCGGCACTGGGATAGGTGAGGTTGGGTTTAGAGATATAAACATTAAGCACATACCTTACCCTGTCGCAGAAGTTGGAGAGAAAGTATTTGAACTTTCAATATCTCATGATGGTGATTATGCAGTGGCTGTATGTATGCTCAAATGATTGAGGATAATTTATGAATATTATTAAGAGAGGAGACATTTTCTACGCAGACCTGTCGCCGGTTATAGGTTCTGAGCAAGGTGGTGTGAGGCCGGTTGTAGTTATACAAAATGACATAGGGAATAAGTATTCTCCAACTACAATAGTTGCAGCTATCACATCTCAATTAAATAAAGCTAAACTCCCCACTCACGTCAATGTAGATGCAAAGGGCGTAGCGTTGCCTAAGAATTCGGTAATACTTCTTGAACAAATTAGAACTATAGATAAAAAACGTCTCCGAGAGAAAATAGGAAAGTTCAATGAAGATGTTATGGGAGAAATAGATAGGGCAATGAGTGTGAGTTTGAGTATTCAAAAATAAATGGCTCTATAATATCTGTTGGGGAGTAAATCTCTAACAGATATTTTTATGCAGACGAATTGTCAAATCAAATGCAACACCTATGGTAAGAGACCAAAAAGTTCTTCTTTAGGTGTTTTATATTTTATACATTTTCTAGGTCTATTATTCATTAAACTTAAGTTATAATTTAATTCATCAATATTCACTTCTGATAAATCCATACCCTTAGGATAAAACTCCCTCAAAAGTCCGTTACTATTTTCATTTGTACCTTTTTGCCATGCACAATAGGGATCACAAAAATAAGTTTTGCATCCTAATTCTTTTTCTATTTTCTCAAATTCTGAAAATTCTTTACCTCTATCAAAGGTTATTGTTTTTACTAATTCTTTTGGATAATCTTTTAATGCATTTATTATTGCTGGTGTTACGCTTTCCGACTTTCTATTTTCAACTAGGATTGCTATATAATATCTAGATTTTCTTTCTGCTAAAGTTACGAAACAACATCTACTTTTCCTTTTATGATCTAATCTGCCTGATTCCACTGTATCTGCTTCCCAGTGGCCTAATTCTTGCCTTCTGTATATCTCTTTAGGTCTTTTCTTAATTGTTCTACCTTTATCATTGAATTTTCCTCTTTTTTCTGCTGGCCTTTTAAATTTAGCTTTTCTTCTCAAATTTTTCATACTAGTTTTTGGCAGCTTTTTGGCGTGTATCATTCTATATATCGTTGATGTAGATGGTAATTCATGAATCTCATTTGTGTTTCTATTTGATATTTGTTCAGGGGACCAATGTTCGTTAATCTTTACAGTTAAATAATCAATAACATCTTTAGAAAATTTACTTTTCTATGGCAGTCTTTTCTTCTATCAATATATTTATCATTTGCCTTTATCGGAAAGTACTTAGTGTAACTTCCCCTACTAACTTTATCTTAGATGTAATTTCTTTTAATTTCTCTAGATATTGTACTAGGTGACCTTTTAAGTGCTTGTGCAATTTTCCTTATACTCATTCCTAAATTTAAAAATTGGTAAATACAAGATCTTTCTTCTATGGTAAGATGGTTATAGCTCATAGTTAATCACTCCTTTTAATATGTTTTGTTTGGTCACTTACATATTAACACAGCTGATTAGCTATGAGTTTATTTATGTTGCACTTGTTATGATAAATTATCTGCAAAAAAATTGCACTTATACGCTTTTAGTCCTAAACTTTAAGTAACCAAAAACAAAGCTTGGAGGTGCATATAAGTGCAAAATAATAATATCATGAATTTGTTTGGTTTTAAAGATGTAGTTTTTGATAGAGTTGATGAGAGTAATAATTTTGTTAATGTTCACGCTTCTGTTTCTAAGATGTCTATTTGTCCTCATTGTGGTTCTAAAAAGATTTGGGTTCATGATCATAGAATTCAAAAGATTAGGGATACTCACATCCGAGGTAAGAAATCTTTGATTTTCTTAAAGAAAACTAGATATGATTGTAAGTCTTGTGGTTCTCGTTTTGAGAGGAATCTTGATTTTATTGCCAAAGGTCATACTATGACCAATAGACTTGTTTTTGCTATTGTTTCTGAGTTTGATGAGGTGTATTCTATATCTTCTATTGCTAATAGGTATAATGTTTCTTCAAACACAGTATTAAGAATTTTAAATTGTTTAAGTGCTTCTAGAGATAGGCTATCAGAAGTATTATGTATAGACGAATTTAAAGGTGATAGTGGTAATAACAGGTATCATACGTCTCTTCTTGATGGATCTAAACACTCTATCATAGATATCTTACCATCAAGAGATAAGAATACATTGTATGGGTACTTTGAAAAGATACCAAACAAAGAAAGAAACGAAGTAAAATTTTTTGTAAGTGATATGTCTAAAACATTTAAATCAGTTAAGAAATCATTCTTTAAAAACGCAATACATATCATAGATAGGTACCACTTCATAAGACAAGTATCCTGGGCATTAGAAAATGTTAGAAAGAGAATACAAAAGGATGTATCATCAAAGCTTAGGAAATATTTTAAAAGAAGTAAGAGTTTAATTACAAAACCTGCCTCTAAGCTAACTTCAGAACAAGCTAATGAAGTATCACTTATGATTGAACTGAACAAGGAATTAAAAGAAGCATACAAGTTAAAAGAATTGTTCTACTGTGTGCCCTGTGGGTACCAGTATGTACTTAGTCAGCCAAACAAAACTAGAGCTAAAAAAGCTTTAAGAGAATGGATAAAAAGAGCAGATGAATCAAAATTAAAAGAATTTAAATCTTGTATCACTTCTTTTAATAACTGGTTTGAAGAAATATGTAATTCATTTGATTACTCTTGGTCAAATGGACCTCTTGAAGGAACTCATACAAAGAATAAAAACAATTAAAAAGAAATTGTTTTGGTATGAGAAATTTTGACTTGTTTAGAAAAAGAATTATGTTTTCATGTAAGTAGAGATTAGGAAAACGGGAAAATTTGCAAAACCCCTAGGGGTTTTATTTGCTATGCTTATTTTTAGTTGTTTTTTGCTATTTTAGTTTTGATATCTTTATTAGCGTCTATGTGCCCATTTTTACATAAAGAAAGAGACTCGAGTTAACGAGTCTCCCCAATATTTGACATAGAGCCAAATAAATACATATTAAAGAGCTTCTCGTAAGAGAGGCCTTTTTTCTGTAAAAATTCAACTATTCATAGTATAATTAGAAATGTAAATTAAATTAAGAGGAGATATTATGCAAAAGCTAAATAAAAAATACATAACATTAGGCCTGATTATGTTGTCTATTGTTTTTTCTATGTATTTTGTCATAGGAAGATATAAGGCAGAAGCTGGATATAAGGGTTATGATGTTGTGGCAGACTACAATCAATTTTCAAAATTATCTTATGAAAATGGTGATTCTCCAATAGAATATTTTAAAGAATTAAAAGAAAATGGAGTAACCACTATCTCAATTAACGAATACAACATTGACTTTATGAGAAAACTTCCAAATTCAAATCTTAGAACGCAGATGATAGGAAAAGATTTGAATGTAAGAGGAAGCTCTAAGGAAATACAATTTATCGTTGATGGTTTATCTACTTTAAAAAATCAAAGAAAAATTAAAAAGATTTCAAATGAAGAAATTTTAATTGAAGGTAGACCTGAAGATTTAGTAGGTAATCATGTTGGAGCTTTTGATTTGGAAGAAAAGCGTATAGGAGATTTAGGATATAAGAGCTCGGTTTTAGAATATGTTGGACTTGGATTTGATAAGTCGCTTATAGATGAACTTAAGGAAGCTGGGCTTACAGTGAACTTAAGACCTGTTTTCTACTCAAGACTTCAAGACCCTAAAAAGACTATGGAGAGATTTATGTCTGCTATTGAAGAATTTAATCCAGAGCAAAACTGGATTGTATTCGCAGGAACCGAATTCTATTCCAATAGAGCAAAAGACGACTCAATAAATGAAGAATTTATTAAACTTCTAAATAAAAATAAGATGGCACTTGGATTGGTCGAAGCATCAAACCAACGTGGACATACAGAACTTAAAGGTGTGGATTCTGTAATTAAGAATGACAAAGTTAGAAAAGTTAGAGCTTTTACGACTTGGGATTATCTACAAGAGAGATATGACTACCGAATTCCGCTACACAGAAACGGAGAAGAGCTTACTAACATATACTACAGAGCAATTTCAGAGAGAAATATTTCAGTAGTGTTTATAGCACCTTATACAAGAGGACATGAAATTATTTCAGAACCTCAAATGTATGGAAATGTACTACAACCTTTAGCTCAAAGAATGGGAGATAAGGGATATACTGCTGGAAAAGTTGAACCAATTGGAACTTGGAACCCAAGCAGACTTTTAAAGATTCCTGTTGCTCTTGGAGTTGTGGCAGCAGGTGTTCTATTGTTAGAAACTGTATTTGGAATACCTGCAATGGCATCTAATATTCTAATGGGACTTGGAGCTTTAGCTGCGTTAGCTTTCTTTGGCGCAGGAATAAAAGAAGGATTTGGAAACTTGCTGTTTAACTTGGCGGCAATAGTTGTCTATCCATCGCTTGCTTTGACCGTGATAATGCAAAATTATATGATGGTTAAAAAGAGAAAGAAGAGAGAAATAAAAACTTTCAAAATATATATCCATGGAATGGCACTTCTTTTGATAGCAATTGCTATAACTATGGTTGGAGCTTTGAATGAAGTATCATTCTTAAGCGGAACAAACTATCTAATGGAACTTGTTGAGTTCAGAGGGGTTAAGATTTCACAAGTCTTGCCAATATTCTTTGCAGTGGCAATCTACGCGGCATATATTGGATTTGGTAGAGAAGAAGAAACTGCTCCTAAGATACAAGTTGGAGAGATAGCAAATATTTTAAAAGCAGATGTTAAATTCTGGCAAGCTGGACTTGCGGGAATGCTTTTGGTGTTGGTGGCACTTTTCTTATTAAGAGGTGGAAATACAAACACAAAAGTACCTGGAATGGAACTTCTTGCGAGAAATTTAATGGAAATATACTTGCCTGTAAGACCGAGAACAAAGGCAATTTTGATGGGATGGCCGGCTGTAATATTTATGATGTATATTGCATATAGAAAAAAAGCTGAAATAATGACTTTCTTATTGATACTTTTAGCTTCAATAGGAATGGCTGATATAGTGAATACTTTCTCTCATATCAGAACACCACTTTACATTTCATTTACAAGAGTGTTTGTACAATATGTGGTTGTCGCTATTATTGCTTTAGTGTTTGTATATATCGCAGAACTTTTAAGAAAGGGGTATGACAAATACATTGGCAAATAAGATTTTGGTATCCGGTTACTACGGCTATAACAACATAGGCGATGAAGCCATATTAAAAGGTCTGGTAGACGGAATATCTGAGATTAGCGATGCAGAGATTGTTGTACTTTCGAAAAATCCGGATTGGACAACTGAAAAATATGGTGTGAAAGCTGTAAATAGGTCCAAGATATCAGACATATTAGTAAATATGAAACGTACAGATATGCTATTGTCTGGAGGGGGTTCGTTACTTCAAGATGTGAGCAGTAGCAAATCAATACTCTATTATCTTGGGATCTTAAAACTTGCTCAACTAATGAAAAAGAAGACTTTTGTATATTCTCAAGGGATTGGGCCGATAAGAAGAACATTTAATAGATTTCTAACTAGAAATATCTTAAATAAAGTAGATTATTTAAATGTAAGAGATGGACAGAGTGAGGCATATCTTAGAGACTTAAACGTCAAGAGAGATGTCCAAGTTACAACTGATACAGTGTTTGGAATAAAGAGACCAAGTTTAGAAAAAGGCAGAGAAGTTTTAGATGGACTTGGAGTTAGAAAAGATGCTGTGAATGTTGGAATGATAGTTATGAACTGGAAGAACTCCGGAGAAAGAACTATTAAAGAGTTTATAAAGACTATAGAGCTTGTAAAGAGCAAAAAAGATGTAAATATAATATTAATTCCTTTCTTTTATCATTTAGACTTGGAAATAGAAACTCAAATTTATGATAAAATAAAGAATGAATATGAAAATATATACTTGGCAGATCACTACCTACATGTGAATGAATATCTATCCTTGATAGGTAATTTAGATATATGCGTTAGCATGAGACTTCATGGGCTTATATTTTCAACACTTATGGGTGTATATCCAATAGGGATTTCATACGACCCTAAGATTGACGGGTTTATGAAAGAGCTTGATAGAGTTCAAAACCATTATGTACAGAATTTCAAATCCGAAGAATTGGCAGAAGAAATTTTGGAGTCTATTGAGAATAGAGAAGCACTAAAAGAAAACATAAGTAGATATTTGCTTAAATTTGTAAAAAAGACCAAAGAGCACAACAAAAAGGTTTTGGAGGTATTAAATACAAAGAATGGAAAAAGTTAGTATATTCGGAGTGGAAGTTTTCAATGTGACATTTGATGAAGCATTTGAAAAAATCAAAGGATTTCTAAAAGAAGACAGATTGCATACTATAATGACTCCAAATACTGAAATTGTAGTAGACGCACGGGACAATCAAAAGATGAGAGATATAATAAATTCAGCTGATTTGGTTGTGGCGGATGGAATAGGCCTTATTTATGGCTCTAAGATGAAAAAATTGCCGCTTAAAGAGCGTGTAACTGGTTTTGACTTATCTATGAAGATGATTGAGCTTTGTAGAGAAGAAGGATATAGTTTGTTCTTACTTGGGACTAAACCTGAAGTAGTTGAACAAGCTTATAAAAATTTAAAACAAGATGAGAAATTGAATATAGTAGGCTACCATCATGGATATTTTAAAGGTGCTCACCTTGGAATGGGAGACCATGAGGAAGAACTTGAAGTAATTGAAAAGATTAATTCATTGAAACCTGATATAATATTTTTGGGAATGGGCTATCCTAAACAAGAGATTTGGATAGAGCATAATAAGGGCAGATTGAATTCAAAAGTTATAATAGGTAATGGCGGGGTTATAGACATACTTGCGGGAGTTAGCAAGAGAGCTCCTGAAATATTTATAAAGCTAAATTTAGAGTGGCTATATAGATTGCTTTCAGACCCAGCTAGAATAAAGAGACAAGTTGCAATACCTAAATTTTTGTATTCTGTAATAAAAGATAAGAATTCTGTAGTAGTAGGAGGAAAAAATGAACATAGAAACTAAAGCTATCAACACCATCAGATTACTTTCGGTAGACCAAATTCAAGCGGCAAATTCAGGACATCCAGGGTTACCACTTGGAGCATCACCAATGGCTTATACAATTTGGAAAAATATGAAACACAATCCAAGTGACCCAAATTGGATAAACAGAGATAGATTTATTCTTTCAGCAGGCCACGGATCAAGTATGCTTTATTCATTACTTCACCTTTTTGGATATGGACTTGAAATTGAAGATTTAAAGAACTTTAGACAACTTTCATCACGTACACCAGGACACCCTGAATATAAACATACAGTTGGTGTAGAAGCGACTACAGGACCATTAGGCCAAGGTATTTCCATGGCAGTTGGTATGGCTATGGCAGAAAAACACATGGCTGCAATCTATAACAAAGACATTGAAGTTATAGACCACAACACATTTGTAATCTGTGGCGATGGAGACTTAATGGAAGGAATTTCAAACGAAGCTTCATCTCTTGCTGGAACACTTAAGCTTTCAAAGCTAATTGTACTATACGATTCAAACGGAATTTCAATAGAAGGTTCAACTGACTTAGCATTTTCAGAAGACGTTGCTTCAAGATACTTAGCACTTGGATGGCAAGTTATTGAAGTTGAAGATGGAAATGATATAGAAGCTATTGCAGCAGCTATAGAACAAGCTAAGAAAGATGAAAGACCATCACTTATAAAAGTAACTACAGAAATAGGATATGGTTCACCAAGAGTTGGAACAAGCAAAGCTCACGGAGAACCTCTAGGAGAAGAAGGCGTTTTAGAAACTAAGAAATTCTTAGAAGCATCTGAAGAAACTTTCTATGTTTCAGACGAAGTTAGAGCTCATTTTGAAGATATCAAAAAAGATCTACACTTTGAATATGAAAAATCAAAGAGAGTAGAAGCTCTATACGCTGAAAAATATCCAGAAGAGTACAAAAAACTTTTAGATTCAATGAACGGAAAATTTGATTTAGAAGTTTTAGAAGATGAAGAGTTATACAAATTTGAAAAAGATATGGCAACTCGTGCATCTTCAGGAGTGGCATTAAACAGAATAGCTGACAAATTTGATTTATTCTTCGGTGGTTCAGCAGACCTTGCGCCATCTAACAAATCAAATATAGATAAAGAAGAAAATTTCAGCGCTAAAAACCCTAAAGGACTTAACATAAACTTTGGAGTTCGTGAACATGCTATGGCAGCAATTGTAAATGGTATTATGTTACACGGCGGATTTAAGTCTTATGGAGCTACTTTCCTTGTGTTTGCAGATTATTTAAAACCTGCAATAAGACTTGCAGCAATCCAAAATTTGGGTTCAGTATTTATTCTTACTCACGACTCAATAGGAGTTGGAGAAGACGGACCAACACACCAACCAATAGAACAACTTGCAATGCTAAGAAGCATTCCAAACCACATTGTATTCAGACCTGCAGACGCAGTAGAAGCAGCAGTGGCATGGTCAGTTGCACTTAACTCAAAATCTACACCAGTATCACTTATTCTTTCAAGACAAACTCTTAAGAACTTAGACGGTTCATCAAAAGATGCAGCTAAGGGAGCTTATGTAGTACAAAGAGAGACAAAAGAACTTAAAAAGATAATAATAGCAACAGGTTCAGAAGTTGAGATAGCAGTAGAAGCAGCAGATGAAGAAACAAGAGTTGTTTCAATGCCATCAAGAGAGCTTTTCGAAGCGCAAACTGAAGAATACAAAGAATCAATAATACCTAATAGAGTTAGAAATAGAGTGGTAGTAGAAGCGGCAAGTTCTTACGGCTGGCATAAATATGCAGGACTTGATGGAAAACTTATAACAATAGATGAATTTGGAACTTCAGCCCCAGGATCAGAAGTGTTTAAGTATTTTGGAATAACTGCAGAAAATGTAAAAAAAGCACTTGAGGAGTTTTAAATAGTCGCCGAAAGGCGACTTTTTTACTAATATGAAGAGAATAATAGAAATAGACTTAGTAAAGGGACTGGCAATATTTTTAGTTTTGATGATACATACTAACATATATATGATGTCAGAAGAACTTATAAACTTTAAAATAATCTACGGAGCGCTATCCAGATGTGCGGTGCCGTTATTTATGATGGCGAGCGGGGCACTACTCTATAGAAGAAAGCCAAGTTTTAAAAAGACATTTAAAATGGTTTTTAAATTAGTTTTTTTAATAATTTTCTTCAATGCAGTCTATAGATATTGGGACGGTTGGTGGATAAACGACACAAACATGGACACCTTGATGAAATTCAATGAAAAATTCCATCTGTACTATATGTATATAGCAGTTGTTTTATTTGCTTCGGCGCCAGTAGTTTATAGAATGGTTTCGAACATGACCAGAAACGAATATAGATTTGCGATATTTTTGTTTTTCTTGGGCTCGATAACAATTCCGTATTTAAAAAGTTTAAAATTAGTAGACAATCCATTCATTTTGACATATAGTTTGTCAATGAGCTATTCAACTGTTGGATATGCAATGATTGGACACTATATATATAAATACAAAGAAGATATTCCGAGAGGATTTGCAGTGTTTGGGGCATTTGCAATATGGTATATGATAGACTTGCTTATGAAAAACCCTACCACTGCGAACTTTGTTACGTATTTTGAGATGGTGAACCCACTTAGTTTTATTTATGCAATTAGCGTATTTTTGTTTGTAGTTAAATCAAAAACGGACACAGACCTAAGTTTGTTGTCTAACTCAACGCTATTTATATACACAACGCACATATTATTTTTGGAATACTTTATTAAAACAGGGCTGACACCAGAAGCTTTTAAAGATTTTGAAGTGATTTATCCAATTATAATGAGTTTAATGATTATAACACTAGAACTTGTGCCGTATAGCATTTATAATATAATTAAGAAAAAGATAAAATAGGAGGAAAAATGATTTTAGTTGTTGATTTTGGAGGACAGTATAACCAACTTATAGCAAGAAGAATAAGAGATCTTAATGTGTACTGTGAAGTAGTTCCATATAACAAGGCTTTAGAAGCTATAAAAGAAAAGAAGCCAAACGGAATAGTTTTTACAGGGGGACCTAATTCAGTTTATGAAGAAGGAGCACCAAGCATAGACAAAGAAATCTTTGAACTTGGAATCCCAGTATTGGGACTTTGCTATGGTATGCAACTTATGAGCCATGTGCTTGGAGGGGAAGTAAAAGCTTCAAGCGAAAGAGAGTTTGGAAAAACTGTTTTAAATATTTCTGATAACAAAATATTTGATGGCATCAAACAAGACTCTACAGTTTGGATGAGCCATGTAGATAAAGTTGTAGCATTACCAGAAGGATTTAAGACAATTGCTAAGACAGATAACACAGAAAATGCTGCAATAGCAAATGAAGAAAAGAAACTTTATGGCTTCCAGTTCCATCCAGAAGTTAACCATTCAGAGTTTGGAACAGAAATGCTAAAGAACTTCATTGTGAATGTAGTTGGTGAAAAACAAGACTGGACAATGGCAAACTATAAAACAACACTTATTTCTTCCATAAGAGAAAAAGTAGGCGACGGTAAAGTTTTACTTGCTCTATCAGGTGGAGTAGATTCATCTGTTGCAGCGGCTCTACTTTCAGAAGCAGTTGGAGAAAACTTGACATGTATTTTAGTTGACCACGGCTTGATGAGAAAGAACGAAGCAGCTGAAGTTGAAGAAGCATTCAAAGATTCAGGAATGCACTTTATAAGAGTGGACGCAGAAGAAAGATTTTTAAAGAGACTTGAAGGCGTTACAGATCCAGAAGACAAGAGAAAGGCAATTGGAGAAGAGTTCATAAGAGTATTTGAAGATGAAGGAAAGAAAATTGGCTCAGTTGACTTCTTAGCGCAAGGTACAATCTATCCGGATATTATTGAATCAGGACTTGGAGATGCAGCTGTAATTAAGAGCCACCACAACGTTGGAGGACTTCCATCAGTTGTAGACTTTAAAGATATAGTAGAACCACTTAGAATGTTATTTAAAGATGAAGTTAGACAATTAGGTAGAGAACTTGGACTTAAAGACTACTTAGTTAATAGACAACCATTCCCAGGACCAGGACTTGGAATAAGAGTAATCGGAGAAATAACAAAAGAAAAATTGGATTTATTAAGAGATGCAGATGCAATATTTAGAGAAGAAATTGCAAAAGCAGGACTTGATACAGAAATCAACCAATACTTCGCAGTGCTTACAAATAACAGAACTGTAGGAGTTATGGGAGACTTCAGAACTTATGACTACACACTTGCTCTTAGAGCAGTAAAGACTACAGATTTCATGACAGCAGATTGGTCAAGAATTCCTTACGATGTTTTAGACAAAGTGTCAGTTAGAATAGTAAATGAAGTTAAAAATATAAATAGAATAGTGTACGATATAACAAGCAAACCACCAGCAACTATTGAATGGGAATAATCGCAAAATTTTCTAAAATGGCTTAATTACAGGCTATAAAGAGAATGAAAAATGGCTACTGGTACTCAAATGGTACTGGAAGCTAAAAAGAATAAACTAAATAATAGTTCCAAGTGGTTTACATTTGGACAAAAAATAAGACCGTAGTTTTAAGCTGCGGTCTTTTTGTATACATATTTTTATTGACGAATTGTCAAATCAAATGCAACACCTATGGTAAGAGACCAAAAAGTTCTTCTTTAGGTGTTTTATATTTTATACATTTTCTAGGTCTATTATTCATTAAACTTAAGTTATAATTTAATTCATCAATATTCACTTCTGATAAATCCATACCCTTAGGATAAAACTCCCTCAAAAGTCCGTTACTATTTTCATTTGTACCTTTTTGCCATGCACAATAGGGATCACAAAAATAAGTTTTGCATCCTAATTCTTTTTCTATTTTCTCAAATTCTGAAAATTCTTTACCTCTATCAAAGGTTATTGTTTTTACTAATTCTTTTGGATAATCTTTTAATGCATTTATTATTGCTGGTGTTACGCTTTCCGACTTTCTATTTTCAACTAGGATTGCTATATAATATCTAGATTTTCTTTCTGCTAAAGTTACGAAACAACATCTACTTTTCCTTTTATGATCTAATCTGCCTGATTCCACTGTATCTGCTTCCCAGTGGCCTAATTCTTGCCTTCTGTATATCTCTTTAGGTCTTTTCTTAATTGTTCTACCTTTATCATTGAATTTTCCTCTTTTTTCTGCTGGCCTTTTAAATTTAGCTTTTCTTCTCAAATTTTTCATACTAGTTTTTGGCAGTCTTTTTGGCGTGTATCATTCTATATATCGTTGATGTAGATGGTAATTCATGAATCTCATTTGTGTTTCTATTTGATATTTGTTCAGGGGACCAATGTTCGTTAATCTTTACAGTTAAATAATCAATAACATCTTTAGAAAATTTACTTTTTCTATGGCAGTCTTTTCTTCTATCAATATATTTATCATTTGCCTTTATCGGAAAGTACTTAGTGTAACTTCCCCTACTAACTTTTATCTTAGATGAATTTCTTTTAATTTCTCTAGATATTGTACTAGGTGACCTTTTAAGTGCTTGTGCAATTTTCCTTATACTCATTCCTAAATTTAAAAATTGGTAAATACAAGATCTTTCTTCTATGGTAAGATGGTTATAGCTCATAGTTAATCACTCCTTTTAATATGTTTTGTTTGGTCACTTACATATTAACACAGCTGATTAGCTATGAGTTTATTTATGTTGCACTTGTTATGATAAATTATCTATAAATTTAAATAGCTTTATACCTTCCTCATCATGTTTAACATCTGAGAAATTCAATCTATTTTCATTTTTAAGAAAATCTAAAACGTCGTTCACCGTTCTTTCGGCATTATCTTTGAATATCTCAAACCCTATTTTTTCTAAATTATCTACTAACTTATTCGCATAATTAATATCTTTTAGAAGATATGGCACGTTAAAAATCACATCATTAAATTTTGCGACACTCTCTATAAATCTTATATCTGCTTTTTTCACAGAATAAAATCCATCAAAAATTACAAGTCCCATATCTGATTTTAAATTAGTTACATCAGCCAAATCAGTATACTTAGACTTGCTCAAAAAACTTTCATATTTTTGATATACTTCGCCAATTTCTCTAAGAAAATCTTTTTTAGAATTTTTAAAAACTTCAGAACCAACTAAACTCTCTCTGCCAAGAGTTACTATAGTAGAAATGCTGTTAGCCATTCCATTATTTGAATTTATAAATTTAAAATCACCACTGTTTAAAATTCTCTTTATAACATACTTTTTTAAACTTCTATCCAAAACTTTTTTATTAGTTGATTTTTTTCTAATAGAATCCAACCCAACAAAATCTAAATTTGAAATTCCACCCAATTGCCTTACGTACTTTTCTCTGTATTGATAAGCTGCGTTTTTTGTCGGCAATACATAGGTCACTTTTCCACCAGATTTTATTGCATCTAAAACCTGATTCTCTACAAAATTATTTACATCTCCAAAACTTGAAAATATAACTTTTTTCATATCAATCTCCAAAAATATCTTTTACTATCTTGCTTTCTTTTTCCGGTAAATCAACTTCAAATATTTTACCTTTTAGATAACTTAAATCTCCTTCTAAATTCCCAAATACAATTTTGTTGTTGTGCAGGAACTGTGATTTGTATCCATATTTCTCTAAAAACTTTCTATTTATACGCTCATTTCCATATTTTATGTCTCCAACAATTGGAAATCCTTTAGACTTTAGAACTGTTCTTATCTGGTGAGTTCTACCTGTTATAAGCTTTACAGAAAGAAGTGAATACTCCTCCGATTTAACTACACTAAATTCAGTTATAGAATCTTTGCCCTCTGTTTTAGATACTCTCACCTTATTATTTTTTTCATCTTTTACCAGTTTGCTGACATCTTTAAAATCAGCTTTCACCTCTCCGTACACTAGAGTCGTGTAGAATTTATCAACATTGTGCTTCTTTATAGCATCATTTATAATTCTCAAACTATTGGCATTTTTAGCCCCGATTATTATTCCTGAAGTGTTTCTATCAAGTCTATTACAAATTGCCGGTCTAAATGAATTTTCCACTCGCGGAACATATTCTCCTCTGGCAATTAAATAATCCACCATCATATCAACCATATTCTTTTCAAATGCTTTTGAATCATTATGCGACAAAATCCCAGCCGGTTTGTTCATTAGAATTATATTTTCATCTTCGTAAATTACTATCGGATAGTTTTTACCACGTCTTAATTCTTTTTCTCCCGTTTGGAATTTTTTGATAGTATCATCACTTAGAAAAAGATCTATCTTATCTCCTTCGCTTAAAATAAATTCCGGCACAACTTTTTTCTTATTTACAACTATGTTCTTTTTTCTCAAATTTTTGTATATAAAAGATAAATTAGCTTTTTCAAAATATTTTTTTAAAAATCTATCTATTCTCTGCCCTGCGTCATTCTTATTTATTAAAATAGTTTGCATATTTCCACCCTCTGTATATTTCTGTTATAATGATAACATAAATATTTTAGAAAAGAGGATTAATTCAAATTGGGAATATTCAGAAATTTAACAGATTTTTTTCATAAAGTGTTACGATTCATAGCATTAATTCTAATACTATGTATGTTAATTTTAATTATAAAATGGAGATATGATGCACTTTATATAGAAAGCACCACTCGTAGCAATGCAAGCTTTTCTATATTTGACGAAGTAAAAAAAATTAAAAATGATTTAATTGCCACAAAAAATGGCGAGCCAATAGAGTCTCCAATCCCTGTTGTGGTAGATGATAAAAAAGATATGGTTACCGTGAACATTTCAGAAAATGAATCTGTTGAATCTATAGCAAACTCCCTATTGGAAAAAGATTTGATAAAAGATGTTGAGGCTTTTAAAGTCATGGTAAATGATATGGGCCTTTACAACTCTTTTGTGAGTGGAACTTATTCCTTTAAGAAAGATACTAAAGTTCTAGATACACTTATGCAGCTGACAAACTCAACGTATAGAGAATATGATTTTGAAATAGTAGAAGGAGAGAACTATCAAGTAGTTGGCAAAAAACTTTTAAATATTGGAGCTATAAAATCAGAAGAAGCTTTTGAACAACAATGCAAAAGCTTGGGTGTAGAAAATAGTTTCAAACCTGGTAAATATACAATAGCAACTCCTTCAAAAGTAGTTAGAATAATAGAAAAATTAACAGGTCAAACTTTAGAACCAAAATAAAACCAGCCCTCCAGCTGGTTTTTATTTATTAAATTATATTTCTTCATCCAAAGCTTCTATTAAAAAACTCACCGGTCTAAATCCATCATTACAAGAAATCATGGCAGACTTTTCATTTTTCATCCAACCACTGTAGATATTTTTACCACCATGAGCTAAGGTCATTACAAACGCAGACATACTCTGCCAAGCACTTTCACACATTCCATCAGGTTTCTCCCATCCATTTGCTATAAAAACTTGTCCCTCTTTCATATCACATGCATTTTCAATTGGGTTCTCATACTTTTCCATCAAGTCCTTATGTTTCGTAACCTTTACAACCGTAATTCTACACTTGTTCATAACAACTCCTCTTCTATATTAAAATTCCGTTCAAATGATCCATCTCATGTTGAATTGTCTGAGCAATAAATCCATTGTATTTTTGAACTCTCTTTTTAAAATTTACATCTTCATACTCAACTTCTATTTCGTCATATCTCAATGTACTTCTCACTCCGTCAAGAGATAGACAACCTTCTTCCGTATTGTACGGTTTTGATTTTGTCTTTATAACTGGATTCACCATCACAACGTCTATAATACCCATAGAAACTATTATGATATTCTTTTTATAACCTATCATATTGGCCGCCATACCAACGCATCTATCGCTATTAGCCTTTAAAGTATCTTTTAAATCCTCTATTATCTGAACATCTTCTTTAGTTGCCCTTTCAGATTTTTGTCTTAAAAACAAAGTGTCCCTAACTATTTTTCTAATCATAAAACCTCATATCCCTTTCCTTAGTACTTTAAATATTAATACAAAGTGGCTGAAAGTTAAATCTTTTTATCTTTCAATACACCTCACTCACTCTTGCCTATTACTTTTTGAGTTATATAATGTTTACAAAGAGGTGTTTATCATGAAAGCTATTCCCTTTGATTATTGGAAATATGATACTAACGAAGTTTACAAGTCTATAATAAAACCTTATTTAATTTGCAGTAGTAAATTTGAAATACGTTGTTTTGCAGATGAAGAATATGCTATATCTCAAGCACTATATTTTGGAAAAATGAAAAATCTGAATTTGAAACTATAATTGTCGGTGACGTCAGCAAAGAATTTATAGAATTCATTTTAAATCTACCCAAACCTATCCAAACTGATGATACATATAATAAAATGGTGCCTTTCTTTTCAATTTTTTTAGACTCTAATTTTTCATCTGAACACTACGGAACAGAATTGTATAGCAATCAAATTTGAGGTGTTGTTGTGAAAAAATTTCTTAGTTTTATAATTTGGCAAGATATAGAAAAAGCAACTGTAGCTTTTCAGCAAATAAATAGATTATTCTACACATTATTAGAAGTCTTCTTTATTTTTTTTAATTTATGTTTTTGTACAATATAATATTCATAATTTCTTTTTAAAGTTTATTCTTTTACATATCTTTTTTAATAGATAATTTATCATAACAAGTGCAACATAAATAAACTCATAGCTAATCAGCTGTGTTAATATGTAAGTGACCAAACAAAACATATTAAAAGGAGTGATTAACTATGAGCTATAACCATCTTACCATAGAAGAAAGATCTTGTATTTACCAATTTTTAAATTTAGGAATGAGTATAAGGAAAATTGCACAAGCACTTAAAAGGTCACCTAGTACAATATCTAGAGAAATTAAAAGAAATTCATCTAAGATAAAAGTTAGTAGGGGAAGTTACACTAAGTACTTTCCGATAAAGGCAAATGATAAATATATTGATAGAAGAAAAGACTGCCATAGAAAAAGTAAATTTTCTAAAGATGTTATTGATTATTTAACTGTAAAGATTAACGAACATTGGTCCCCTGAACAAATATCAAATAGAAACACAAATGAGATTCATGAATTACCATCTACATCAACGATATATAGAATGATACACGCCAAAAAGCTGCCAAAAACTAGTATGAAAAATTTGAGAAGAAAAGCTAAATTTAAAAGGCCAGCAGAAAAAGAGGAAAATTCAATGATAAAGGTAGAACAATTAAGAAAAGACCTAAAGAGATATACAGAAGGCAAGAATTAGGCCACTGGGAAGCAGATACAGTGGAATCAGGCAGATTAGATCAATAAAAGGAAAAGTAGATGTTGTTTCGTAACTTTAGCAGAAAGAAAATCTAGATATTATATAGCAATCCTAGTTAGAAAATAGAAAGTCGGAAAGCGTAACACCAGCAATAATAAATGCATTAAAAGATTATCCAAAAGAATTAGTAAAAACAATAACCTTTGATAGAGGTAAAGAATTTTCAGAATTTGAGAAAATAGAAAAAGAATTAGGATGCAAAACTTATTTTTGTGATCCCTATTGTGCATGGCAAAAAGGTACAAATGAAAATAGTAACGGACTTTTGAGGGAGTTTTATCCTAAGGGTATGGATTTATCAGAAGTGAATATTGATGAATTAAATTATAACTTAAGTTTAATGAATAATAGACCTAGAAAATGTATAAAATATAAAACACCTAAAGAAGAACTTTTTGGTCTCTTACCATAGGTGTTGCATTTGATTTGACAATTCGTCAATAGTAAATTTATGTTTGTTTTAAGACACTAAAAAAAGACAAATCTTTTAATATTTAAGATTTGTCTTTATAAACTAATATAAATATTTCTTATTAGAAAATTGCTATTTCAGCACTTTTTATCACTACATCTTCAATTGGTTTATCTCTAAAGTCAACTTTTAAAGATGCTATTTCGTCTACAACTTCCATTCCTTCAAACACTTGTCCAAAAACTGTATGCTTTCCATCTAACCAAAAAGTTCCACCTAAATTTTCATATACATCAACTATTTCATCAGGATATCCTTTTTGAGGACCAGCTGATCTCATTTGAGATATTACATCTGCTGAAACAGGTCCTGCTTGTACTATAAAAAATTGAGAACCATTTGTGTTCGGTCCGGCATTTGCCATTGAAAGCGCACCTCTAAAATTTCTGAAGTTTAAATTTATTTCATCTTCAAACTTCTTACCAAAGATACTTTCTCCGCCCATTCCTGTACCAGTTGGGTCTCCACCTTGAATCATAAAGTTATCTATAACTCTGTGGAATATAATTCCATTGTAGTAACCTTTATTGATAAGTCCTTTAAAATTCTCAACAGTTTTTGGAGCTGCTTCTTCAAAAAGTCTTATTTTTATTGCTCCATGGTTTGTATTTAAAATTGCTATTTCTTCGCCTTTATTAGGTTCTCTTATTTGTTCTAACATATTAATCTCCTCTTTATTTAAACTAATGCATAGGCATCTAAAATGCCTACAAAATGTGCTACGCTTGCCAACAATACAAAGACATGCCAAATTGCATGATTATACGGAATTTTTTTGTTTGCGTAAAAAACAGCCCCTATAGAATAGAGAAGTCCTCCCAATACCAAACAAAATACAAATTTAAATGAAGTAGTTAGATAAATTGCCCTTATTAAAAAAATTGAAATCCAACCCAATCCCAAATAAATGCCTAAAGATAATTTATCAAATTTAGAAAATTTACCCAAAGTAAAAATCTTAAAAGCTATTCCTCCCAAGCATATCAACCATATAAAAGAAAGCATTACAACTCTCATCGCTCCATCCAATGACAATAGTATTATTGGAGTGTAAGTTCCTCCAATAAATATAAATATTGAACAGTGGTCAAAAATTCTAAGCACTCTCTTTGCTTTTTCATTTGGAACTGTATGGTATATTGCTGAGCTTAAATACAAAAATATCAGACATCCACCGTAAATTGAAAATCCTACAACTTGTATTGTTGAGTTATTCTTTAATCCTAAAATAATTAAAAAAACTAGTCCCACAATTCCAAGTATAAATCCTATCCAATGAGTTACTGCGTTTAAAACTTGCTCCTTAAAAGAATAAACTACTACTTCTCTTTTAATAAAATCACCCTGTTTAACAATCTCCTTGGTCAGTGATGATAATAGGTCCGTCTTCAGTTATTGCAATTTGATGTTCGTACTGTGCTGATAAAGAATGATCAAGAGTCCTTGCTGTCCAGCCATTATCATCAAGAGTTAATTCGTGTCTACCCATATTTATCATAGGTTCTACAGTAAATACCATTCCCTCTTGTATTCTAGTTCCTCTTCCAGGTTTTCCATAGTGTAGAACTTGTGGATCTTCGTGCATATCTCTTCCTATTCCGTGTCCTACAAATTCTCTTACTACAGAATATCCATTTTCTTCTGCATAAGTTTGTATGGCATGTCCTATATCTCCAAGTCTATTTCCTATGACAGCTTTTTCAATTCCCTTATACATACATTCACGAGTTACATCTAAAAGTTTTTGAGCTTCGTCACTCACATTTCCAACAGTATAACTCCAAGCAGAATCTGCTAACCAACCGTCTACGTTGACAACCATGTCTACTGTTATTATGTCGCCATCTTTTAATACATATTCCCCTGGGAAACCATGACAAATTTCATCATTAACAGATGCACAAATTGAGTATGGATATCCTTGGTATCCTTTTTGCTCAGGATATGCTCCTCTATCTTTCAAAAATTTTTCTACAAATCTATCAAGTTCTATTGTTTTAACTCCAGGTTTAATTTGTTCTCTTAAATTATGATGTACTTCAGCAAGCAATTTACCAGCTACTTGCATTTTTTTTATTTCGTCCTTAGTTTTTATTACTATCATTAATGTCACCTTCTTATGAAAATTATTATATCACAATTTTTATTTTTAAAATTAAATATCATTTATTAAATTTACGTCTTTTCAACTCTGAATGTATTTCAGAAATCATTTTTAACTTATCTCTACACCACATAGGCGCGATGTGAAGTTTCCTATCTGGGTCACCTGTAATTCTATGGACTACAATATCTTTTGGCAATCTTTCAAGCGAATCACAAACCATCTGCACATACTCATCTTTGGTTATAAGCTTTATTTCTTTCTCCAAATAGAAATCAAACAGCTTAGAATCTCTTTGAATGTATAGAGAGTGAAATTTAACTCCAAATGGTTTAATTTCACACACATATTCAAGTGTATTTAAATAATCTTCTCTGGTTTCATACGGCAGTCCATAAATCACATGAGTCAAAAATCTTATATTGGCTTTTTTTAACTTGCTAACTCCTTCCTCAAACACTTTATGAGAGTAGCCTCTATTTATAAGTTTTATAGTCTCCTCATTTACCGTTTGAAGCCCAAGCTCTAACCAAAGAAATGTCTTTTTATTTAAGTCCTCTAACATCTCCATGACTTCATCACTTAGACAATCTGCTCTCGTCGCTATTGCAAGTCCAACTATGCCATCCATATCTATGATTTCATTATACATTTTCTTTAGCCGGTTTATATCTCCGTATGTGTTGGTAAAATTTTGGAAATACGCTATATATTTATCCGACTTCCACTTCTTGGCCATAAAGCTCTTTTGAAATTCAACTTGCTCTCTTATTGTTAAGTGTCCTGATGTAAACTCTCCGGCACCTCTTGACGAACAAAATATACAACCGCCTTGATTATTATTTCTATTCGGACAAGAGTTGTGACCATCTAAAGATAATTTTATAACTTTTGAGCCAAATTTTTCTTTTAAATAATCATTTAATGTTGTGTAATACATTTATCCTCCAACTTATATATTTTCATTATTAGTTTTCTTAATAAAAAAATAGAGATTTTACTCTCTATTTTACATTTCCTGTTATCAGATAGAATTTCATATATCTTATACTTTCGCTGTCCTTTATAGTATTTTCATTCAATTCTGTGAACACTACTTTATATACTATATCCTTAGAACTTCCTTTGATACTCAAATCTTCTAATACTATAGATTCATTTGACTCTTTTAAAACTCTCAACTTATCAAGTACATCTTTCATTTGGAAACTAAATATCTTCTTATATTGATTTCCATCTTTATACTCTACAATCACTGTTCCTGATTCATTTGTAAGTTTATAGTTTCCTATTGTGTTGCTTTCTTCTACATCTGAATACACTTCAAATTGCATAAGTCTTGAATAGCCCGTCAAATCTATTGATGAATTTCCTTCATAGTAATAACTCAAATCATCTTTGCTCTCAAACGAATTTTTATGTGAAAATCCAAATATCTTTTCAAAGTTTTCATCAGTATTTGTAAAATCATTAGGTAGATATTTCGATTCCCATGGTCTATGTTTTTTAGTCATGTATTCCACTATTTGAACTATTTCAAGCTTATCTTGAGCAGATAAATCTGACGATGGAATTATCTCTCTTCTAACCAACATATTATTTCGCTCTAATATTTTTGCCAATCTATTGTTTTGGCTTTCTGCAGATACTTTATAGCCATTTATTGGTCCTAAAGTTGAAATTAGAATTGTAGCTGCTAATATTATAGTCACTGTTATATTAGAATTCTTTCTGTAAAAAACATAGTACAAATTTGAAAGCGTAGTAAAAATACCCGCTGCTAATACAAAAAATCTATTCTCTGTAACTCCATATTCTCTTATTCTAAATATAATTGCATAAAACATCATCCCTAAAATCGGCAATATAATAATTGGGAAATACTTTTTAAAGTTTTCAACTAAATTTGAATCTTCTATCATTCCTAAAATAAACATTAATGCCACTTCAAGAATTGAAAACCAAAGTACCAATTCAACTATTATTCCTCTAGGTATTTCTGAAATTATGATTACTTTTGCAAAATATAGATAGAGTATAGTTATGTAAACCATAAAAATCGGTATTAAAATATACATGATCAAAGCTTTTATTGGTTTACTCAATGTATAGTTGTCAAATGACGCACTTGCTCTTGGATAATTTGAAAGGAAAATTCCAACATTAAATGGCATCATTAAAATTACAAATGTTGAGGCATATACTTTCTCACTTATATCTACTCCTAACAACCTATTTATTGCAAAATATATACTAAATAGACCAATGAGCAATATCACTGAATAGCTAACTGATATAAAAGCTGCTGTAAATATCTTTATAACATATGCTATAAAATCAGAATGGTAAAATAGTTTAGCTGCAAAAAAACATCCACACACAAGCCCAAATATCAAACCAAAGTAGATATATTTATTTTCAAACTCAAGTAGAGTTATATCTGAAAACAAAGTAGCTTTTCCTATTCCTATTAAAAATATAGTAGACACTATTATTACAGATATTTTTATAAGTTTATTTCTATTTATATTCTCTTGGTTTTTTGCTGATTGTGAAAGTCCTTCAAAGAATAGGCTCACAAACATAGTCATCACTGCTGCCAATAGAAAGAAATAAGCAAATCTTGCAGGATTGGTAAATTCATTTTTAGCACTTCCCAAAAAAGATTGGTCTTTAGCTATTACCACAATAAAAGATAATGCCGAAATAATTATAAATACCATTACAATAGGATATCTTTTAAATGCATTCTTAGCTCTATTTAATGTTTCTGTTATTCTGTATATTAATTTCATACGACCTCCTAACTATATTATAACCTAAAAAAAATAAGTGTACATCTGTACACTTAAAATTTCGACATTGTCACCAATTTTTAAACTATTTTTCAATAAAAAATTTCCATAAGATATAGTCCACACCCTGGAGCAGTTGGTCCAGCTTTTATTCTCTCCTTAGATTTCATTGCATTATATAAACAATCTTCAGGAAGTCTACCTCTTCCAATTTCAAGAGTGGTACCAACTATTATTCTAACCATGTTTTTCAAAAAGCTCTTTCCGTAGAAATCAAACTCTATAGTTTCTCCAACTCTTTTCACTTCTATCTTATCTATTCTTCTTATTGTATCTTTTACAACTGCATATCTACCCATAAAAGCCTTAAAGTCATTTTCTCCAAGTATCATATTCACAGCTCTTTGCATGCGATCTATATCAACCTCATAGTTGTAATGCATGGCTCTGTTAAAATAAAGTGGGTTTCTATGAAAAGAATTGTAAACTATATATTTATAATGCTTTCCTTTAGCTGAAAATCTTGCATGGAATTCCTCTTCAGCCTCCCACGCACTTAACACAGATATGTCATCCGGCAAGTGATAATTTATGAGCCTTGCCATATTTTTAACTTCCACACTTGTATCTGTATAAAAATTTACAATTTGACCCTGTGCATGAACTCCCGCATCAGTTCTTCCCGAATAGTATAGTTTAACTTCATGCATTACAGCTTTTCCAACTGCTTTTGTAAGCTCTTCTTCAACTGATATACAACTCGGTTGCATCTGAAATCCATGGTAGTTCGTGCCCGTGTAGGCAACTTTTAAAGCTATATTCATATTACATTTAAAGGTGCGTACTTGAATACAATGGTTATCAACATAAGTGTTATAGTCATAGCTAATCCAACATAGTCTGAACTCTTTATCTCAAGTTGTTTATATTTTGTACGTCCCTTTCCTCCACGATAACATCTTGCTTCCATAGCTGTTGCAAGTTCATCAGCTCTACGGAATGAGTTTATAAATAGTGGCACTAGCAACGGAACCAAATTCCTGGCTCTATTCATCATATTTCCACTTTCAAAGTCTGCTCCTCTTGCCATTTGAGCTTTCATTATCTTGTCTGTTTCCTCTACTAATGTCGGAATAAATCTAAGTGCTATAGTCATCATCATAGCTATTTCATGTGCCGGCACGCCAATTTTTCTAAATGGATTTAATAAATTTTCTATCCCATCTGTCATTTCAATTGGAGATGTTGTAAGTGTCAACATACTTGTTCCCATGACTAGTAGAAGTAATCTTATTGCCATCATAATGGCCAATTTAAGTCCTTCTTCTGTTATAGTTATAACGCCTATAGTAAAGATTATTTTACCAGGTATAAAAATTAAATTTATTATAAATGTTATAAGTAAAATCCATCTCAAAGGTTTGACACCTTTTAAAATCAGTTTAAATGGTACTTTAGAAGTTTTTATTACCATAAACAAAAATATTACAACTGGTATATAGGCTGTAAAGTTATCTACAAAAAATAAACTGATTATAAATACAATCATACTTATTATTTTTATTCTCGGGTCCAATCTATGCACTGGTGATTCAACCGGGTAATACTGCCCTATAGTTATATCTTTAAGCATTTTTCCCCCTTAAATATTTTATAAGTTCCATCTTTGCCTCTTCTATTGTTATTACATCATCATCTATTGATGGAGAACATCTCTTAAATGCTCTCATAAATGATGTTATCTGTGGCACCCCTAATCCTATACTCACTAACTCATCTTCTCTTTTAAAGATTTCTCTTGGAGTGGCATCCATGATTAGCTTTCCTCTATTCATTACCACAATTCTATCTGCTATTTCAGCCATATCTTCCATTGAATGCGAAACTACTATTATAGTTATTTCTCTCTTGGAAAATATCTCTCTTATCTCGCCTAATATTTCATCTCTTCCGGCAGGATCAAGCCCCGCTGTCGGCTCATCAAGAATCAGTAGCTTAGGTTGCATAGCAAGAACTCCTGCTATTGCCACACGTCTTTTTTGTCCTCCAGATAATTCAAATGGACTCCTATCTTTTAAAGTTTCGTAATCAAGTCCCACCGAATCCATGGCTTCCTTCACTCTCTTAGTAACCTCTTCAGAGTCAAACCCTTGATTCTTAGGACCAAAAGCTATATCTTTTTCTATAGTTTCTTCGAATAATTGATATTCAGGATATTGGAAAACCAAGCCAACTGATTGTCTTATCTCTTGTAATTTAACTTCCTTAGAAGAAATATTTTTTCCATCTATATAAATTTCTCCCTCTGTCGGTTTTATAAGTCCATTTAAATGTTGGATTAGAGTACTCTTTCCAGAACCAGTATGACCTATAAGCCCAATAAATTCTCCTTTTTCAATTTTTAAGGATACTTTATCCAAAGCTCTCTTTTCAAAACTCGAATCGGGGTTATATATATGTGTAAGATTTTTTATTTCAACTAACGACATAATTCACCCACTAATTCTTCGATACTCAATATTTCAGTATTCACATCAAAACCTTCTTTTTTAAGTTCCCATGCAAGTTCTGTAACCTGAGGAACATCCAATCCAATTTCTTTAACTTTATCTACATTAGAAAATACTTTTCTTGGAGTTCCTTCTAATATAATATTTCCCTTTTCCATAATAACAAGCCTATCTGCTTCTGCTGCCTCGTCCATGTAGTGAGTTATTAAAATTATGGTCTTTCCCTGTTCTTTGTTAAGAACTTTTATTGTCTCCATAACTTCTGCTCTCCCAACAGGATCAAGCATTGCTGTAGGCTCATCCAATATTATATAATCAGGTGCCATAGCTAAAATCCCAGCTATTGCTATTCTCTGTTTTTGACCACCACTTAATAGATGTGGAGCATTTTTTCTAAACTCTATCATACCAACCGCTTCTAAAGCAGAATCAACTCTCGCTCCTATTTCTTCAGTTGGAACTCCCAAGTTTTCAGGACCAAATGCCACATCTTCTTCAACTATTGTTGCTACAATCTGATTGTCAGGATTTTGAAACACCATTCCCGCACGAGATCTTATATTCCAAATCTCTTCATCAGATTTAGTATTCATTCCGTCGACTAATACATCTCCGCTTGTAGGAACCAAGAGACCATTTATGAGTTTAGCAAGCGTACTCTTGCCACTACCATTGTGTCCAAGTACGGCTAAAAATTCTCCCTTTTGTATTTGAAGATTCAAATTTTTAATTGTATAATTTTCATCTTCTTCACTATATTTAAATTGTAAATCTTTTATTTCTATCATCATTATACCTCGTGTTCTAATATAGTTTAGTACAAGCATTATGTATTTTCAACACAATGTTACATTTTAACCACTTACTTAGACTTGAATTGTAATTTATCTCTTAAAATGTTGATTTGCAATAATTATTGCAAATCAACAAAAATAAAAATACTATAGATAAATTCAACCTATAGTCTCTTAGCAAATTCTCTTTATAAATTAGTTTTCATAAAAAAAGACAACACCTAAGTGTCGCCTTTATACTTCTAACATTCCGCCCTTTGTGTAGAGGTCGTAATAATATCCTTTTTTGTCCATAAGTTCTTCGTGAGTTCCTCTTTCAACTATGGCTCTGTTCTTCATAACCAATATCTCATCTGCATTTTGAACCGTTGTCAATCTGTGTGCAATGGTTATAGTAGTTCTTCCTTTTGAAAGTTCAACTAAGGATTCTTGTACAATTTGTTCACTCTTATTATCAAGAGCAGAAGTCGCCTCGTCCAATATCAATATTGGTGGATTTTTCAAGAACACTCTAGCTATGGATATTCTCTGTTTTTGTCCACCTGATAATTTAACTCCTCTCTCTCCAACATAAGTGTCAAAACCATTTGGTAGCTTATCTATAAATTCTAAAGCTCCTGCCATTTTTGCAGCTTCTAAAACTTCGTCATCTGATGCCTTTGGATTTCCATACCTTATATTCTCAAGCACAGTTCCGGAAAATAGATATACGTCTTGTTGCATAATACCTATATTATTTCTCAAAGATTCAAGCTTTATGTCTCTTACATCTTTTCCATCCACCTTTATTGAGCCGTCTGTAACATCATAGAATCTCGGTATCAAATTACATATAGTTGTCTTTCCCGCTCCACTAGGACCTACTATGGCCAAGTTTGCACCTGGTTTTATTTTAAGATTAAAATCCTGTAAAACATTTTTGGTATCTAATTCGTATTTAAAATCTACATTTTCAAATTCTATAAGTCCCTTTACATTCTTTAGTTCAACAGCATTATCAGAGTCTACAATTTCTGACTTAGCATCCATTATCTCACTAAATCTTTCAATTCCAGTCATTCCTCTTTGGAACTGCTCTGTAAATTCAACTATTCTTCTAACAGTTGTGAGTAGTGATGTGACATACATTACATAAGCCATCATATCCCCAGCAGAAATTTTTCCCTCTATCATAGAAAATCCCCCGCCAGCTATTATTATTAAATACATAATTCCGTCAAAACTCTTGGTGACTACTGTGAAACCAGCCATGGCTTTATAAAAAATCTTTTTGATATTTAAAAACTTTTTATTTTCTCTTTCAAATTTTTCTTTTTCCACATCTTCATTTGCAAAGCTCTTAACCACTTTTATGCCTAGTAGTGAATCTTCGATTGAAGAATTTAAGTCGCCAACTTGCACTCTTTGCTTAGCTTGAGCAGATTTCATTATCATTCTAAATTTAGTGGATGCGTAAATCATAAGAGGCAATGTTGCGAACAGAATTAGAGTTAGCTGATAATTAATATTTATTAATACGACAAATGAAAATAATATTTTTATAAACCCTATAAAGTACTCTTCAGGACAGTGGTGAGCAAACTCTGTTATATCAAAAAGATCGTTTGTTATTCTACTCATCAACACACCAACTTTAGTTTCGTTGTAGAATGAGTCGCTCATCCCTTGAAGATGTGAGTACACATCAGATCTCATATCAGTTTCTATCTTCGCTCCCATTATGTGACCTATGCTAGACATATAGTAAGAAGCTACTAACTCTATCACTTTCAAACCCAAAAATAATAGAGCTAATCTCACAACTAACTCTGATGTTAGAGAATTCATATCTCTAAGTCCTGTATTTGTCAAAGTTCTAAGGATTAATGGCAATGCCATTTCTGACGCAGTTGTAAAACCAGCGCATATCAAATCAATTATTAGTATGAATCGATATTTATAAAAATAGGGATATACCCTCTTTATCAATTTTATGTTTTTCACCTAATCACCTTCCTTAACTTAAAATTTTATAATATAAAAATTTACTTTTCAATTGGATATCAGTTATAATTGACATTAATTTGTATAAAGCTTAAACTCTTATCTGGAGGTAATTATGGAAAATACCAAAAAACTTGCAAAATCTACTCTTGCCATAATAATATTCTCTTTAATCGGCAAACTGATGGGCTTTGTTAGAGAATCTCTACAAGCTGGAGTATTTGGTGCAACTAATGAAATGGATGCGTTTATCGCTGCACAATCTGCAACTGCAATTGTTTCAGCCCTTATAACAACGGCCATTGCAACTACTTTTATACCAGTTTTGACAAAGGCTGAAAATGAACTTGGAGAAGAACAAAGAAATCACTTTACTAATAACTTACTTATCCTGGCAACTATTTTTTCTATAGTTGTTGCAATACTTGGATATGTTTTCGCCCCGCAACTTGCGGTTTTATTTACAACAAAGACAAAACCTGAGGTATATGCCCTTGTTATAAAACTTATACGTCTTGGGATACCTGTTGTAATATTCTCTGCAATTGTGGGTGTATTCACAGGATTTTTGCAATATAACAACAGATTTGCAGCTGCTGGAGCTATAGCAATTCCTCTTAACCTTTGTTATATATTCTTCTTGCTGTTTATGTCTAACTTCGGCGGAATATATGGACTTACTATAGTATCTGTAATCGGTGTGTTAGCACAGATTATATTCCTTCTTCCAGATTCTTTTAAACAAGGTTACAGACCTAAAGCTGTTTTCAATTTAAAAGATAAATATGTAATGGAAGCATTAGTCTTGGCTGTACCCGTACTTATGAGTACTGCTGTAAATGATGTGAATGTAATTGTAAATAGAAAGCTTGCAGCTACAATGGTTGAGGGTTCAGTTTCTATTTTAAATTACGCAAATAAAATGAATCTTATGATTCTTGGTATATTTATAACAGCTATCACATCTATAATATTCCCAACTATGTCTCGTGCATTCAGTAGTGATAACACTCTTCAAGGTAAGAGAGTTATGAACGCTTCTGTAAAACTCGTGCTATTCTTGACAATCCCTGCGACAATCGGAATGATTGTACTTGCTAGACCAATTGTAGACATAGCATTCTTACACGGAGCTTTTACAAAACAAAACGCTATTGATACTACTGCAACACTTAGATTTTATACTTTGGCATTGATATCAATGTCAGTATCAATGGTTATAAACAGAGTTTACTACTCAATAGCTGATACAAAGACACCTTTTATAGTCGGTCTTGTAAATGTTGTTATAAATATAGCGCTTAACTTGTTAGTTGCTCATAGATTTGGTACAAGAGGTCTTGCAGCTTCGGTTTCAATCGCCACAACAACAGCTGTTTTAATTTCATTTGTGTTATTAAAACGAAAAATTGGAAATTTGGGTACTAAATCCTATATTAGAGCCTTGATAAAAACCACTATTTCAGCTACACTTATGGGTCTATTCGCCATTGTGTACTATCCAATCGAAGCATTACTGGTAAACCCTTCAATGTCAAATGGAACTGCAACTATCGTAAAACTTGTAATACTACTTGTAGTTGTTGCAATAGCTGCTTTGATATATGGTGTTTCAATGTATTTGCTTGGAGTTAGAGAAGTAAGAGACGTTGTAAATATAATAGAGAAAAAGATAAAGAAGAGTGAAAATTAATCACTCTTCTCTTTATTTCCAATTTAAATTTTCATAACCTTCTATTTTTTTTCTTGAATTTATAAGATATCTATTCTTCACCATTTCAAACATTGGTCTGTCTGCACTATAAGAGTCTGAAAAACACATAGAAGTTTCATAGTCTATTTCAAATCCCTTTTCTTTTAAATGTTCATTTATCCTTCTAACCTTTTCGTAGGACTTATTATTTTCATTTAAAATATTACAAAATTTATCTAAATCCGTCCCTATAACAACATCAAAATTCAAATACTTATTGAAATACTTCAGATAGTTTTGCGGCGAAGCTGATACAAGCATCTTGTACTCAACCTCTAAATTCTTCAAGGCCTTCAATCCATCTTTTAACATGTGGTTTTCATATACATAATCTGCAAACTGTTCCAATTCTTCTTCTGTAAAAAGATGTATGACCTGGCAAATTTGATTTTTAAAAAATTTCAAATCTTTTTTCAAAATATATCCAAACGAACCTTTTAAAATCTTATTGGCATATTCCAATCTATCTGTCTTTTTTAAATCTCTTGCATATCTCCACAACAAGATAATTGTATCTTCTGTGGTCAATGTCTTATCAAAATCAAACAATGCTATTTTTTTCAATATACACCTCTCCTCAATTTGATTATACTATAAATCATTGACTAAATTTCATTTTTAGATGAAAATATTATTGGTGATTATATGAATGAAAACAACATAATCCATATCGATATAGATGCCTTTTACGCATCTGTTGAGGAAATAGACAACCCGAAACTCATTGGCAAACCAGTTGTAGTAGGTGGGCGTTCTAACAGAGGGATAATCACAACTGCAAATTACGAAGCGAGAAAGTATGGTCTACATTCAGCCATGCCTCTTTTTATTGCAAAAAATCTTTGCCCAAATCTAATCGTAGTGCCCGGTAGAAGACATAGATATTTAGAAAAGTCAAAAGAAGTCTTTGATATACTCCATACATATACAGATAAACTTGAGAAAGTCTCTATAGACGAAGCTTATCTTGACTTGTCCCATGTTGAAAATTCTATTCATACAGCAAAAGATATACAAGCTACAATAAAATCAAAAACCAAACTTACAGTCAGTTGTGGGGTATCTTACAACAAATTTTTGGCGAAACTTGCCAGCGATTGGAACAAGCCTCATGGTTTAAAAGTAATATCAAAATCTGATGTACCCGATATTCTTCTGCCACTCGACATAAAAAAAGTACACGGCCTTGGGAAAAAATCCCAACAAAAACTTAGAAATATCGGAATAAATACAGTTGAAGATATGTTTCAATTAGATATAGAATTTTTAGAAAAATTATTTGGCAAAATGGGTTATGAAATATACCAAAGAATTCGTGGGATAGACCACAGAATAGTCGAGCCAAACAGAGTTAGAAAAAGCTTGGGAGTTGAGAGAACTTTTCCAGACACTCGTGACAAATATATTTTAATAAATAAACTCATCCAATATTCTGATGAATTGGCAAAAGATTTAGCTAAACACAATTTAGGTTTTGAAACTTTAACACTCAAAATAAAAACTTTTGATTTTAAAATCAACACCCATTCAAAAACGTATAACCATGTAATACACGATAGAGATGAAATTGAGGTATTGGCATTAGAACTCTTCAACAACCATTATAATGGCGAAAAACTGCGTCTTATGGGTATCTCCGCTTCAAATTTAAGTACTCTTACATCTCAACAGTTAAATTTCTTAAATATTCTAAAATAAAAAAGGACTTACATCACAAAATTGTAAGTCCTTAATTTATCATTAATATTTTATTACACTTCTTACATCATAACCTTTTAGAGCTTCTCTTCCTGGTAGCCCTTCTAATTCTATTAAGAAATCTAATCCTACTACGATACCCCCAAGACTTTCTATTAGTTCAACAGCAGCCTTTGATGTACCTCCTGTTGCTAATAAATCATCAACTATAAGTACTCTTGAGCCTTCTTTAATGGCATCTTTATGCATTTCAATCTTATCAATTCCATACTCAAGTGCATATTCTTTTGATATAGTTTCAGCGGGTAGCTTACCCGGTTTTCTAACAGGCACAAATCCACAATTTTTCTTATATGCTATAGGTGCACCCACAATAAACCCTCTTGCTTCTATACCTACTACTACATCAACTTCATCATCTCTTAAATCACTTATTTGGTCGATAGCAGCTTTAAAACCATCCGCCTCTTTTAGTAATGTTGTGATGTCTCTAAAAATTATTCCTTCACTTGGATAATCTTTCAATGCTCTTATCTTATCTCTAAGGTCCATAATCTTCCTCCATTCAAGAAAAATTATAGCATATCATAGTTTCATACGACAACTTTATATCCAAGTTCATTTATCATTTTTATATCGGATTTAGGATCTATACCTTGAGTTGTCAAAAGAGTTCCTGAAATACTTGCATTTGCACCACTCATAAAACTTTCTCTTCCTGTATCATCAAGAAGAGCTCTTCCCCCAGCAAGTCTTATATAAGAACCTTTCATTATAAATCTATAGATTGCAATTGTTCTATTGATTTCTTCTTTGGTCAAACGCTCGTTATTTTCCATTGGAGTTCCCTTTATAGAATTTAAAATATTTATTGGCACAGAATCTACTCCTAACTCTTTTAAATCAAAAGCCATGTCTATACGATCTTGTCTTGACTCTCCAAGCCCTATAATTCCCCCGCTACAAACTTCCATTCCAACTTCTTGAGCAGCTTTTATAGCGTCTATCTTTTCATCATATCCATGAGTTGAACAAACAGTTTTAAAATACTCACGAGATGATTCCAAATTGTTATGTATACGTCTAACTCCTACATCATATAGCTTTTGATAATTTTCTTTAGATAGAAGACCAAATGATGCACACACTTCAACTCCTACATCATCTATTACTGTCTTAATAGTTTCACATATTCTATCAACTTCTTCATCAGACAATCTCTTACCACTTGTAACTAAAGAATATCTTTCTATCCCAACATCTTTTTGCTTTTGAGCATCCGCTACAACAACATCTTCCTTTACAAGACCATATTCATCAGAATTATGTCCATAGTGTGCAGATTGCGCGCAAAACTTACAATCTTCCGAACACTTACCACTTTTGGCATTTATAATAGTGCAAAAATTAAAATCATTACCACAGTAGTGCTCACGAATTTCATCTGCACATTTTCTCAAATCATCATAGTTTACCTCATATAGAGCCATGGCCTCTTCTTTAGTTAAATCATAACCACCTATAACTTTATCCTTTAATTCAAAAATATCCATAAAACACCTCTACTTAAAAGAATACAGTTTCATGGATATAATGTCAATTATTTTAAAATTTTTAGTTTACTATTATTTTTATAAAAAGTATATTGTTAACTAAGTTCTTGTATTGAATTTTGTTCCACACTTTTTACACTTAACTACAATCTTACCTTTCTTTTTAGGAACTCTCAACTCCTGTTTACAACTTGGACATTCTATGTATTTATAATCTCTGTCAGATACGTTGTTTTTTAATCTCTTAAATGGTTTTCTAATCGAAGATGTTATATCTAAAAATTTTCTATTTTCTTGATATCTAGCACTCAAATCCTTAGAAAGACTCCTATAATAGACAATCACCACCAATATCACTGCAAGAACTTCTGAACCTTGAAATCTATATGCAAATCTGTAAATTAATCTTTGGATTATAAAAATGATAAGCAAAAACTTATTCAGCTCATCTATCCCATAAATGGCGGCGTATCTTCCCCTCATAAAGTTTATAAATTTCTCTTTCACTATTTCACCTCTTTGATGTATTATAACACTTATCCAAGCATTAAAAAAATTTTCCCTAATTTTAAAAAAATATAAAAAAATGCTTGACCTAGTTGTGATTTTTATGTATAATGATTCTTGTCGTTAAGGCAAAACTCATGCGGGAATGGCGGAATTGGCAGACGCGCTAGACTTAGGATCTAGTTCCAATGGAGTGGGGGTTCAAGTCCTCTTTCCCGCACCATTTATACTCACTATGAGTGAGTTATTTTTTTACTCAATTTTAGTAACATTTTTTGATATGAAATTGAATAAAAAAATAAAAAACACTTGACCTAATCTTATAATTTAGGTATAATAATTCTTGTCTTCAAGACAAACTCATGCGGGAATGGCGGAATTGGCAGACGCGCTAGACTTAGGATCTAGTTCCAATGGAGTGGGGGTTCAAGTCCTCTTTCCCGCACCATTTATACTCACTACAAAGTGAGTTATTTTTTTTTGCTCTATGTCAAATATTGGGGAGACTCGTTAACTCGAGTCTCTTTCTTTATGTAAAAATGGGCACATAGACGCTAATAAAGATATCAAAACTAAAATAGCAAAAAACAACTAAAAATAAGCATAGCAAATAAAACCCCTAGGGGTTTTGCAAATTTTCCCGTTTTCCTAATCTCTACTTACATGAAAACATAATTCTTTTTCTAAACAAGTCAAAATTTCTCATACCAAAACAATTTCTTTTTAATGTTTTTATCTTTGTATGAGTTCCTTCAAGAGGTCCATTTGACCAAGAGTAATCAAATGAATTACATATTTCTTCAAACCAGTTATTAAAAGAAGTGATACAAGATTTAAATTCTTTTAATTTTGATTCATCTGCTCTTTTTATCCATTCTCTTAAAGCTTTTTTAGCTCTAGTTTTGTTTGGCTGACTAAGTACATACTGGTACCCACAGGGCACACAGTAGAACAATTCTTTTAACTTGTATGCTTCTTTTAATTCCTTGTTAAGTTCAATCATAAGTGATACTTCATTAGCTTGTTCTGAAGTTAGCTTAGAGGCAGGTTTTGTAATTAAACTCTTACTTCTTTTAAAATATTTCCTAAGCTTTGATGATACATCCTTTTGTATTCTCTTTCTAACATTTTCTAATGCCCAGGATACTTGTCTTATGAAGTGGTACCTATCTATGATATGTATTGCGTTTTTAAAGAATGATTTCTTAACTGATTTAAATGTTTTAGACATATCACTTACAAAAATTTTACTTCGTTTCTTTCTTTGTTTGGTATCTTTTCAAAGTACCCATACAATGTATTCTTATCTCTTGATGGTAAGATATCTATGATAGAGTGTTTAGATCCATCAAGAAGAGAAGTCTGATACCTGTTATTACCACTATCACCTTTAAATTCGTCTATACATAATACTTCTGATAGCCTATCTCTAGAAGCACTTAAACAATTTAAAATTCTTAATACTGTGTTTGAAGAAACATTATACCTATTAGCAATAGAAGATATAGAATACACCTCATCAAACTCAGAAACAATAGACAAAAACAAGTCTATTGGTCATAGTATGACCTTTGGCAATAAAATCAAGATTCCTCTCAAAACGAGAACCACAAGACTTACAATCATATCTAGTTTTCTTTTAAGAAAATCAAAGATTTCTTACCTCGGATGTGAGTATCCCTAATCTTTTGAATTCTATGATCATGAACCCAAATCTTTTTAGAACCACAATGAGGACAAATAGACATCTTAGAAACAGAAGCGTGAACATTAACAAAATTATTACTCTCATCAACTCTATCAAAAACTACATCTTTAAAACCAAACAAATTCATGATATTATTATTTTGCACTTATATGCACCTCCAAGCTTTGTTGTTGGTTACTTAAAGTTTAGGAACTAAAAGCGTATAAGTGCTAATTTTTTTGCAGATAATTTATCATAACAAGTGCAACATAAATAAACTCATAGCTAATCAGCTGTGTTAATATGTAAGTGACCAAACAAAACATATTAAAAGGAGTGATTAACTATGAGCTATAACCATCTTACCATAGAAGAAAGATCTTGTATTTACCAATTTTTAAATTTAGGAATGAGTATAAGGAAATTGCACAAGCACTTAAAAGGTCACCTAGTACAATATCTAGAGAAATTAAAAGAAATTCATCTAAGATAAAGTTAGTAGGGGAAGTTACACTAAGTACTTTCCGATAAAGGCAAATGATAAATATATTGATAGAAGAAAAGACTGCCATAGAAAAAGTAAATTTTCTAAAGATGTTATTGATTATTTAACTGTAAAGATTAACGAACATTGGTCCCCTGAACAAATATCAAATAGAAACACAAATGAGATTCATGAATTACCATCTACATCAACGATATATAGAATGATACACGCCAAAGAGCTGCCAAAAACTAGTATGAAAAATTTGAGAAGAAAAAGCTAAATTTAAAAGGCCAGAAGAAAAAAGAGGAAAATTCAATGATAAAGGTAGAACAATTAAGAAAGACCTAAAGAGATATACAGAAGGCAAGAATTAGGCCACTGGGAAGCAGATACAGTGGAATCAGGCAGATTAGATCATAAAAGGAAAAGTAGATGTTGTTTCGTAACTTTAGCAGAAAGAAAATCTAGATATTATATAGCAATCCTAGTTGAAAATAGAAAGTCGGAAAGCGTAACACCAGCAATAATAAATGCATTAAAAGATTATCCAAAAGAATTAGTAAAAACAATAACCTTTGATAGAGGTAAAGAATTTTCAGAATTTGAGAAAATAGAAAAAGAATTAGGATGCAAAACTTATTTTTGTGATCCCTATTGTGCATGGCAAAAAGGTACAAATGAAAATAGTAACGGACTTTTGAGGGAGTTTTATCCTAAGGGTATGGATTTATCAGAAGTGAATATTGATGAATTAAATTATAACTTAAGTTTAATGAATAATAGACCTAGAAAATGTATAAAATATAAAACACCTAAAGAAGAACTTTTTGGTCTCTTACCATAGGTGTTGCATTTGATTTGACAATTCGTCTGCATAAAAATATCTGTTAGGGATTTACTCCCCAACAGATATTATAGAGCCTTTTTTTGCCCAAATTTAATTTACACATAGAAAAAAGTCGGCGTAAACCGACTTCTCTTTTACTTTAGTTATCTCTATTTTTTCTATGGATAAATTTTCCGTATCCCTTTTCACCTTTGAATTCACCATCCTTAGCTACAAGCTTTCCCCTTGAAAATACTAAATGAATTCCGCAGTTTACTTCCAATCCCTCATAAGCATTATAATCACAAACAGAATGTTGAGTTGCCACGCTTATCTTTTCGCTCCTATTCGGATCAATTACCATAATATCTGCATCTGTATTTAAATCCAAACTTCCCTTTTCAGGATACATTCCAAATATCTTTGCTGAATTTGTGCTCACAACTTTTACAAAAGTATTTAAATCAAATCTGTCCTTTAAGACGCCTTCAGAAAATAAAATTTTTATTCTTTCCTCTACTCCAGGTGCTCCTCCAGGTGCATTGGTAAAATTCTCTATTCCCTTTGACTTTTCAGTTTCATATATGAACGGACAGTGGTCAGTTCCAACAGTTACCACGTCGCCATCTTTTAATCCGTTCCACAATACCTCTTGGTCACGTTTCTTTCTAAGAGGCGGTTGCATTAAGTACTTTACACCCTCTTTAGCTCCATTTTTTGAATACACTTCATCCGTCAACATCAAATATTGAGTGCAAGTTTCTGAATAAACTTCATCTCCCATTTCCTTAGACAATTTTATCCTATCAACAGATTCCGCCGCAGAAGTATGCACAATATAAACAGGTACATCCACAAGTTTCGCTAAATTCAACAATGTGTCAACAGATTCCGCCTCAGCTTCATTAGGTCTTGTGGATGGAAAATATTTCACATCAGTTTTTCCAGCTTTCATTGCCTCGTCAATTAAGTATCTTGTTATTAAGTCATTTTCACAGTGTATAGTTAACAAGCCCCCAGAAGTTTTCATTTGCTTTAGAATCCTGTAAAAATCAATATCAGTCATTGCGTATCCATAAGTTGAATAAGCTTTAAATGATGTTATCCCTTCATTTCTAACAATTCCATCTAACTCTTTTAAAATATCATTATCCACATGTTGAATAACTCCATGGAATCCATAATCCACAACTGATTTCTTCGCAAGTTCTCTATATATGTCGATAGAGTAGTGTAAATTCGCTCCCTCAGGTCCAAAAGCAATATGATCTAATATAGTTGTTGTTCCACCAACTGCTGCTGCAACTGTACCAGTATAGAAATCATCCGCTGATCTATATTGAGGAGATTGTTGAAGCTCCATGTGAGTGTGTGGATCAATTCCACCAGGCATTACATACATTCCCGTTACATCATACACTTCATCAGCTTCATCATACTTTCCTATGCCAATTATCTTTTCATCTTCAATAAGTAAATCGGCCTGTATAATCTCTTCTCCCGTTACGATTGTTCCATTTTTTAAAAGCTTTTTCATGTCTTCTACCTCCTATTATTAATAAGTTTAACATATAAATAATAAACTATTCCTGTTACTGTTAGTCCATAAACATATGCATTATTAAATATAAAATTCAACTGTGGTATGTTTCTACTAACAAATATAATTGTCGTAAAGATAACAAATAATATTATTACTGGAATATTCCATCCTTTACTATAATAATATTTACCTCCATCAATTCTATATGCATCAACCATATCTATCTCTGTCTTATGTTCAAATAAATATGCTACTAAATATATTCCCGAAATAGGTCCTAATAAAGCTCCTAATAATTGAGTTACATTAAATATCAAATTATATGCACTAGACAAACTATCCCATGGTCTTGCAAGCAAAGCCAATGCTGCTGTTAAAATTGCAACATACTTATATTCAATCTTTCCTTTTATAAAAGTAGCAATAATATTTACTGGAGGTATTAAGTTACCTGCGACATTAGTTGTTAAGACAGCCATTATTATAAATACAGAAAAAATAATTCTTATTAAAACGCTATCAAAATTCCCAACTAATATTGCTGGTTCCCATATTTCTTTTCCAAAAGCTAGAAACCCTCCTGCGGTGCCACATATTCCTACAAAAGATATATACCCTGTCATAATAGGAGCACTTATAATTTGACCAATACTTTGTGCCCTTTGATTAACACAGTGTCTTGTAAAATCTGGCATAGAAAGAGCAATTCCTCCATCAAAAGCAATCATAGCAGAAAGTGCAGGCCAGAATAAACTCCAAAAACTAATATCTCCTTTTGCTTTTAGTACTTCAACATTTAATAATGTGTCCAAACTCCAGTTTGCTGTATTCAATCCCCATATAATAACAATTAAACTTAATACTAATAATATAGGTGCTGAAATTCCTTCTAAAACTTTTACTGCCTTACTTCCAGATGCTGCTATATATACATTTATGATCCAAAAAATAATAAATGATATAAATTGTGAAGTAAATCCTAAATCTTGCCATGATGGATAAATAGTATTAATTATAATATGTACGGCTTGACCCCCTATCCATGCTTGTACTCCAAACCAAAAAATTCCCAATATGCCTCTTATTATTGATGGGAATATCATTCCTTTTGTTCCAAACACTAATTTGCTTAACATTGGATAATTCATCCCATATTTAGTTCCAAAATGCCCTAGTGCTATTGCAACTCCCATTACAATAGTATGTCCTAGAACAATTGTAACTAATGCCTGTACCCAAGACATTCCAGAAACAAGAAGACCACTTGCTACTTGATAAACTGCTATTGATACTATCATACCTATCCAAAGATTGGATATATCTTTAGTATGCCAATCTCTATCTTTTGATGATATAGGTTTACTTATTTCATTGTAGTCATTTTTAAACCTTTCAATAGCAATAATGCCTTCTTCTGTTAAATCATATACATCTCCAACTTTAACTTGTAGTTCTTTCATCATATCCTGAATACTCCTTTCCTATATTTTAAAATCGTTTTCATAATTAATACAACCATTACCTATTTATCTTATACCTTCTCAATTCACCTCTTATTTCGAGAAGTTATTATTGTATTAATTAATTTTGATTATATTTTATCACTTATTGATTAGATGTCAACATTCAAAAATTATAATTATTCTCAATAATTATCGATTTTTATACAGACGAATTGTCAAATCAAATGCAACACCTATGGTAAGAGACCAAAAAGTTCTTCTTTAGGTGTTTTATATTTTATACATTTTCTAGGTCTATTATTCATTAAACTTAAGTTATAATTTAATTCATCAATATTCACTTCTGATAAATCCATACCCTTAGGATAAAACTCCCTCAAAAGTCCGTTACTATTTTCATTTGTACCTTTTTGCCATGCACAATAGGGATCACAAAAATAAGTTTTGCATCCTAATTCTTTTTCTATTTTCTCAAATTCTGAAAATTCTTTACCTCTATCAAAGGTTATTGTTTTTACTAATTCTTTTGGATAATCTTTTAATGCATTTATTATTGCTGGTGTTACGCTTTCCGACTTTCTATTTTCAACTAGGATTGCTATATAATATCTAGATTTTCTTTCTGCTAAAGTTACGAAACAACATCTACTTTTCCTTTTATGATCTAATCTGCCTGATTCCACTGTATCTGCTTCCCAGTGGCCTAATTCTTGCCTTCTGTATATCTCTTTAGGTCTTTTCTTAATTGTTCTACCTTTATCATTGAATTTTCCTCTTTTTTCTGCTGGCCTTTTAAATTTAGCTTTTCTTCTCAAATTTTTCATACTAGTTTTTGGCAGCTTTTTGGCGTGTATCATTCTATATATCGTTGATGTAGATGGTAATTCATGAATCTCATTTGTGTTTCTATTTGATATTTGTTCAGGGGACCAATGTTCGTTAATCTTTACAGTTAAATAATCAATAACATCTTTAGAAAATTTACTTTTTCTATGGCAGTCTTTTCTTCTATCAATATATTTATCATTTGCCTTTATCGGAAAGTACTTAGTGTAACTTCCCCTACTAACTTTTATCTTAGATGAATTTCTTTTAATTTCTCTAGATATTGTACTAGGTGACCTTTTAAGTGCTTGTGCAATTTTCCTTATACTCATTCCTAAATTTAAAAATTGGTAAATACAAGATCTTTCTTCTATGGTAAGATGGTTATAGCTCATAGTTAATCACTCCTTTTAATATGTTTTGTTTGGTCACTTACATATTAACACAGCTGATTAGCTATGAGTTTATTTATGTTGCACTTGTTATGATAAATTATCTACAAAAATAAAGGACGTGTAAACGCCCTTTAAACTTTAATTATATTTCTTTCCACTCTTCTTCTTTAAACCCAACTAACACTTTAGACCCCTTAACTAAAATCGGTCTCTTAACCAACATACCATCAGTTGACAATAATTTATATTGTTCATCTTCCGACATATCTTTTAATTTATCTTTTAATTCCATTGAACGATACAATTGTCCTGATGTATTAAAAAATTTCTTTAGTGGCAGTCCACTCATTTCATGCCATTTTTTCAACTCTTCCAAACTTGGATTTTCTTCTTTTATATCTCTGTAAGTGTATTCTCTATTTGTCTCTTTTAAGAACTTCTCCGCTTTCTTACAAGTGCTACATTTTGGGTAACAAACTACTAAAATCTGGTCTTTCATCATTCAACTCTCCTATACTAATAAATGCTTTTTCAACTCGCTCATCTAAACCATCTCTATAGATATCTTCATATCTAAAATTCTCAAGTCTATACCATTTAGACTTACCGTCTTCTTCTCCCATAATATCCATGTTTATAGAACTAAATTCAACTCCCGCCTTTTCAAATCTGTCTTTTACAGATAATAACCTAGTCGAAAAAGCTTGTGCATTTAATTCATCAACTTCTGCATAGTATACAACTACTCCATATTTTCTACCCAATTTTTTAACATCATATTCTCTATCTTTTTCAAGTTCAAACTTTTCACCATCTAAAGATATAAGCTGATTTGGCCCTTTATTTCTAAAAAACATAATTATTTTAGGCCCTTCAAAAATCGATCTGTTTTCAATTCCTACTAAATTTCTATATTCATACTCTAATTCAGGAATCTTATTAAACTTTTTTTCTTTATATTCATCGTATATTATTTTTTTCATCGTCTATCTCTATTAAAAAATATAGACTTTCTTTCTTCTTAGATTGTATTCCAGCTGTATATGCTCCAGGTTTGTTGTAAAATATTTTTCTGACATACATTTCGCCTTTATATTCTTTTTCTACATAGTCTTCTACAAACTTTTTATTTTTATACATTGCAATAGGATTTCCATTATTCATATAATATAAAATTGAAATTACCACTAAAATTAAAGCTATTGTATTTTTATTCTTATACATAAAATCCTCCTATATAGTAGTCAATTCCTTTTAACTAATACTACCATATAGGAGAGCTTTTGTACTAACTTCTATTTATTCTTTCTATTAAACTATTTTTTCTCTGCAAATTATAAAATAAAATTGTAAATGCAATTCCTATTAAAATATTTGCTGTGTTTATATATAGTATTGGCTTTAAACCAAATCTATATGTCGTCCATGTAGCAGAGTTTATAAGTTTCTCTAAAATAAATTTATCCAGCACCACTTTTAATACAATAGATAATATAAATCCGTTTAAGGAATACATCAAACTCTTAACTACCAAATAATACTGACTTTGCTTTTTAGTCATGCCAAGTGCTTCAAAAACTGCCAAGTTAGATTTGTTCATAACGATATCAGTTGAAATTATATTTATAAAGTTTAAGACTCCTATTATAAATAAAATACTAGCTATAGAATATCCGGCAAACTCAATCATGTCTTTGAACTTGACTAATGAATCTATCTGTCTCTGTCTTGAATCGTATTGAAAATCAGAATTCAATTCCAATTCATTTAACAAGCTATTCATTTTGTCTTGCTCAGAATTCTCAACATCAAATCCATAAGACATTATTTCAGAACTTCCAAACAGCTCTGTATACACATTTGAGCTTAGATAGATATATTCTTCGTTTAGTTCTTTCTCTCCGCCACTATTTTGGTAGTTTCCACTTTCAAACACCACTTTTCTATATCTCAATCCATTTGAAAAATCGTGTCTTATCTTTCCAAGCACTTCAACTTCTATTTCTTTACCATCAAAATTTATTAGTAATCTATCTCCTACGTTTATCTTTGACTTATACGCCGTTTGTTCATCTTCGCCAACATAGGCATACTTTCCCGTATCCCATTTAGTTTGGTTCAACTCTCCATCGATTAGGCTTTGCTTATTCAAAATGTAATCATCCATTCCAAATATTATTGGATTACACTTTACTCCGTCTATCTTTAATTTAGGATAATCAAATCCACTACCGTAAGAATAAATTGCTCCTCCCTCTTTAAATGAGCTTTCACTTTTAATTTTTTCAATATACTCTCTATTCAAGCTTTCTTCGGAGCCAAGGTACATATATCTAAAATACCTAGGATTTGCAACGTTGTAATCAGTCCTAATGACATCCGAAACTCCCTTTTCCATATCTATGCTCTTAGTATACAAGAACACACTGTTCAAAATCACAGCCGATAGTGAAATCGATAGTATAATTGATGCAAACCTTATTTTCTTAGAAAAAACCTGTCTCATTGCAAGCTTTGCAATTGAAAATTTATTACTCTTAACTTTCTTTATCTCAAACTTTTCTTGAAATTTAACCGAATCTATCGGTGAGATTTTAGAAACTGCCCTAACCGGCTTTAAGCAAGATATAAAGACTGTTATTAGAGAAAATATCGCTGATAGCACCACTATAAAAAGCATTAGCCTTGAACCTATTTTTATATTTGCAAGCATTTCATTTGATGACAAAACTTTTTCAAGTAGTTTAGAACCCAAATTTATACCAACAAAATTTCCCACGACTATTGCCGGAACAGATAGATATATGCCTTGTTTGTTTACAACTTTTCTAATCTGTCTACTAGTCATCCCAACAGTTTTCAACAATCCATATACCTGTATATCTTGGATTATGCCTATCATAAAAATATTACTTATCAATAGATATCCCGCTAACATAACCACCAAAATCAAAACTACTGTCGGCACTACTAATTCTAAAAAGTCAAAATTTGAATTGTTAGAAAAATATGCAAAGTTCACCCCAATTCTAATGGTATTTCCATGTGTATTGTCCTCTAAATTTTCTATTACTTCATATCCATTTCTATTTGCAACTCTCGTCAGTTTATCTTTGATTCTCCATGAGTTTGAAAAATTAACACCCATTTCGTTGTTCCTATCCGGCAAATCTACACTCTCTACATAGTCCTTGGACACATATACTTGCCCTATCTGAACATTACTATCTATTGGCTGAGTATACGTTCCAACAACCCTAAAAGTTGCTTTTTTGTGCCCCAAAATTTCACTCGTAGATTTTTTAATTATATCAAAATCAATTTGAATTTCCTCTCCAAGCTCTCCACTATATCCCAAAGCTTTGAGAGTTTGAGTATCTACAAATACTTCATCTATATTTTGCGGATACCTCCCCTTTACATTTTCAAATATAGACCACTCCATCCCCTGTTCATCTTGATATGACACTTCAGCATAAATTTTGTTTTTTTGCATGATGCCAACCATAGTTCTCTTTGAAAAACTTATAATTTCCTTGTCTTTTGAAAGAATTTCTATATCTTCATCTGTAACATCTTTAAAAGCCCCATGACTTATAGTGCCTATGCTCTTCATGGTTTGGAATTCCATGCTCTTTTCTATTCCAAACACCACTAAAAACAGTGTTGTAAATAAAATACAAGTCAACATAATTGCCAAAATTGTAATCTTGGTTCGACCTTTGTTGTTCTTAATTATATTTTTTGAGACTTTGTGTATGTATGAATTATTACTAACATTCATTTATTCCACCAATCTTCCGTCTTCAATTCTCAAAACTCTACTCGCTCCTTGCGCAATTTCGTCATTATGAGTAATCATTAGTATAGTGTTTCCGAATTCTAAATTAACTTTCTTAAGTAGTCTTAAAACTTGTGATGAAGATTTGGAATCTAAATTCCCCGTTGGCTCATCAGCTAAAATTATAGCTGGCTTGGCAACCAAAGACCTAGCTATTGCAACTCTTTGTTGCTGGCCACCCGACAATTCATTTGGCATCTTATACAACTGGTCAGAAATTTCCAATACACCAACTATTTCTTCGACCGACTTTTTGGAAATCTTCTCTCCGTCTAACCCCACCGGCAACACTATATTTTCATAGACATTCATCATTGGAAGCAAATTATAATTTTGGAAAATAAAACCTATATTTCTTCTGCGAAAAATTGTCCTCTCATCATCTTTCATATTGTATAAATCCACATCATCTATAAAAACTTTTCCATCGGTTGGATAATCCAACCCACCTAATAAATTCAAAAGAGTAGTCTTTCCGCTCCCTGAAGTGCCTACTATAGCTACAAACTCCCCTCTGTTTACCTCTATGCTGACATCGTCCAATGCTTTTATAGTTATATTCTTTTGTTGATAATATTTTTTTAAATTCTTTGCTGTAAGCATATAATCCCTCCCAACAACATAGTAACAAATCAATCTTACAACTTACCCACACCAATTCTAACAATTTTGTAAGAATTAAAAAAAGATTCCCCCAATTTACACAGGGAAATCCACACGAAAAGTTGTCTTATAATCTTTTGACTCCACACTTAAAATTCCATTTTGCTTTTCAATAATTTCTTTGGTTATAAACAGACCCAATCCAAGTCCGTCTTTACGTCTTGAGTTATGCCCTCTATAAAACCTTTGAAATATTTGAGTCTTCTCCATATCATTTAAATTTTCCGAGTCATTAGTTATGTCCAAATTATAAAATATATGTGATTTAAAGAGCCTTATAGCTATTCTGCCACCATTGGGAGAATATTTAATGGAATTCTCCAACAAATTATGTATGGCTTCTTTGGTCCATCTCCTATCCAATTCCACAGCCATAGATTCTTCTTCCAAATTCACCTCTATATCTTTTTCCAATATATTTTGCTCCAACTCTTTTAAAACTTCCTTGACCAACTCATCTAAATAGACATTTTCTCTTCTAAGCTTTATCATATCCGTTTCAAGCCTCGAACTTTCGACTAAGCTGCCTATTAGAAAATTCAGCTTATGTATTTCCGACTTTAATACCTCGATATATTCTTCACTATAATTCTTCTCCAACAATTCTAAATACAACTGCAAATTAGCAAGTGGAGTTTTTAGTTGGTGCGATATATCTGAAATTAGAGCCTTAGTCTTTTCTTTTTCTATATTTACTTTTTGCTCTCTAACTTGGTTTGAATTTATAAATTTTATTAACAGGCTTTTTAATTTTGAAATTTCTCTCTCATCATATTCTGTGCATATCTCTTTACCATCAATTGCATTATTTAGAGTTTGCAAAAAACTTTTAAGCTCTTTTCTCATATCCAAATTAGTTTTAAACAAATAAATTGAAAGTCCGAATAATATCGCTATTAATATTTCCATTTATAACCAACTCCATAAACTGTCTCTATAGGATTTTCTGGTTCTAATTTTTTTCTAAGCCTATTTACATTCACACTCAATGTATTCTCATCTATAAAACTTTCATTTGTAGACCATATCTTGTCCAACAACATTTCTCTTGTGACTATGTCTCCCCTAGCTTGAATTAGATAATATAGAATTTTTTCTTCTGTAATGGTCAAATGAACTCGCTCAGTTTTTACTGTATACTCGCCTCTGTTAAAATCAAATTTCATCTCACCAAAAGTAAATTGGTTGTTTCTCTTTAAATCAATCCTCTCCAAAATCCTTTCTATCTTTGCAAGTAAAATTCCTAGAGAAAATGGCTTTGTAATATAATCATCAGCTCCCATTTGAATAGCTGTTACTATATCCATCTCCATATTTCTCGCTGAGAGCACTATGATGGGTTGGTCATTATGCTTTCTAACTTGCTCTATTAAATCCAGTCCGTCTCCATCAGGCAAATTCATATCTAATATAATCAAGTCACTCTTGCTCACGTGCTCCAAAGCACCTTGTATTGAGTCTGCAGTAAAAGTCCTATAGTTATCTTTTAACGCCAACATGAGCCCTTTATTTAAATTTTTATCATCTTCTACAATCAATATACTCTTCAAATCTATCTTCCTTTTAATTTCAAATATCTACACGAGCGTTCTCTCTATTAGTCACATTATACTAATTAAATTTCTTAATTAAAAGTTGCTGATACATTAACATGATTTTATTTTTTTAATTCTTTTCCTATCTTATTTGTAAATTTGATAAATTAAATAATATGAGATATTATCTTTTAAAGATTAAAAATAAATTTTAACTTCGGAGGTGTCTATGGATAAATCAAAAGAAAAAATCATTTCTCAAAAGACTGTTATAAAATACTTAATTTTATTTGCAGTTATCACCTTGATTAAGTTTACTCTCTTTAATTTTTCAATAGTAAAAGGGGCAAGCATGGAGCCTACTTTAAAAGAATCTGACATTACATTAGCTGCAGTTCAAGGCTATTTATTCAATGAAATAAACAGAGGAGACATTGTCATACTAAATGCTCCAGATGGTTCTGGAAAGCTATACATCAAAAGAGTTGTAGGTATTCCGGGTGACAAAATAAAAATAGAAGGCACTAAAACATTTATAAATGACTTGTTAATAGAAGAACCTTATGTAAATAAATCTTATGAATTGGAAAATAATTATTTAGAACTGACTTTAAAACCTGATGAATTCTTTGTAATGGGTGACAATAGAAATGTCAGCGAAGATTCACGAGCTTTCGGGCCTGTATCTAAAACTGAAATTAAATCCGTTGTAAAGCAAGTCTTTAAAACTTCCATTATAAAAAATATTTTTTAACACAAAAATAGCTGTAAGTGTATCTTACAGCTATTTCTATTTAGATTACATTTGTGGCCAAATTTTAGCGGCTCTTTCTCTTGATTTCGCCATGATTTCAGCAGTGTCTACATTTAAGATTTCTCTGCCTCTCATTACGAATTTACCATTTATCATGTTATCTTGTACTATTCCACCATTGAATCCAAATAGTGAATGTCCATACCAAGAATTTGCATTTAGTGGAGTTAATGGATCATATTTTAATGTTATTAAGTCTGCATATGCTCCTTTTTCTATAACTCCCAATGGCTTGTTGAAATATTTAGATAGGATTATTGGATTGTTCTTGAATTGCATATTGATTGTTTCCATAAATCCTACTGTTGGATCGCATAGGTGGTGAGCTTGTAGTATGTTTGCAACTTTCATAGATTCAAACATATCGTTTGTGTATGCATCTGTTCCAAGTCCCACAACTATTCCCTTGTCTAACATATATTTTACAGGAGGACATCCTACTGCATTGTTCATGTTTGATTCTGGGTTGTGTACTACATTTGTGTTTGTAGCTTTTATAATGTCAATTTCTCTTGGGTTTGCATGCACGCAGTGAACTGCAAGTGTTCTTTCACCAAGTATATCAAAGTCGTGTAGTCTTTCTACAACTCTCTTGCCATGTTTTTTAAGTGAGTCGTATTCATCTTCAATACCTTCAGCAACGTGGATATGGTATCCATCGTAAACACCTTCCATAGCTTCTCTTGCCTTGTAAAGTGTATCATCTGAAATTGTAAATGAAGCATGCATACCGAAAAGACCTTTTATCATGTCGCCATTATTGTCTTTTTGACAAGCTTTGATAAAGTCTACATTTTCTTTAATTCCCTTTAGGGCTATTTCTTTTCCGTCTCTGTCTGAAACTTCATAGCATAGTGAAGTTCTAATTCCAAGTTCTTTTGCAGCTTCAGCTATTGTGAATAGTGAACCTGTAACTGAATTAGGACCTGCATGGTGGTCTATAAGTGTTGTAACACCATTTCTAATTGACTCGATATATGTTGTGTAAGCATTTAACTTAACATCTTCTAAAGTAAGTTTTTTATCAAGTGCCCACCATAGATTTTCAAGTACTGTAAAGAAATCAACTGTTGGCTTGCTTACTCCCATCCCTCTTGCGTATGCACTATAGATATGTGAGTGAGCACATATCATACCCGGCATTATTACATTGCCTTGTACATCTACTATTTCTTCTTCTGGGTAAGCTGCTTTTAAATCTTCAAAATTTCCAACTTCTTCAATGATGTTTCCTCTTACTAAAACTGCTCCGTTGTCATAAAAATTATTTTCAGCGTCATTAGTAATTAATTTACCATTACCTATTATCATTGTCTTCACTCCTTTTTAAATAGAACCTGTTTACTAATCTCTGATTAATAAACTGTTGGCTCGACATAATATCCGTATTCTTTTAAAAGACCTTTGATGAAGTTTTCTAAGTTGTCAGAAATCTTGCCATCTCCTAATTCGTGTTCTATTATATTTCCATTTTCAGCTCTTACTAAGAAAGTATTTTCTCCTGTTCTTAAGAAACCTACATTTGTTGAATCTTCGAAGTCTTCTCTAGTCCAGAATAAAGTTATCTTATCTTTGTATGGTTTTCCAGCGTGTGGACAGAATACAGCACAGTTTCCACATTCATTACACATACCATCTACGTGTACGATTTGGTGTTTGTTTTCATATCCTTCTAAGTTTATTGCAACATTAGCTCTGTTAGGACATACTTCTGTACAAACTTCACAGATTTGGTCACACTTCAAGCAACGGTTACCTTCTTTATTTCCTTCAAGAATATTTTCAAGTATACCTCTCTTTTCGTATACTACCTTATCTTTTTCAGGTACGATAAATCTTTCGAAGTCATTATCTAAACCTTCTTTTTTAAGGATATCAAGAGCTACTGTCTTAGCATCTCCCATACCTTTTACTATTGTTGAAGGACCTTCTTTACAGTCTCCTATTATATATACATTTTCAATATTTGACTCAAGAGTTGGAAGTAGTTTCATTCTTCCTCTATCATCCATATTTACTCCATTTTCTTTAAATGGTGCAAGGTCTACTTTTGCTCCTGTAGCTCCGATTACAGTATCGAATTCTAATTCTACGAACTCTCCAGTTCCAACTACTGCTTTTCTTCCGGATGCGTCAAACTCTCCAAGCTTCATCTTTTCACAAGTTAAAGTTTTGCCATCATATTTTACAGGCGCAGTTAATTCCATAATTTGAATTCCGCTTTCTTTAACTTCTTCAACTTCTTCTTGAGTTGCTGGCATGTAAGCTTCTGTTCTTCTGTATACTAACACAGCTTCAACGCCTTGTTTATGAGCAAGTCTTACACAGTCCATAGCAACGTCTCCCGCTCCTACAACTGCAACCTTATTACCTAAATCGAATCCATCTTCCATTCTCATCTTCCATAGGAAATCAAGAGCGTCAGTGATGTTTTCTGTTCCCTCTTTTACTGGTGAAGAACCTTTTTCCCATGCTCCTGTTGCCACGATAACATAGTCATATTCTTTCTTAAGTTCTTCATAGCTTTGAGTAACTTCTGTATTAAATCTAAATTCAACACCTTGAGCTTTTGCAATCTTGAAGTCTCTTTCTATCATTTCATCTGAAATTCTGAATTCTGGTATGATGTGGCTTACAATACCATAAGGTTTTGAAAGTTTTTCAAATACAACTACATCCACACCATTTCTTCTCAAGTATGACGCTGCTGCTATACCAACAGGGCCCGCTCCGATTACAGCTACTTTCTTATCTGATTTAATATCAGCTTTTTCTATAGTCTCTATAAATTTATCTTGAGCATTATCAGCTGCTATAAGCTTCATATCTTTGATTTGAAGTGATTTTTCATAGTCAACTCTTGTACAGTGAGTTTGGCAGTGATGCGCACAAATTGTACCTAAAATTGTAGGCGCTGTATTGTCATTAGCTATAACCTTCATAGCTTCGTCATATCTTTCTTCTGAAACTAATTTTAAATACTCTGGTATTTGTTGGTTGATTGGACATCCACCATCTTTACATGGAGCTTTAAAACAGTCTACTAAAGGAAGTTCAGATTCAGTCTTTCTTGATTTAACTTTTTCTCTGTATAGCTTGTTGTTTTGTGGATCTTCAAGCACTTCTTTTGCATATCTTACGATATAGTCTACGTCGATATCTTTATATTCTTTAGCTAAAAGGTCTTCTGAAACTTCTGCAATTTGTTTAAATCTTGGGTATCCACCTGGTTTTAAAATTGTAGTAGCCATTGTGATAGGTTGAACACCTGTCTTTAATAAATCTCTAATGTTTAGAGCATCAGCTCCACCTGAGTAAGACATTGGTAATTTGCCATCAAACTCTTTAGATAATTTTGCAGCCAAGCTTACAGTCAATGGATATAGTGAACGACCTGACATATACATTTCTTCTGATGGAAGTTCATTTCTCTTTACATCAACTGGGAATGTATTTGTAAGTTTTAAACCAAATGCTTTTTCTTCTGATTTTGCAAGTTTTTGTAATCTCTTAAACATTTCAATTGCATCAGCATATTGAAGATCGTCTTTGAAGTGGAAATCTGTAAATGCAATGTAGTCAAATCCCATTTCATCTAATGTGTTTCTTGCAAACTCATATCCTAAAAGTGTTGGATTACATTTAATGAATGTGTTTAATTTCTTTTCAGTTAATAGATAGTTGGCAATGCTTTCTATTTCAGCAGCTGGGCATCCGTGTAGAGTTGAAAGTGTTATTGAATGACAAAGTTCAGGAGATATATTTTCAACATCTTCTGTTGTAAATGCTTTAAATTGTCCAATATTTTCTTTTAAATATTCTTTACATTCTTTGAAGATTGCAGTTTCAGAAGCATTCTTTAATCCTTCTATGTAGTTGTCTATTTTTTCAGATTTGATACCTTCAAGGTCATATCCTACAGACATGTTATACATAAAGTCTTTTTTGTCTGCGATTCCAAGTTCTTTAGCTAATACTTGAATTGCAAAATAAGCTTTAGTATATTCGTTAAACGCTTCTTGAACTGTTAATTCTGTTGACCATTCACAGTTGTAGCATTCATCTTCTGCCCATATACAAGGTCTGCCTATAGCTTGTTGGATTTGTTCTCCGTCCATAACTTGAACAGTCTTTACTTCTATAAATCTTGAACCTGTTAAGTATGAAGCTATTATATTTTGTGCTAATTGCGAATGTGGGCCTGCAGCAGGACCTACAGCACTTGCTATTTCATCTCCAAAAACTGTTTTTAAATAGTTTCCGCTTGTATTTCTATAAAATTTGTCTTTGTGTACTCCGAAGATTGTCTCTTGATTTTTAAATTCTTCTAAACTCCACTCAATAAGATGTTTAAACGAAATTGGTCTCATAAATTCACTCATAATTATCCTCCTATGACTTTTAATGTACTGAAAACATTTGTAATGTTACAAATACAATTCCTAAATTTTTCCTACAAATATTACTTTGAGAACTCACGCACAGCGCAAGTCCTCACATTAAATAATTACAAAGTATTTAGCCATTATAGACTAGGGTTTTGACCATCCCAAACTATTCTTCTATATCCTTCTTTATCAGTATCTCCTTCTGTTGAGAAGCAAAGAACTACTGAATTTTCATTTAAACCTAATTTTTCTTTTTCAGCTTTTAGTGACTCATCTGTTAAAAGCTTGTGAACAACACCTGCTGTAACTGCTCCGGATTCACCAGAAATAACCTTAGTATCATTTCCAAGTGGGTTTCCAAGTAGTCTCATTCCGTGTGCTGCATATAAATCATCTACTGATAGGTAGAATTTAGCATGTTTCTTTAATACAGGCCATCCAATTGTTACAGGCTCACCACAGTTTAGACCTGCCATAATTGAATCCATATCTCCTTCTACAATGTGAAGCTTTCCATCATCTGCTTTTGCTGTTCTAAATAAGCAGTTTGCTTGATTTGGTTCAACAATTGTAATTACAGGCATGTTATCTTTCATAACATTTGCGAAGTATCCTGTTACTGCTGATGACATTGAACCTACTCCAGCTTGAAGGAAGATGTGAGTTGGCTCTTCTTCTCTTTCTTTTAGCTCTTCATAAGCTTCTTTTGCCATTGTCATATAACCTTGCATAATCCAAGTTGGAATTTCTTCATATCCATCCCAAGATGTATCTTGAACCATTATACCGTTGTTTTCTTTAGCATATTTATCTGCAAGTCTTACACATTCATCATAGTTGTATTCGTAGATATCAGCATCTGAATTTTCTTTTCTAATATTTTCAAGTCTTTCTTTTGCTGAACCCTTTGGCATGAATACTTTAGACTTTTGTCCTAATTGATTAGCTGTCCAAGCTACTCCTCTTCCGTGGTTACCATCTGTTGCTGTAGCAAATGTAACATCACCTAATTTTTCTTTGATTTCTTTTGAAATCATTTTTTCGTATGGAAGTTCGCTAATGTCCATTCCAAGTCTTTGTGCAATATAGTTTCCTATTGCAAAACTTCCCCCAAGTACCTTAAATGCATTTAATCCAAATCTATATGATTCATCTTTTACATTAATTGACTTAACTCCAACTTCTTTAGCTAAATCTTTAAGTTCTACTAGAGGTGTTTTAGAATATTGCGGAAAACTTTTGTGAAATCCTATTGCTTTTTGTGCCACTTCATCATTCACAAAATCAATGTTAACTTCGTTTTTATCTAGTTCTAATTCAACTAAATTAAATTTATCCATCGTTTACCTCCTAAACACATCGCTTTATCAAATCAAATCAAATTAATCTGTTATCTATATTATAACAAATTAATTTGATCTTTTTATTATTTATTTTAAAATTAATAAATTATTTTTATTTATTAACTATTCTAGTTCCTGTTTCACCTTTTAGTGCAGCTTTTGCTTTCTCAAGAGATGTTATAAGAGCTTCTCTTCCTTCTTTGCTCTTAACAAATCCTACAGCAGCTTCTACTTTAGGAAGCATTGAACCTGCTCCAAATTCATTTGCATCAATATATGTTTGTACTTCTGCAATCGAAAGTTCATCAAGCCATTTTTCATCTTCTTTTCCGAAATTTATAGCAACTTTATCCACTGCTGTTAAGATGATAAGTGAATCAGCATTTAAAACTTCTGCTATCTTAGCTGATGTGAAGTCTTTATCTATAACTGCTGCAACGCCTTCTAAACCTGTTTCTGTTTTGATAACAGGGATTCCGCCGCCACCGCCACAGATGATTACAGCTTTTCCAACTAATGATTCAACAGCATCTTTTTCAACTATATCGATTGGCTTTGGTGATGGTACTACACGTCTAAATCCTCTTCCTGAGTCTTCTTTCATTGTGTAACCTTTTGTTGATTCAAGTTCTTTAGCTTCTTCTTCTGAATAGAAAGTTCCTATTGGTTTTGTAGGGTTTGCAAAAGCTTTGTCGTCTTTATCTACTAAAACTTGAGTTACTAATGTTACAACTGGTTTATTTATATTTCTCTTAGCTAATTCATTTCCGATAGCATTTTGTAAATGATAGCCTATGTATCCTTGGCTCATAGCTCCACATTCTGGGAATGGCATTGATGGAACAGATGCATCAGTTGCATTAGCTGTGCTCATAGCTAAATTTATCATACCAACTTGTGGTCCGTTTCCATGAGCTACTATTACTTCATTTCCCTCTTCAATTAAATCTACAATTGAAACTGCTGTGTGTTTTACAGCTTGTTGTTGTTCTTCTGGAGTATCTCCAAGTGCATTACCGCCTAATGCTAAAACTATTTTCTTCATTAATTTCTCCTCTTTTATTTAATTAAAAGAGCTCATGTAAAGGCATGAGCTCAAAGTTTATTTCCGTAACAATTATTTTGTATAAATAGTAGGAAGTGCTGCGTAAGTTGCTGCACAAGTTACTAAGTCTTGTTTGAATGTAACTTCGTTAGGTGCGTGTGCTTGGTCTTCAGCTCCTGGTCCAAAACCAATTACTGGAATACCATGACGTCCCATAATAGCTACTCCGTTTGTAGAGAAAGTCCATTTATCTGTAAGTGGTCTTGCAGCTCTCTTTTGTTGCTCTTTCTCAATTGGAGGAGCAATTCTTTCATCCCCATAAAGTCCTTTGTAAGCTTCTTCTAAAGCTTTTGTAACTTTGTGATCTTCTGGAATTACCCAAGTTGGGAAGTAAGCTTCTTGTTCATATGAAAGTCCTGTCCAAGATGGTCTTGAATAATCGTACATAGTTACTTTAGCACCATGTTTTTTAGCTGATGGCAAGTTTGCTATTTCAGCTATACAAGATTCCCAAGTTTCACCAGCTGTCATTCTTCTGTCTAATGAAATAGCACAAGAGTCAGCTACTGCACATCTTGATGGAGAAGTGAAGAAGATTTGAGAAGTTGTTACTGTTCCTCTTCCTAAGAATCTAGCTTCTTTCCATTCTGGGTTATATTTTTCATCTAACATCTTTACTAAACCTTTGATTTCTACTGAATCATCAGCTGGGTTTTCGTTAAGTTGTTCGATTTCTTTAAGAATGTCAGCCATTTTATAAATAGCATTGTCTCCTCTTTCTGGAGCTGAACCGTGGCAAGAAACTCCTTCTACTTCCACTCTGATTTCCATTCTTCCTCTTTGGCCTCTATAGATACCACCGTCAGTTGGCTCTGTAGAAACTACAAATTCAGGTTTGATTCCTTCTTTTTCTATCATATATAACCAGCAGTTTCCGTCACAGTCTTCTTCTTGAACTGTACCAGTAACTAAAACTCTGTATTTATCATTTAATAGACCTAAGTCTTTCATGATTTTTGCGCCGTATACAGCTGAAACAGGTCCGCCAAGTTGGTCAGAACCACCACGTCCACCGATTAGGTTTTCGTCTTCGAATCCATCGTATGGGTCGAATTCCCAGTTGTCGATGTTTCCGATACCTACTGTATCGATGTGTCCGTCAAATGCGATTTGGATATCTCCAGTTCCCATTTCACCAAGTACGTTACCTTGTCCGTCGATCCAAGCCTTATCGAATCCAACTTTTTCCATTTCTTCTTTGATTCTCTTAGCTTTATCGCCTTCTTCACATGATTCTCCCTTAAGTTTAATTAAATCTCTTAAGAAAGCTACCATGTCTGGTTCATATTCTTTTGCTTTTACTTTTATTGCTTCAAAATCTAAACTCATTATAACTCTCCTTATTTGTTAATTCTTGGAGTATCAGCGTTCCAAAGTTCTTCTAATTTTGCTTTAGGGTTCTTTATCTTTTGTAAGAATATCATAGCTGCAATTATATATGGTTTGTAGCTAGCTTCTTGATAAAGGTCTTTTCTATATCTATCGAATACAGATGCATCAACTTCTCCTTCATCAGTTGATACGCCAGTGATATCAGCTGGAAGTGGGTGACAGTAAAGAGCTTTTCCGTCTTTTGTTGTGCTCATTAATTCTTCAGTTACTGTCCAGTCTTTGTGATCTGCATTTTGTTTTAATAATTCTTTTTCTAATTCGTCGATTCCGTCGAAATCTCCTGCTGAGTAAAGGTTAGTTCTCTTTTCCATAGCAGCGAATGGAGCCCAAGATTTAGGATATACTATATCAGCATCTTTGAAAGCTTCAGCCATATCGTTAGTTACTGTGAAAGATCCGCCTGATTCTTCAGCGTTTTTCTTAGCGATTTCAACGATATCTTCCATTACTTCGTATCCTTCTGGATGAGCAAGTACTACGTCCATTCCAAGTCTTGACCAAAGTGCTATACCACCTTGTGGGCAAGATAATGGCTTTCCGTAAGATGGAGAATAAGCCCAAGTAAGAGCTACTTTTTTACCCTTTAGTGATTCAAGTCCATCAAAATAGTTTGCAAAGTGAAGTGTATCAGCCATCATTTGAGTTGGGTGATCTCTATCACATTGTAAAGATACTAATGTAGGTCTTTGGTTAAGAGTTCCTTCTTCGTATCCTCTTTGTACAGATTTTGCAAATTCCACTTGGTATTCGTGTCCTTGTCCGATGTACATATCGTCTCTGATACCTACAACATCAGCCATGAATGAAACCATGTTAGCTGTTTCAAGTAGAGTTTCTCCGTGAGCTATTTGGGATTTCTTTTCATCAAGATCTTGGACTTCAAGTCCTAATAAGTTACAAGCAGATGCGTATGAAAATCTTGTTCTTGTAGAGTTATCTCTGAAAATTGAAATACCTAATCCAGAATCAAAAATCTTAGCAGATTTATTGTTTTCCCTTAATTCTCTAATAGCATCAGCTACTACAAATACAGCTTCTAATTCTTCATCGCTTTTGTCCCAAGTTAGTAAAAAGTCATCTTGGTATAGATTTTCAAAATTTAAATCATCAAGCTTTCCTATCAATTCTTTAAATTCCATTTATTTCTCCTTCTTTACTCGCTCATTAGAGCTCTCAATATTTTTGATATACCTATAAATCGTCTGAATTGAAATGTCTAACATTTCAGCAACCTTATTCACAGCACCTTTGTACTTGAATACACCAAGGTTGTACATTTGTCTTATTGGGTTTTCATCATGATAAATGTGTCTGATCGGAATTGATCTGTCCCAGTAGATTAGTACATTATGTATGACGGCTTCTGTTATATCATCCAATGAATCTCCGAAATAATCTTTTCTATTTGAATCAGGAGACTCTTCAACTCCGTATAAAACAGATTCGTTATAGAAATCTCTAAACTTCAAATAATCAGTTAGGTCATAATTTATACTTATAAGACCTATTAGTTCATTAGCTTCTTTTATATAGTAAGTTGACGCTCTAAAAACCTTTTGATTTATTTCGTTTATCATTATGTAATTAGTAACATAATCGTTAGTCTTGTAGTCAGCTTTCATTATCTTTTTAAGGGCATATCCTGTTATTGAATCCCCTACTTTTCTACCTGAAAGATGGCCATTTACTATATAGATGATATCGCTTTCACCTTCATGAAAATTCCTAAGCACTACTTCACATTTCTTTCCTGTCACATTCGCCATGAAATCCACATAAGGTATGTAGGATTTTAAGAGTTGATTTTTTTCTATCTTATTCAACTTCTCACTCCTCTTGTTTATTCTATAATATTTTTTTCTAAAAATCAATATGTTTTAAGAAATTTTTCTTTAAACTTTCTGAAAATAAAGAATTTTTTAATTTTTTATCAATAAAATTTTTATTGACTAAAAACCAATCAATTTTTGTTACAATTTTTCAAAAAAAGTATACCATATTTAAAAATAGCACACAATAATTATTGGAATTTTTTTTCATTTTAATTAGCATTTTATTTATTTTTTTCAAATTTATGTACCAATTCCCCTATATCTCTAAAATTAAATTCTCAATTACGTTATTTTTTATACCAAATATATTTTTAAGTAATTAATCTCTTCATAATAAAAAAATTCCATAACTCGTATCCACGAATTATAGAATTTTTAATTATTTATTAAATTCTTCATCATTATTCCAATAGAAATTCTTTTTCTTTCAATTTTTCTTTTACTTCAAAAAGTATTTTTTCACTATCGGCCATTATGATATGGTAATGGTAGTTAGACGTTATGCCTTTTAATGGAATGCTTACACCTGATTCAAGTTGTTGCATAAATTTAGAAATATCTCTTCTAGATTTAATAATCAAATCTACTTTTATTACGCCACATAATAATGTGCCAAAATTACAACATCTTTTTCTTCTTTTAACTTTCTTAATTCCTCACAAAAATTCATCTCTCTCCTTTTCGATATCTCAAAGAAAATAGTGCCATCTATATTTACCACTGACAAGACAGTTATTATGTTTTTTGTGACTTGTCAATTAAGTCTCAATTATTTCTTTCAAAACAAAAGACACTTAGCAATTCACCAAGTGTTTTTTATCTACAATTTAATTTTATATTTTTTAAGTTTTATAAATTCAAACTTATTATTTTCTATCTATTTCTTCTCTTTCTCTCTTTTCTTCTTCAAGCGTCTTTTTAGGTAGGATTATATTTAAGAAAAATACCACCATTGTAGCTAAAATAACTGGAGATGAAGTAAGTATCATGTGTATTGTAGGATGAGCTGCTTCTAACAATTGTGTCGCTGCTTTCACTGAGTTAATTCCCATCCCAATAGCTATCCCAAGTCCAACTATAGTTGAATTTCTAACAGAAAGTTCTTCTGAAGTTATAAGCTTCATACCATTCATAGTTATTTGAGCAAATACAGAAATTGTAGCTCCACCTATTACACACTGTGGTATTGAAAGCATTACCCCACCAAACTTTGGTATAAAGCCTGCTATCAAAATCATAGCAGCTGTTATTGCAAGCACTTTTCTTGCAACTACTTTAGTCATAGACACAATCCCAACATTTTGTGAATATGTTGCTGTAGGAAGTGAACCTATAAACCCACCTACAATTGAAGAAATACCCATGGCTGTTATTCCACCAGAAATTTCTAAATCTGTAGCTTCTCTATCCATTCCACCTATAGTAGTAGAAGATAAATCCCCAACAGCTTGGACTGAATTAACTATAAACATTATTGCCATTACAAAAAGTGCAGATGGTACAAATTCTATGCCCATTGGTAAAATTTTAGGAAGTGTAAACCATGCTGCGTTTTGTGCATTTGAAAAATTAATAAATCCTGGAGCAACAGTAAAGTTCAATATAATAGAAGCAATATATCCTACAAACATCCCTACTAAGATTGCCGCTAATTTAATTATTCCCTTACCATACATATTGCAAATCAAAACTACTATAAGAGTTAAGATTGCAACTCCCCAATTATATATACTGCCGTACATTGGATTTCCATTTCCACCGGCCATATATCCAATTGCTACTGAGTATAAAGACAAACCAATTGTAAGCACTACAGTACCACTGACTATTGGTGGGAAATATTTCCTTATCTTTCCTATCAATAGCCCAACTACTATAGCTACAAATCCACCTACTATCTCCGCTCCGAAAACAGCCGGCATACCATATTTTAGTCCTATTTGTAAAAGAATAGGTATGTATGAAAATGATACCCCCATAATCACCGGTAACTTAGCACCGAATTTAAGTACGGGATACAATTGTATCATGGTTGCTATGGCTGCCAAAAACATTCCTGCTTGAATGATATAAATGGATTGTTCTGGAGCTATTTCGTGAGGTGTTCCTTTAAGTGCATTTGCTAAAACAAGTGCCGGAAGACTATTTCCTACAATCATAGCCAATAGATGTTGTAATGCTATGGGAAATGACCTTTGAAAACTTGGTTGTCCATCTACATCAAATAACGAATTATTATTATTTTTTCTCATATAAACCCCCTTATGTTAATATTTTAACCTTATTAATGCTTTATAGCAACCAAAAAACTCCAGATGCTCTGGAGTTCACTTTAATTTACATTTATTTATGCAATGCTTTTTTCAATATTTTCGTTATATTTCCTATTTAATTCCTCTTCAGTTATCTCTGAAGCTTTAACGTCTAATACAACTTTACCCTTGTTTAACATGATGATTCTGTCTGAATAGTCGATTGCATTTTTCAAATTGTGAGTAATCATAAGAGTTGTGATTTTCTCTCTTTTTATTAAATCTGCTGTCTTATCCATTATTATCTTAGATGTCTTTGGATCTAACGCCGCTGTGTGTTCATCTAACAATAGTAGAGATGGTTTTTTTAGAGTTGCCATCAAAAGTGAAAGAGATTGTCTTTGTCCACCTGAAAGGAATTTTACTTTTGTCTTTAGTTTATTTTCAAGTCCCAAGTCAACTTCCTTTAATTTATTTACTATTAAATTAACGTCTGTATTCTTTAACAATCTTGCAAATGAAAATCTCTCAGATTTCTTTAAAGATAGCGCCATATTTTCTAATATGTCTAATGATGGGCTAACCCCTTTTGATGGATCTTGACTTACTTTTCCTATATATATTGCTCTGTCTTTTTCTCCGAGCTTTGTTAGGTCAACTCCATTTAAATTTATAACTCCATCGTCCACTCCAATAGCACCACTTATCATATTGAATAGTGTACTCTTGCCACATCCGTTAGGTCCTAATATTGTAGTGCATTTGTTTTCTTCTATATTAAGTGAAAAGTTATCGAATATTTTATTTTCTTCTGGTGTTGATGGATAAAAAGTCTTGCTCAAATTTTCTATGCTAAGCATTTTTCTTCCTCCTATTTTGCATAAGTTTTAATCCGTATGTTGATGTAGCGTTGTTGTAAGCTATGAAAAGTATAACTATAAGTGCTGTTACCATCTTTAAACTTTGTGGGTCAAGCCCTTTGTATAGTGCAAGTCCTGCAATAAGTCTATATGCTATGGCTCCGATTATAGCTCTTGTTGTAACGCCTAATTTAGTTGAATTTCTTAAGAATGTATCTCCTATTATGATAGATGCAAGTCCTGTTACTATCATTGTGGCTCCCATGCCCGCATCTGCAAATCCATTGTATTGAGCCATTAAACTACCACTAAAAGCGATTATTGCATTTGAAATCATAAGACCAAACATTGTATAAAAGTCTGGGTTTTGACCAAGTGATTTTACAAGGGATTCGTTATCTCCTGTAACAAATAGAAGGTATCCTTTTTCTGTCCTGAAGAAATAATCTAATGCTAACTTAACTAAAATTACTATTATTCCAAGTAAAACTATTTTTGGAACATTCGGAAATTTAGTAAAAATTGTTTCACTGTTTATAAGAGGTACATTAGCTTTACCAGTTATCTTTAAATTTATTGAATATAAAATTGTCATAGTTAAGATACCAGCTAATAGAGCTTCTACTTTCAATTTTTTATATATTAGATATGTTATCCATCCGGCCAATAGTCCGCCTAAAAAGCTAAATGCCATTCCAACATATATATTCATTCCTTGAGTTACAAATCTTGCAAATATAAAAGCCCCAAGAGGGAATGTTCCCTCTAAAGATAAATCTGCTATTCTTAAAATCTTGTATGTGATTACAACCCCTATAGATAGTAGTGCGAATATAAGCCCCATCTCTACAGATGCTGTGACAACTGGTAATAATCTTTCTAACATTTCTTCCTCCGTTTAATTGCTAACTTCTTTTGCTCCTTCAAATAAATCTTTTTTATCTGACATATTTAGAGCTTGTGTTGTTGTCTTGTTGACAACTCTTGTTGAATCTTCTAAAAATACAACTGGTATATCAGCAGGTTTTTGTCCGTCAATTATTTTCTTAGCTATCTTAGCTGCTTCTTGACCTAACACATTGTAGTCTATGCCATCTGTTAAAAGCATTCCATTTTCTACCGGTCCTTCTTCTCCAGCTAATGATGGGATTTTATTTTCCATCAACACTTTTGAAATTGTTGTGGCTGCTGAAGATGCTAAATTATCTTGAATTGCAAAGTATGCATCAATCTTAGGAACTAAAGCTGTTATAGCTTGTGCTACATCATTTGTCGAACTCAAACCTTGTGCAACTATTTCTATTCCTTTTTTATCCGCAAATTCTTTTATTTGTTTTATTTGAGCTTCTGAATTAACCTCTCCTGTTGAGTAAAGAATTCCTATGCTCTTAGTTTCTGGGAAAAGCTCTAAAAACTTACTCAATTGAGTATCTACTGAAAAGTAATCTGAAACACCTGTCACATTAGCTCCTGGTTTTTCATTTGTGGCTACAAGCTCTGCACTTTCAGGATCTGTTACAGCATTGAATATTATAGGTATATCTCCCACAGCACTTTGAGCTCCTTGAGCAGCTGGAGTTGCTATTGCGTAAATTAAATCAACTCCTTGTCCTTCAAACTTCTTAGCTGTTGTAGGAATAAGTCCCATATCTGCTTGAACATTTACTACTTCAACATCAGCATCCACTCCTAAAGTCTTTAACTCTTCCACAAAACCTTCTCTTGCTCTATCAAGTGCAACGTGCTCTGCAAATTGTATGACTCCAACTTTTACTTTTTCTTTTGATTCCTTCGGTTGTTCAGATGTCTTTGCACATCCTACTAACAATAAGCCAATAAGTACTAACAATATTTTTTTCATCTTTCTTCCTCCTTTCAATAAAAAAGCCCTTCAACCCCTCTAATATGAGGGGCGAAGGACTAAACTCCGCGGTACCACCCTGATTCATAGTTTTAAAACTACATCTCATTTCTGATAACGACAGACACGTATCTACCTACTTTATTTCAATAGATAACCTGAGGAATGTATTAAAATACCGTTTAATATCGACTCTCAGCTTAGTCCGACTCTCTGTGATTAACCTTGTATTTCTTTCTTTCCTCAATAGGTTCTAATTAAATTAATATGAATTATAATGCTATATCGGTTTAAAGTCAAGATTAATTATTGAACTTTTTCTGCATCTTTTAAATTTTCTACATTTAGGTCAACGCCTAAAGCCTTTGCTGTTTTTTCATTTACAAGCTTTGTATTTATTTCATTTAACTCAACTGGAATGTTTGAAACCGACTCTCCATTTAAAATTTTAACGGCCATTCTTCCAGCTTGCTTACCTTGTTCTTTATAGTTAACACCTTCACTCATCAACAATCCATTTTTAACTTGCCCTTCTTCTGCAGATAGTGATGGAATATTATTTTTTATAAGTGTATCTGAAACTATAGGTGCTGCATTTGCAACCAAGTTATCAGTCAATGCGAATAGTGCATCTATCTTTGGAGCTATTGAAGCTACTGCTTGTGGAATATCATTAACTGCACTCACTCCAACTGTCTCAAGTTCAATTCCCCTCTTAGATAAATTACTCTTTAACTCTTGAATTTGAACTAAAGAATTTTGTTCTGAAGTGTTATAAATTACTCCGAAAGTTTTAACATTAGGGAATATTTTTAAGAAACTGTCAATTTGAGCTTCACTGCTCACATAGTCTGAAACTCCTGTCACATTTGCATCAGGATTTTCAAAAGTTTTAACAAGTTCCGCTCCTATAGGGTCAGTAACTGCACTGAATACTATTGGAATATCTGTGATTGTATTCTTAGCAGCTTGTGCAGCCGGAGTTGCTATCGCATAAATTAAATCAACTCCATCAGCCTTTAAACTTTGAGCAATTGTGTTAGTTAAAGACATATCTCCATTTGCAGATTGCTCCACAACTTCAACATCAAGTCCACTTTCCTTTAGCTGTTCAACGAACCCTTCTCTTGCTGCATCAAGAGAAACATGATCCATAAATTGTATAATTCCAACTTTTACTTTTTCTCCCTCTTGAACATCTTTTTCGGAAACTTTTTGATTGTTGCTTTGACACCCTACTAACAACAAAAGAACTAACAACGATAATAATTTTTTCATCTTTCTTTCTCCTCTTTTTTACACACAACTTATCTTAAAATTAGTTTTTAGAAATCTTTGTAGCTTATAACCAGCTCACTTTTATTTGTTGAATTAATCCATAAAATAAAAAAAGCTCCGTCCTACATAGGACGAAGCATCGTGGTACCACCTAATTTTATAATCTAATTTTATGTATAGATTACCTCACTAGCGTCAATAAACGCCTTGCCTTAGATAACGGTGGCCGCCGTAATAGTCTACTTAAAAATTTCTACCATTAAGCTCAAGAGTGAATATTACATACTTACTTTATATCGGCTCACACCAACTCCGACTCTCTTTGATAAAGATCCATATCTTTTTCTCTGTCTTAGCTTTAAATGTATTCTACTTTAAAGTGAAATAAATGTCAACAAGATTTTTTATAATTTTTTTATATTATTTACTTATCACAAATTAATTAATGCTTAGATAGTTGTACTTTTCTCCCAACAAGTTTCATTTATTGTTTAATTTCATGCAATATTTAAGTTCTTTAACGTCTTTTCCTCCTACATTATCATTTATGTACTCTCCACTATATTTAAATCCCATTCTCTCATAAAATTTTATAGCTCTTTTATTTTCTTCTAAGACATATAAAAATATATTTTCAAAATTCAATTTTGACAAATTATTTATTCCTTCTTTGGATAAAATTTTTCCAAGTCCATTTCCTGTATATTCAGGCAAAATATAGAGAGAAATTATTTCTCCCCAATCTTCCATTTCTAAAAATCTAGACTTTGAATAACTTAAAGTTCCTAAAAATTTTCCTTCATCTTCTAAAACTAAAGTGTTTATATTTTCTAAACTTAAAAAATCCACCCACTTCCCTGGTTCTATCGAATCCAAAAATTCTTTTGAAAATATATTACTGTAAGCTACTTTCCAACTTTTTTCATATATTTCACTTATTTTTAATTTATCATCTGTATCCAAAAGTGTTCTTACTTGCATGTATTTACTCCATTTTATTTTTATATTATAAAATAGGACACTGACTTAACAGTATCCTATCTAATATTATTTTCTGTGATATATTGAGGCAAATTTTCTCTTATGCTCTGAATTGTTGTGCATTCTCTCTATCTTCTTCGCAATTTCTTCCTCTACTTCTTCGCCCCTTATATATGCATTCAAAGCTGCATAGCTAAATCCCATTTCTTTTTCATCTGTTTGAGCTTCCCAAAGTCCAGCTGTCGGTTGTTTGTCTATAATCTTGTTTGGAACTCCAAGCTCTCTTGCCAAATCATAAACTTCATCTTTTAAGTATTCTGCAAGAGGAATTATATCAGACCCTGAATCGCCATATTTCGTATAATATCCAATATAAAATTCAGAAGCATTTGAACATCCAAGTACCAAGTATCCTAAATCTTGTGCATAGTAATAAAGAGTTGTCATTCTAAGACGTGGTTTTATATTTGACCTAGCCATTCTATTTTCAGAATTAAACGAACTTGAAATCAACTGTCTGTAAGTTTGAGTTAAATCTACCTTCTCAATTTTTAGTCCAATTGCCTCTGAAACTAATCTGGCGTCTTTTTCGTCCTCTTCATTGCTTTCACAAGGCATAATCAACCCTAGTGATGTATTTGGAAATGCACGTCTTGCAAGAGCTCCTACTACGGCTGAATCGATACCTCCGCTAAGCCCAATTATAACTCCTTTTGCACCCGCATTTTCAACTGTCTCTCTAATCCATTTTACTATATTTTCAACTTCTCTTTTCATAATTACCTCTAATAAAGTATTTTATTGTCTTTCACCGGCAGTAAAAGAGTGGTTATAACTCTATAATTCACTCCCCCGCCAGTCATATTGTTCATATCTTTTATAAGCTTTTCATCATCTAACCTTCTGTGCAAAATCACTTCAACTTTGTCAGAATAATTTTCTTTTAAAATCTTATATTCATTCTTCAACAAATAATTCGTTATGGCTCCATGAAAAGTATATTCATAAGAAAATGACATCTCTTCATGCTCTATCATAGATACCACAACTCCAGCATCAATCGCCACTTTTGCAGTCTTGGTATAAGCTCTTACAAGTCCACCCGCTCCTAAAAGAGTTCCGCCAAAATATCTCGTTGCAATTACAACTACATTTGTAAGATTTTCTTTTTTCAAAACTTCAAGCATCGGTATTCCCGCAGTGCCTGATGGCTCTCCATCGTCATTATATCGCTGAATTAGCTTGTCTTCGCCTATTATATATGCGCTACAATTGTGCGTTGCATCTCTATACTCTGCTTTTATCTTGTCTATTTTTTCTAAAGCCTCTTCTTCACTGCTGACTATAAAGCTATGTCCTATAAACTTAGATTTTTTCTCTATAAACTCGTCTTTTCCGTCTTTAAAAATGCTCAGAAACATTAGACAACAAACCTTTCATACTTTCTGAATTCAGCTTCACTTAAAATTACTTCTAAGCTCACCCCATCTTCTCTATACTCTAAATTTTCATGGTTGTGTTTATTTAAAATTTCAGACAATGTATCTGAATCCGCATATCCGATCAATAATTTTGCATTGTAAAATCTCTCCGGCAAATTATCTTCAATAGCCTTTAAGAGTTTGTCCATGCTTTCGTCATGAGTCGCTGAAATATATATTCTGTTCTCACCATGTCTTGGATTTATAAGTAAATCTCCACCTACTCTATCCATCTTGTTAAATACAGTTAGTATTCTGCTTCTATCAACTTTTAATTCTTCTAAGATATCCATAGTTGTCTTGTATTGAATTTCTAAATCCTCATTCGATGCATCTATTACATGAAGTATTAAATCTGAATGCTTTATCTCTTCAAGAGTTGACTTAAACGCCTCAACAAGTTTTGTAGGAAGTTTAGATACGAATCCAACCGTATCTGAGATTATAAAGTCCATGCCGTTTAATAATTTCGCCTTTCTTGAACTTGGGTCAAGAGTGGCGAATAGCATATCTTTTACAAACACTTCTTTTGCATCTGAAATCTTAATTCTATTTAAGATTGTAGACTTGCCCGCATTGGTATATCCAACCAAAGATACTATTGGAATCATGGAATTTTTTCTTCCGGTTCTTTGAGTTTCTCTAGTCTTTTCCGCTTTTTTTAATTTCTCTTTTATAGTTTAGATTTCTCTTAAAATTCTACGTCTGTCAGTTTCAATTATCTGCTCTCCAGGTCCTCTTGTACCAATTCCCCCTCCGGTTCTAGACCATCCATCAATCCCCAAAAGCCTTGGCAATTGATAGCTTAATTGAGCTAACTGAACTTGCAATTTCGCCTCATACGTTGAAGCACGTATTGCAAATATATCCAAAATCAAATTTGTTCTATCCAAAATTTTGACTTTTAATTCGTCCTCTATATTTCTAAGTTGAACTCCTGAAAGCTCATCGTTAAAGACAACAACATTTGCTTCAAGTGGTTTAATCATTTCCTTTATCTCTTGTATTTTTCCCGTACCAATTAAATACTTAGGAGAATACTTGTCTATATTTTGAGTTACCACTCCAACAACTTCTGCTCCAGCTGCTTTAACCAATTCTTCCAATTCATTTATTGAAGTTGCAAGGCTATGAGGTCTCGCCCCAATGTCCGTTCCAACTATTATTACTCTCTCTACTTTATTATTAATATTATTTTCCATAAATACATTATACAATAATTATAGCTATTTAGCTAAATTCTGTATTAAATTTGTGATAATGTGGTATAAATTTATAAAAGGCGGTGTAATATGTTAAAAAAATTATTGTTAAAAGGTGCTAAGAAAGCTGTTGTAAATAAAGTTACAGGCAAGAAAAGTTTATTTCCTACCAAAAGACTTGCCAAAATTGCTTATTTGGGAACTAAAATAAAAGCGAGAAATAAGTTTGGAAAATATATGTAAAAAAAAGGACCACATAAATATTTTAAATATTCATGTAGTCCTATTTTTTTAGGCTCTATAATATCTGTTGGGGAGTAAATCCCTAACAGATATTTTTATGCAGATAATTTATCATAACAAGTGCAACATAAATAAACTCATAGCTAATCAGCTGTGTTAATATGTAAGTGACCAAACAAAACATATTAAAAGGAGTGATTAACTATGAGCTATAACCATCTTACCATAGAAGAAAGATCTTGTATTTACCAATTTTTAAATTTAGGAATGAGTATAAGGAAAATTGCACAAGCACTTAAAAGGTCACCTAGTACAATATCTAGAGAAATTAAAAGAAATTCATCTAAGATAAAAGTTAGTAGGGGAAGTTACACTAAGTACTTTCCGATAAAGGCAAATGATAAATATATTGATAGAAGAAAAGACTGCCATAGAAAAAGTAAATTTTCTAAAGATGTTATTGATTATTTAACTGTAAAGATTAACGAACATTGGTCCCCTGAACAAATATCAAATAGAAACACAAATGAGATTCATGAATTACCATCTACATCAACGATATATAGAATGATACACGCCAAAAAGCTGCCAAAAACTAGTATGAAAAATTTGAGAAGAAAAGCTAAATTTAAAAGGCCAGCAGAAAAAAGAGGAAAATTCAATGATAAAGGTAGAACAATTAAGAAAAGACCTAAAGAGATATACAGAAGGCAAGAATTAGGCCACTGGGAAGCAGATACAGTGGAATCAGGCAGATTAGATCATAAAAGGAAAAGTAGATGTTGTTTCGTAACTTTAGCAGAAAGAAAATCTAGATATTATATAGCAATCCTAGTTGAAAATAGAAAGTCGGAAAGCGTAACACCAGCAATAATAAATGCATTAAAAGATTATCCAAAAGAATTAGTAAAAACAATAACCTTTGATAGAGGTAAAGAATTTTCAGAATTTGAGAAAATAGAAAAAGAATTAGGATGCAAAACTTATTTTTGTGATCCCTATTGTGCATGGCAAAAAGGTACAAATGAAAATAGTAACGGACTTTTGAGGGAGTTTTATCCTAAGGGTATGGATTTATCAGAAGTGAATATTGATGAATTAAATTATAACTTAAGTTTAATGAATAATAGACCTAGAAAATGTATAAAATATAAAACACCTAAAGAAGAACTTTTTGGTCTCTTACCATAGGTGTTGCATTTGATTTGACAATTCGTCTATAAAAAAGGAGGACTCCTGCTCTTGGGCATGGTTAGTCCTCTAAAATGAAAGAAACTCTTTCTAGTGTTAATAATATTTAATTTTTCATCAGAGTTATCTTGATGATAATCATAGTAAATTATAGAAAAAGGAATATTTACTTAGATCCATTATTGTTATTTTCATAAAGTAAGTCCTTTCCTTTTTTCTGAATTTATAAAGACCCTATTCTCACTAGATTATTTTCACTTGGTGAGAATAAATGCGAACTAAGTTTCTTGTCTTTAAAAGTGTAGTATAACTTAAATAAATTTATAAATCTGCTAACCTTTGTGCATATTTTTTAAACGATTACTATTTTGCATCACTGGTAAATATGATAGATATAGTAATAAAAATGTTTATGATAAAGATAGAAAAATATACTGATAGATACAGAGCTTTGCAAAAAATAGCTGAAGATATGAAATACGATTGTAATTAGCTTTTAGAATAAAACAAAGAGTTTCAAAATCGAATTTATAAAATGATTATAAGAAAGAATTAAGTATAGTTAGTAGTATTAAAAGGAAAATCTATGATAATAATTGATGGCAACAAAATTTATATTGAAGATAAAAATGTAACCAACGAAGACATTGCTCATGTTTATTTGTAAGGTAAAAGATAAAATAAGAAATATGATTAGGAGATTTTTTCAATATAAATTGATATCATAAAATTATCAGTTGCCCTATGGTTGACAATGAATTTTATTATAAGCACTCTAACCGTTTTTAAAATAATAGGTCAAATTATCATCAATTATCAATAACAAAAAATATGACGATAAATTCCTTTATACATTATGTAATTGTATTCTTGATTAGTACTCCAGTGTTTAAAGGTAGAATTAAACTCATACTTGGAGGAAATTATGAGTAATAGAAGGATATAAAAGTTATTACGTTAAGGATAATAAATATGACTAAACAAGATTGGATATTATTGAAAGAAATTAGAAAAATAAAAAAGTTGAGTGAGGAAGAACAACAAGAATATTGGACTAATAAATTTGATAAATTAGATTCATCAGACGATTTAAAAATTAGAAATTCTTTTAAAGCACTTAAAGAAGGAAATTATATTACAGTATTCTGGGCAGACAATATCCCTATCACTTAAATCTTACAAATAAAGGAGTCTCTTACAATCATTTTATTTCTAGGATAGAAAGTCATAATTATATAATGAAGTGGATATTCGGTATAATTGCTACGGTTATTGGTGCAGTTATTGGAGCTATTATAATTTCAAAATTAGGTTTTTAGATATAAAATTAAATATACGCTTAACGCTTATAACTTTAATAGCAAGCACAGTAAGTGTACGGACACTTACGAAAAAATTAATGGAGCAGACCTTTACGGTATGCTCCATTTTTTTAATTTTTACTTTGTACCCTCGCCTAATAGTTTCGACAATTCGAGCAAGCTCTCATTTGAAACTATTGGCTGGGGCAAACTTTTAGGGAGAACCCTAAGACCCCGAAATATATTTTATAAAGGAGAATAAAACGGCAAATAGATTTAGAAATAAAAGAATAGAAATAAAAGTAACTAAGGAAGAAAAGGAAGTTTTTGAAAAGAAAATAAAACTTGCAAACTGCAAAACTATGTCCCACTTTCTTAGAAAATGTGTATTGGAAAAAGAAATTTATGTAGTAGATTTAGAACCATTTAGAAACCTACAATGGCTACTTTCGAATGCAACAAATAATATAAACCAGATTGCAAAAGCTACTAATACAACTGGTGTTATATACAAAAATGAACTTGAATCTATGAATAAGCAGATAGAAAAATTATCAAGAGAAATATGGCAGATCCATACCCTACTTCTTAATAAATCAAAAGAAAGTTCTGGTGATTAGTATGGCAATTACAAAAATACATCCTATAAAATCAACTCTAAATTTGGCAATAGATTACATTACCAAGAGTGAAAAAACTGATGAAAAAATCTTGGTATCTTCATTCAAATGTCATCCATCTACTGCCCATATTCAATTTATGAAAACACGTGAAGACAATGATACTAAAGGTACAGTTTTGGCTAGACATTTAATTCAATCTTTTCTACCAGGAGAGGTTGATCCTATAAAAGCTCATCAAATTGGAATGGAATTATGCAAGAAAATTTTAAAAGAAGATTATGAATTTGTTCTTGCAACTCATGTAGATAGAGGGCATATCCATAATCATATTATTTGTGCGTCCATAAGGTACGAAGTAAATCCATTTTAGCAAAATGGTAGAATAGTAGTTTTAATATCTAAGGTCAATAACTAACTTAGAGGAGAAATCCAAAGAGGACAATAGCACGTTATTAAAGTCATAAGTTGGATAGATATCATTCCACGACTGAATGGCGAGACCTAAAGTTGATATGAGGATAAAATTTAAACTGATTGAATGCCAGTCCGAGGAACATTTGTGGTGGTCATAACGAAAGATATCTATATACGTTATGTTGAGTGTACCTATGTAGCGAAGATTAATGCATTAGGCAAAACTTTACACTCAATCCGCTTGCATAAGCATGAAAGGACGAAAAGCATATCCGACAATCAACGCTTGCTTTTTACTTCGATACTAAATGGAGATTACCTAAGTCAGAAAGCGAAAAAATGCTATGGTTTTAAGAACCTGAATATCTGATATGGTAACGGAGCCTTCGTAGTAATCCGAGAGAGATAATAACTCTCACATGGTGAAGGGAGGCAGTTTATTCATTCAATTCAGAGGAAAGGAAGGTGCGAGAGGCACTATGAGAAATCCCAACAATGTATTGATTAGTTTGAGAAAACATTCAAAAGAAGAAAACTACACTTACAAAAGATTGTATCGTAACCTGTACAACATAGACCTGTTCTTACAAGCATACCAAAATATTTATGCTAACGCAGGAAATATGACTAAATGTGTAGATAATCAAACAATAAGTGCAATGAGCTTAGAGAGAATTAACAAAATCATTGATTCACTAAAAGATGAAAGTTACTCACCCACACCAACAAAAAGAGTATATATTCCAAAGAAAAATGGGAAATTAAGACCATTAGGCATACCAAGTATTGACGATAAATTAGTACAGGAAGTATGTAGAATGTTATTAAATTCCATCTACGATGAAAGCTTTGAGGACACATCTCATGGCTTTAGAGATAATAGAAGTTGTCATACCGCTTTAAGACAAATTCAAAATAGATTCGTAAGATGTAAATGGTTTGTTGAAGGAGACATTAAAGGTTTCTTTGACAATATAGACCATAACATTATTATAGACATTCTATCCAAGCGTATTGACGATGAAAGGTTTCTAAGATTAATAAGAAAGTTTCTTAAAGCCGGATACATGAAACAAAATGAGTATCACAACACCTACAGTGGAATGCCACAAGGGTCAATAATAAGTCCCATACTTTCAAATATTTACTTGGATAAGTTTGACAAGTATATGCAAAATTACAAGGAAAGCTTTGATAAAGGTAATAAAAGAAAACAAAATAAGGAATATAAAGCTCTCTATGATAGAAGAAAAAGACTTGAAAATAAGTTAAGCAAGACAACCAATAAAAATGAAATAGATGATATTAAATCAGAAATTGAAGAGATAAACAAAAGATATTTCAATATACCTTGCTTAAATCCTATGAATGAAAACTTCAAGAGAATACAGTATGTTAGATATGCTGATGATTTCATTATCGGCATTATCGGTTCTAAGGCAGATGCTGAAAAGGTAAAACAAGACATTGGTCAATTTATCAAATCAGAATTAAACCTCGAACTATCTGATGAAAAAACGCTAGTAACAAAATCAACAGATAGAGCCAAGTTCCTAGGTTTTGATATCAGAGCAACTCCTGGAAGTAATCATACAAAAAGGACAAAAGCAGGTATAAAAGCAAGAAACTTTGGTGGTCATGTAAGACTTGAGCTATCAACTTCAACAATACAAAATAAGCTAATAGAGCTTGGGGCATTAAGAATTAAAAATTTAAATAGAAAAGAAGTATGGTTTCCTAAAGAAAGAACTAAGCTAACATCAAGAACAGACTTAAGCATATTAGACCAATATAACGGAGAAATCAGAGGATTCTGTAACTATTACAGACACGCAAATAATTCTTCAAAGCTCCATAAGTTTAGATACATTATGGAATATAGTCTGTATAAAACATTGGCTTGCAAATATAGAACAAAGGTAACGGATATTATAACTAGATACCGTACTGATAAAGACTTTGGTATAAGTTATACAGATAAAAACGGGAATAACAAAACTCGTTTACTTTGGAAAGACAGCTTGGCTAGAAAAGAATTTCCCCAATGTGATAATGCTGATGTCATTCATAAGCAAAAATTCTATCCTAAGAAACCAACGCTAGGTTTAAGATTAAAAAATAATAAGTGTGAATGGTGCGGGAAAGAAACTAATAATCTAAAAGTGTATCAAGTGAAAAAGATTAAAGACTTAACTGATGAATATGCTTGGCATATTTTTATGAAAAGCATTAATAGAAAAACTCTAGTAATTTGTAATGAATGTTTTAAAAAAATTAACAACTCAAATGAAGAATAAATGGAAAGCCGTATACATCGAGAGGTGTACGTACGGTTTGGGGGCGAGTATCTAAAAACCTACATTAGAAATAATGCAAGGCGTTGGATACTTAGCCTGCTTAATAATGTTAATTACAAGACTGGTAAATGCTACCAATCTAACAAAAAAACTTACCATAAAATCAGGTATCAAAGTGACGAATTATGTAAAGAAAATAAGATTTCAGTCATTGATGAATATTATGAAGCTTATAAAAGAAAATATAAAACTGCTGGTAAATCTTGGTATGAATTTGACCAAAGTAAGAAAGGAAGTTCCTGGAAATCTAAAATGCAATTTGATATAGATAGAATGATTAATAAGTCTAACTCCTGGGAAGAGTTTTTAGAAAATATGAAATCTCTTGATTATGAAATTAAATTTGGTAAACACATTGCTTTTCGTGATAAAGATAAGCAAAGATTTACAAGAGCAAAGACTATCGGAGAAGATTATACTGAAGAAAAAATTAAAGAAAGAATATATTTAGCTATCAAAAATAAAGCTAATCCTATAAAAAAACGAATAGGAAATGTTATTGATATATCTACTAATAAAAAAGCTCAATCCTCAAAAGGTTATGAAGTTTGGGCAAGAAAACATAATATCAAAACAATGGCTGATTCAATAATTAAATTAAGAGAACAAGGAATTAATTCAATTACTCAACTCGATGATCTAATCAAAAAATCTGCTGATGATAGACAAGACTTATTAGATAAAATAAAGAAGATTGAAACTGAAATGAAGAGTTTATCCCAGGATATGGAAAATATAAATAATATAAATAAGTATCGTGAAATCTATAAATACCATAAGAAAAATCCTGAAGATAAACAATTTACACAAGAATATTATAGTGAACTTGCCGTCTATAAAATAGCTGCTAAAGAAATATTAGAAAGATATAAAAAGCTTCCAAATACAAAAGAAATATTAACGAGACTTGATAAATTGCAAGAAAAAAAGAACACCCTTATGCAAGAGTATTCTTTAAATAAAGAACAATTTTCTGACCTTGTTCAGTATAGGAAAAACTATGAAAATTATTATGGAAAGGAAGTAGAGAGGTAAAAAGCTATAAGCAGATAAACTTATAGCTTTGGTCAACAATAATTCCCCTATATTAGTAATCCTATTGCACGAGTGCTGTTAGTTTCGGTATTATATTCTGCTTAGTTAGAACTTACTGATTCTAACAATAAACCTTGAACAATAACTACTAAACTTTCCTGATTATTTTTTTGCTTTTTGATAATCAAAATATAATCTATCATTATCTACAATATTTTTTATGGCATTTCTTTTATTTATGAAATAAAGATCTCTATATTAAATAAACTATAAAAAATGGTTCTTTAAGTAAAATATATATTAATAGCTGAGAGATAATTTGCCTTCTTTTAAAATATAAACGTTTCTTACATATTTAGTAAATTCACTATTATGTGTGACTATAACTATTGTTTTTCCAAAATTATCATTTAAATATTTTAGCATTCTAATTATCTGTTCTGTATTTGCACTATCCAAATTCCCAGTAGGCTCATCAGCAAAAATGACACCTGGATCATTCATTAATGATCTAATTATAGCTACTCTTTGTAGTTCTCCACCGGAAATTTCGTAAGAGTATTTATTATAAATATTATATAACCCAAATTCTTCTAAATATTTTAATGCTTTATTTTTAGATTCCTCTGGAGATTTCTTAGCTATAAGGCTTGGCAGTATGATATTATCCAATATGTTTATTGACGGTAATATTTTAAAATCCTGAAAAACATATCCTATTTTATTTTTTCTAAGTTTTGCAACCTCAGAAAAAGTTATTTTTCTGATACTTTTCCCGAAAAATAATACTTCTCCTGAATCTATATTATTATCAATTAGCCCAATTATCTTTAGAAGAGTGCTTTTCCCACTACCTGATGGCCCCATAATAGCTATAAAGTCATTATCATATATGTCTAGGTTTAAATTATATAATACCTTTTGACAATAGATTCCTTTTTCCCCTTGACCATATGATTTACATAAATTTTCAACTTTAATAATTTCATTCATTTAATCATTCACCTCAATACGGTTTAACTTCAATTTTTTTGTAAGATTTTTTGAAATTTTCAAATAGACAATTATTTCAAATGATATAAACAACATTAATATAATGTCAAAACCACAAACTCCAAACTTTGTAAGTTCTAAGAAACTTGCAAGTGATTTTTCCGTTTCAATATCAATGTAAAAAGGAAAAATAGCAATCAATGGAACTACTAAATAAGTAATTATTGCCGGTTTGAAATATATTAAAAATATTTCTTTGCGTAACAACCTATATCTACTACCACCCATTCCAAGTAAATCTAATAATTGATATTTTTCTAAAATAAAATTAAAATCGTTTCTAATTTTTATCTTATATAAATATAAAATAAATCCTTTTATTGCAATTACTATTAAAGCAACTGTGATAACCATTAATTTTTGAGAATTTTTCAATAAATTTACTATTACATCTTTATAATATACAGAAATTTTATCATTTTTCTTTGCAATGTCATTTATTTCATTGGTTAATGTTCTCCCATAATTGCCATTATATCTAATCAATTCTGAATAATGAATGTCATTCACATTTTCTGGAGTCAATTCTTTGAAGTCTTCATCTGACAATATTACCCAATCGCTCCATTCAACTAATCCTCTAAACACATATCTACCATCTAAGGAATTTATTATTATGTCTTTATTTTTTTTGCCACTACTTATATGGAAGTTCTGTTTTTCTCCCTCATAAACAATCCAATTGTCATTATTTGATGTTGTTTCAATCAATTTCCCATGTCCATTATTTAAATGTAATTTTTCATCAAGTATCTTATTATAAAAAGATTCAGAGGTTACATTATATTCAGTAATACCTAGTTGTACTGTGTAAGATGGAAATATTACTGATTTTTCTACTTTATTTGCGTCTATATTCAAATCTTTTAAATCTTCTATCTTATCACCAACAATTAAAGTGTCATAAATATATGGTTTTTCTATATCTTTATCTAAAACACTTCCCCAGTAGGAAAGTAAAAATATGCTAAATACATACATCAGTATAAAGGCACTTATGGTATTTGAATTTACTACAATATTATTTAATTTTCTATGTCTATTAAAACTACTATCTAAGGCAATACTTTCTATAACTTTATTATTTTTACGAAGTTTCACTGGATAACTAAATACGGCTATATTCCTTAAAATTGTATAGCCTAAACTGAAAGAAAATAAATAAAACACAATTCCCGTACTAAAAGGAATCACTCTTAGAGAATATAAGGTCGCAAAAATAAAGCTGATTATTATCAGTAAAATAGCAAATATTTTATCTTTTTTATAACTTTTATTATGATGTCTCTTATCTACTTTACTCTCTACATAAAGTCTATCTCCTTCATTGAAAAGTATACAAGCACTATTATATATAGATGACATTAAAATAATAACTCCCAATATTATAATAGTGCTTATATATATTGAAAAATCTATCTTGATTGGAAAGGAATTTATATCAAACATTGAATTTATTGCTATATAAAGTATTTTAGTAGAAAAATAAAGAAATAATGAGCCTAACAGAACGCTTAAAATGTAAACAATGATTCCAAATATTAAATTTAAGGCTATTATTTCTAATCCATCTGCTCCAAAAAGTTTATAAAGATAAAATAAATCTCCTCTACTCTTCGCAAAATTAAAATATGCATAAAAAAAATATCCTATAAATATAATTTTTATAAACTTTATTATTGTCTTATAAGTATAATATTCCATCATAAATGCACCATATTTATTGAAAGAGTAAAATATTGATTGCAAAACCATCGGTAAAATATTAAAGATCATCACTGTTAAAGCTCCTATAAACAGGACTGATATACAATCTTTTTTCTTTATGTTTGTTTGTAAAAATAATTTTGTTAAATACATATAACCCTCTATTAAATTAATATTAACGTAGATTCAGCACTATAAAATAACAATTATTAAGTTTTTAATTTCCCAACACTTCTTTAGTTAAACGTTTTTGAGTAATTTCCTCAACCCCTATAATTTTTTCTTTTTCATCTCTACGGACAATCAAAAGTATTCCATCACCAGAATCATTATTTGAATAAACAAAACCAACATATCTACCATTCTTTTTTGCAACTTCTATAGGATCAAAAAAACCTTTTACTAGATTGCCATTATATGTTAATTTATCATTTGAATATTTAAGATTTGGAATATTAACCTCAGAAAAATATTGTTCAACATTTGCTGGATTATTATTTTCATGTGCTTTTTTATTAATAAATATAAAAATAACACCAAAAATCAATACACATACAATCATAATAGAAAACACATTTTTTTTAGTCATCCTTAATTATCTCCTTTAAATATTATTAACTTTCTACTTCTTCTTCAATTTTATATATTTTCAATTCCTATTTCAGCTAACTTTTGTGAATAAAAACCTGCTAACAAAATTCTAATGCTTGTCTCTAAAATGAATCAACGTATCCTAATTCACGCACTTTATCAATCATTTCCTGGTAATTCCGAACACCTAACTTTTGGTATATTCTTGATAAGGATACGGCTAGGCTCCGTACATTTGTATTTAGTTCTTTAGCTAGCTCTTTCCTTGATAACCCCTTTGAATATAGGTTAACTATCTGAATTTCACTTTTTGTTAATGGCTCTAACATATGGTTTTCTTCTGGAAAGATGACTTTGCCTTTCAGGGCGATGGATTTTATGTCTTCTATTAGTTTAGATGTCTCTTCTTCTTTGGAAATAAATCCTTTACATCCAATTTTTTTTGCTCTTTTAATATAGAAGTCTAATTTATAGGCTGTTAATATTACAATTTTTAGATCTTCATACTTATTAATCAGTTCTTCAGACACATCTAAACCATTTATTGTTCCTTCTATACCTGTCAAATTTATATCTACTAGTAACAAGTCATAGTTAAGGATGGATTCATTGATACTAAGGTCTTTAACATTATTTACTATATCTACAGAAATAGATTCGTCCGTCGCTAAGCTCATTTTTAAAGACGTTGCAACCATTTTATGATCTTCTATTAATAAGATTTTCATTTACTACACTCCTCTCTACTGGAACTTCTATTTTAAATTTTACAAATGATTCATCTAGTTCATTTTGATTATTGGAAAAATTAAAATCAAATTTTCCGCCATATTCTCTTAAGTTCAATCTTAATATATTTAATCCTATATTTCCCTCTACTATTTTTTCTTCATCTTCTAAATAGTCTCCATAATTTTTTATGGTAAGATGAATTTTATCTTCTGAATTTATAAGAACAATGTCTGTACTATATCCTTTTGAATGTTTTAATGTATTTATTAATAATTCATTGATACATTTGTAAATCAATTCAGCATACGGACTGGGTAGATCTATATTTCCATCACATTCAAATTCTATAAGCATTTCATTATCTAAATACATGTTTTCTATATCAACTATAAGTCTGTTATATGCGTCATATAGAGAGCTATAATCATTTAGCATTGGATTGAATGAATTTATTTGATGTCGAATCAAATCATTTAACTTATCTAGATTTTCTATAATGTATTTTTTGCCAGAGCCTGAAAGATTATCTTCTATCCACCTTCTTATAGCTACTATAATCTGTAGAATGTCATCATGTAAAAATGTCTGTATCTTTAAAGTATTCAGTTTATCAATTTCTAAATTTCTATGTTTTTCAACATAATAGTTATCAAACATCTCCTCAAAAGTTATATAATTGGATTTTTTATGTTTTTCGAACAGGCTAAATTCTACCAAAACCATGAAAAAGCTTAAAGAAAATAATATAACTCCTAAAAAAGAAAATGTTGTTAAATACAACATAGTAAATAAAATAATAAATTCAGGAAATATTTTTCTCAAAGAATTGGAAAAATATATTAAACCATTTTTTATTTTTGACTTACTTATTCTATATAGCAATGCCGATTCAATAAAGATGCATGTAAATAATTGATACTCGCTGATAGACACTAGACCTATGTTTTCATACTTTTTATATATGATAAAACTTGTAATATATAAAATTTGTAATACTATAACTAAACTACTTTCATATTTTCGAATCTGTCTATCCAATATAAATAAGATGCTTGGAGTCAACATTAGAATAATAACCACCCAATTAAATAGTAAAGATGATAAAGATACATTCAATTTCATCAAAATGATTGACATAAACAATCCTATTGTAGTAATTGACATAATATATTTAATTTTATTTGTTGGTCTTGTTAGATTAAAAGTTGCAAAAATTATTAAACTATATATTAATAATTCGATATATTTTCCTGTTAACAATTCTCTTAATATTAAGTCTTCTAAAAAAGTGAAAATTATAAATAACTCAACTATTAAGCTATGAATCACTATATAATCTTTTTCAGAATTTAATACACATACAACATAAGCTATAAAGTTCATAATACTCAGTAAAAATACTATTATAATCCCCATATCTAATGTCTGTTGATATTTTATAAATGGTGCTATTGGCATAAACAAAATAAATTGCAATAATATATGTGTAATTAAAATAAATTTTTGTTTTCTCATCCTAAGCTCCTTTTGAAATTTAAAATCCGATACTATTTATTATATGGAATGTGATTTTCTTAATTAGATAAAGACTATCCACTAAAATTATACATTAAATTCTATTGCTAATTACAAATTTTAATGTATTGTAATTTTTTTGTGTTTGTATTTTAACTACAGTATTCAATAATATTATAGACATATTAAGATTTAAATTCAGCTAACTTTTGTGTATTAATATCTATGATAATGATATAACATCATTATACAGTCTATTAAAATATAGCAAAAAAATAAAGGCAGTCCTAAGACTGCCGGTATTTACCTCTCTGCACCTTTGCTATGATCTTTCTTATTAGATTTAGTTTTATCGTCTGTCTTAAAGCTTTTTATTTGCCCTAATATGGACTTTTTATCTTTATCTTGACTCTTTACTTGTTCTTTTGCTTTTAATAGCTTAGAAGACAAAATACGAACATTCTTATGTTCCTTCCCATTGTTATCAATACTTGTTTTTACTTGTCCAAATATTTTAACAAAATCTCCTTGCTTTAAGTTCTCTAAATCTTTTGTCTTATCTCCATAGGCTGAACAATTGGTATAAATTTTATTCCCATCGTCATCTTTTGAAACAATTGAAAAGTTGCTTACCTTAAACTTTTCTCCATTAGCATTTTCTCTTTCAAGATTTTCTACTTGACCAGCTATATTACCCACGAGATTTATAAGGTCGTCTTTTTCTTCAATATCACTGGCATTTTCAACAATCTTACCTTGTTCTTTCATATCATCAATCATATAGTCAAAGTCATCACTTAGTAGACCTGTTGTGTCATTGTTCATATATAAAACATAGATTTCTTCAAGTGCATTTTCATCATTAATACCTTTTTCTATACTCACAAGTGCTTTTATAAAGTCCTTGTAGTTATCATTCATCATTTCTTCTAAGTTTTCTCTAATATCTTTATATTCCATATTTTCCTCCTTGTACTAAATAAGGAGAGCCTTTAGCTCTCCTCTATCTTTCTTGTGCTTTTTCGTTTTTTTCTTGATTTTTATCTTTTTCTTCTTCTGATTTAAATTTTGATATTTGTCCCAATATTGATGGTTTCTCTTCTCTTGCGTGAAGATTAGCCTCTACATCATAAGTTGATTCAAAGTAATCACTATCTTTAAAATCATTGTCATACCTATCTGGTATTCCGTCATTATCGAGGTCTTTGGAAAGCGGATCATAGAAGTTGCCTTCATCATCAATATCAAGTCCAAGTGCCGCCCTTAAATCTTCGGAATCAACATAAACTAAATCGCTAAAAGAGGACATTTCTATTTCATTTTTCATATTCCTTAGAGCTTCATTTTCTCCTTTACTCTCGTAATCAAAGCTCTCTGTTTTGATAGGAATATCATCAATGTACTGCGTCCAAGTTTTCTCCTTTAAATCAAGTTCATATTGAATGCCATGTCTTTCATCCGGTGTATTGGTATAGGCGATACCGATATGCTTTAGGTCAGGATACAAGGTATTAAATTCATCATAGCTATGATTTTCTTCATACTCCCTGTTACAGAAATCAATGATTGCCCTTTTTACATCTTCAAGTAATGGATTAGGATTTTCTTTTTCTTCCACTTCTCCCATATCAAGTAGCTTGTTTAATTCTGCAAGTCTTAATACTTTTGTCTTTAGCTCATCTGCTTTTTCAAAAGGCTTTGTTAATTCTTCTTTTGCATTTTCCAGTTGTTCCTTTGTGCTAACAAGTTTTTCTTCAAGACGATTTAACTTTTCTGGCATTTTATCAATAGTATTGTCTAATCTTGTAATGTTACCATCCGCACTTGTACCAAGCTCTCCTGAATGCTTTGCAGCACCTTTTAAAGCGAAATTATGCTCATTGGTAAAGAAGTTATAGCTTACCTCTAAGTCCATATTTCGGTACTGTCCTATAACCTTACTTTCATTAATTTTTACACCTTTAATCGCTTCTAAGAGCTTTTCTCCAGCTATCTTTTTATCTCGAATTATCTCGCCATTAATCGTGATAGAGGTGAATTTATTTTCACCACTTCCTTGTGGCTGGACATTTTCTATATCATTTTTCACTGCTTCAATTAGCTTTTCAGTCCTTGCTATTTCTTCAGGATATGTCTTTGCAACCTTATCCTCTAATCTATAACGGTTGGACTTGTAGTTTGCCTCAAGCATTTTAAGTTTCGTAACTTCATTATCCAAATCCATCTTTTCTTTTATCTTTGGATCACCTGTGGCAAGAGCTTTAATTTCTGCATAGTTTAATGAACTTTCGTCCACATCTTCTGCAACACGAACAGGAGTCTTTGAAGTCATAATCTGAGAAATGAACTTCTGCTTATTTTCTATCGTCTGGTCGAGTAGGTCGGGGATATTACTATCCCTTTCCCCTCTAAGAACCGTGCATGAGAGTTTCCCCTCACACGGCTCAAGTTTTTATAAGCCCTAATTAAAGAGCCAGCGTATTTTCTTTATCATTTATATGCAATTTTCTATGACACCAAGGGTGTACTAATGTTTTAAGGGTAATATTGTTCTGAGTTGTTTGATGTACTCTAAAGTCTGTATCAATAGTTATTTTCTCTCCACAAACAGGGCATATTCCATTTTGCGTCTTATACAGTCTATTTATAACTGTACGTCCTTTAAGTTCGTTTCGTATTTTTAACTCTTCTCTTTCTTCAAAGTATATTTACCAATTTTCATCAAATGGATTTGCTTCAGCTTGTATCTTGGTAAATCTTTTAATATCAGTGTCTGTGGTATATTTAAGACGAAGATAGTATTTCTCTCCATTTTCCATTCTATCGCCAGTTGCTACACTGAAAGTCCAAGTTCTATTTCCAATGGTATGGAAGTATTTCTTAGCTATCCATTTTCTTCCTTTCTTTGGGTGTCGACGAATACACCAATCCCATAAACATTTATATATTTCATAGTCAAGTTTTTCAAAAGCTTTAGATGAAACATTATATTTCTGATAGTTTACCCAACCTATAATGATTGGATTTAATTTTCTAATCAAAATTTCTTGTTTCATTGACGGATTATCTTTTATGATTCGTCTGATTTTATCGACAATAGCCTTGAAGTTCTTATCAGATGGTTTTGTAAGCAACTTATCTTTATACATCCTAATATTAACTCCAAGAAAATCAAAACCGTCATTTATGTGTGTTATGAGTGTCTTTTCCTCTGATAATTCTAAACCTCTTTCAGCCAAGAATTTTACAATGATTGGCTTTACACCATTTTCAAGCAATTCTGCACTTTCCCCTGTAACGATGAAATCATCTGCATATCTAACAAAGTTAACCTTTGGGAAATATGTTTTCTTATTTACTGTTCTTCTATGGTATTTCTCTTTGATTGCTTTTTCTAAACCATCTAATACCATATTGGATATAATAGGTGATATTGGCGAGCCTTGGGGACTTCCTGTTTCTGTTGGAAATAGTTTTTGTTTTTCTATATATCCACACTCAAGCCAGAGTTTTAATAATTTCTTATTCATTGGGATATTATTTAATATCCATTCATGACTTATATTATCAAAACAACCTTTTATATCTCCTTCAAGTACCCATTTTGCAGATTTCTTTTTATTAAGCGATGTAAAACACTGCTCGATAGCATCTTGTGTACATCTTTTTGCCCTAAATCCATAAGAATTAGGGTCAGCAGTAGTTTCTGCTATGTAGGGTTTGCATTGCTCTATCTGTCATTGTAGGAATGCTGAGAGGTCTTTTCTTCCCATTTTTCTTTGGTATATACACTCTTTTAAGAGGCTTAGGTTTATATCCTCTTAAATTTAACTTTTCTATCGCCTTATACTTTGCCTGTGATGTTAGCCATAATTCACCATCAACACCACTTGTTTTCTTGCCTTGATTTTCAGTTACCCTCTTAATAGCCAAGGCTTTTGCATAAAATGAAGTTGTGAGTAAATGTTGTAAGGATTTTACCTTTCCGTATTTACTCATTTTCCACGCTTTCACAATACGCATTTGTAGTTTTTTAACATAGCTTTCTGCTAGAGAAAAGTCTATACTTTCCCAGTTTTTAGCTCTGTTAGTAGTAGCACACATTTTACTGTTCATTTGCCTTCTCCTTTCAAAAATTCTACAAGTTCTCTTGTGATTAAAAACCAAATGGAAGTCTGCACTCTTTCAAGTTAGGGCAAATTTTGAACCCCTATCCATCTCATTACAAGATGGCATTCGCTTTTTCCATTCTCCTTTACCTGCACCATTATCAGCATTTCTTACGATTTGCCTTGCCTTTTGGCAATAGTACAGGCTTACCATGTTTCACTTAATTAACGTTGATAACTTAGGCTCTACCTCTCTGCCGGTAGTCTTTTTGTCCGTGTAATCCCACTGTGGAAAGGATTATCCGACTACACACCATTTTGGTTCAGGCTTATCAGCAACTTTAGCCTGTTCACCTTAACGACATTTATCAGTAGTTCACATATGTTAGCCATATTATCAAGCCTCGCTCCCTAACCACCTTGTTGCTGGCAGTTTCGGTATTCCCTCACGGTTTTGCCTCAAGTAGGGCTACTTTAATATCGGCTTACCACACCTAAGTGCAGTCGATACTCGGCTCAACTAACGGAATAGTTGGTTTGGTCATTTTGCCAAACAGTTAAATTAAGCGACTTCATGTCGCACCCACAAATAAGAATCAAAGGTATTCTCTGTTACATATCTAAAGATATTTACCTTATCATTTTCATTACCTTGACGAACAATTCTACCACTTCTTTGCTCTAAGTCAGTTGAACAGTCCTAAGTGGCTAATCCAATTTTCCTATAAATTTATAATGTATCTCTACACTCTGTTTCAGTTCTCCATCGACTTCTTCCTTGTCATATACATATATCTTGTCTATAACTTGGTTTAGAATGTAGCTATTTAATTCTTTTACTTCTGCAAACTTACTAATCTTATCTATAAACTGTTCGCAGTTTTCTTGTGTTTGTGTTACTACCTTTATCTGTTCTTCAAGCAAATTGATTTCATCAAGTAGTTGGTTTTGCTTTTTAGACAGCTTATCATTCATAAGGTTAAAGTTACGCTCTGTTATATTCTCATTTAGCCTGTCCTCATAAAGTTTTTCAAAGGCTTTATCTAAATCTTTTAGATTTTCTCTATCAAGATTTAATCTTTGTGTTTTATCTCTTCTTTCATCAACCTTATCTTTATCTATCTTTTCTGCAATCTTTAGTACAAAATCTTCTCTACTTGATAGTGCCATCTTTCCATGATACCCAATATCTTCAAGAACAATGTTGTACAAATCTCTTGCATTTATTCTATGTGATGAACAAGCATTTATTCCATGCTTTTTATAGCTTGAACAAGAGAAATGAACAAAATCCATTGTTTCTTTTTTATTTAGCCTATAATCTGCCTTTGGTGTGAGTGCATAGCCACAAGTAGGGCATTTCACTAAACCTTTGAAGATATTATCATAGGTAATACCGCTTTTATTATTACACTTTCTCTTATCAATCATATCCTGTACCTGTTTCCATACTTCCTCACTGATAATTCCCTCATGGGTATCTCTTACAAGGATATATTCGTCCTTTGGAATATATAACCTTTTGGAAGTTTTAAATGATAGAGTAGGTCTTTTGTTTCTTGCCATATTCCCACAATAGACTGGATCTCTTAAAATACTAAGAACCATTCTATGTGTCCACTTGTACTTATTTTCTTCGGATAATCCATATAACTTATCTGCATTTTCCGTAAAACAACTTGGTCTTGGTATTTTTCTTTTCATCAATTCCTGACTGATAAGTTGTGTTCCTTTACCCTCTAAACAAAGCTCATAAACTAACTCTATGATATATCTAACTTCTTCATCAATGATTAGCTTATGTTTGTTGTTGGGATCTTTTAAAAAACCAAATGGTGCTTTTGAGCCGATATATGTCCCCTCTCTCATTCTACTTTGAATGGCACTTTTTACTTTCTTGGAAGTATCCTTTGCGTACATTTCATTTAGAATGTTTTTAAATGGCATAATATCATTTTGATTGCTATTTAATGTGTCTATACCATCAGTTATTGCAATATATCTTATATTCTTTTGTGGAAAGTACATTTCGATATATGCTCCACTTTGAAGATAGTTTCTTCCTAACCTTGATAAGTCTTTTGTTATAACACAATTTATTTTTCCGTTTTCAATATCAGTAATCATCTTCTTAAATGACGGTCTATCAAAATTCGTACCTGAGTATCCATCGTCCACATAATAATCGTATATAGATATATTTTCTTTTTCCGCATACTGCTTTAGCATTGCCTTTTGTGAGTAAATACTCATACTTTCGTTAGTATTTCCATCATCTTTTGATAATCTGCAATACAAGGCTGCTACATATTTTTTAGTCCTGTTCACTTTTACTCTCCTTTCACAAAACAGGACTATCTCAATATGCTTATTATATCAAAACACTCCTGCATATTCAACTGTTACTTACGCTTGCGTTTGTTTTCTCTTGTTATCTACCTCAATATTTTTATCTACAATATGTTCAATTACATTTTCAAAAACTTCTTCAATCGGCTTTTTGCCTACATACACTCTTTTAACTTCAAATTTAACTTGTCTATGTTTTTTATTTCTGTCTGTATTCATTAAAATCTCCTTTCCTTGCAATAAAAAACGATTAGAATTTTTAACTTTTCTAATCGCTACTACTCATCTATTAAGTTTTGTGCTTTTTTTATTTTCTCTTTGCTTTGTGTCTTTCTTCGGTCTATTCCTGTTACCCTTAAAGGTAAGCACATTTCTATTATCCTTGAGTAAATTCTATTTAGCATTACATCATCTTGTTCAGCTTCAATATCCTTGAAATTAAGGTTTGTGGTTATAATGGTTGGTCTTTCCTTTAGGTATCTTGCATTGATTACATTGTATATCTGCTCTAATGCATATTCTGTATTTCTCTCTATTCCAAAATCATCAAGTATTAAAAGTGTCGGACTTGTTATACTTTCGATATACTCATTTCTATCTAGGTTAAAGCCACCTTTTTGTAAATCGTTTAATATCTGGGCAAAGTTTCTCATTTTTACAGAATAGCTATATTCACTAATGATGGCATTAGCTATTGAACAAGCTATATAAGTCTTTCCACTGCCTACATTTCCATAAAGTAATAAGCCTGTATTATCTTTTCTCATTTCATCAAAGTATTTTACATAGTTCTTTGCTTTTCTGATGATGTCCTTATCGGTATATTCATCGGCATTTTCAAAGGTATAAGCTATTTGATTTCTTGAGATAAAACAGTTTCTTCTAAGTCCATCTTGTTTCATAAGTTTTTCTCTAATTTCTTCCTGTTCTTTTCTGTCCCTATCACATTTACAAGCTGATCTAGGAATAAATAATGTATTGTTAAAAAACGGAATAGGTTTGCCATCTATTCGCTCATTACAAGTCTTGCAATAGATATGTCCATCTTTTTCGTAGTGTTTTTCTTTGTTGTAGGTAAAGTCTGTACCTTGAATTTTTGTAGTTGTCATATTTTTATTCTCTTTCTTATCCATAGTTTTTATTCTCCTTTGTTTTTCTAAAAGGCATATAAGGCGTTTTAAGGCTTATTTTTATCTTATCCATAGTTCGGATAACTATTTTATGATTAAAGCTCTAAAAACGCCTTTCCACCGTCCTATATGAGGTTTATAGGCTGTCGCTGTCCTCATAGTTGGTTGAATAGGTTCTGCCATTATTTTTCTGTGATAGTTTTTCCTTGTCCTGTTGATACCAATTAATGATTGTTACATAGTGATTTTTATAGGTCTTTCTACTGCTTTCAATATATCTTGATAATTTATCTATCATTGTGTCTGTATGACCTTGTAGCTTATCCTTTAACTTTTGGTATTCTTCATCAGTCAAAGAGATATTTTTATATTCTCCATAAGGAGTTGGGGGCAGGATTTTGTCCTTTTCTATCTCTCCCTCTTTCTCTATCTCTATATCTATATCTATATCTATCTCTTTCTCTATCTCTTGTCGGACATTGGGTAGACAGTTTGAGGACATTGTCCTACCTGTTAGCTCTTTTCTTTGCTCCCTATATTTTCTTTTCTTACTTGCCCAGTCTGTTTCAGAGCCTATCAGTGCCGGCAATTCTGTAAGAAAATATTCATCTTCAGCTATAACTTCTATCAAGCCTACTCTTTCTAAATACTGCAAAGTTATCATAATGTCATCTTCTGTTTCATCTATTACAAGGGCTAATTCTTTAGCAAAGGTTTCATCTACCTTTTCAAAATATAGCTTGCCCTCATCTCTTAAACTTAAAAGTAGTAGCTTCAAATAGATAATCGTATATGTTCCTCCGGCTGATATTTTTCTAAGTCTTCTCATACGAATATCTGTAAAAAAATCTTCTTTTAGCTTTAACCAATAATATCTCTTGTTTTTACTCATATTTTTATCCTTTCCTCAAATAAAAAAAGGACGATAGTTTTTACTTCTACCGCCCTTGTAAGTGTGTGTATATTTTTCATTCCGTTTTTTACTAATTTAATTCACTTTCAATTTCTTCTATACTTGGCAATGTTCCCCTAAAACTTTCTGGAATTAAATTTGATAACTGGTACTCTGATATTCCAATAGGTTCTTTAGAGCTTTCAGACGCATATTTTGCTAATATATTATCCTTTGTCTTGCAGATTAAAAGACCTATTGTTTGATTATCTGCCTCACCCTTTAAAATATGATTTACAGATGTTACATAAGTTCCAAGTTGCCCTATATCCGCAGGTTTAAACGCAGAAATTTTTACTTCTACTACCACATAACAATGCAATTTTATGTTATAGAACAACATATCAATAAATTCTTCTGAACTACCAACCACAAGTCTATATTCTCTACCTACAAAAGCAAAACCTGTTCCAAGCTCCAATAGAAACTTTTGTATATTATCCATCAAAGCATCTTTCAATTCTTTTTCATCATAATTTTGCCTAATAGCTATAAAGTCGAAATTATATGGATCTCTAGTTATTTCTTCTGCAAGTTCGCCCTGTGTTGATGGCAAATTACTTGTGAAGTTTGTAATTGCCTTTCCTTGTCTATCGAACAAATCTGTATCCAAGAAATTAAGTAGCACAGCCCTACTCCAGTTATTTTCCAATGTTTTTGAAATAAAGAAAAATGCTTTATCTAAATTGCCATCACATCTATCCATGATATACCTTTGATGTCCCCAAGGCACGCTAAAAATCATTTCAAAATTTCTATCAATTTCAGATATCTGTAAATCGTCCACAGGCTGTGGACGATTTAGCGAAGAATACATTTCAAAGAATTTTTTCATATATTTTAAGTTAGTAACAGAAAATCCTTTCACATTTGGAATTTCCTTTTGTAAATCAGAACTCAATTTTTTATAAAACCCATTTCCCCATTTGCTTTCTGCCTGTAAGCCTATAATTTCTTCCCCTAAACTATAATAAAACTTTAGCATTTCAGAATTAACAGAAACAGCCGCTTTAAGTTGCCTATCCTTATATGAACTTTTTATTTTTTCAAGCATTTGTAAATACTCACTATCGCTTATGATAGTCAAGTCTTTTTTGTCCACTATCACCACTCCTATCTCTTATCTTTCCCACATTATCACACCAATTGTGCGATTTTTACAGTTCAGAATCTATTTTTTCACCACTATTACAATTTGCTTACAGGCTATAAGCATATTCGTTTATTACATTTATCAAATCCTAATTGATATAATTATACCAAAAATATATGCTTTTTTCTATCTCTCAGTTTCCTTATGGCTATGGTCTTTCTTTTTATAATGCTCTTTTGCCCATGCCTTTTGTCTATCTTCTTTTTCAATCTGCTTTTGGAATTTTTCTAACACCATCTTAACACTTGGCTTTTCTCCTCTTACGATTGCCTTTTGGTAGGCTATCTCTATTTCAATATTGATGTCTATATCAAATTCTTTGTTTACTTCTCCTACAAGATATTTAATATGGTTAATCTGGTCTACTTCTTTTTTAATATCTTTCTGATAAAAGCTCAGGTGGGATATTTCTGTTTGTAAGTCTGATTTAATTTTTTCCCATTTCTTTATTTCAATCGTTTCACTTCCGGTAAGTTTTTTCACAATGGCTTTTGCTCTTTTATATTCATCTATTTCCTCTTTATGAGAATGATAGTATTCTTCTTTACTCGCTCCGGCTATTTTACTGAAGATTGAATTATCAGCTCCTTTGTATTTATCATAGACCATTTTGTTTTCTTTTATGATTTTTGCCTGTTTCATTAAGGTATCAATATTCTTAATGGCTTTATTGCAATCAGAAATTTTATCTTTGTTATTTTTTAGCTTTATAGCGACCTCATCTTTCTTTAACTGTATATCCAAGATGGTTTTCAAGTTGTTATTTCTCATAAAGGCTAAGGCGTGCATATGTTTATTACTATCAAAGTGTTCTTTTCTTTCTCTATTGTTGTAGCTTAAATTCTTAGACAGTTCCTTTTGTATTCTATAATAGGTTTCAATATAGGAATAAACATCAAAAAGGTCATGGGATAGATTATATTCTTCCTGTTTTTCAATAGAATATTTCCCCATAGCACTTTTTACTTTCCCCCATAGGCTGATGAAAAACTCTTCTGCTTCTTTTAGTTCTGCCTTTAATTTTTTAAATTCTTTATTGATGGCTATGATAAGTCTGTTTCTATTTCCTCTTTCGGTTTTTATTCCTTTTTTCTCCATTTGATAGCTTGCTGTTCCTAAATGTATTTGTGGCAGTTCTTCTCTTCCTTGTTCTTCAAAGGTGCGTGGATCTATTCTTTTATCTATATGATTTTTCTCTAAATATTCATTTGCCTTTTTAGAAAAGTTTTCTCTCCACTTTTTTGCCTTATCAGGTTCATTCCAATCATTTAGATTTACTTTTCTTGATTTATAGTTTCCACTTTTTAATTTTATCTTTTCTCCGTTTTCATCAAGGATATATTCTTTTCTGCATTTGGGTTTCCATTTTCCATGTTCATCAATTTCTCTAAGTGTAAGTAAGATATGGGCATGAGGTTGTTCTTCATTATCGCTTGCTAAAGGATTATGGATATTACAATCTGCTATCATTCTTTTAGAAGTAAAATTTTCTTCAATAAATTCACTGATGAGTTTTATCCTATCTTCTTGATTTAATTCTCTTGGAAGTGTAAAAAGTAAATTTCTTGCAAGCTGTGAGTTTTTGCTTTTCTCTATTTTTTCTACTTCATTCCATAAATATTCCCTGTTTGAAAATTTTTTAGGAATATGTTCAGGCAGAAATATTTTTGAAAATACAAGGTCTTCTTTTTTAGAATAGTCATGAACTTTTCCATAGTGTTCATCGTTTAATTTATCTCTTGCATTATATGCAGCTTTTGCAATTACGCTTGCTCCTTTTGACCTTGTGACTATATCTACATGGGTATGCAGATTTTTTATTTCCAATATCATCACTCCTTTCATTGCTTATATTTGTGCATAAGAAAAGCAGATAGATTTTTCTTAATATCTTTCTATCTGCTACTCTTTATCTAATATTGAATTGTTATTTTTAATATCTTTATGATTGTAGGTATCTTCGCTCCCTTTTTCAAAGGGCGCAAAGATACACCGACTACATTCGGTGCTTTGCGTTCTGCCGAAAGCTTGTCGCACAGCTCAAGGAAATAAAAACGCTAAAGCATTTTTATTTGTTCAAGGGGACTACTCCCCCTTAACCCTCTGTAAACTTTGTTTCTTACTGATTAGAAATCAATAAAAAAGCAAAGTGTTTCTCTTTTCTACACTTTGCATAATCAATTTTCGTATTCCATTTTCATAAAGAGACTACTCCAATTTTATATTTTTATCTTTTTTAATCTTCGCTTTCTAAAAACTTATCTTCGATATTGGTATCGGTAGTTTTAGCTTCTGCATACTCTAAGCCGGCATTTTCATCATTTGGATTTTCTGTTTTCTCAACTTCTGTATTGTCGATTTCCTGTTCCCTCAAATGAATTTCTGTAAGCTCTTTTAATTTTTCTCTATTCCTGTTATCCGATAATACATAGTCTAAAAAGGCATAAATTAGATCATTATCTGTATCTTCTTGCCTTCCTGTAATTTCTCTTTCAAAGGCTTCAAACACTCCACCTTTTTTCACTTTTCTTTGTGTATCTGCACTTCTTTTAAGTTTGCTTATCTTCTGATTCAGTTGCTTGGCTCTATTTTGTGCCTTCTCAATTTTATTATTTTCTTTTTCCAATTGTTCTATTGCTTTTTCTAATTCTTTCATTTTTCATTCCTCCATATTTGTATTTTTTTCTTTTTCTATAAAGAGAAAGATTAAGCATCTTTTTTGACACTTAATCTTTCTAAGTTTTTAGATTTTATCTTTTAATATCTCTCTTAGTTTTTCTAAAAATTTGCCCCTCCTTTTGGTGATTGATTGATAACTTACTTTTTTTACCGATTGACCTTAGGCTTTCTTCTCTGTAGAAGATAGTTTCCATTAACTCTCATTCTTCTTTTGCCAATATAGCTAATGCCTTGTTTAGTTTTTCAATTTGAATGTTTACTTCTACAATTTTTTCTAAGTCTGTTTTTTCATCTATGATGTTATCTAAAAATGTCCATCGCGATCCAGTACTGAAAATGATATAGCATTATGCTTTTTCTTTAAAGATACTTTTCATACTCTATTATCTTCCTTCGTTTACAGATACAGCTTTGCCTTTTACATAAAGGTAATATATTCTTTAGCAATTGTATTATCTTCCTTTTACTGTTCTCTGTTTTGTTTTCTGAGAATAAAAAAGGAGGACTTCTACATTTTGACGTAAAATATCCTCCGATTACAATAATTAAATTACTTCTTATAGTATGGTTCTTTATTTAATTGTTGGTTTTGATTACTTAAAATTCTTTACTATAGTTTTCACTTTTTAAATCTTCGATTACTTAATATAAATTTTACTTTGCATGTTTTTTTCTGATATCTACATTTTAAATAAACCATATACTTAATTTAACAATGGTAATCATCCTGTATTTTAGGTGTAATACAGATAGGTTAGATTATTTTATTTAATCATATTAAATATCACTTGATGAAAAAAAAACAAAACCAACAATACTGTTATCAGAACCACTACTATTGTCATTATTTTTTTCATTATCTCACCGTAAATGTAGTTCTATTATAGACACTTCCTGTTATTTCTATTTGATGAGAGCCATAAGTCAATCCAAGAGTCTTATGAACAAATGCCCATGTACAATATTCAATGTGGTGTGCAACTCTTGTCCCTACTCCGTATGTTGAGTTATCGTCCCACGAAAAGTTTACTAATGGTAAAAAATTCGATGATATCCATATATTTGCATGATCAATTGATCTTATCGAACTTCCATTGTGTCTGTAGCGTAGCTCTCCACTATATTCAAAAACTTTCAGTCCGAAAATTGAAACAGATTTTGAGCCTGTTGCAATTCTTGACTGCATATAAGCCCTCTTTGCAGAAACATCATTGTACACCTTAACCTCTTAAGTATTGGAAACCACTACATCTCCATTTTTAAAAGTTACATAAGAATTGTTATCAGAAAGAGCATTAAGTACTTTTAAAGTCAAATCTGAATCATTAACATAAGAAATAAATTTATCCTTTTTTTCTTGGCTTAATTTTTCAAATCCAATTAATAATTCTTTTGCTCTAACACCATTAACATCATCATGATTGATTTTTTCTTTCATAAACTCTCTAAATGATTCTATAGTAATATCATTTCTAGCTACATTTAGATTAGTTTGTTCTTGTGCAAAAACACTATTGTACCCCATCAACATAAAACACATCACAAATATCAATAAAGATGTAAATACTTGCTTAAATATTTTTTTCATGCCATTTCCTCCTATTCTACTAAGTCAAAATTTACAATAGTTATTTACAGTCCAATCTCCGTTTTTATACCTCTGAGGATTCTTATGATTACTCATAACACTGCCTCCCTTTTTATATATGTAACAAATAACCATTATTGATTATTTTTCACAATTACAGTCTGAACATCTATACCTACCTGTATCATCCAAGTCGAAAATTTTATATATACAAACACCCAGAGTATTTGCTATATCATTTGCTGCTTTTAATGTAGGTGTAGTCTTTCCTGTCTCTATTTTATTTATACTTATTCTTGATATTCCAACCTTTTTGCCCAGTCTATGTTGAGATAAGCCTAAAGGTTTTCTATATTCCTCAATTCTGTTTTTCAAAGTTCTGCCCTCTCTTATTTTGGTTAATATAAGTTAACCAAAATTGTTTTTCTTTGTCAATAGTTTTCTTTAGTTGTAAATAATTTTTTATTTTTTCGTCGGTTACACCTGATATAGTTCCTACCCCTGAATCTCACAGCGATGTTTCGTTCTACTTGGTAAGCTCATATCATCGCCTACTTCCCCATAGATACATATCCTTACAAACCGCTCATTTAGTTTTCAAAGAACATCTGTAAATAGGATATTGTATTTTTGTGCCTATTCCCGTATGGCCTTAATCTTGGAATAGTTCATTTTGTTCCCACTTTTCCACGATTGTGGAAATGGTATGATATAATATTTATTGAGAATATTTTTTATCAAGAAGGTTATATATTATGAGGTGTAAAATAACCTTACAAGAACTCTTAAAAGATTTAAGAGTTGCACATAATCTAAATTTAGAGGAACTATCTAGTCTTACTGGTATTTCTAAATCTGCACTAGGTAATTATGAAAATGATGATTACAAAGAAATTAACCATGGTAATTTAGTTGTTTTTGCTAAGTTTTATAATGTTTCTACGGACTATTTGCTTTGTCTTACAGAAAATAAAAATCACCCAAATACAGAACTTACTGATCTACATTTGAGTGATGCTATGGTTGATTTGTTAAAAAGTGAGGTCATCAATAATCGCCTGCTTTGTGAAATTGCTACACACGATAAGTTTAAGGAACTTATGGCTGATACAGAAATCTTCGTTGATGGTATTGCTACTATGCGTTTTAATGACCTAAACACTTCTCTTGAAAATGTCAGAACTGAAATTATCAGTCAAAATCCAGATATAGAAGAGGATGTTCCACTAAAAACTCTCTTGGCTGCACAGGTAAGTGAGGAAGACTTCTTTTGTCATGTTACACATAAAACTTGGGATACTATACTAAAAGATATTCGTAAAAATCATGAACATGATATTGATAGTATTCCCAACGATGACGACATTTTATCCATACAGAAACTCAATCAAATTATGAAATCCTCTGGAAATAGTATAGATAAATATATCGAGGTTTTCTGTAATTCACTTGGGATAAAATATAAAAGAGTTTCTGAAAGTGAAAAGGAATCTTTCAGAAAACTGCTTAAAAAATCTCCTGCAATTAAAAATTCAGGTATCAGCTTTAGGAAAAAAAAAAGATAATTGCATATTCTTTACTCCAGTTATTTAATTTTAATAATCGTAAATAGGCTTGATATTTTGTATTTTATATTTGAGGTTATTCTGTATTGGAATAACTTCTCTTATAGAATACAACATCATGCATATTATTCTTTTGCATAACCATATTTATGAGTTCAATACATAAAACTGCTGTTATGATAAGACCAGCTATTGGAACAATCACATTATCATTAATGTTTTTTATGAAGTTATATACTTCTCCATTCCAACCCATTGGTGTTTTACCAACATCAGTTGCAATAACTCCTACCTTGTCATTTATATCTAAGAACATGGACTCAAGATTTGCTTTGATACCTCCGAGTAGCATATCCTTAAAAAATTCAGTTAGCTTGTCAAAGATACCAAACATAGACTTTCTCCTAATTTAAAGCATTTGCAAGCAGTGGAATTAATTTAATACCGATTAGTACAATTCCTCCACCAGCCATAAGCTGCTTAATACCTTGAGATTTTGCACCCGATAGTGATAGGTAATCCTTTGATGTAATCTCCGGATTTTCCCCCACTTCACACCGTGCATGCGATTTTCACCGCACACGGCGTTCCATCACAAGAAAGATTTTCACGTTTTAACTAAGACTTACACACTTCGTAACAAATTATTTTTTCTCTAAATTAGTGGCAATTCTGCCACTTTTCTAAGCTTATTACATTTCTCAATCTGCTTGACTGTTAAGCCAAGCTCTATTATATATTTTTGGATTGTATCTTCTTTTGTTGCATGGATAAGTATATGAACTGCTTCTGTAACAAGAATTAAGTTGCTGTAACTGTCTGTACCGCCTTGTTCAAGCGGTATTTTGTGATGGCAATGTATATCGTTTGGTGTAAGTTTTACACCTGTTACTCCACATCTGCCATATTGAGCTGCAAAGAGCGAGATTCTGTTGTCTGCAAACTCTATACTCTTATCAAGTACAGGATGTCTCATCAACCAAGCAAGTGTATCTACATCAATTTGCAGATTTTTATGAATAAAAGCTCTACCCTTTACAGTGTATTTATTTACAACCTTTTTCTTGTGTTTTGCGTCCTTTGTCCTAATATATCCAACTGGAATTAGCGGATGTCCATTAAGGAAGCGAAGCTGTTTACTTTTTCCATATTTTTCTTTGATAAATCCTTTGTTTACTGTTCCACTGGTTTTAATATCAAGTCTGTTGTTCATCTGCTTTTTAATGTGAAAGGCTATTTTAGCAAAGTCCAGACTCACATTTGTTGCTATTTGGTAATAATTATGCAAGCCTGAAACAGTGGCATTATACTTGGCTATTGCTTTGTACTGCTCCTTTTCGTTTGCAGGTCTTTTTATATCCGCAACACATTTAGAAATATTTTCTTTTGCCTTTTTCAGTGCCTTATCACTTATATGCGACTGTACAACAAACTTTTTGCCTTTTGATTTAACCTTCAGCTTGAAACCTAAGAACTCTGAATACCTTTGTTTCAGATTTGTTATTTTAGATTTTTCTTCACTTACATTTAGTTTTAATCTGTCTTGCAACCATTTTGTAACTGCCTGATAGGTTCTTTTTGCATCGTAGTAATTACGGCAAAATATCTTAAAATCATCAGCATACCTTACAATATATATTTCTTTTAGGTTGCTTGTTCTTAAAGCTCTGTAAGTATGGCTTTTTATCTCTGTTCCTTGACGGTTTGTTCTCTGTTTATATGGATAATGCGTGGGCATTGTCAGCCATTGAGAGGATACCCACCAGTCAAGTTCATTTAGAACCACATTAGATAATAGTGGCGATAATATACCGCCTTGTGGTGTTCCCTTTGTCGGTGTAATTACCTTTTTATCAGGCATAACTATGTCTGCTTTAAGCATTTCCTTAATGATACAAAGTAACTTTTTGTCTTGGATACCCAAATTCCAAAGTTGCCTTATGAGCTTTGCATGATATACGTTATCGAAAAACCCTTGTATATCAATATCAACTACATAGTGTAAGTGCTGTATCTGCATTAGTCTTGCACATTCTGCGATAGCGTGTTCCGTACTCCTGTTAGGTCGAAACCCATAGGAGCTGTCATGAAACTTGGCTTCGCATATCGGCTCTAATATTTGCAAGATACATTGTTGTACAATTCTGTCTACAATAGTCGGTATTCCTAAAGGTCTGATTTTCCCGTTAGGCTTTTGCATTTCCACTCTCTTTACAGGGCGTGGTTTATACCAATGAAACTGTTTTTGTATGAGAGAAATGTATTCTTCTTCATTTAGCCTTGATAGATGTTTTATTGTTCTGCCGTCTATCCCAGCCGTATGACTGCCTTTGTTTCCTTTGATACTACGATAGGCAAGTTTAATATTTTCTCTTGAAGTTATCAGCTCCATTAAATTTGAAAATACTTTATTCTTACTGCTATCTTCATATAAATCATCAAGGACTTTTTGCAAGTCATAGTACTCCGTATAACGGATTTTGCTTTGTTTCAGTGTTTGTTTCGAAGTGGACACAGTCACCATCTCCTTTCGGATTTGATTTTCTTTGTCATACTCGAAGCTGTGTTTGTCTTAATTTCAGTTCTTGTACTTTCCTGTGACTGGTGGCTATCCCTCCACGAACTTATTATTTTCGCTTCATAGGTACTGTGCCACCGCTTTCACCAAGACAAAGAATAGTTATATGCTGTTTTTACAGTCATTTTCCCATTCAACACTTCATTAGCATTAGACTGCTTCTGTGTTCTTGGCTTACCACGTTCCGACAATCTTATCTTTGAATACGTTTAGGTTCTTCCTCTAAGCCTGTGTTTAGTTTCCACCATATCGCCTGTAACGATATATGGATTTTCATAACAACCATTCTTACTCATCCACAAACACCCCATCTTTGATGGGAATTGCCGTTAGGCAAATTCAAATGTTTAGACTTGTACATTCGGAAGTACGTCAGTGCTTTGGTATACACATTCTCACCATGCGTATTCGACACCCGGCATATAGGTAGCACCGTCCACCTCTGAACAGCTTTCGTGTCTGATGTTAATATCAGTCTTACGGCTACTCTCTGCCGACTTCACCGAGCTTTTGACAATTAAATAGTCTAATATTCATTGCCAATCGGAGTATCAGTGTAGGCATTTCAGGGCGTTACCCCTTCATTCTACCTATCAGATTGCCAGTTCTCCTAAGTTTTGAACTTTTAGTCCTTCGACTTAGCGCATAAGCTTTTCACTTATGAACGTGTCGCACGGTTATCATTACCATAACCTTCCATTAAGTTAATAACTCCCCATGCTCCTAAACCTGCACCAATTGCAGTTACAAGTGTCTTTAAAACTCCAACTCCAGCTGTAAAAAATTCCATATTATTCCTCCTCGTTTTCTTTCTCTTTATTTTCTATTTTGTTTAGTGATTTAACTATAAAATTCTTGTATACCTTATCTCCTTTTTTGTTTTCTTTGAAATATCCAAAGACATGGATTAGATCTCCTTTTTCAAATTTTTTTACAATTTCTACCTTTTCTCCATATACTGAGCAATTTGTATATTCTTTGCCCTTTCCATAATTTTTAACAAGAGTAAAATTTGCTACTTGAACAGTTTCTCCATCTTTTTCAAATTCTGAAAATTCAGCTTCCTTAACTAAATTCGCTTTAATATTTATCATTTCTCTATCCATCAATTTCTTCTCCTTAATCTGTAAATTTCAATTAAAAAAGCGACTGTACTTATATTTCAATCGCTAATTGTCTTATATGTTAAATTGTTTTGTGGGACTTCTTATCCTTACCATTTTAACCTCCTAATTTTGAGTATAAAAAAAGACGATAGAGTTTTTAATTTCTATCGCCTAATTTGTTAGCAATTCTATTTGTTAAGCACTTACAACGCTAACTTCTTCCATTTTCTAATCTTTGTTCTGAACGTTCCAAATGGTGCTACTGTGTTTACATGGATAAATTTATAAACTTCCCAAGTTGCGGTTTTTGTTGCTTCATCTGCCCATTTTCTCATATGCGGTTTAAATAATTCTTCATCTGTTAATTCATCTATCAAAAGATAAATATCTTCTATATTTTTTGTGAGTTGTTCTTTTAGTTCCTTTAACGATTTATTAGCATAGGTATCAGTGAACCACTCATATAATTCTCCAAGTTGATTCCACTTAAATTTATCAGATGGTGTTTTAACATCTAATCCATTTTTCTCATCTTCTTCCCATTTTAAAACTAAAGCAGTCCAACCTACTTGATAGGCAAGATTTTCCGCTGGTGTCCTATCAACTTCTTCTACTCTTTTATCTTTTAGTTCTTCTGGTATGGTGTCAAACTCAGAAATATATTTTTCAAAAGTTTTATTTATCTCATTTTTTAAGTCTTCCTTACTTTCATATGACCTCATAAATATCTCCTTTAGATAATTATACTAAATTTCAATTCTATTAGATATTGATTTGTAATTTTGTAATAATACTGTTTCTTTTTATTCTTATCTTACCCCTATTTGTTAAATACTCTTCCACATCAAACAAGTTTTTCTTATCATAATCTTCCAATAACTTGTAATTCTTATGCTTTGTAATATCGAATTTATCGGATAAAAAAGGTCTTACTCCTCTTAACTGATAAATACACTTACCACCATTCATTACAGTTATTTCATCTTGGCTCATAAGTTCCTTACCAGTCTTTTGGTAATTGAGTCCAAAAGATTTCTGGTTGGATCTTGTTTCTGATGTGTTATATAAGTCTATGGTTTCTTTTCCTAAAGTTTCTGATAACTCTTTAAGTGTTGTTTTCTCCTTTCCGCCAAGAAATAAGGTGCTATCACAGTTACCGACAATGGTATCAGCATTGTCCTTGTAGATTGCCTTTAGCTGAGATTGTGCCTGCAAGATAATACTTGCTGAAATCTCTCTGCTTCGGATTGTTGCAATCAATTTCTCGAATTTAGGAATTAAGCCGATGTTGGCAAACTCGTCAAGCAAGCACCTTACATGAACAGGTAATCTTCCCCGTATTCATCATCTGCCTTATCGCAAAGTAGGTTAAATAACTGCGAGTACATAATAGACACCACAAAATTAAAGGTATCATCTGTATCAGAGATAATAACAAAGAGTGCTGTCTTTCTATCTCCAAGGGTATCAAGCTCAAGTTCATCTTCTTTCATCAAGTCCCTAAGCTCTTGAATATCAAAAGGAGCAAGCCTTGCACCACATGAAATAAGAATAGACTTTGCTGTTTTTCCAGCAGCAAGTTTGTACTTTTTATATTGCTTGACTGCAAAGTGTGTAGGCTATTTCTTTTCCAATGCTTCAAATAGCCTATCAATGGGATTCATATATGTTTCATCATCTTCTCTGACTTCTGAAGCGTCTATCATATCCAATAGTGTTGCAAAGTTCTTTTCTTCTTCTGGTGCTTAATAATAAATGTAACCGATGAGAGCAGTGTAATAGAGCTTCTCAGCCTTTACCCAAAAATCTTCTCCTGCCTTTTCTCCATCTCCCTTGGTGTTGGCAATAATTGTTTGCACAAGTTTTAAAATATCTTTTTCACTTCTCAAATAAGCAAAGGGATTGTATTTCATAGATTTTTTAAAGTTTATTGTATTTAAAATCTTTATGTCATATCCATTTTCATAAAGCATTTTTCCACACTCTAACACAAGTGTCCCCTTAGGGTCTGTTACTACATAAGAAGAATGCATTTGCATTAGATTTGGCTTTACATAAAATCTTGTCTTACCTGATCCAGAACCACCAATTACTAATACATTTTTATTTCTAGCGTATTTAGGGTTTTTAGGTCTTGAGTTCATTGTTAGTCTTTCGGTATTAGTTATAAGAACATTGTTTTCAAACTTAGGGTCAATGTATGGAGCAATATCCTTGCTTTCTCCCCAGGAAGCGTTTTGTCAAGTACCTTTTTATATTTATGGACGCTCTTTCTGTAAGGCGTATTAACTTTTAAGCAAAGAAAAACAGTAAACCTTTTTTGATTCACTGTTTCTCTTTGTTGTATTATGCTTATTTCTTAACGGTTATATAAGTTAAGCCATTTTCCAATTATTTATGTGTTTACATGAGAATGACTGTGTATATGCATAGGGTTATATATAAAATGTCTATGCTCATGCGAATGTACTACTTCTCCGTGCTTATGCTGGTGGGTATGGATATATCCATTATATATTTTTTCGTTACCAAGCGTATCTTTTATCATAATCAATGTGCTGATTATCATAATGCTGAGGGCGATATAAAATTGTACTGTTGGTCTTTCACCCAAAATAATAAAACTAAATCCCACTCCTAAAAATGGTGCTATAGAATAAAATGTACTTGTTTTTGCTGCACCCAAGTTCTTTTGTGCCATAATATAAAAATTTATACTTAAACCATATACCACAAAACCAAGTAACATAACCGCAAGTATATATAGTATTTCAGGTAGATGTTCTCCAATGATAAATGCAATAGCAATACTGCCAATCCCCGAGAAAATTCCTTTTATTAACACAATTTCCTCAGAACTTTTATCACTTATACTTCTTGTACAATTATTCTCAATCCCCCAACAAATACAAGCACATAAAACAAACATTGAACCTTTATTCAGTGCTAATGCTTCCATTCCCTCAAAGCTAAGAATTACGCTTGATAGAAGTACAAGCACAATAGCAATCCATAATCTTTTAGAAATTTTTTCCTTAAAAATCAAAAGGGCAATGACCGATGTTGCAACAATTTCAAAGTTATTAATTAACGAGACATTAGCAGAATTTGTATTGGCAATTCCAAACATCAGAAATATCGGTGCTGCTATATCAAGAATAACCATTGCTATTGTATAAGGTAAATCATTTATATTAAGCCATTTTTCATCAGTCAATTTGTTTTGAGTTTTCTTTATTCCAAGTAATATTCCAATACCAACACCTGCTCCTAAATACAAAAAACCGGCAAGCATTGTCGGAGACACATTTTCTATTAATATTTTCGATATGGGTACATTGATTGCATATAATGCTGCTGCTAATATTGCAAAAAATGTAGCTGTTTTATTTTTACTCAATGTCAAAGACTCCTTTCTATCTTCTTTAATATTATACCATTTTTTCACTTAGTTTTATAGGTCTAACTCATTCCGCTTTACCTGTGATAGTTGCTTTTCTTGTACCTGCAATTGCTCTATACAAACCTTAACTTTTTCGGTCTGTTCTACTTCTTCTCTTATCTCTAATACTTGATTGTATAAGCTCATTTTCTCTTTCTTCAAGGTGGCAAGTTCTGATTTCCATTTGCTGATGGCTAAGGTCTTACTTTCTCCTAAATGCTTTTTCAGATGTTTCTTGGCACTTTCAAATAAAATGAGTTCTGCCGTATGCTCGTTATAAAAATCTTCCTGTTTACTTTTCTTTGTCTTGATATAGGCTTTGTAGGTGTCTTTATACTTCAAATATTTTTCTGACTGGTCGATGAGTTGTGTTTTTTCATCAATCTTCTTTTCGGTGTCTTTTAAGGCTCTTGTAGTCTTATAATTCTTATCTCTAAGGATAACTATATTTTCTTTAAGCTCGGATAATGAAGTAATGTTTTTCTCTTTGAGTAGCTGATAACTTTCAATATATTTCTCTAAATCTGCATTATTCTTATCTGCATTTTTATGGATAAGATTTTCAAAAACTGATAATAGATTTTCTTTTGGGGGGAGGGTGGATTTTATATTTTCATTTTCTGTTTTTTCTTCTTTCCCTATTCCCCTTATCCAATTTAGTAATGCCTTTATTCTTCTTGAAATTTCTCTTAAAATCGCATTTTAATGTTTGATTTCTCGGTTGATATTTCCTCTATCTGTGACTATGCCTTTCTTCTCCATTTGTGTTGCTGATACTCCTAAATGAATGGTTGGGATTTGCTCTATACCCTGTCTTTGGTAAGAACGATGATCTACTTTGTCCTGTATGCTGTTTTCTTCAAGATATTTGTTTGTAATGTCTGCCCATGCTTTTCGCCATTCTTCCGCTTTGTCTTGCTCGTTCCAATCTGTGGTATTTATTTTTCTTGTTTTGTAATTACCATTTTTTAGTTTTATCTTTTCTCCCTTTTCATCAAGGATATATTCCTTTTTTGATTTTGCTCCCCATGTTGTATCTTCATTTAGTGGTCGCATAGTAAGTAAGATATGACAATGTGGGTTTCCGTCATTTTTATCATGTAGGGCAATATCGGCACACATACCGACTTTTACAAAATTTTCTTTTACATATTCTCGTACAAGATTTATTTGTTTTTCTCTGTCTAATTCTTTGGGTAAGGCAACTTCAATTTCTCTTGCAAGTTGTGAGTTTTTACTTTTTTCTATTTTCTCTACACTGTTCCATAAAACAGAACGGTTTACAAATTCCTGTGGTGCATTTTGTGGTAAAAGAATTTCTGTATGGGCTATTCCACCTTTTCTTGTAAAGTCATGGACTATGCCGTCATATTCGTTTTTTATCTTTTCGCCACTTCGATAGGCGGAAGCTGCTACTGCACTTTTGCCTTTGCCTCTTGAAATAATCTTTATGCAAAGATGATATATCGCCATAGTCAAAAACCTCCTTTCGTTTTTCTGATACTTTGATGTGGCGATAGATAAGACTTCCTAAAAAAATCGGATAGCTTTATATCCGATTTCTTTTGGGAAGTACACAAGGGGTAGGAAATTTATTTCCGTAGGGGAATGTAGTTCCCCTGTATCAGCGTTAGCTGATATGCCCTCTGCTAAGAGCCTTCGGAGAACGCACGCACCTGTTAAGGTGTATATGTGCGCCCTTGTAAACAAGGGACTATTCTTCGATGTCCGTTTCGTCCTCTTGGTTTTCTATATTTTGATTTTCTGTTTCTTCTCTGCTTTCTATAATTTTTAGTATTTTGATATTGGCTTCTTCTTTACGAATTAGAGATGTGATTAACTGATAAAATTCATCTTTGGTTAAATTTTTACTTTCTGTAAATATACTTTCAAAGACCGCTCCCTTTTCATATATCCTTTTATCTCTCTTTTTTCTTTCTTCCTGTTTCTGCTGACTGATGAGTTTCTTTCTTCCTGTTTCTGCTGACTGATGAGTTTCTTTCTTTTGTTTTGTAACTGCTTGATTTCTTCATCTGCCATTAAGATTTTTTCTTCTATATTTTTCATTTTTTCGTTTCCTCTCTTTCTAATTTTGAGCAAAGAAAAAACAGTAAACCGATTTGATTTACTGTTCCTGTGTTAGTTTTTATTAAATTGTTAGTTAGACAAACTGGAAGTTGCAGGGGGATTGTTTATCCCCCTATGGTATTTTAATTCAAATTTTCTATTCTTCCGTTCTTTATTGCCTCTATATTTTGTGAAATTCTCTGTTTTGACCAATTCCACCATTTCAATTTCAAGAACAAGGAAATTGTCTCCTCTGAAAATCGTTTGCGAATTGGCTTGGCAGGAACGCCAGCAACAATCGTATATGGCGGTACGTCTTTTGTCACTACCGCGCGAGTGCCGATTATTGCACCATCTCCAATCGTAACGCCTGCCATAATAACCGCTTCGTACCCAATCCAAACGTCATTACCAATGATAATATCTCCTTTATTATCCCATGCAGTTGCAACATCTTTAATCTCCAAATCCCATTCCTCAAAAAAGATAGGGAATGGATAAGTAGATAATGAAGTCTGTGTATGGTTGGCACTGTTAAACAAAAACTTTGCGCCACAAGCAATAGAACAAAACTTTCCGATTATCAACTTATCATGGTTGATGGGATAATGATATAACACATTATTCTTTTCAAACTCCTGCGGATTATTGACAAAATCGTTATACATGGTAAAATCGCCAACAATTATATTAGGGTTTGTTACAACGCTTTTCAAATAAACAGTTTCTTTATCTCCTGTACGGGGATATATTTTTTTCTCCGATATAGTCATTTTGAAATCCTCCAAATGTTTTTTTATTATGCGACTATATCGGTAATTGCAATGCAACGCTTCACCTGTATCACCTCCACAAATTCAAATTTGTTTGTTAATATAGACTAATATTATAGCATTTTTTAGTTATTTTTTCTACTCACTCGCTACTATCTCCTTTAGAATGTATTACCTTGAATAACTTATCTTGAAATGTCTCTTTACTCTTTTTATCAAAATATATCTCTGTTACAAAGGTCTTTCCATTTATCTTCTTTGTAAGAATGCCATCGGGCTTTTGATGTTGTTCTGTCTGTATTTCTTTAATATCTGTTTTCTCATTTTCTGCCATTTAGTTCCTCCTTTCGACTTGCACAAAAAAAAGATTTCCTGTGATTAGGAAACCTCTTTTGCGATTAATTGATATTTGGTTTTAGGTTGTTGCTTGTAGTTTCTTTTTTGCTCTGTATTCTCTTGCTTTTAATTTTTCATACTCTCGGCACTTTTCAAGATTTTTGGCTCTGTATGCTTTAGAATATGCCCTACGATACGCTCGTGCTTTTTCTTTCTTTGCTTCTTCTATTTCTTCCCTCATCTGTAGCATTTCTTCTTTTGTCGGCTCTATCTGTTTTGTCAGTTCATTTTCAAATTTTCCGATATAGTTAAAATAAACCTCTATTCGCTGAACAACATATTTTGCTCTTTTTACATCTCTTTCATGGACTACGATTTTACTGATAAACTCATTGATAATGGTTGGGGTAAGTTCTTCAAAGTTGGAATAGCTTTCTGCAAGTCTGATAAATCTCTTTGCTCTTTTGTTTGCATTTTCACATTCGGATAAGCGTTCTTTGATTTCTTCTTTTTCTGCTTTTAAGGTGTAATATTCTTCTGCATACTTTCTTGATAACTGTTCATAGCGTTCTGTATCCATATTTCCAAGTGCATTATCCTCATAGAGCTTATTCATCACTCTTTCTATCTGTTCCATTCGGTCTGTGATTTGGGGCATACGCTTTTGATTTTTCTTAACTTCTTCGGTCTGCTCTTTATACAGACTCTCTTTTACAAGTTTCTCAAATTCTGCTTTGTTTTCCAAAGAATACTGTGCTATCTTTCGCAAGACTTCTGCGATATTTTCCATAACCTCATCAACATCAATGCGGTGTGGGGAGTTGCATTTGGGGTGCTTTGCTTTCCCTTTGGCATATTCACTGCAATAGGTTACATGCTGTACTCTTCCATTTTTGTGTATGGTGCGAATGTGCATTTTTGTTCCGCAATCTTTACAGTACATCAAGCCTGAAAGTGCGTGAATTTCTCCATCTCCATTTGGTCTTTTTACAGGTGCATTTTTTAACATACGCTCTACATTTTCAAAGGTAGTTCTATCTATTATCGGCTCATGGACATTTTCCGTTATTTGCCATTTGCTTTTATCTACATAATGGTTTCTCTTATCTCTGTAATGCTTTTCGGTCTTGAAGTTGACTACATCACCACAATACTCTTGTCTTTTCAGTATGCGTGTTATGGTTGCTTTGTTCCAGTTATATCTGTTTTCTTGGTTTAGTGGTTTGTTTTTTGCTGTTCCTCTGTTTTGCTGTTTCATATAAAAGGTTGGAGTTAGTATTTCTTTTTCTTTCAGGTAAACAGCTATCTGATTTCTGTTTTTCCCCTCCATAAATAGCCTAAAAATGAGTTTTACAACTTCGGCAGCTTCTTTATCGACGATCCAATAATCTTTGTTCTCAGGGTCTTTTATATAGCCGTATGGGGCTTCTGTTGCGACAGGCTTTCCGTCTGCTCCTTTGGTCTTTATTCCTGTCTTTACTTTCTTGCTGATGTCTCTTGCATACCACTCTGACTGTTGATAAAGGGGGCAAATTCCAATGTGTTTTGGTCAATGCTATCTATTCCATTATTGATAGCGATAAAGCGTACATTGTTTCTTCTAAATATCTCCATCGCATTTCCTACTTGAAGATAATCTCTTCCCCATCTTGTCATGTATTTCATGATGACAATACCGATTTTACCTTGTTCTACATCGCTTATCATCTGTGTGTAAGCGGAACGGTCAAAGAACCTACCGCTTTCGTCATCGTCGATATAGTGGCGAATGTTTATCAGCTTTTTATCTCTTGCATATCTTTCTAAAAATGCTTTTTGATTTACAATACTATTACTCTCGCCACCGTCTCTATCTTCGTCACCAACTGAAAGGCGGGAGTATAGTGCTGTGATTTTGTTATGATATTCTATCATGGTATTATCCTCCTTTTCTCGTGTCTATATATCACTCCTGTTCAGTTAATATTATGCAACCCATCTTGCAGAACCATATTCTTTACCTTGTCTATACTTCTTTTTATTTTTACCTTTGCTATAAACAATTAGCTTAACAAGAGCAGCAACTGAAATACCTACTAACAAGTCCCTTGGATTAATACTTGGTATATAAGATAAAGTTCCTATATCAGAAATTCCCACAATTATTCTGTCAATAATATCTCCTCCTACATAAGAATTGATGTGTTTAGAAAAGATATTTCCAATGTAGAAGAATGATAGATAAGGAATGTTTGCTAATATAAATTTCTTTGGGTTGTCTATTTTAATTAAGTTTTTAATATCAGAAAGAATGGCTTCTAATACCTTATTCATCGTAGAAACCTTCACTATCTAATAAAATTAGTAGGTAATGTCTTCCCTTTGGTGTTATAAATGTTTGTATTCCTACAAGTGTACCTAGTGGATCAACCCATTCCTTTACTTCAAAATATCCCTTGTTCTTATCTGCATAAGGTAGAAGTTTCTTTTTCTTATCTCTATAAATTAATCCTTTATTCATTAAAAAACTTATAAACTGGTTTTGTGGTATTCCTAACTCTTTGGCAGTATTTCTAAAGTTTGTAAGTAGGTTATAATCTATTAGTTTATCATAATAGTCTGCCTTTGGTCTTAATTCGTCAATTTCTTCTTCTCTCTCGGCAATAATTCTATTGGCTACTAAAATTGCATTTGCAAGTAGCTCTTCGTTAGTTTTCTTTTCTTGCCCTACTATATATCCTCCGTTTTTTCTAATACTTGGTAAGACTTCTCTAGTTACCCAAGCTTTGAATATTTTTGCTTGTGGTAGTTTTGATGAAAGGATAAGTGAATACAATCCTGATTCGTTAATTATTGAAATATTCTGTATTCCTCCAAGGGTGTTCCATTTCGTTACACCCTTGTCTTCTTCATCTACATGGTCATAAACAGCTTTTCTTGGATTGGCATATCCTAACATAGTTGCTACTTCATTAGCTATAAAGAAAAACTCACCGTCTTTTTCTATAACAGTGAGTTTCCCAAAATTCTTATTTTCAAATGTTTTTAAATTACTTATCATAAGCTTTGCTCCTTATGTTTATTTTTAACTTTATCTTTGCTGATGGTGTCCTTAGCCATATCTTTAAACTTATTTATAGTCTTCGTTATTGAATCTTTTCTATCGGCCTTTCTTTCAGAAGCCTTAACTGCTTTTTTAAAGGCGTGTTCCATCACCTTTATATCCTTAGATTGAAAAAACACAGAGTGGTTACCAGTTTCCTTATCTTTCATAACAGAAAACTTCACTCCGTGTTTATTTAAAATTTTCTTTAGTTCTTTTAACTCAGGATCTTTTAGATTAATTTCTTCTAACTGTCCCTTTTTAACCATATCCTTTAGCTTTACTTCTTCTCCATTATTTTCTATTACATTTTTCAATCCTCCTTGTTCTTCTATTTGCTTGTGTACTTTCTTTAAGGCATCAAGAATTGCTTTACTTGTTGCTTTTGCAAGTCTTACTTCAAGATTAAGACTTGACCTAGATACTTCTTCATTAATCATCTATTCCACCTCCATATAAAAGTAGCTCTTTGTATTTTCTTAACTTCTCTTGATGGATTTTTCTTCTAAAATCTTCTCCCGTAACTTTAACTGGTATTGTCATTTCAAGTATTCTTGAATATATTCTCTGATACTCAAGGTCAATGTTTGGATTTTGAATGATTTCCAATGATAAGTTTGTAGTAAAAATTGTCGGCCTGCCTTTTAAGTATCTTGAGTTTATAATGTTATATACTTGTTCTCTTGCATAAGATGTATCCCTTTCAATTCCAAGGTCATCCAAGATTAACAATGGAATATTAGAGAGGTTACTTATTATTTCATTTGAATCAACCTTAAATGCAGATTTTTGTATTTGATTTATAACCTGAGATAAATTCATAATCTTAACTTTAACTTGTTTTCTTTCAATTAATTCATTTGCAATTGCACAAGCAAGATAAGTTTTTCCACTTCCAACATCTCCATAAAATAAAAGTCCAACATTGTCTTTTTTCATCTGTTCAAAGCTTTTAGCGTAATTATAAGCAACCTTGTAAGCTTGACCTTTTTCATTTAAGAATCTCTCAAAAGTATATTGGTGTTGAAGCAGCGATGAGAAACAATCTCTTTTAAGCGATGATATTTTCATTAGTCTTTCTCTTTCTTCATTTTCTTTATCTCTCTTTATTTCACATTCACATTTAATTCTGGGAATAAAATTTGTAAATCCAAGGTCAACTAATTCTCCATCGACTCTTTTACCACATACCTTACAATAAATATGTCCATTTCTTTCAATATCATTTTCTCTTAATACAAAATCTTTTAAGTTCTTCATAAACTCTCTCCTATATCGTAATTCATTTTCCTTGTTGTATTATCATTAATGTTTTTTGGCTGATCATTAAGGTACCAATTGATTATCGTAGCCTTGTGGTCTTGATACACTCTGTTATTTGCTTTCATATATGAAGACAACCTATCAATGTATTCATTAATTCTACTTCCTAACTCATTTGTTAAGTCCTTGTATTCCTCATCACTCAAAAATATGTTTTTATATATTCCATAAGGCTTTTGTCCCTTACTAAAATCATTCTTTCTTAACTCATTATTACTAATATTGTTATAGTTACCTTCCGATTTTCGAAAATCTTGACTTTCGATATTCAAATCTCTTGAATTTCGATTATCGAACTTCTGGAATTTTGCTTTTCGAACTTCTTGATTTTTTAATTCCATATTATTAAATATGCTCATAAAGTCTTTAACATAAATTCTGTTAGGCTTTCCCAGTCCTTGTCTTTTCTTTTCAATCAGTCCTATTCCTGATTTAATATCAAGTTCAGCTATTAATTTATTTGCTTTTTCACTCGCACAATTAAATTGATCTTTTATACTTTCAATTGTGTAGTAAATAAAGACTTTTCCATCATCATCTATCCAGCCATTTTTATATGAAAGACCCATTCGATTAAGCATATATGAATACAAAACTTTAGCTTCAATAGAAATGTTCTCAAAAATCTCATCTTCCATTAATACCATAGGTAACCTAATGAAGTTATACATCTCAGATTGCCTATTATAAAAATAATCAAAATTCATTCCCGCCTCCTTTCTTAAAAATAAAAAAAGACGACAGAATTATTATCTTCTATCGTCTACGATTGTCTAATATTTATTTTTCTTTAAATTGATTTTATTGTATAGTTTAATAATTCTAATAATCCAATAACATATATACCTAATTTAGGTAACCCAAATGGACTAAATAAAAATGCTAATATTAGTGCTTCAATTACAATTTGCTTGTCTCCTTGAAAAATGCTAGCTAATCCAATTATAAAAATTAAAGTAGAAACTACGTTTAACAACGCAGTGCTCAAACTTAATATAAAAGTGAAAAAAGCTATGAGCAAACTCAACACTAATCTTATCGGTAATAAAATTATTCTAATTATCCATCTCATACATAACCCTAAAAATTAAACTGGGATTCATAACAAACCCCAGTTTCATAATTCGCGTGTTCTTTAATATAATTTTGATCCTGCTGGAATATTATCATCCAACATTATTAAGTTAAGTTTTTCTTCTCCGTCGTACTCACAAATTGCAGATATAATCATACCTTCTGAGTCAATTCCCATCACTTTACGAGGAGGAAGATTACAAATCGCAAGTAGTGTCTTTCCAATTAAGCTCTCTGCACTGTAATATTCCTTAATACCAGATAAAATAACTCTTTCTTTTTCAGAACCATCATCTAATGTAAATTTCAAAAGTTTTTTTGATTTTGGAACTTCTTCGCAGTTCTTAACTTTTACAACTCTAAAATCAGATTTTGTGAATGTATCAAAATCAACCATATCTTCAAATATTGGTTCCACTTTCACTTTTGAAAAGTCGATTTTTTTCTGTCGTAAGTTTGTCGTAAGTTTCGTAAGTTTCTTTTGACAAATCCCCATTTTCTGCCTTTTCTAAGCCTATTGGCTTCATTGTTGGGAAGAATACAATATCTCTAATTGATGGTTGGTCAGTTAAAAGCATTATCATTCTGTCTACACCAATTCCAAGTCCACCTGTCGGAGGAAGACCAACTTCAAGTGCATTGATGAAATCTGAATCCATTGGATGTGCTTCTTCGTCTCCAGCTTCTTTTTCTCTAAGTTGAGCTTCGAATCTTTCTTTTTGATCTATTGGGTCGTTAAGTTCTGAGAATGCATTTGCAAATTCCCATCCGTTGATAAACGCTTCAAATCTATCAGTAAGTCTTGGATCTTCTACATTTCTCTTAGATAGTGGAGAAACTTCTACTGGATATTCTGTTACGAAAGTTGGTTGAATTAGAGTTTCTTCACAGAATTCTTCAAAGAATTCAGCTATAATTTTTCCTCTAGTCCAGTTTTCTTCTATTTCAACACCTTTAGCTTTTGCTATATCTCTTGCTTCTTGGTCAGATTCTATCTTGTTGAAATCAACTCCAGCTAGTTCTTTTATCAAGTCTATCATTGTAACTCTTCTCCAAGGAGCTTTTACATCTATTTCTTTACCTTGGAAGTTTACAACTGTTGTTCCATGAACTGCCATAGCTGCGTTTTCAAATATTTCTTCTGTGATTTCCATCATAGTATTGTAGTCTGCGTATGCTTCGTATAATTCTATGTTTGTAAATTCAGGGTTGTGACGAGTGTCCATACCTTCGTTTCTGAACATCTTGCCCATTTCATATACTTTATCAAATCCACCAACGATTAGTCTCTTTAAGAACAATTCATTTGCGATTCTAAGTTGCATATCTAAATCTAAAGTGTTGTGGTGTGTGATAAATGGTCTAGCATTTGCGCCACCTGCAACTGTTCCTAAAATTGGTGTTTCAACTTCTAAATATCCTCTGTTATCAAGATATTCTCTAATTGATTTTATAATTTTATTTCTCTTTAAGAATACATCTTTGATTTCAGGATTTACAATTAAATCTACATATCTTTGTCTGTATCTTAAATCAGGGTCTTTAAGACCGTGGAATTTTTCTGGAAGAATTTGAAGTGATTTAGACATTAGAGAAGTTTCTGTAGCTCTTACAGTTATTTCTCCTGCATTTGTCTTAAATACATTTCCCACTACTCCAATGATATCTCCAATATCGTATCCTTTTATATCTTCATAGTTTTCTTCAAGAACGTCTTTCTTTGCAAAAACTTGGATTCTTCCTTGAGAATCTTGAACGTCTAAAAATGCAATCTTACCATGACGTCTCTTGCTCATTATACGTCCAGCAATAGAAACTTGTTTTTCTTCAAGCTCTTCAAAGTTTTCTTTAATTTCTATTGAATGATGTGTTACATCAAATTTTGAAATTTGAAATGGATCCTTGCCAGCATCTTTTAACTCTTGTAGCTTTTCTCTCTTAGCAACAAGCATCTCATTTAACTTTTTTTCTTCAGTATTTTGCATTTCTCCTCCTATAGTGAGATTTCTACTACCTCTAATTTAATAATTCCGTCCGGAACGTCAACTTCTACAGATTCTCCAACTTTTAGTCCTAATAGCTTTCCGCCAACAGGGCTTTCGTTAGATATCTTGCCTTCTAATGGATCTGCCTCAGCAGAACCAACTATTGTATATTCATCTATTTCTCCAGATTGTACATCTTTCACTTTTACAGTTGAACCAATGTTTACAATCTCAGAATTTAATTCATCTTCAGAAATGACTTTAGCATTTCTTACCATCATTTCAAGTTTAGCTATTTTTTCTTCAACTAAAGCTTGTTCATTTTTAGCTTCATCATATTCAGAGTTTTCTGAAAGGTCTCCATAGCCAAGAGCAACTTTAATTCTTTCAGCTACTTCCTTTCTTCTAACTGTCTTTAAATACTCTATCTCATTTTCAATTTTTTCCAAGCCTTCAGCTGTAAAAAAAATGTCCTTTTCTACCAAAGCAATTCTCTCCTCGTATATAAAAAATAAGGCGCCATACTCGGTACGCCCTTGCCGTTAAATTCTAACTGATTATAGTCGAAAATCAGCCAACTGTCAAGTTTTTTACAGTATTCTATGTTTTTTGCACATTTTTAATCAAATGAAATATGTCTAACAAATCCATTACAATTTTAAAAATTTCATAATAAATTATTACGATTTAATAATCGATATTGTTTTTTATTATCTTTTATGAGAAACTTATCAAGCAAAGAGAAGGAGTAATTATGACACAAAAAAATAAAAATATAATTTATATTTTAATCCCCTTGTTGATTGTAGCGACATATTCAGCTGTAGATAGATTCTCAACTGATTTGTTTATATACATAGCATCATTCTATCCGAAGTTTATAAATGCTCTTAACAGTAGCTATTCAATGATGGACACTTTTATAACTTTGGTGCTACTCTTGGTATGTTTCCCAATCTACAAGTTTCTCACTAAAAACAAAATCACTTTAAAGCCAATGGATTCTAAATTAATTTTGGGTTGTATCCCTCTGTCTTTAGCACTTGGTGGTATGTCATTTATAGTTTTGCTAATCATAGAGCATTTCTTAGTTCCATTCGGAATTTTAGAAAAGAGCTTTTTGGATTTTACTACAATGTGGGACGAAGTGGACAACGAAGCTTACTTTTGGGTTTTTCTCTCAATAGTGTTCTTAGGCCCTATCTTTGAAGAAATTCTATTTAGAGGGATTATATACAACCTACTTGAAAAATATAAGTTTGGATTGTTTCCTGCCGTTGTATCCGGAATTCTATTTGGTATCTGGCACGGACAACCTGTTCAAACAATATACACTGCTCTAATGGGTATAGTGCTTGGTTATGTCTATATGCGAACCAAAAATTTATTTTATCCAATCCTATTGCATATTTTAAACAACCTCTACTCAACTCTTCCCCCTTCGCTCGAAAGTGATTTCATCTATACAGCTATCAACTACATTTCAATCTTGATGGTCATTCCTTTCGTCTATATATTGGCTCTAGATTTAATAGAGTATAAGAAAAATAATAAATTAACTTAAAAAAAGGTAGTCTCACAGAATTTTTCTATTCTGCAAAACTACCTTTTTAATTTATTTTATCCAAGACTCGTCTTTAGGATTTTGTCTCCACTTATTTAATTTAAGTATATCTTCTTCTTTTATGATTCCATTTTCTGCTGCAACTTCTGCTAATTCTTCAAAGTTTGTAAGTGTTTTTAATTCATACTTATCTTTAAAGTTTTCTTTTGCAGATTCTAAATTGTATGAGAATATTGCAACTATTGCCAATACTTCAAATCCAGCTTCTTCAAGTGCTTTAGCTGCTTCGATAGAAGATCCGCCTGTAGAAATTAAATCTTCTATTACTACAACTTTAGCTCCCTTTATTATTTTGCCTTCAATTTTGTTTTGCTTACCGTGGTCTTTGTTTGAAGATCTTACAAATCCCATTGGCAATTTTAAATTTTCTGCAATTAGAGCTGCGTGAGGAATACCTGCTGTTGCAGTTCCCATAATATATTCAACTTCAGGATAGTTATCTTCAATAAGTTTTGTCAAACCATTTTCAACAACTCTTCTCTCTTCTGGATAAGAAAGTGTAAGTCTATTGTCGCAATATATTGGAGATTTAATTCCTGATGCCCATGTAAATGGTTCACTTGGCGATAAACTAACTGCTTCTATGTCTAATAAAATTTTTGATATTTCTTTCATCATTCACCTATAAACATTTTCTTTATTTCTTTATATGCTTTAACAGGGTCTTCTGCTCCTGTTATTGGACGTCCAACTACTATATAATCTGAACCTAACATTCTTGCATCTGCAGGTGTAACTACACGCTTTTGGTCGTCTCCTTTTATCTGTTCAAGTCTAATCCCAGGAGTAACAGTTATAAAACTTTCTCCAGCAACTTTTTTAATTTCCGGAACTTCTAATGCTGAAGATACAACTCCATCAAGTCCACTTTTCTTACCAATTTCAGCATAACTTTTAACTGTATCTGCTACACTTAGGTTATCTTTTATAAGTATGTCATTGTGCATTGTTTCTTCGTCTGTTGAAGTAAGCATTGTTATGCCCAATGTTATAATTTCTGGTTTAACTTCTTTCGCGGCCTTAATAGCTTCCATAAGCATTTTTGAGCCACCGGCAATATGGTAATTTATCATATCTACATCTAAATCCATAAGTGATAGTGTAGCTTTCTTAACAGTGTTTGGTATGTCATGTAACTTAAGGTCTAAAAATATTTTATGTCCTCTTTTTTTAAATTCTCTAACTATTTCAGGACCAGCTTTATAAAATAATTCCATACCTATCTTCACATATACTTCATCTTCTTGAAATTTATCTATAAAATCTAAAGCTTTTTCAGAAGAATCAAAGTCTAAAGCAATTATTACGTCTCTACTCATTCTATCGCCTCCTCCAAAGATTTTAACACAAATATTATTTTGTTTACATAAAAAATGCTCTCTAAAAATAAATTAATTATTTTCAGAAAGCATAATTTTACTTTATTTTAACTGCTGTACCAATCACATTAACTAAAAGCATTGTCCCCTGTCCAAGTGCCTCTACATTTATGTTTACTCCAACTATTGCATCAGCGCCTAACTTAGTGGCTCTTTTAGTCATTTCTTCAATTGCATCTTCTCTACTGGAAACCAATTCAGTTTCATATCCAGCACTTCTTCCGCCTACTAAATTTCTTATTCCAGCGCCAAAATCTTTTACAAAATTGATCCCGTTTACAGTCTCGCCATACACAAGACCTAAATATTCAACAATTTCTTTTCCTTCGATTTTATTAGTAGTTGTAATTATCATATATTACCTCAATTTTCAGTAGCTTTTAGTTGTAGATAGCTATTTATAAACTCGTCTAAGTCTCCATCCATTACACGATTCACATCTCCCATCTCAGCATTGGTTCTGTGGTCTTTTACAAGTGTGTAAGGTTGGAATACATAAGATCTGATTTGTGAACCCCAAGCAATTTGAGAGTAGTTGCCTTGTAGGTCGTCAATTTTTTCTTTTTGTTCTTCTTCTGCAAGAGCAATCAACTTTGCCTTTAACATATTCATTGCAGTTTCTCTATTTTGAATCTGGCTTCTTTCATTTTGACATTGAACCACTATTCCTGTAGGGATGTGTGTGATTCTTACGGCTGAGTCAGTTGTGTTTACGTGTTGCCCCCCAGCGCCTGAAGATCTATAAGTATCGACTTTTAAATCTTCCGCTCTGATTTCAACTTCAACATCTCCATCTATTTGAGGATATACATCCACTGAAGAGAATGAAGTGTGTCTTCTCTTATTTGAGTCAAAAGGAGAAATTCTAACCAATCTGTGAACTCCCTTTTCACCCTTCATATATCCATAGCCATTGTCACCTGAAATTAAAAGCGTTGCTGATTTTATCCCAGCTTCGTCTTCTTTTTGAATATCCAAGATTTCAACTTTAAAGCCCTTGCTCTCTGCATATCTCGTATACATTCTTAGGAGCATACTAGCCCAGTCTTGAGCTTCTGTTCCACCTGCTCCGGCATGTATTGTCAATATACAGTCATTTGCATCGTACTCTCCGTTTAATAGAGTTTCAAGCTTAAAGTCTTCAGCAAACTTTTCTATATCTTCTAAATCCTTTTTGAATTCATCATAGAAAGTATAGTCATCTTCCAATTCCATCAATTCAATTAAATCATTGGCTTCTTGAATTTTCTTTGAAAGCTTGTCATATTTATCAACTTTTCCTTGATGATGATTTAATTCTTTTATAACTTTTTGTGCAGATTCGCTATTATCCCAAAAGTTTGGTTCTAATTGCTTATCGTTTAATTCTTTTACTTTCTCTCTTAGACCAGCCAGGTCAAAGAGATTCACCAAGACTTTCTACTAAGGATTTCGCTTCATTTAGGCGCTCCTTGTCTAAATAAATATTTTGTTCCAAATTATTCCCCCTTTGTCGGTTTTGCAAATATCATCTTGCCGGCAGAGGTTTGTAATGCTGATGTAACTACTACTTCAACATCCTCTCCAACGTGGTCTTTACCATCTTCTACTACAATCATAGTTCCATCGTCTAAATATCCAAGCCCTTGTCCATGTTCTTTACCCAGCTTTACTATTTGAGTTTTCATAATCTCACCTGGTAAATAAACTGGTTTAACTGAGTTTGCAAGTTCATTTATATTGATAATTTATCATAACAAGTGCAACATAAATAAACTCATAGCTAATCAGCTGTGTTAATATGTAAGTGACCAAACAAAACATATTAAAAGGAGTGATTAACTATGAGCTATAACCATCTTACCATAGAAGAAAGATCTTGTATTTACCAATTTTTAAATTTAGGAATGAGTATAAGGAAAATTGCACAAGCACTTAAAAGGTCACCTAGTACAATATCTAGAGAAATTAAAAGAAATTCATCTAAGATAAAAGTTAGTAGGGGAAGTTACACTAAGTACTTTCCGATAAAGGCAAATGATAAATATATTGATAGAAGAAAAGACTGCCATAGAAAAAGTAAATTTTCTAAAGATGTTATTGATTATTTAACTGTAAAGATTAACGAACATTGGTCCCCTGAACAAATATCAAATAGAAACACAAATGAGATTCATGAATTACCATCTACATCAACGATATATAGAATGATACACGCCAAAAAGCTGCCAAAAACTAGTATGAAAAATTTGAGAAGAAAAGCTAAATTTAAAAGGCCAGCAGAAAAAAGAGGAAAATTCAATGATAAAGGTAGAACAATTAAGAAAAGACCTAAAGAGATATACAGAAGGCAAGAATTAGGCCACTGGGAAGCAGATACAGTGGAATCAGGCAGATTAGATCATAAAAGGAAAAGTAGATGTTGTTTCGTAACTTTAGCAGAAAGAAAATCTAGATATTATATAGCAATCCTAGTTGAAAATAGAAAGTCGGAAAGCGTAACACCAGCAATAATAAATGCATTAAAAGATTATCCAAAAGAATTAGTAAAAACAATAACCTTTGATAGAGGTAAAGAATTTTCAGAATTTGAGAAAATAGAAAAAGAATTAGGATGCAAAACTTATTTTTGTGATCCCTATTGTGCATGGCAAAAAGGTACAAATGAAAATAGTAACGGACTTTTGAGGGAGTTTTATCCTAAGGGTATGGATTTATCAGAAGTGAATATTGATGAATTAAATTATAACTTAAGTTTAATGAATAATAGACCTAGAAAATGTATAAAATATAAAACACCTAAAGAAGAACTTTTTGGTCTCTTACCATAGGTGTTGCATTTGATTTGACAATTCGTCTATTTAAAACCGGTACATTTTGTACTACTGCAACCTTATTTAAATTGTAGTCATTTGTTACAATCTTTCCTCTTAAATCTTTTGTGATTTGAATCAACTTAGAATCCACTTCTTTTATATTTTCGTAATCATCATTGAAAATTACTACATCCAAATTTGGATCGTCTTGAAGTTCTTTTAGAATATCTAAGCCTCTTCTTCCTCTATTTCTCTTCAATGCATCTGAAGAATCTGCTATATGTTGTAGTTCTTCAAGCACATATTTAGATACGACCAATTGTCCTTCTAAAAAGCCTGCTTCGCATACATTTTTTATACGACCATCAATTATTACGCTTGTGTCTAATACCTTTGCTCCGACTATATTTTTCTTTTTATCTTTACTTGGTGCTGGCTTAGGTAGACTCATATCTTTAAGTCTATAAATCATTTCATCTTTGTATTTCAAAGACAAATTTATTCCCAGATAACCAAGTATTCCATAGAGTATTAATGAAAGTGCCGTTCCTATTACCGGAATTCTATTAATCGGCTGTGATAACAGAAATGCTATAAAAAGACCTATTATAAGCCCCAAGCTACCAGTTAAGTTCTCCGATAAAGTCCTCTTTTTGAGTTCTGTTTCAACTCCCTTTAAATTTACTTCTATAGTCTTAAAAATCTTTGGAGATAAAATAAAAAATATAAGTGCGAAAATCCCAATTATCATAACTGTCGCTATGTTAATTATGGTTGTATTAAATCCTCGTGCAAAATCCATTGATTTTATAAAAACAACGAGTGCTACTCCAAGACCTGCTCCTATAATAGTAAACAAAAATCTAAATATTGTAGTTACTATCTTTTTGTTTCTGCTTATACTATTCACCCCTTATCTTAAAATGGCATCATCTACAATTTCTACGATTTTCTCGTAGTCCTCTTCATAAACCAATACCATCTCAGAGATTATAATTTGTTTAGCACAATTAAGTAATTTCCTCTCACCTGTCGATAAGTTCTTAGAAGTATCTGATCTTTCAAGAGCTCTCACAACTCTAGCTATTTCTTCAATATTTCCCGATTTAATTCTGTCCATATTGAATCTATATCTTCTGCTCCAGTTTTTTGGCATCTCTATTTTTTCTTCACTTCTCAAAACTTCAAAAACTTTGTCCATATCTTCTCTTGTAAGAATATCTCTTACACCTACTTCATCTGCATATTCTACCGGTACCATTACTTCCATATCTTTTACAGGTAGCCTTAATATGTAATACTTTCTTGTCTCATCAAGAATTTCTCTCTCTTCGATTCCTACTATTACACCCGCTCCATGCATAGGATACACTATTTTGTCTCCAATATTATACATTGCAATACCTCCTGGACATATATAGTATATCAAAGTGGTTAAATAAAGTAAATGTTTGATAATATCATAATTTTCTTCGTTATGCAATATCTATTACATAATTTCTTACAAAATTTTATATTTCATTTTCTGTCTTTACTTATACTGCTGTATCATATAATACCATTAAATCTTAAATTATAATCTTAAAATAAATCAAATTATAATAAAATTAATTTAATCTTTTACTAACCTTAGCAATTAACTTTTTAATTTAAAATTTAATTAAATAATCCCTCAAGCATTAGCTCAAGGGATTTATTTTTAAGCTTTTTGTATTCTAATTTTTGAACTGTGAGAGTTAAGATCTACTTCTTCTCCATCAACAGAATCAGCTTTAACTACTTCAACTGCTAATGTTTCAGTTTTGATAAATTCTGCACCGGCTTCAATAGCTTTTACAACTTCATCATCTGATGTGTATTCAATCTTGATATTGTCTAAGATATTTAAATCTAAGTTCTTTCTCATTTGTTGGATTTTAGAAATGAATTCTCTGATATATCCTTCATTTACTAAATCTTCATTAAGCTCTGTATCAAGGATTACAAATAGATTGTTTTCCATTGTTACGTCAAAACCTTCTTTAGATTTGATGTTTATTAAGATATATTCTTCTTTAATTTCTGTTCTTTCTCCATTCAATTCAACTTCTTTCGGTCTGTTTGAAAGTTCTGTTACGAATTCCTTAGGATCTACAGAATTTAAATATTTTGAGAAGTCTTTTATCTTGCTTCCAAGAATTGAACCTGCAACTTTGAAGTTTGGTTTTAATTCATAGTTCATAAATTGTGAAAGATCATCTTCAAAGTGAACTTCTTTAACGTTAAGTTCTTCTTTTATAAGTTCATCTAATTCAGCAATTATTTCTTTATATTTTCCGTCGATAATTACTTTTAGAAGTGGTTGACGTACTTTTATCTTAGCATTTTCTCTTGAAGCACGTCCTAGAGCAACTAAGTTTCTAACTAAGTCCATCTTTTCTTCTATTTTTTCATCTATTAGAGCACTATCAACTTCTGGATACATTTCAAGGTGAACAGATTCTCCATCAGTTAAACTTCTGTAAAGTTCTTCTGCAGTGAATGGCACAAATGGAGCTATTAACTTAGCTATTCCAAGCATAACTTCGTATGTTGTCGCATATACAGCTTTCTTGTCGTCATCGATTTCAGTTGCCCAGAATCTTCTTCTGTTTCTTCTGATATACCAGTTTGATAAATCTTCTATTACAAATTCTTGGATGTTTCTAACAACTTTTGTAACTTCAAATTTATCCATATCTTCTCTTACGGTTTTTACAAGGTTGTTGTATTTAGATAATAACCACTTGTCAATTTCATCTCTTTTTTCATACGCAACGTCAAATTCTCTTGGATTTATTCCGTCTGTATTTGCATATAAGCTAAAGAAGTTGTAGATATTTCTGATTGATCTGAAGAATTTAGAATCAACTTCTCTAAGTCCATCTTCATCAAATTTTGTTGGAGTCCATGGTGGTGATACATACATCAAGTACCATCTAACTACGTCTGCTCCATATCTGTCGAATAAATCAAATGGTTCAACTGTGTTGCCCTTTGACTTAGACATCTTCTTTCCAAATTTATCTAAAATTAAGTCATTTACAAGTACATTCTTATATGGGCTCTTACCTGTCATATAAGTTGAGATTGCAAGAAGTGAATAGAACCAACCTCTTGTTTGGTCGATACCTTCACAGATGAAATCTGCTGGGAACAATTCATTGAAGTCGTCTTCATGTTCAAATGGGTAGTGCCATTGAGCAAAAGGCATAGCTCCTGAATCGAACCAAACGTCTCCAACTTCTGGTATTCTTGACATAGTATGACCACATTTGTCGCACTTGATATGAACATCATCAACGTATGGTCTGTGAAGTTCAATTGACTCATCTATGTCTTCAATTGCTCTTTCTGCAAGTTCCTTTCTTGAACCTACTGAAGTTGTGTGTCCACATTCTTCACATTTCCAAATTGGAAGTGGAGTTCCCCAATATCTTGAACGAGATATTGCCCAGTCGTTTAAGTTTTCTAACCAGTTTCCAAATCTCTTTTCCCCTACATAATCTGGGAACCAGTTTACTCCGTTGTTGTTTTCTACAAGCTTTTCTTTGAACTTAGTAACTTCGATATACCAAGATGGGTGAGCATAATAGATTAGTGGAGTATGGCATCTCCAGCAGTGTGGATAGTTGTGAACAAATTTATGTTTTTCAAATAGTAAGTTGTTTTCTCTTAGATATTGAATAACCTCTGGATCAGCGTCCATTACGAACATACCTTTCCAAGGAGTTTCTGTAAATCTACCAGATTCATCAACTGGATTAAACACAGGTAGACCATATCTTCTTCCTGTTTGGTAGTCGTCTTCCCCGAAAGCTGGTGCTGTGTGTACGATACCTGTACCATCTTCTGTTGTTACATAATCAGCTGTTGTAACATAGAAAGCTTTTTGGTCTGTTTGAATGAACTTTAATAGTTGTTCATATTCAACTCCTTCTAATTCGCTTCCCTTTAATGTTTCAAGCACTTCATATTCGTGGTCAAATACCTTGTCAGCTAATTCTTTTGCCACGATATAAACTTCGTCATGAATCTTTGCTCTTATATATTCAACTTTAGGGTTTACAGCAAGTGTTACGTTTGATGGTAAAGTCCATGGAGTTGTTGTCCACGCTAAGAAATATTCATTTTCTTTGTCTTTTCTCTTAAACTTTGCTGTTACTGTTTCTGTTTTTATTTCTTCATAACCTTGTGCAACTTCGTGAGATGCTAGACCTGTTCCACAACGTGGGCAATATGGAAGTATCTTGTGTCCTTCATAAATAAGTCCATCTTTAAACATCTTGTTGTAGATGTTCCAAACAGATTCTATAAAGTTGTTATCCAAAGTTACGTATGGATCATCTAAGTCAATTAGATAAGCCATTCTACGAGTTAGTCTTCTCCATTCAGATTCATATTCCCATACGGATTGTCTACACATTTCGTTGAATTCTGCAACCCCATATTTTTCTATGTCCTGTTTGTTGTGAAGTCCTAATTTCTTTTCAACTTCAATTTCTACTGGCAACCCGTGAGTGTCCCAACCGGCTTTACGCTTTACTTTATAGCCACTCATAGTTTTATATCTACAAGTTAAATCTTTTAAAGTTCTTGCAATTACGTGGTGGATCCCCGGTTTACCATTTGCTGTTGGTGGCCCTTCATAAAAAATGTAGGACTCTTTACCTTCTCTTGTCTCAACAGATCTTTTTAATAGATCTATGTCATCCCAGTAAGTTGAGATTTCAGCTTCTCTGTCTTTTACTGGCGATTTTGAAAGCGGTTTAAAATTTTCCATGACTTTTCCTCCTTATTTTATATAGACGAATTGTCAAATCAAATGCAACACCTATGGTAAGAGACCAAAAAGTTCTTCTTTAGGTGTTTTATATTTTATACATTTTCTAGGTCTATTATTCATTAAACTTAAGTTATAATTTAATTCATCAATATTCACTTCTGATAAATCCATACCCTTAGGATAAAACTCCCTCAAAAGTCCGTTACTATTTTCATTTGTACCTTTTTGCCATGCACAATAGGGATCACAAAAATAAGTTTTGCATCCTAATTCTTTTTCTATTTTCTCAAATTCTGAAAATTCTTTACCTCTATCAAAGGTTATTGTTTTTACTAATTCTTTTGGATAATCTTTTAATGCATTTATTATTGCTGGTGTTACGCTTTCCGACTTTCTATTTTCAACTAGGATTGCTATATAATATCTAGATTTTCTTTCTGCTAAAGTTACGAAACAACATCTACTTTTCCTTTTATTGATCTAATCTGCCTGATTCCACTGTATCTGCTTCCCAGTGGCCTAATTCTTGCCTTCTGTATATCTCTTTAGGTCTTTTCTTAATTGTTCTACCTTTATCATTGAATTTTCCTCTTTTTTCTGCTGGCCTTTTAAATTTAGCTTTTCTTCTCAAATTTTTCATACTAGTTTTTGGCAGCTTTTTGGCGTGTATCATTCTATATATCGTTGATGTAGATGGTAATTCATGAATCTCATTTGTGTTTCTATTTGATATTTGTTCAGGGGACCAATGTTCGTTAATCTTTACAGTTAAATAATCAATAACATCTTTAGAAAATTTACTTTTTCTATGGCAGTCTTTTCTTCTATCAATATATTTATCATTTGCCTTTATCGGAAAGTACTTAGTGTAACTTCCCCTACTAACTTTTATCTTAGATGAATTTCTTTTAATTTCTCTAGATATTGTACTAGGTGACCTTTTAAGTGCTTGTGCAATTTTCCTTATACTCATTCCTAAATTTAAAAATTGGTAAATACAAGATCTTTCTTCTATGGTAAGATGGTTATAGCTCATAGTTAATCACTCCTTTTAATATGTTTTGTTTGGTCACTTACATATTAACACAGCTGATTAGCTATGAGTTTATTTATGTTGCACTTGTTATGATAAATTATCTATAATAAAAAAGACCTTATTAAGGGACGACTTACGCCGCGGTACCACCCTTATTATAGGTCCTATCACTCAATGTCTTTAAGGCAGACATACCATTTTGCTCCAAGTTGATTTCATAAACTAAAGTTGCATTCTCACACCATCCGAATGCTCTCTTTGAACTCTCCGTTTATAACTGTCTCTTCATTGCTTATTCTCACCAAAACATTCTAATGTTTTAGATTTTAAAATTTTTATCACCGAATTTTGTACTTCTTCAAGAGCTACGTGAAACTTACACCCATTTAAATCTGAAGCATTTACCCCCATACATGAACAATAAGGGTCATCTTCATGTAAGCATCTGTTCACAATTATTGGTCCATCTATAGCAACCACTATATCATATAGAGAAATATCTTCTTTCGGTCTATTTAACATATAGCCTCCAGTAACTCCTCTTTTTGCTGTAGTTATTCCCGCCAAGTTTAATTTTCTAAGTATTCTTAATGTAAATCTTTCTGGTATAACTCTATCATGTGCAATTTTGGGTGCTCCCACTACTTCACCTTCGTGTTGGGCTAAGTAACCGCATATCCTGAATGCATAATCTGTTTCTTTTGTGATTCTCATGGCTTTTCGTCCTTTCTAAATGCACTACTCTACCAAAGTCATTTTCTAAATGTAACTATGCATTTCAATTGTATATTTTATATTACTTTGTCCTTAGTTGTCAATTGCATTATTGTCTTGAAGCCTTCTCACCTTAACTATGCTCGCATTTTCGTCTAATAGTACATCTTCATAAGTTAGTGCTTCACCCATCTTTACATCTCGTACAAGCTTAGTGTTTTCTGTAATAATTCCTATAGGTAAAAGATTTTCGTCTCTTTGAATAGTAGATTTTTCAAGAGCGCCATATACAGAACTTCCGCCTATTCCCTCAAGTTTATCGCCCTTCTTCAAATCTTTTTTTGCAATGGCCACTGTCTCAGCCACAGAACCCTTATAAGGAGCTATAGTAGAGTCTTTTAAAACCACAGCTCTAATTATAGAGATTGGTGTTTCCAAACTTGTCAAATGGTATGGTCTATATATTGCAAAGTTAGGTCTTTTACCAACACTTAGATATTCCATTTCATTGTCAATTATCTCAGAATTAGTCTTAGCTATTGCAAACACTCCCGGAGCTATCCCCATTGAAAAATCAACTGTGCCATAGGAGTTTAACTTTGAACCTCTTGAAGCTAAGTCTATATCTTGTGCAATTGTCTTAGGTGTGGTTGAAAAAGAATGACATCCTCTTATGTCCGGAACAAATCCAGTTGCATTACAAACCGCATTCAATTCGGTCATTGTGTTTGTGCCGTCCACGAATGATGTCAACATTCTTGGATTAAGCCCTCTTTTAATTGCCTCTTCTTCAAGCTGATCCGGAGTGGCCGTTCTGTCCAACTTGTTGTTCTTTCCCTTTCCAAGCACCAAGACTTCAAACCCCATAGTGTTTAAAAACTCATATAATTCTATTATTGCCCCTGGCTCATCTCCAGCAGACCCTGAATAAACTACTCCCGCTTCGTCTGCCAGTGCCTTTAAGTAAGGGCCAACTGTTGCGTCCATTTCAACATTTAAGCTGACAATATGAGTGTTAGATTCTATCGCCTTTAGTGTTACTTCGCATCCCGCATTAGTATCTCCTGTGCAGTCTACTACCACATCAGGTAACTCTGCGGCAATCATATTATCAGTTGTCGCAATAGACTTTCCGCTCTTTAGCACCTCTCTTGCAACTTCTATATCATCTGTCACCAAAAATTCACTTTCATCAAATCCAGCTGATAAAAATGCATTTTTTACCTTTTCAATTCTTCTTGATGCCAGAATAATAGGAGTAAAATTTTGTAGTCCCTTTAGCTGAGCTAATAAAGAGCTTCCCATTATTCCACAACCAATTATTCCAACTGCTATATTCCCATGTTCTTTTAATCTATTCTGTAAGTAGAACATTCTACCTCCTAAAGACTTCTGCTCATCATAATCGCAGAAGATACCGCCCATTGTATGTTGTATCCACCGCAAACTCCGTCTATATTAAGAGCCTCACCTATTATATAAAGCCCTTTTACTACCTTTGATTCAAAAGTTATCTCATCAACTTGGGATAGCTCAACTCCTCCAAGTGTTACTTGAGATGTTTCAAACCCCTTTGTACCCGAAATATCAACTCTGTGTTCTAAAAGTTCTTGAACCAAGACTTTAAACTTGTTTTCATCGATATTCCCCACCGGCACATCTTGATTTAAATCTAATTTTTTGCAAATATATGCTACCAATTTTTTGTCTACTATGCCCATCAACCATCTCTTAAGTGGATAGTGGCTGAACATATAGTACATATTATATAATTCGTCCTTAGTATCTTCGTTTGAATAATTTATAAGAGAAAACTCCACATACTTATCTCCTCTTTCCATATTCACTTTCTTAGATAAACTTAAAATTGGAGGGCCACTTAATCCATATTCGGTAAATAAAACTTCTCCCTCTTCTTCTTGGACGAAATTACCATCTACGTACAATTTTGGTTTGGAATAAACTTTCACTCCGCTTATGGATTTTAAATCCCTTGAATTTGAAGTCAGCTGAGTCAAAGCCGGATATAAATCTGTTACCTTATGTCCCAAGCTCTTCAATACTTCAAAACTCTTTCCATCGCTTCCAAGCTTTGGAGATGAACATCCTCCAGTTGCAAACACAACTCTATCCGCAACATATTTATGTTCATTTGTGTATACTGTAAAATTATTTTTCTTCTCTACTTTTAACACTGGTGAAGAAGTTATAACTTCAATTCCAAGCTCTTTTACCTCTTCAAGCAGCTGAGTAACCACAGTTTGTGCTTTAAGCGTTTGTGGATATACTTTATTCCCCTCACAAGTTGTAAAAACGGCAATAGTTTTTAAATAGTCTATAAAGTCTCTATTTGTAAAACTACTTAGCGCCTTGGATACAAACTTTGAATTATAATGCTCTGGAGTTACATTTACATTAGTGAGATTACATCTTCCGTTTCCAGTTGTCAGCATCTTTTTAAGAATTCTATCTTTCTTTTCCAAAACCAAAACTTCATGTCCTAAACGTTTTGATTCGATAGCTGCAAAGATTCCGGAGATTCCCCCACCTATTATTATAATTTTCATGTGATTAACCTTCCCTTATACATTATATTTAATCTTTACCTTCATTTCAATTTATCTTTATTATATGCTAACTAAGACTAAGATACATTTTGGATACAAAAGTTAAGTTTTGACTTATATATTTATTTAACTTCGTTTATTGATTCACCTTTCATATAAGCGTTCAAATTATCCACAACCATCTTTAAAAGTCTTTTTCTAGTATCAACGGATGACCATGCTATGTGGGGTGTTATAAGCAAATTCTTAGCTCCTAATAACACATTGTCCTCTCTCATAGGTTCTTCTGCAATTGTATCTATTCCAGCTGCATATATCTTTCCAGAGTTAAGAGCATCTCTAAAATCTTCTTCATCTATCAACCCACCTCTTGCAGTGTTTAATAAAATCACGCCGTCTTTCATCTTAGATATGGTTTCTCTGTTGATTATGCGTTCCGTATCTCTATTTAATGGACAGTGTAGTGCTATTACATCAGACTCTCTTAAAAGCTTGTCTAATGGCACATAACGTCCTATATCCATGCCTTCCTTTGTCGGTCTCGAACCAGTTGCTATTACATTCATCCCTAAGCTCTTAGCTATACGTCCTGTATTCTTTCCGATGTCCCCAAATCCAATAATACCCATCGTCTTCCCATAAAGCTCTATAACAGGATATTTCCAATAGCAAAAATCTTCTGCATCTATCCAGTCTCCACTCATTACAGATTGAGTATGTCTGTATGTGTTATGACAAATTTCAAGCAGCAGACCAATTGTAAATTGGCTTACGGCATAAGTTGAGTAGTCAGGACAATTTCTCACGCTTATACCCCTTTCATTTGCCGCCTCAATGTCTATATTATTATAGCCAGTTGAACACAGTCCTATATATTTTAAATTTTTGCATCTCTCAATGACATTTTTAGAAATTGGAGTTTTATTTACTATAATCGCCTTGGCGTCTCCAATTCTCTCTATAATTTCATTTTCATTTTCTATATCTGTATTTTCATATAACTCCACATCTCCAAGTGCTTTAAGTTCTTCAAAGCTCAAGTCACCCACGTTTAGAGTTTTATAATCAAGCATTACAATTTTCATAATTCCCACCCATCAAAAAATTTATATATATTTCTTTTACTTATTATATAATATACAAAAAGGAGGGTTAATAATGTACTTTTATATAATAATTTTAGCTATTGTAATTATAGCTGTGTATGCTCTTTCAGTGCAAAGACAGTTGGTAAGGGCTAAAGAATATATCGATAACTCTTTTTCTCAAATTGGAGTTAATCAACAATCTCGTTGGGACGCTCTAACCCAACTTGCAAAAGCTACTTCAGCTTATTCAAGCCATGAATATAGAACTCTTATGGATGTTATAGACAGTAGAAAGAGCAATACAACTTTGGAGAACTTAGAGAGTAATGAACAAGCTATTCAAAGTGCTTTGAGCAGAGTTAATGTCTTAGCAGAGCAATATCCTGACTTAAAAGCTTCACAAGTCTATATAGAAACTATGAAGAGTGTCAATGATTATGAGAACAAAGTGAGAGTTGCAAGAATGGTGTTTAATGATTCTGTTACAAAGTACAACAGAATAGTAAAACAACTTCCTTCTTCAATTTTCGCATCAATGTTTGGTTTTTCAGTTCAAGAATATCTGAATGCAGATTCTAAAAAATCTGAAATGCCAGAATTAAATTTTTAGGTGATTATATAATGAAAAAAATATTTTCTATGTTTTTACTTTTACTCCTGAGCATACCTAGCGTGGTGTTTGCAGATACTATAAAATCAATCGAAGTTGAAGCAAATATACTCGATGATGGCTCAATGGAAGTAACACAAATTTGGAATGCAACTCCTGACGGTGGAACAGAATTTTTTATTCCAATGCAAAATCTAAACCACATGGAGCTTACAGACTTCAAAGTGTCCGATGAAAATGGTCCATACACCCAAGTTTCACCTTGGGATATCGAGGCAAGTTTTGACGAAAAAGCAAATAAATATGGAATAAACACCACTAATGATGGAATAGAGCTTTGTTTTGGAAAGTCCGCACTCGAATCTAAAACTTATATTATAAAATATAATTTAAAAAATGCCGTGATTGGATTTTCAGATTCCGACGGATTTAATATCCGATTTATCAATAGCGATATGGAACCGGCTCCGGACGTAGTGAAAGTTACCATTCAAAAAAATGGTGTGGACTTGACGGATTCAGCTAAATTTTGGGCCTTTGGTTTTTATGGAAACATTCAGCTTGAAGACGGCAAGATTGTAGCCAAAAATACAGACCAATTTACAAGCTATAATCATGTTACGATTTTAGTTTCTCTTGACAAGGGAATTATAAATCCTACGTACAATATAGATGACAGTTTTAACAGTTTAAAATCAACTGCCTTTGTCGACTCTGACTATGAGAATAGCCAAAATGATTTTGACGGCTCCCCAGGAGACGCTATAAATCCTCCGGATGAAGATATTGGATTTATAGGTTTAATTATTGGATTTTGTATTATATTTCCAATTTTAGTAATAACCGTAGCTATTGCCATGTATTCTAAAAAACGTACTATTGCAATGAATATCAAAGAAGTTGACAAAGACCACCCAGATTACTACCGTGACATACCATTTGATGGCAACTTGCCAGCAATGTTTTATTTGATGCAAAAAGAACCAGATATATTAAACGGTATTGTTTCAGCTCAGATATTAAAATGGATTGGTTCAGGCAATATTTCAATTGAACAAGTTAAAAATACAGGCATGCTTAATAAGCTTTTGGATCCGGAAGATAATATCTTAAAGATAAACTCAGAACCTGTATTGAATGATGAATTTGAAAGAACACTCTTTAACTACATTTGGGAAGCTAAAGGTGATGATGAAATCCTAACCGACAAAGAATTTAAAAAGTTCTTAATCAAGTCAAAAGAATTCCCTATGAAATTTACAGAGAGTATAAAAGAAATAGGAAGAGAATATCTAATTAAGCAAAACTACTTGGAAGAGAAATCATCTAAAAAGTATTATCTAACTGAAAAAGGTATGTCTGAAACAGCAAATCTATATGCGTTCGAGAGATTTGTAAATGACTTCACTTTAATTTCTGAAAAAGAGCCTATTGATGTTGCTCTTTGGGATGAGATATTAGTTGTGGCTACATTGCTCGGCGCTGGTGAAGACATTCTTGAAAGCTTTAAAAAATTCTATCCAGACTATCAATACTCCGGTTCAAACAATATCTATGTACACTACCTGTACTTGAATTCATTTTCTAAAAATTCTTACAACCAAGTAATAACTACTGCTGCTTATGGCGGTGGCGGTTCCGCTTCATTCGGCGGTGGTGGAGGATTCTCCGGCGGCGGTTGCGGCGGCGGAGGAAGATAAATAAAAAAGGAAGTATTAAAGAAATTTCTCTAATGCTTCCTTTTTCTTATCTATTTTTTTAAAATCATGACAGCCTCTAAAGTTGCTCCTCCTAGAGCTCTCGCCTTGTCTGATATGGTGTTTGGATTGGTTGTAGTTCTCGGATCTACATCACCTATCTTCATACCTTCAAAGACTTCTGTACCATTTCTTATAATTCCTCTTAAAATTCCAGATATCTTAGCAGTGACTTCGCCACCTTCAACCGTGGCGATAACTTCTCCTTGCTCAACTATATCCCCTATATCATGTCTATTTTTTATCACTCCTGCTTTTGGAGCATATAGCACTCTCTCTCTTGTGAAGCCATCTATATTCCCCGGTCTGTTGGTATTCGGTGCGGCTGGGCCTTCAAATATCAGTCTGCCCAAATCGTGTCCTCTGTTAGTTTCAATAACTATGTCCACATCTTCTCCTGCCACAAATCCCGGTCCTAAAGCAACTGTCCCCTTTGCCATGTCTATTTTAGTGCCCAAATTTTTCTTTGCAAGTATTGCGTCCACCAATACTTCAGGTTCCAATTCTCCTAAGATTTCACAATTAGGGTCCACCATTATAGGCACAACCCCTTCTTCAAATGCCTTTTCTATCTCTTCAATTGTTTCCACCCTACGAGCTGTTATATCTTCAACAGTAACCTCACCTGTGTATATTGCATCAGATAGTGCAACTGTTCTTCTAATTGCTGTAGGTTGTTCTATCTCCAAACATAAAACTTTAAATCCTGTTCGATGTAATCTTTGAATAGAACCGGTCGCAATATCTCCAGCTCCTCTCATTATCACCAAATTATTTAATCTTTTCATATTCTTCTCTCGTATCTATATCTATATGTTCCATTTCACTGTCTATGCTAACGCTTTGAGAATTTTCTTGAGTTATCAATACAATTCCTCCCTCGTCTTCTTTTAAATTCAATAATCCTTCTTTAAAAGATTTTGGAAATACCATTGGAGCGCCTCTTTTTTTGCCATACATTGGGAAAGTTATCAAGTCTTCTTTATAGAACTTATCAACTATTTTCTCAACAGTGTCTTCCTTTAAAAAAGGTTGGTCGCAGACAAAGAACATATATCCATCTACTTCGCCAGAATTTTCAACACCTATTCTAATTGACTCACTCTTTCCTATTTCAGCATTTGGATTTTCATATACTTTTAGTTTTCCATTTGCGTACTCTTTTATATCCTCATCATTTGTAACTAATATTTTTTCTGCAAAATCCAATTTTTCCAATAGATCAACTGTATACTCAAACATTCTCTTATCTTTTACTTTGAGTTTTAATTTGTTTTCTCCCATTCTATTGGAAAATCCCGAAGCCATTACTATAGCACTTATATTCATCTCTACCTCCTAAGTTTCACACCCAACTTTTCAATTTCTATACTAAGTTTTGTAATATCGCCTTCAACTCTATTCAAGTATAAGTACTTTTCTCCAACTGAATTTTTAAAAATACCTTCTCTGTGAGAGATCATATCCAATATTAAAGAATCATTCAAATTTAGATTTTGAAATCTCTCTTTAAACAACTCAAAATTGAATACATCTTCTTCTGTCAAATCTTGATTGTATTTAAACATTGGTAAGACAGCTATGGTCTTGGTCGTAAAATCATATATCACAGGCTCATTTTCACGAGATGCCTTATATGGTTTTCTCTTAGAACCATCTGCCTCAATTAAAACATAATCAAACTTTGGCAACAATTCTCTTAGTTTTTGGTATTCAATAGATGTAATTTTTTTATCCGTAAAATTTCCACCGGTGACTACCAAATTTATATTTTTAAATTCTCCATCAAAATTCTCAGAACATTTCTCATCATCTTCTAAGTTTTTTGGAATACCTATCTTGGTTGAAGTTGTTATTAATACTTTACCCAATTTTTTCAATTCTTTTCCAAGTTCAAACATCAGTGTAGTTTTTCCACCGCTTCCGACTATTGATACTATATCATTCTTTTGTATATCAAACTTACTATGCATATTTACCTCTAATTACGTTTAAACCTCTCAAATTTAAATGAGAGGTTTAAGTATCTATTTATTAAAAACTTTTTTAGGCTTTGAATAAGCAGTTTCTTCCAATGGAAGTTTAGTTCTAACTATACCGTCCATTTCTAAATATGCCGCTGCAACAGCTGCCGCTGATGGTATTGTAGAAATCTCTCCAACACCCTTTGCTCCGTATGCAACATTTAGAAGTTCTTCTTTTTCCACTGTGATAGTTTCTATTTCAGGAACATCTGTAGAACGTAGAAGTCCTAACTGACCTAATTTTTCTGTTGGCACACCATCTTTAAGCCTTAAATCTTCTGTAAGTGCATAACCCAAACTCATAAGAACTCCACCTTCAACTTGACCTTCGAAGTTTACTGGATTTACTATCTTACCTGAGTCATGAGCTGCAACTACTTTCTTAACCTTTCCTTCTTCATCTAATATTACCACGTGTGTAGCATATCCGTAAGCAATATGTGATTTAGGATTTGGTTTATCTGAAGAAAGTGGATCTGTAGGTTCAAAGTATTCATAATAATATTCTTTGCCTTCAACACTGCTCAAGTCATTTCCAACCAAATCTTCTTTTAACAATTCACAAGCTTTTTTAACTGCTTGACCTGTTAAAAGAGTTTGTCTTGAACCTGAAGTTGTACCTGAGTCAGGTGATGTTTCGGTATTCGGTGGCATGATTACTACATCATTTCTACTTATTCCCAAAGTTTCGATAATAAATTGTAGAGCTATAGTCATGTATCCTTGTCCTATATCTGACGCAGCAGCATATAGATGCAATTTTCCATCGTGTACTTCTAATCTAGCACGTCCTTTATCAGGAAGTCCTACACCTACACCACAGTTCTTAAGTGCACAGGCTATTCCAGCATGTGATTTATTTTCTTCATATACATCTTTTACCGCTTCAAGTGTTTCTACAAGTCCTGTTGAAACATCGGCAAATTGACCATTAGGAAGTACATCTCCCGGCTTTATTGCATTTCTGTATCTGATTTCCCATGGAGAAATTCCAACTTTCTCTGCTAGTTGAGTAAGTATCATCTCAAAAGCAAAGTTTGATTGGCAAACTCCAAACCCTCTAAACGCACCTGCAGGAGGATTGTTTGTATAAACTCCGTATCCTCTTATATCTGTATTCTCATATCTGTAAGGCCCAACTGAGTGAGTACAAGCTCTTTCTAAAACTGGACCACAAAGAGAAGCATACGCTCCTGTATCAAAGTAGATTTCAGCATCTAAACCTTGGATAATTCCATTTTCGTCACAGCCAACTGTAAAGTCAGCTTCCATCTTATGACGTTTTGGATGGAAAGCCAAAGATTCAGCTCTTGTGAACTTAGCTTTTACTATTCTATCAAATTTTACAGCTGCAAGAGCCGCTATATGTTGTACGGAAACATCTTCCTTGCCGCCAAATCCTCCACCTATTAGAGCATTTTCAACAACTACTTTCTCTGGTTCCCAACCGAACATAATAGCTGTTTCCTTACGAGTATCATAACTTCCTTGGTCTGAAGTATAGATCTTAACTCCGTCCTTATATGGCATAGCTATTGCACATTCAGGCTCCATAAAAGCATGCTCTGTAAAAGGAGTTGAATAGTGTTGAGTTATGACATATTTTGAATTTTCCAATGCCTCTTTAGCATTACCTCTTGTAACGTGTCTTTGTTGGCAAAGATTTCCATTTGGATGTATCTTTGGAGCATCTTCTTTAAGTGCTTCAAACAAATCTGTTATAGGCTCATAAACCTCATATTCTATTTTTACAAGTGCTTTTGCTTCTTCAAGCACTTTTTCATTTTCAGCAACAACAAGAACTATAGCATCTCCTATACATCTTGTTACATCCCCTTCAGCTATTAAAACATCCCAGTCTTGTTGGATATGACCGACTTTATTGTTAGGAACATCTTCCGCTCTTAAAATTCCAACAACACCTTCTAATTTTTCAGCTTCAGTTGTGTCAATTTTTAAAACTTTTGCACGAGGATGCTCAGTTCTGACGCATGACGCAAACACCATTCCGTCAAACTCCATATCATCCACGTATTGACCTGTTCCAAGAATTTTTTCCTCAGCATCCACTTTAATAGCATTTTGTCCAACGCCATTTGTGTCTTTATCTTTCATTTCAGTTTTTCCTGAGAAAATTTCTGCTGCTAACTTAATAGCTTTTTCTATCTTCACATATCCGGTACATCTACAAATATTTCCCTTTATAGATGCTTTTATTTCTGCATCTGTTGGATTTGGAATCTTGTCCAATAGACCTTTCGCACTCATAAGCATACCTGGAGTACAAAAACCACATTGAACAGCTCCTGCTTCTGCAAATGCATATGTATATACTTCTTTTTCTCTATCTGTTAATCCTTCTATAGTTATAACTTCTTTTCCTACAAGTTTTGATAATTTAAACACACAAGCCTTAGTTGCTTTTCCATCTATTATTACAGTACATGTACCGCAAGCACCTTGGCTACATCCATCTTTTACAGATTTAAGCTTTAGTTCATCTCTTAAAAATCTTAGTAATGTTATGTCTTCTTTGTGAACAAACCTTTTCCCATTAACTACCAATTCAAACTTATTTTCCATAATTGACACCTCTTATAGACTATGAATATTTTTCCCTTATTATAACACATAATTCTATTATAAAAAGAAAAAAATAGGATATTTTTTTTATTTCATCCTATTTTTGAAAATTAATTAACGGCTTTTTGATAAATTATTAATTCGTTATCTACTTTTAAATTCTCTCTATCATCTGCTATTTCCACTCTTATAATCTGTCCCGATACATTTAAATTTAAAATTTTATAGTTGATAGAATTAATTATCGACTCTATTTTACCTTTGAATTCAGTTGCTCCATCGAAATATTCATCCTTAAATTTTTTTGGATTATAGTATAAAATCTCTCCATTCAAGTTCACCTTTTCATACCCTATGAGTCTCGCCATATCCTTATTTAGTTTTTCATTTAGAGAATTAACTTTTTCTCGGGCTATTATTTTCCCCTCTTCTATAAATATAACCTCATCGCTAAGTTCTGTTATATCTTCTATATCGTGACTCACCATTATTACAATCCCGTTAAATTCTTTTAATATTTCTCTCAACTCACATCTGAGTTGTATCTTTAAATTAACATCCATTGCTGAAAATGGTTCATCTAACAAAATCAAATTTGTTTTGCTCGCCAGCATTCTCACCATGGCAACTCTCTGTGCTTCTCCACCACTTATGCTTTTTGGCTTTGACTCAAGCAAATGCTCTATCTTGAATTTTTTATACAATTCTTCAAGATTTTCTACTTTTGATACAAATTCTATTTGCTTCCTGACGGTCATATGTGGAAACAATGCATAGTTTTGAAATAAATAGCCTATTTTTCTTTCTTGTGTTGGAATATTAATTGTCTTATCAGAACTATAAAATACCTTTCCATCGTGTTCTATATAAGCGCTGTCCAATTCAGTTATTCCCGCAATCCCTTTAAGTAGTTGAGTTTTCCCAGCACCTGATGGGCCAAAAAGTCCTATTCTATTTGAATTGTTTTTAAAATCAATATTCAATTCAAAATTTTCTAATTTCTTTTTTATATTTACATTTAGTGTCATTTTTTCTCCAGACGAATTGTCAAATCAAATGCAACACCTATGGTAAGAGACCAAAAAGTTCTTCTTTAGGTGTTTTATATTTTATACATTTTCTAGGTCTATTATTCATTAAACTTAAGTTATAATTTAATTCATCAATATTCACTTCTGATAAATCCATACCCTTAGGATAAAACTCCCTCAAAAGTCCGTTACTATTTTCATTTGTACCTTTTTGCCATGCACAATAGGGATCACAAAAATAAGTTTTGCATCCTAATTCTTTTTCTATTTTCTCAAATTCTGAAAATTCTTTACCTCTATCAAAGGTTATTGTTTTTACTAATTCTTTTGGATAATCTTTTAATGCATTTATTATTGCTGGTGTTACGCTTTCCGACTTTCTATTTTCAACTAGGATTGCTATATAATATCTAGATTTTCTTTCTGCTAAAGTTACGAAACAACATCTACTTTTCCTTTTATGATCTAATCTGCCTGATTCCACTGTATCTGCTTCCCAGTGGCCTAATTCTTGCCTTCTGTATATCTCTTTAGGTCTTTTCTTAATTGTTCTACCTTTATCATTGAATTTTCCTCTTTTTTCTGCTGGCCTTTTAAATTTAGCTTTTCTTCTCAAATTTTTCATACTAGTTTTTGGCAGCTTTTTGGCGTGTATCATTCTATATATCGTTGATGTAGATGGTAATTCATGAATCTCATTTGTGTTTCTATTTGATATTTGTTCAGGGGACCAATGTTCGTTAATCTTTACAGTTAAATAATCAATAACATCTTTAGAAAATTTACTTTTTCTATGGCAGTCTTTTCTTCTATCAATATATTTATCATTTGCCTTTATCGGAAAGTACTTAGTGTAACTTCCCCTACTAACTTTTATCTTAGATGAATTTCTTTTAATTTCTCTAGATATTGTACTAGGTGACCTTTTAAGTGCTTGTGCAATTTTCCTTATACTCATTCCTAAATTTAAAAATTGGTAAATACAAGATCTTTCTTCTATGGTAAGATGGTTATAGCTCATAGTTAATCACTCCTTTTAATATGTTTTGTTTGGTCACTTACATATTAACACAGCTGATTAGCTATGAGTTTATTTATGTTGCACTTGTTATGATAAATTATCTCCATAAAAAATATAGTTAAAAACATCAGCACTGTACTTAAAACAATAACGAGTGCCACTAAACTATACGCTTGCTTATAATTTCCCGCTTGTACGGCTGCGTAAATTGCTGTTGATAGAGTTTGAGTTCTTCCCTTTATGTTCCCTGACACCATCATTGTAGCTCCAAACTCTCCAAGCGCCCTTGAAAAAGATAGTATTAAGCTCGAAACTAATCCGTATTTAGAAAGTGGCAATGTGATTTTTCTAAATATTTTCATCTCAGATAGTCCCAAAGTCTTAGCCACTAATATTAAATCTTCATCAACTGATTTAAACGTTGAATAAGCTCCTTTATACATTATTGGAAAGCTCACTACTGTAGCTGCTATTATGTTTGCAATTGGTGTAAATAGAATTTGAACTCCAAGGGTGTTATATACTTTTCCAAATATTCCATTATTCCCCAAGACAATCAATAATAAGAAACCCACAACCGTCGGCGGAAGCACCATTGGCAGTGTAAACAATATATCTAAAATTTTTGATTTTCTCTCTATAACTACTTTTGCTGCAATTATGGCTAGTATAAACGTAAATATACTAGCCACAGTCGCAAATAAAATAGAATTACTTACTAACTCCATCAATTACCTCATATCCATATTCTTCAAAAACTTTTTTAGCTTCTTCGCCTTTTAAGTAGTCATAGAAGTTTTTTGATTCTGGTTTTTCATTTAAAAGAGCAACAGGATAGATTATGTCTTTATGAGTTCCCTCTTCAAATTCGTACACGATTTCAACATCATCTTTTGCAGTTAAAGCGTCTGTCTTATATACAACACCGTAATCAACTTCTCCGCTCTTAACCCATTCAAGTACATTTCTAACATCAGAGCCAAATACAATTTTATCTTGCATATTTTCAAAAAGTCCTAAGTTTGTTAGAGCCTCTTTGGCATATTTACCAGCTGGAACTGACTCAGGTTCTCCGATTGCAAATTTCCCAACATTTAGTAAGTCATCAAGTGAATTTAAATCTTCCTTACCAACTATAACCAATTTATTTTTCAATAAATCTTGAGATTCTTTTACTAAATTTTTTTCTTCAAGTTTACTTACATGCTCTTTTGATGCACTTATAAATACATCTACTGGGGCGCCTGATTCTATTTGAGTTCTAAGAGTTCCTGATCCCCCCATGTTGAACTCAACAGTCTCGTCATATTTTTCTCCTATTACGTCCATGGTTTCTTTTAATGAAGCTGCCGCTGACACTGTTATTGGTTCGAGATTTGCTTCTTTCTCTACTTTGTCTTGGTTTTGCTTATTTTGACAAGCTGTCAAAATTAACATAACCATCATACTTACTGCCAATATTTTTTGAAAATTTCTCTTACGCATTCTTCAACCTCCAAATTAAATTTTACGTATTTTCTTGCAAAAGCCTTTCCTTCTTCTGTTAAAAAGCTTTCTCCACCACCAGTTCCGCCTTGCTTCTTCTCTACAACCTGATATCCTAATCCTTTTTCTACAGTTCTTATCATCTGTAGTGCCTTTGAATAGGATATGTTCATAGATGTCGCAGCGGACTTAACTGATTGCGTTCTCTCTATTAAATTCAATAGTTGAGCAGTTCCAGGGCCGTAAAACCTTCTCTTCTTGTTAAGAGTTAGCTTTACTTGGCAAGTCATTTGAATATCGCCTATAGCATCATGTTCTTCTGATTCTTCTTCAGATGAAATGAGTTTAAAATAGCCATCTTTAACTTTAAAAATTCCGTTTGTACTGTCCTTTTCAAGTTCTAAATAATTCACTCTAAGTAAATCTTCTACCAAATCTTCAAATATAAATTTGCGTTCATTCTTAACGATAATGTTGTCTACATTGCTTTCATCTATAAATATTACGCCTGATTTTATCAGCTGGTTTTTATTCACATTGTTCTCAACCACATACACATCGCTAACAGCTGGTTTTACATTTACCATAAGTGTTCTCAACACATCTAAATTGTAGTTTTCTTTTGGAATTATAATTGCTACTGTCATCTTTCTATCCCCGCACAATTTGCCTTTTCTGTATTCAACATCTTTAGCGCATGTTCTAAAGGTTTTAAAACAAAACTTATATTCTCTTTAGCTGCCTTAGGACTTCCCGGTAAATTTACAATCAAGCAGCTTCCCATTGTGCCACACACTTGTCTAGATAAAATACCGCTCTCTACAACTTCATAAGATTTCATACGCATTAGCTCTGCTAATCCCGGAACTTCTCTATCTATTACGTCTTTGGTAGCTTCTGGTGTTATATCTCGTCTGCCAAGTCCTGTCCCTCCGGTTGTCAAAATCAAATTTACATCTGCGTGCTTAATTAGCTCTTTCTTTATAAGCTCTCTATCATCAGGAACTATTCCTGTTCCGACCACTTCGTAACCTTGTTCGCTCATCAACTCGACAAGAGACGGGCCACTGAAATCTGCCTTATTCTCATAAAACCCCGAATCACTAACCGTCAAAATAAAAACACTATACATTTTACCCTCCGATATTGTTCATATTGAAATCACTTACTGAATTTATATCAAAATCATTTGCCAAGGGCTTTCTATAAATTATCTTTTTCAATTTCTGTTTAAAATCTTCTTCTGATATCTTGCCTTCAACAAAATCGACCATTGAAATTCCATCTCCAAATTCAAGACACAATCTCAAATTTCCGTTTGAGTCCATCCTAACTCTGTTGCAGTTCTCACAAAATCTATGCCCAACAGCATCTATAAATCCTATTTTTCCATTAAACTTTTCAAACGTATAATATTCAGCCGGCCCATTACCTAATTTTTCATTTATTAACTCTTCTTGGCCGTACTTTTCTCTTATCATTGAAATTATTTTTTCTCTCTTGATTCCCTTGTACCTTACTGCCTCTGATATTGGCATAAGCTCAATAAATCTAACCGCTACCGGATTTTCATGTGCGAAGTCAACAAAGTCTATAATCTCATCGCTGTTCGCTCCATCAATCGGAACCATATTTATCTTTATATTCTTAAATTTTTTCTCTATGAGTTCTTCTATGGAGTTCTTAACTACACTCAAATCTCCAAGCCTAGTTATTTCTCTATATTTTTCACTATTCATGGTATCCAATGAAATATTTATTCCGTCTATTCCCGCTTCCAATAGCTCATCTATATTTTTCGATAACAGAATTCCATTAGTAGTTAGCGTAACAGATTCAAACCCCAAGTCATTCTTTAACGAATTAATAAATTTATTTACCCCTTGTCTAACTAAAGGTTCTCCACCCGTTATCTTAATCTTCTTTACACCAAGCTCTCTAAAAACTTTTAAAATCTTTAAATAGTCCTCAAAACTAAGTGTCTCTTTTTCAATTTTACAGTTCTCCGGCATGCAATAGACACATCTCAAATTACATCTTTGAGTAACTGAAACTCTTATATAATCTATCACTCTGCCCGACTGATCAACGATTCCTCTTGAATTTACCGCTTTTACCACCATCCTTATATTCTAATTTAATATCTGTTATCTCCATAGTTTTGTCTACTGCTTTTACCATGTCATATATCGTGAGCAAACTCATAGACACTCCTGTTAAAGCTTCCATTTCAACACCTGTCTTCTCAGAAACTTTTACAGTGCAAATAGCTTTTATCTGAGAATTTTCTCTATCTACTTCAAATGTCAAATCTGCACCTGTTATGCCTATTGGATGCGCCATAGGAATTAAATCTGAAGTCTTTTTAACTGCCATAATCCCACCAACTTGCGCAACAGTTAAAACATCACCTTTTTTAGCTTCCTTATTTACAATTTTACTAAGTGCAAGCTCTGACATCTTTATTATTCCACTTGCTATGGCAACCCTATCTGTAACTGACTTTTCTGTTACATCCACCATTCTCGCATTTCCATTTTCATCAAAGTGCGTAAGTTCTGTCATAGTAGTCCCCCATGGCCAAGCTTTACTATATCCTTCTTTTCCAATTTAATTCCCGCTGCTATTTTAGGAAGCACCATATCTAAAATTGTCTTTTCACAATACATTACAGAACCTGGCAGACCTAACAATACACTATTTCCCTTATAAGCTATCATAAACATAGCTCCAGGTAAAACCGGTGTCCCATAAGTCACTTGTTCTGTTGAGGATTTTTTAATTGCTCCTGGAGTTTTATCATCAGGATCAACACTCATTCCTCCAGTACAAACCACTACATCCGCTCCCAGTTCAACAGCTTTGTCTATCTTAGAAGAAATTTCATCTAAATTATCTGTTACATACTCTTGATGTATTTCTTCAAATTTAAACTGAGAAAATTTTTCTCTAACTACCCCTGTGAATTTATCTTCAATTCTTCCCTTTGAAACTTCACTTCCGGTTGTGATGATTGCGAACTTTAAATTTTTAAATGGTAATACTTCAACCACGCTCTCATCTTCAATTTCATCTATGACATTTTTCTTTATCTTCACCGGTGTAATTCTAGTGCCCGCTAAAACCTCACCTTTTTTTACAGCTATATCAGAAAATTTAGTGGCAATTGTTATGTCAGTTATTGAATTCAATCCAAATAGCTTTTCTACATCTACTAGTAAAACTCCATCAGTATCTGCAATTAAATTTACTTTTCCTTCAGATACATCTGAAAATACTATGTTTCTTCCAGAAATTTTTCTTGCTATTTCCTTAGCTGCATCTTCTTCGTGGTATTCATCTTCTGCAACTTCAAGTATATAGATGTGTTCCTTTCCCATCTCAAGTAAAACAGGCACATCTTCTTCTCTAATCACATGACCCTTTTTAAATCTTGGGCCCTTACTCACACCCTTTATTATCTGTGTTAAATCATGTCCTAATACCTGTCCAACAGCTTCTTCAGTTCTTATTGTCTTCATATATTCCCCTTGCCACTGCAATTATCTGTGCTGTGATTGAAATTGCTATTTCCTTAGGTGTTTCAGCTCCGATTTCTATTCCAACAGGAGAGAAAACTCTTCCCTTTGCAATTTCTTCATATTCCGTTCCCTCTAAATCTTTGAACATCAAAATAGATTTTTTTCTACTTCCAATAACACCTATATACTTAGGTTTCTTGTCCAATGCAGATTTTAGCGCAATCTTATCTGATAGATGTCCTCTTGTTAGGATAATTACATAATCATCTTTTGTTATATCAAGATTTTTAACATCCTCATATTCCATTAAATATCTCTTTGAATTTGGAAAATCTTCTTCTTTCAAAAACTCTTCTCTATTTTCCACAACCACTGTCTTATATCCTAAATAATTTAAAATTGGAACTGTAGCTTGTGAAACGTGTCCCCCCCCAAAGATATACATAGTTGGTTCAGACTCAATCTTAAATTTGAATAGATTAGTTGGTTCTCCGCCCTTAGTAAATTGTTTCAATTCTCCATTCACTTCAATAGAAAATCCACTTTCTAAATTCAAATCATATACCATTGAAATTTCACATTCTGAATAGTTATCTAAAATAAATTTAAGATATTCGCCTATCACTTCATTGCTTGGGTCTATATATTCAAAATGAATAGTATTTGTTCCTCCACAAACCATTCCTATATCTTCAGCCTCGTTTGTAGTCAATATATATTTATGATTTCCAGATTGAGCTTGCTTAACTAATTCCTTGCCCATTTCTATAGCTTGGAATTCTTGTGCTCCTCCGCCAATTGTTCCGCTGTCATATCCCTTTTCAGTGATAATCATTGAAGAACCTTCTCCTCTTGGAGTTGAACCGCTCTTAGATATAATAGTCGCTACTATTACAGGAATATTTCCTGTATACAATTCGTATGCCTTATGAATTATTTCTTTCATTTTTTTCTCACCTAAAATCATTTATTGGAACTAATTATATCAAAACAACTTTAATTGTTCAATCTTATAATAATCTTTTATTGCATTACAATACTGCATTTGGGTAAGTATATAAAAATAAAACAATTAGGTGGAGATATTATGAAATGGCAAGGTAGACGACAAAGTTCAAATGTAAATACAGGTGGTTCAGGAAGACGTATGAGGCCCATTGGCGGTGGCGGTCTTTTAATATTGATGTTGATAGTATTTTTAATGGGAGGTAACCCGCTTGATGTTTTAAACAACGGTTCAGCACCTACTCAGAATATAACAACACAACAATCCCAAGAGACCAAAACTCGTACAGAATTTCTTTCAGTTGTGCTTGCAGATACAGAAGATGTTTGGGGCGAAATTTTTAAGCAACATAACATAACTTAACTTATTCAGAACCTAAACTAACTCTCTATTCAGGTTCTACTCAAAGCGCTTGTGGAACTGCTTCATCTCAAACAGGTCCTTTCTACTGTCCTGGTGATGAGACAATATATATGGATACAGCTTTCTATGATGATTTACACAATAAATTCGCAGCTACAGGAGATTTCGCTCTCGCTTACGTGTTGGCGCATGAAGTTGGACACCACGTTCAACATCAGTTGGGGGTGTTAGACCAAGTCTTTGCTTTGAAAAATAAGTTAAGTGAAGTTGAATTTAATCAATATATGATAAGACTTGAACTACAAGCTGACTACTACGCTGGAGTTTGCGCTCATTACGCTAAAGAAATGGGCTACTTGGAAGCTGGCGACATCGAAGAAGCTATGAATGCAGCTGCCGGAGTTGGTGACGATAGAATACAAGAGCAAGCTTATGGCAAATCTATGCCGGATACTTTCACTCATGGCACTAGTGAACAACGTATGCGATGGTTTAAAAAAGGTTATGAAGCTGGAACTATAGAAGATGGAGATACTTTCAGAGCTAGAAACTTATAATTAAATTAAAAAGACTACTTAACATCAATTGCTAAGTAGTCTTTCTTTATATATTCTTTATTAAAAAATTTACTCTCTCTTCTAATTCTTCAAAAGATTTTTCATTTTCTATAATAGAGTCAGCTCTATCTTTTTTTAATTCTATATCTATTTGAGAATTTATTTTTTGTAGTGCCACCTCTGAAGTTATACAATCTCTTTTCATGAGACGTTCAATTTGAATTTTTTTGCTCACATATACTAGCCAAACCTCATCTGACTTAAAGCCGTAGTCTAAGAGTTTGCTTTCTATTTCATAATATAGTGGCATATCTACAAATATAACTTTATCTGTAGAGTTTTTAATTCTATAATTTATCTCGTCGAATATTGCTTGGTGCATTATTGAATTTAAAATCTCAATTTTTTCTTGATTTTGAAATACATATTTTGAAAGTCTTGCTCTATCTACAGAACCTTGTTTTAAAAACTCATCTCCAAAACTTTCTCCTATCTGCTTTGCGATAAAATCTTTCTCTAAAACTTCATGTCCTATTTCATCAGCATCTATAACTTCAAAACCGTTTTTTTTAATAATTTCTGTAACAGCACTTTTGCCAGTTGCTATAGAGCCGGTTATTACAATAACCTTACTTAGTATCATACAAACTCTCTCCAACTTGCATATCTATTTTCAAATCAACTTTCATCTTCACAGCATTTTCCATCAATTCATGCATTAACTTCTTTACATCTTCAACTTCTTCTTCCACTGCATCAACTATCAACTCATCGTGAATTTGCAATATCAATTTTGAAGCCATATTCTTTTCTTTTAGAGTCTTGTAAACTCTCACCATTGCAATCTTTATAATGTCCGCTGCCGAACCTTGAATAGGTGTGTTTATTGCTATTCTCTCACCAAATTGACGTATATTGAAATTTTTTGCTGAAAGCTCAGGTATATATCTTCTTCTATTCAAAATAGTCTTTACATATCCATTTTTTCTCGCCACTTCAACTTCATCAGTCATAAACTTTCTAATACCTTTGAAGTTTTCAAGATAGTTGTCAATGTATGTCTTAGCTGTCTTTCTTGGAATATTTAAATTTCTTGAAAGCCCATAGTCTGAAATTCCATACACAATACCGAAATTTACAGCCTTAGCTTGCGATCTCAAAAGAGGACTAACTTCTTCAAGAGGCACTTCAAGCACCTCCGAAGCTGTCTTTCTATGAATGTCTACATTTTGTTCAAATGCTGAAATCATATTTTCATCTTCTGTTATAGATGCCAAAACCCTCAACTCAATTTGTGAATAGTCCGCATCCACAAGAGAACACCCGTCAGAAGCCAAGAATGCCTTACGAATCAATCTACCTTCTTCTGTCTTTATAGGTATATTTTGCAGGTTAGGGTCTTGTGAGGAAATCCTTCCAGTACTTGCCACCGTTTGATTAAAATGAGAATGTATTCTGCCGGTTTTCTTGTTTACAATCGCCTTTAATCCATCTACATAAGTTGACTTTAACTTGGTAAGTTTTCTATATTCAAGTATATTACCTACAATTTTGCCTTCGTCTATAAGCTTTTCCAAAACTTCTGCTGAAGTTGAATATCCTGTCTTTGTCTTCTTTATAACTTGGAAACCAAGTTTTTCAAATAAAATCACACCTAATTGTTTAGGCGAACTTATATTAAATTTTTCTCCAGCCTGTTCATATATCAACGACTCCAACTTTTCAATTCTCAAATCTAAGTCAAAACCTATTTCATCAAACACCGTTGTCTCAGTCTTAATTCCTATTAATTCCATAGACGCCAACACTTCAACTAATGGTAACTCTACATTTCTATATAGTTCTTCCATTTCTTGCTCTTTTAACAATTCAACTTGTCTATCTCTTAACTTATAGACACTCGTCAAATAAAAAGCAGCGTATTTATTTATTTCATCTTCTGATAAATCAGAATATTTTTTCTTCTTTACACCTTTTCCAAGGAGTTCTTCTTCATCTTTATATCCAACTCTAAAATGCTCATTAGTTATATTTGAAATATCATAATCGGATTTTGTTGAATTTAAAAGATATTCTGCAATTTGAGTGTCATGAGTAAAATTCTTTATATCAATTCCCTTACTCATAAGCACCATTATATCTTCATTTAAATCATGTCCTAATTTTTCTATATCCTCAGACTCAAAAACTTCTTTAAAATCTAATAATTTATCAATTTCTGAATAAACTACAGTAGGATTTTCACTTACTTTTATAGCAAATTTACAAGGTTCTATTCCCTCATAAATTTTACCATCTGTTATAAATCTAAATGCAAAAGATTTTTCTTTCTTTATCTCTTCAACTAACTCTTTAGGCTCTACATTTCTAACTTCAAAAGCACTTTCCGAAACTTCTACAATTTCTGCCTTTTGAAATTCTTCCGGAAGTCTTTTTAATAAAGTATAAAACTCGTATTCTCTATACAAATCAGATAACTCTTCTAAATTATATTGTTGAATCTCCAAGTCTTTTATTTCTGTCTCTATAGGAACATTTCTTACAATAGTTCCCAACTTTTTAGACATAAAAGCTTGAGCTTTGTTATCTTCCAACTTTTCTTTTTGTTTTTTAGCAGTGATTTTATCAATATTATCGTATAAATTCTCGATAGTTCCAAACTCATGTATAAGTTTTAATCCAGTCTTTTCACCAATTCCAGGAACTCCAGGTATATTGTCTGAATTATCTCCCATAAGCCCTTTTAAGTCTATAAATTGATCTGGAGTTATGCCATAATCTTCATTCAAACTTTCAACAGTCACAAGATCCATTTCAGTAATCCCTTTTCTTGTCAAAAGTACGCTTGTATTCTCTCCAACCAATTGATAGTAATCTTTATCACCAGTAAGCAGCACAGATTCCATTCCCATCTCAGAAGCCATCTTTGAAATAGTGCCAGCTATATCGTCCGCTTCATACACCGGAGACTCCAAAACCACTATATTCATCAAATTTAAAACATCTCTAACGATAGGAAATTGTTGTTCCAATTCATTAGGAGTCTTTTGACGAGTTCCCTTGTATTCCTTATATATTTCAGAACGAAATGTCTTTCCCTTCATATCAAAACACACTACAGCATGAGTTGGCTTAACTCTGTCAATTGCATTTTCAACCATTTGTATAAACCCATACAGAGCATTAGTATAAATTCCCTTTTTAGTTTTTAACAATGGCAGCGCATAAAATGCCCTAAAAAAGAGAGAAGAGCCATCTATAATTAAAATCTTTTCCACAAAATCACATCCTTATAAACATTATACATTATAATATCAATTAATTTTACACATGATAATTTATCATAACAAGTGCAACATAAATAAACTCATAGCTAATCAGCTGTGTTAATATGTAAGTGACCAAACAAAACATATTAAAAGGAGTGATTAACTATGAGCTATAACCATCTTACCATAGAAGAAAGATCTTGTATTTACCAATTTTTAAATTTAGGAATGAGTATAAGGAAAATTGCACAAGCACTTAAAAGGTCACCTAGTACAATATCTAGAGAAATTAAAAGAAATTCATCTAAGATAAAAGTTAGTAGGGGAAGTTACACTAAGTACTTTCCGATAAAGGCAAATGATAAATATATTGATAGAAGAAAAGACTGCCATAGAAAAAGTAAATTTTCTAAAGATGTTATTGATTATTTAACTGTAAAGATTAACGAACATTGGTCCCCTGAACAAATATCAAATAGAAACACAAATGAGATTCATGAATTACCATCTACATCAACGATATATAGAATGATACACGCCAAAAAGCTGCCAAAAACTAGTATGAAAAATTTGAGAAGAAAAGCTAAATTTAAAAGGCCAGCAGAAAAAAGAGGAAAATTCAATGATAAAGGTAGAACAATTAAGAAAAGACCTAAAGAGATATACAGAAGGCAAGAATTAGGCCACTGGGAAGCAGATACAGTGGAATCAGGCAGATTAGATCATAAAAGGAAAAGTAGATGTTGTTTCGTAACTTTAGCAGAAAGAAAATCTAGATATTATATAGCAATCCTAGTTGAAAATAGAAAGTCGGAAAGCGTAACACCAGCAATAATAAATGCATTAAAAGATTATCCAAAAGAATTAGTAAAAACAATAACCTTTGATAGAGGTAAAGAATTTTCAGAATTTGAGAAAATAGAAAAAGAATTAGGATGCAAAACTTATTTTTGTGATCCCTATTGTGCATGGCAAAAAGGTACAAATGAAAATAGTAACGGACTTTTGAGGGAGTTTTATCCTAAGGGTATGGATTTATCAGAAGTGAATATTGATGAATTAAATTATAACTTAAGTTTAATGAATAATAGACCTAGAAAATGTATAAAATATAAAACACCTAAAGAAGAACTTTTTGGTCTCTTACCATAGGTGTTGCATTTGATTTGACAATTCGTCACATAAAAAAACTCCTCCGAAAAAGTTCAGAAGAGTTGCTTTGGTGCCGGAGGCGGGACTTGAACCCGCACGGTGTTGCCACCGCCAGATTTTGAGTCTGGTACGTCTGCCAATTCCATCACTCCGGCATATTATTTTATTATTTTACACTATTTTTTTTATTAAATCAAGCTTAATAATTCGCAGATATTACTCCTTAATTTAACTAAAGAAAGAGATAGATTTCTCTACCTCCTTCTTCTTTGTAGGAATTAAGTTATTTTTTTGTAGGAATTAAGTCATGTTGTATGCTCTTTTAAAGTTATTTAATTCTTGTCTTGTAACAATCCACTTTAATAGATCATATATAAAGAATTTAAACTTGGCATTCCAAACATTAGAGTAACATTTCCAATACCCCACGCATTTACAGTCGCATCGTTTTTCTCTAAAAGCTATTACGTCTTTTAAAGGATATCCAAGGAATATGCCCACTTCGCAAGGACAACTAGGACTGTTGAAATGTTGCTTTAATATCTCTAAGGATTCAAGCATGTCGCATTCATGCTCATAGCCATGTTCGTAAAGAAATTCTTTAATTTTCACGTCCTTGAGTCTATTTTTTAGTATCTGCGGATTATACAAATATACAAGTACTGAGTCATCACTACACCTTAATATTATGGAATCTAATTTGAGGAGTCTTTCAAAGGTGGTGTTATGTTTTATCCAACAACTTCTTAAATCTCTACCGGAAGATTTTAAGTTGATGAGTGTGCCGACCTTTCTACCGTAAACAGTAGGTGCAGTGTAAAATTTCAAAAGAGCAAGTACATAATTATAATCGTCTAATTCTTTAATTTTAAAGAAATACTTGCTGAAGTCCGCTTTTAATTTATGCGTTGGCAAGAAGTTTTCCAAGAGCTTCGCAATTCTCTTTGTCATCTTCTTTAGGTTGATCATAAACTGCTAGAGGTTCGTCTACAAGTTTTACACCAAAACCTTCAAGTTCCTCTTCCCAGTCTCTAATCCATTGACCATCCGCCCACTCATAAGATCCGAAAATAGCAACTTTTTTTGTAGAAAGCAGTTCATTTACACTATCCATGAAAGGACGCATATATCCTTCTTCTAATTCTTCGGCTCCCATTGCTGGGCAACCAAATGCAACTTTATCAACATTTTTTACATCGTCAATAGTAGCGTTAGATACTTCAATTACTTTGCATTCTTCGCCTGCTGCCTTCACTCCATCTTCTATGTAGTGAGCCATTTGTTCAGTGTTACCTGTGCCACTCCAATAAATGATATTTACCATTTCTAGCTCCTTTCTCTATCGCAAAACTTTTTAAACTAACTAAGGGTTTGTATGAACAACTGTTTTCGGAAGTTTTTTTGATAGCTTTTATCATTTACAAGTATTATTATACGCACCCACATATATCTTGTCAACACTTTTTGATAAATTTTATCAACTATTTTTTTATTTTCTGTAAGCATTGAATTTACTTGCTTTGCTCTATCTTTTATATTATTAATAATTATTTTCCTGTAATTTTTTTATAAATTTATAAAAATAAATTTAACTCTAATATAATACGCTCCGCTATAAAACCAAATCATTTTATGCCGTTATAATATCTTTAAATTCAAATTCTACTATTATATGTAAAATTAAATTATTTGATTTCTCACCTATCCATTCAAAATATCTTCATTATACTTATTTATTTTTTACTAAGATGCTTTTACAAGACAGACTCTTCTAAATTAGAAGATAATTCTCGCTAAGTTTTATAAATAATACAAATTTATTTAATTATTTTCATTATCAGTGTTGACATTATTAAACAAAGATTATAGTATATACCATGTAAATAATAGTGATAGTAGTTATCATAAATGTATTAGGTTTAGCTTTCCTTTTATTCCTTTACATAAGATTTGTCATCTTAACTATTATCCATTAAGAATAAAATTTTTTAGGAGGATTTATTATGAAGAATTTAAAAATTTTAGCTGTAACAACAGCTATGTGTATCTCTATGTTAGCTGTAGGTTGTCAAAAGAAAGAAGCTCCTGCAAATAATGCACCTGCAAATGCTGCAGTTGAAAATGCTAATGCTAATAAAGCAGCTGAAGCTGAAACAACTGATTCTAAAGTTTCTCTTGCTGATTGGGAAGGAACTTGGAATAACTTCGGAGCATATTTGGATGATCCAGCTCTAGACTCTGCTTTTGAAGAAGTTGCCAAGAGAGATGGTATAACTGCAGAAGAAGCTAAAGCTAAGCTACTTGAAAGAAGAAATTGTGAATTCAACGGAATGGTATTCAAAGGCGATACTATAACTTTCTTAGACAACTTTGAAGATAAAGATGGTAAAGAAATCGCATCTGCTGAATACAAACTAACTGGTGAACACAAAACTCAACACGGTTCTCATGAACTTACTTGGTACACTTTTGAATCTGAAGGAGCAAAATATCCAGTGCTTCTATTAATGGAAGTTCATGGTGAAGAAGAATTAACTCACTTCCACATGAGATATGGTAATAATGCTGACGAACTTTTAGCTAAAGATGATTGGTTCCCTACTTTTGTAAAACCAAACTCAACTATGGATCAAATAGTTGCAGAAATAACTGAATAATTTTTAGGAGAGATTTTATGAAAAAGAAACTACTCAGTTTCTGTTTTATAATTTGTCTTTTAATTATCAGTGGATGTTCAAAAAAAGAGGTGAAAGATGACAAGCCTGTTATCTACACCTCTTTTTATCCTATTCACGAACTTGTGAGTCAGGTTGCCGGCGACACAGTAACCGTTAAATCTTTTATGCCATTAGATAAGGACCCTCACTTTTGGGAACCAAGCCCTAAAAGTATGAGAGACCTTGCTGATGCTGATTTATTAGTAGTTAATGGTGCCAATATGGAAAAATGGGTTGACCAAGTTAGAGAAAACCTTCCAAATTTGGATATATTGGTGCTCTCTGAGTCAGTAAATTTAATCACATACAAGGGCGCTGCTGCCATGGGTGATTTTCAATATATGGCTCATACTCAACAAAAAGCTGGTGAAGAATATAAGATTGAATTCGGGCACACTCATGAAAATAGTATGAGGATTGCTCTTTTTAAAAGAAATAATGAAACAGAAGATGAACTAATAAAAAAAGGTAAAAAGATTATGGAACAAAAGGGTGAGATAATTCACCAACGTTCTCTAATTGAAGTTGAAGATTCTAAAGTATATACCATAGAAATGGGTCATGAAAGTGGGCTTGTAACTTACAAACTCCCTTCTGATGGAGATTGGGTGTTTGTATCTGATCGTATTTCAGAAAATATACTTTCCTACGATTTATTAGATTCTAACAACGAAAAATTAAACGAGGAAGTTATACTTGCAGGTTCAAGTTCTTCTCTCGACAAGATAACTTATGACCCACATTCTTGGATGTCTGTTATCAATGCGAAAAAATATCTAAATACTATATTTGATGAATTGGTTAAAAAATATCCAGAGCATGAGAGAGTTTATAAGAGAAATAAATTAAAATCTATAGATGCTCTAACTGATTTGGAGTTTGAATTTAAAGAAAAATTCAAAAATAAGAAGAATGACCATTTCCTAACTGCTCATAACGCCTATGGTTATATAGCTAGAGACTTTGGTCTAACTCAATTTGCACTGTCTGATTTAGTTAGCTCCGAGTCTCCAAGTTTAAAAACCATAAGAACTGCAATTAATTTTGCGAATACTTATGGCATAGACACTATATTCTATGAGTATGGCGGAGATTCTAAAAGTGCTAAGTCTTTAGCTGAAGAAATTCACGGCAAGGCTGAAGGGCTTGTTTCTATGGAGTTTGCATCAAACATAGATGATTTAGAAAATAGAGATTACCTTTCTCTTATGAGAATGAATTTAGAAAAAATATATGAAGCTGTAAAATAAGGAGGAAATTTTGAATATTATTGAAATAAAAAATCTTTCTTTTTCTTACGGACACGACACAGTTCTTGATAACTTGAATTTAAATATTCCAAGTGGAGGATTGAATATAATCCTTGGAGAAAACGGCTCTGGTAAGTCCACACTATTAAAGTTAATCTTGGGCGAATTGAGAGCTAACTCAGGAAATATTGATTTGTTTGGCGAAGATATTTCCAAATTCAAAAACTTTGAAAAGATTGGATATGTCCCTCAAATTCAAGTTGCAAACCAAATGGCATTTCCTGTAACTTGTCTTGAACTGGTGGTTCTAAATCTGTATAGAAATTTTGGAAAGATTAAGATACCAAAAGAGGAACAACTAAAAAAAGCTAGAGATATTCTTATCAAGATGGGGCTTGAAAAGCAAATCAATATGCCTTTAAATGAACTATCCGGAGGTCTTAAACAAAGAGCCATGATTGCAAGAGCTTTGGTAAATAACCCCGAGCTTTTAATTATGGATGAGCCTACTGCAGGAATAGATGCCAAGAGCAAAGAGCAATTTATTAAGATTCTCTCTGCTATGCAAAAAGATAATATGACTATTCTGTTGGTGACTCACGAGATGGAATTTATTGAAGAAAATCTAAAAGAATATAATGTCTTTAATCTCAAAGGAGGTGCTTTATGCTAAGTTATGATTTTATGCGTAAGGCCTTGCTCTGTGGATTTATGCTTTCAATTATGATTCCACTAATAGGCGTAGTAATGGTAAATAGAAAGACTTCAATGGTTGGCGACGCTCTTTCTCACACTTCTTTAGCCGGTGTTGCAATTGGTCTTATAATGGGTTTTGACCCTGTTATAGGGGCTATTATAGCTTGTATCGTATCAGCTTTTTCTATTGAAAAGATACGTAAGAGATTCCCTCAATATGGAGATATGGCAACTGCTGTCATAATGAGTACGGGGCTTGGACTTGCTGCCCTGCTTTCTAATTTTGCTCCAGGTGGAAATACTTTCGAGTCATATCTATTCGGTAGCATCTCTTCTGTTACAACACTTGACCTAATTAATGTCAGCATTGTGTTTATAATCGTTGTGGCGTTCTCAATAGCATACTATGGAGCACTTTTAGACATCTCAATTGATTTAAATCTTGCAAGACTTTCTGGCGTAAATATAAAACTTGTCAACAATGTATTTACATTATTAACAGCAATCACTGTTGCGCTTGCTTGCAAAATTGTTGGGGCACTATTAGTTGCTTCACTCTTAGTGCTTCCTGTTGCTACGGCGCTATTGATATGTAGGTCATACAAACAAACTCTAAAACTAAGTATTATCTTGGGTGTGATATATATGTTCTTTGGAATTTGTATGTCCTATTGGTTTGACGTTAAACCGGGTGGTGCAATTGTAATCAATGCAGTAATCGGTATGGCTGTGCTTTTCAGCTTAAATAAGTTCAAAAAGAAAAAGAGGGTATAAAAAAAGACTGTAGCCATTATTTAGGCTACAGTTTCTTTATAAGCCAAGTAAGTCGTCTAATACTTTTCCATCTCCATCTTTGTCTAAAAGTTTTACAAACGAACCGTATATTCCAACTTCCTTTGCTTTTTTATTCATCTCTGAAGTTTCTTTTCTCAAATCTTCTTTATTTAATTTCTTTTGTTTCTTATTCTTTGACAGATACAACAAAATTATAGGTGCTGCAATTTTTAAAATCTTTTTGATTGTTTCATCATCTAATCCTGTCTTTTGAGAAGTTTCTTGTTCTATTTCTTTTCTCTTACCACCTAAGATTGCATCTATCATATTTTCTTTTTCAGAATTCTCTAAATTTTCTATATAACTTTGACTTCTGGAGAAGTCATCATCTTCATGTCTTTTTAAAATTTCATTTAATCTGTCCACATCTTGTGGCTCTTCTGTTTTTTTATTAAGTCTATCTAAAAGTTCAGGTAGTAAAGCTCCTACTCCCTTTGCAAAATCTTTGCTTGAAAGTCCTTGCTTACTTGCAATATTCTTTGCTCCTAAAAGTTCCACGAACATATCTTTGTAATCCAATGTAATCACCTCTTAATAGACCTATACCCTTAAATCATATTATCTATCCTTTATCGCACAAAAAGCAAGCCTTTCGACTTGCCTTTCTAATTTATAGATGTGATTTTACTTCTTCAATTCTCTCTTCAAGAGTTTTTAAGATTGCTTCATAACTTGCCAACTTATCTTTTTCCTCTTGAACTAATTTTTCAGGAGCTTTGTTTACAAATTTTTCATTTGCAAGTTTTCCACTCGCTCTCTTTATTTCAGAAAGAGCCTTTTCTTTTTCAGCACTAAGTCTTTCATATTCTTTGTTGTAATCAACTAAGTCATTTAGTGGCAAGAAAATTTCTGCTCCATCCACAACTATTGACACATTTTCATCTGTCATTTCAAAGTTTTCATCTTCCACAGAAACACTCTCTGAGAATCCAAGATTTAAAAGGTGTCCCTTGTTTTCTTCAACAGCACGTCTTGCATCTTGATTTAAAACTTTAATCACAGTTTGTGATTTGTTTTTATTTTCAATATTCATCTCTTGACGTCTGTTTCTTATCAATCTGATTATATCTTTGATATATTCAATATCTTTTTCTTCTGTATTAAATTTCAATGAATCTTCAACTACTGGCCATTCTGCAACTATTAAAGCTTCTTTTTCACTTGGAATGTGATCCCAGATTTCCTCTGTAATATATGGCATGAATGGGTGAAGTAATTTTAGAATTCCCTTTAGAACGTATATCAATGTAGCTTTTGCAGCTTTCTTTGTCTCTTCATCAGTTCCGTATAGTCTTGGTTTTACCATTTCTATATACCAATCGCAGAAGTCTGACCAAATAAAGTCATATATATCATTTGCTGCAAGACCTATATCGTATTTATCTATCTTAGTAGTGATGGACTCAACTGTTTCCATATACTTAGTTAAAATCCACTTATCTTCATTTCTTAGGTTTTCAAGTCCCAATTCAAAATCGCTATCTTCAAAATTCATAAATACAAATCTTGTAGCATTCCAAAGTTTATTTGCAAAGTTTCTGTTTGCTTCAACTCTTTCAGTGTAGAAACGCATATCATTTCCTGGTGTGTTTCCTGAAATAAGAGTGAATCTAAGAGCGTCCGCACCATAATCTGCAATTAATTCAAGAGGGTCTATACCATTTCCCAAAGACTTACTCATCTTACGTCCAAGAGAGTCTCTTACAAGTCCTGTTAAGAATACATCCTTAAAAGGTACTTCTCCCATTTGTTCAATTGATGAGAATACCATTCTAACAACCCAGAAGAAAATTATATCGTATCCTGTTACCAATACATCTGTTGGATAGAAATATTCAAGGTCTTGTGTTTTTTCCGGCCATCCAAGAGTTGAGAAAGGCCATAGAGCTGATGAGAACCAAGTATCTAAAGTGTCTTCATCTCTTCTAAAAGTCTTGCCTTCATATCCTTCTTTTCCAGTTGGGTTTTCTCTGCTAACTACTATCTCATCTGTTTCATTGCAGTAGTATACAGGAAGTCTGTGTCCCCACCAAAGTTGTCTTGAAATATTCCAGTCTCTTATATTTTCTAGCCAGTGTTCATAAATTTTTCCAAATCTATCTGGAATGAAATCTACTTCACCATTTCTATATGCTTCTAAAGCCGGTTTAGCTAATGGTTCCATCTTTACAAACCATTGTTTTGAAAGCATAGGCTCAATTACAGTTCCACATCTTTCACAATGTCCAACTGCACTATCATGTTCTTTAGCTCCTACATATAATCCTAAAGCATCGAAATCTTCGATAATCTTCTTACGAGCTTCTGCAGTAGTTAGTCCTTGATACTTGCCGGCATTTTCATTTAGAACTGCCTTTTCATCAAATACTATAAGTTGTCCAAGATTGTGTCTTTCTCCAACCCCAAAGTCGTTAGGGTCGTGTGATGGAGTGATTTTTACACAACCTGTTCCAAAATCTTTTTCTACATATTCATCTGCAATTATAGGGATTACTTTATTGTCCATAATAGGCAATAAAACATTTTTACCTATCAAATCTCTATATCTTTCGTCTTCAGGATTAACCGCAACTGCAAGGTCTCCAGGGATTGTTTCTGGTCTTGTTGTAGCTACTTCTATGCTGCCTGTTCCATCTTCTAGCGGATATCTAAAGTGGTAGATATGTCTATGTTCATCAACGTGTTCAACTTCAGCATCAGAGATTGAAGTTCCACAGTTAGGACACCAGTTAATTATTCTGTTTCCTCTGTAAATTAATCCTTTTTCATAAAGCTTGATAAATACCTCTTCAACTGCTTTAGAAAGTTGTTCATCTAATGTAAATCTCTCTCTTGACCAGTCACATGAAACCCCTAATTTTTTAAGTTGATTCTTAATGTTTCCACCATATTCATGTGTCCATGCCCATGTCTCTTCTAAGAACTTTTCTCTTCCAATATCTTCTTTTGCAATACCTTGATCTCTAAGCTTTTGTACAACCTTAGCCTCTGTAGATATACTCGCGTGGTCTGTTCCAGGTAGCCAAAGAGCTGAGTAACCTTGCATTCTCTTTGTACGAGTCATTATATCTTGTATAGTGTTATTTAAAGCATGTCCCATGTGAAGATTTCCTGTTACATTTGGTGGTGGCATAACTATTGTAAAAGGCTTTTTATTTTCGTCAACTTCTGCTCTAAAATAGTTATTATCCATCCAAAAATCATAAATTCTATCTTCAAACTCTTTCGGATTATAATTCTTTGATAATTCCTTCATTTTTCCCCCTATATTTAATTATTTCTTAAATTGCCGATTTCTAAATTTTGAAATCAATTTGATTTTTAATATAAAAAAGACCCCTCGTCGCTAAGGACGAAGGGCCGTGGTACCACCTTAATTTCTGAATAAATCAGCTCACATAATATATCGGTTATAACCGCTGCATAGCAGTGCAAAAAAAGCAACCTTCACTACTTTCAAATAATATCTTTCACCAACCGATATCTCTCTACAATCCTACAATAGTTACTCCTCTTTCTTTATCGCAAATATTAAATTACCCCTATTATATTAATTACATTTTATAAAGTCAACTATCTTGGAATAAATCCGACCTTTTTATATACTTTTCTAAGTGTTTTTCTCGCCAATCTCGAAGCTTTTTCAGCCCCTTCAGTATATACTTTTTCAAGATACTCTTTGTCATTTCTTATCTCTTTAAATCTCTCTTGAACCGGTCTAAGTCCTTCGACCACAACCTCTGCCAAGTCCTCTTTAAATTTTCCATATCCCAAGTCTTTATATTTCTCAACTATTTCATCTGTAGTCAATTTTGAAAAAGATGCATATATATCAATTAAATTCTTAAGCCCAGGTTGTTCTTTAGAATATCTCATTATGCCCTCTGAATCTGTAACGGCACGTTTGATTTTTCTTCTAATTGCATTTTCATCATCTAATATCAATATAAATGCATTCTCATCAGTATCAGACTTACTCATCTTGGATTCCGGATTTTGTAGAGACATTATTCTCGCTCCAACCTTTGGAGTCAATATGTCAGGAATTGTAAAAGTCTCTGAATATTTGGAATTGAATTTTTGAGCTAAGTCCCTTGTCAACTCTATATGTTGTCTTTGATCCTCTCCAACCGGTACAAAAGCACTTTGATATAGAAGAATATCGGCAGCCATAAGCACAGGATAGTTCAATATCCCTGCCAATACTTCCTTGCTTTTGCTTGACTTATCTTTAAACTGAGTCATTCTTTGAAGCTGTCCTATAGACGAAATAGTATTTAAAACCCATCCCAGTTCAGCATGCTCTGGCACATGTGATTGAATATATATAATTGATTTTTCCGGATCAAGTCCACATGCTAAATAAAGCGCCAATATATCCAAGCTGTTCTTTCTCAAATTTTTAGGCTCTTGCGGCATTGTTATCGCATGCATATCTACAATACAGTATAGACAATCATATTCTTCTTGCAATTCACTAAAATTTGAAAGTGCTCCTATATAATTACCAATTGTCAACGAACCTGAAGGTTGTATCCCGCTATAAACTATTTTTTTATCCATCTATTAATTAACTCCTTAAAATTCTATCAGTCAATCTATTAACTTCATATTTTATTTGTTCTTCATCTGCAGTTAAAACTACTCTATCTTTCATTACAAATTTTCCATCTATCATAACATCTCTTATATCTTCAGAACTTGCACTGTAACAAACAGCTCCTATCAAATCATTTTTAGGTGTGAAATTGATAGAATTCAAATCAAAAAATGTCAAGTCAGCTTCTTTGCCAACCTCAACAGCACCATTGTTAAATCCTGTAATCTTGCTTCCATTTATAGTTGCAAGTTTTAAAATTTCGTTAGCCTGTACGCTTGAGCTAGATTTATTAATAGCTTTATTCACTATTGCTCCCACTTGAATTTCTTTTAAAACGCTCAAGCTGTTGTTTGATGAAGAACTATCTGTCCCTATTCCCAAATTTATTTTAGCATCTAATATTTTCTTAACTGGTGTAAATCCACTGGCAAGTTTTAAATTGGAAACAGGATTATACACAGGATAGAATTCTTTATCTGCTATCATATCTATTTCTTTGTCTGTCAAATACACACAGTGAGCTGCTATTATCTTAGTATCTAAATAACCTATGGTTTCTAAATATTCGACTGGTGTCATTCCATGTAAGTTAACACAATCGTCAAATTCCCTCTTAGTTTCAGACACGTGGATATGCAAAACATTTCCATACTCTCTTGAAAGCATTAGACATTCTTTTAGAAATTCAGTTGAACAAGTGTAGATGGCGTGTGGAGCCAAAATTACCTTTGTCTTTTCAGAATTGCATTCATTATAATTTTGTTTAAATGCTTCTAATCTGTCAGCACCTCTTCCATCTATATCCAAAAGCCCTTTTCCAAGAATACCCTTTATTCCAACTTCATTACAAACCTTTGCTGTAGCATCTACATTGTCATACATATCAACCACTGCACAAACGCCGTTTTTTACAGACTCAATCGCAGATAACTTTGAACCCCAATACATATCCTCTTTAGTCAACTTAGCTTCAAAAGGCCATATCTTTTGTTCGAGCCAATCTTGAAGTTCCAAATCGTCCGAGTAATTTCTCATCATGCTCATGCCCATGTGAGTATGTGCATTGGTAAACGCAGGCACAATTAGTTTTGAACTGCAGTCTATATAGTCATTTCCATTTAAATTTTGACCTATATTTACAATCTTTCCATCTTCTATTTCTATATCAACTGATGTGACAACTTTTCCATTTATTACATCAATATAATTCGCATTTTTAAGTATCATTTAATTCCTCCGTAGGTTACATTATAGCACACTTTTTATCGATTTTCGCTTTACTTTTCCCCTGTTATTTAGTATAATGCTCTCGGCTCTTAAATTATCGCGGCGAGAATATATTAGGAGTTGAATAATAAAATGGCAAGAATGATGGTACCAAGATTTAAACAATCAAGAAGATTAGGACTTAACGTATGTGGACACCCAAAGGCTATGAAGAGAGCCGTAAAGGGTACTGCAAGAAGTGACAAGAAATTAACTGAATATGGTAAGCAATTACTTGAAAAACAAAGATTAAGAGCTTACTACGGTGTTCTTGAAAAACAATTTGTTAACTTATTTAAAGAAGCTAAGAAAACAACTGGACAAACTGGTCCTAACTTAGTTATCTTCCTTGAAAGAAGACTTGACAATTTAGCTTACAGAATGGGCTTTGCGTCATCTATCAGACAAGCAAGACAAATGGTTACTCACGGACACGTAACTGTAAACGGTAAAAAGGTTAATATTCCTTCTTACAGATGTGACGCAGGAGATGTTATTGAACTTTCTGCAAGAGGTAAAAAAGTTGCTATGTTCAAAGAAAACTTTGAAACAAACTTCGTAACTTCTTATCCTTACATCTCTAAAGAAGAAGGCTTTAAAGCTACATTAGTTTCTATTCCAGCAAGAGAAGATGTTCCAATAGAAATTGATGACCAATTAATCGTTGAATTCTATTCAAAGAATATGTAATTAAAAAAAGACGGTGGATCTTAACCCAATCCATCGCCTTTTTTTGTATTCAATACTCATTTTTTAACCAACTCAATCACCGGTTAAAAGTCTCAAAAAATATATCCGCTCTCTTAACTCCCATCTTTAAAACTGATTAAACTCTTTGTAAAGTATTCTACTTCTAATACTGCTATTGTAAAACCATTCCTATCTCCATCTATCACAGAAGAATAATGGCATTAATATAATTTCTTTATTTCCTTTGATTTAGTCCCCTAATTTATAGTATATTTAAAATCTATCTTTTAAACACTTTAAGATTATTAATTTATATATCAAAGAAAAACTTTGTTTTTGGGTATAGATTATTATATTAAAAGAGGAGGTTGAGTATGCTTAAATTTAAAAATATCGATGAACATGAACCAAAATTTGTAGAGTTAATTTCCGTAATTGATAGATTGAAACTTGGTGGAATTATAGGAATTTTGGAAGATAACAATATACCACACTTCGAAGAATCTTCTCAAATGAATGATTCAACCGCTCAAGTCATATATGCTAATGTTGGAGTTGGGATAAGAGTTTACGTTCCTGACGAAGATTTGGATAGAGCAAAAGAATTGCTGATGTCAATTGGAGAACTTCCAATAGAATAAATTTTAAAATGATGCTCATATAAGATGATTATAGCTCATAGTTAATTGTTCTTGTTAATATGTTTTATTTGATTACTTACATTTTAACGTAGAAATTTAACTATGAGCTTATTTAGTTTTAAATTTACTGTTATAATCCATCAAAAATAAAGATGTTAAAATACCTACTATAAAAGACACTATGCTTATATAATTATATAATTCACCGCCAAAAAAATAAAAGATAAAAAAAATATTCCATCCCAATGGAAATAATAAAATATACCAAAAAAACAACTTTTTATTCTTATGAACAAATGGCATTAAAATTAATGTAGGGAGTGAGAATGGACTTAAAACATAACAATTTAATGCTGTTAAAAATCCATATACATGAGATTTTCCTACAAAAAAGATTGGAATACAAGATACTATTATTATAATTAGCGAAATTATCATTATTTTATTTTTGATTTTAAACACCCCTTATTCTTCAATAATATTTTTAATTTTTATCAAAACCTAAAAATATTAAATAAAAACTCTTTCTTATACTATTCTTATTAAGATATCCTTATCTAATTACTTACATTTTAACATAGAAATTTAGCTATGAATTTATTTAATATTGTACTTATTACGATAATTTATCCATGATAATTTATCATAACAAGTGCAACATAAATAAACTCATAGCTAATCAGCTGTGTTAATATGTAAGTGACCAAACAAAACATATTAAAAGGAGTGATTAACTATGAGCTATAACCATCTTACCATAGAAGAAAGATCTTGTATTTACCAATTTTTAAATTTAGGAATGAGTATAAGGAAAATTGCACAAGCACTTAAAAGGTCACCTAGTACAATATCTAGAGAAATTAAAAGAAATTCATCTAAGATAAAAGTTAGTAGGGGAAGTTACACTAAGTACTTTCCGATAAAGGCAAATGATAAATATATTGATAGAAGAAAAGACTGCCATAGAAAAAGTAATTTTCTAAAGATGTTATTGATTATTTAACTGTAAAGATTAACGAACATTGGTCCCCTGAACAAATATCAAATAGAAACACAAATGAGATTCATGAATTACCATCTACATCAACGATATATAGAATGATACACGCCAAAAAGCTGCCAAAAACTAGTATGAAAAATTTGAGAAGAAAAGCTAAATTTAAAAGGCCAGCAGAAAAAAGAGGAAAATTCAATGATAAAGGTAGAACAATTAAGAAAAGACCTAAAGAGATATACAGAAGGCAAGAATTAGGCCACTGGGAAGCAGATACAGTGGAATCAGGCAGATTAGATCATAAAAGGAAAAGTAGATGTTGTTTCGTAACTTTAGCAGAAAGAAAATCTAGATATTATATAGCAATCCTAGTTGAAAATAGAAAGTCGGAAAGCGTAACACCAGCAATAATAAATGCATTAAAAGATTATCCAAAAGAATTAGTAAAAACAATAACCTTTGATAGAGGTAAAGAATTTTCAGAATTTGAGAAAATAGAAAAAGAATTAGGATGCAAAACTTATTTTTGTGATCCCTATTGTGCATGGCAAAAAGGTACAAATGAAAATAGTAACGGACTTTTGAGGGAGTTTTATCCTAAGGGTATGGATTTATCAGAAGTGAATATTGATGAATTAAATTATAACTTAAGTTTAATGAATAATAGACCTAGAAAATGTATAAAATATAAAACACCTAAAGAAGAACTTTTTGGTCTCTTACCATAGGTGTTGCATTTGATTTGACAATTCGTCCCATTAAAAAAGACAAGTCCTAAGACTTGCCTTAAATTAGTCTGCTGAATAAGGAATTAATGCTACTTGTCTAGCTCTCTTAATAGCTGCTGTCATTTGTCTTTGGTGTTTTGCATTAAGTCCAGTGATTCTTCTTGGAAGAATCTTTCCTTTTTCTGAGATATAGTTCTTTAGAAGAGCTACGTCTTTGTAATCTATTTTCTTAGTCTTATCCTTTTCAAATGGATCGACTTTTTTTCTTGGTCTAAATCTTCTTTGCACTTTCTACCCTCCTCAAAATGGAATGTCTTCATTATTTATATGGTAAAATCCCTCATCATTGTCTGAGTCAGATCCAAAAGTGTTTCCAAAACTACCTGATGCAGATTGGAAGTCATTTGAATACGCTGAGTTAACTGGTGGTTCAGGTCTTCTCATCTGTTGAGATTGCATATTATCTCCAGCAGTTTCAACGAAGTCCATGTTTTCAACAATTACATCAGTTGTATAAACTGTCTTTCCATCCTTGTCATCGTATCTTCCGGTTTGAATTCTCCCTTGAACCACAAGTCTATCGCCTTTCTTTACATAATTAGCGATTACTTCCGCAGTCTTGTTCCAAGCTGTACATGAGATAAAGTCTGCTGTAGGTTGGTTATTTCGCTCTGCCTCAGCTCTTTTATCCTTTGATAGTCTTCTGTTTACAGCAAGAGTAAATCTAACTACTGCTGTACCACTTGGTGTATATCTTAGTTCCGGATCCCTTGTAAGTCTCCCCATCAAACTGACATTATTCATAATTTCACCTTAATCCTCTAATTTAACTACCATGTGTCTCATTACAGATTCTAAAATTCTTGCAACTCTGTCGAATTCTTTAATTACTTCAGCTTCTGTTTCAAATTCAACTAAGTAATAGAAAGCTTCTTTGTTGTACTCGATTTCGTATGCTAACTTTCTCATGCCCCATTCATCAACGTTTGTGATACTTCCGTTATCACTTATGATTTTCTTAAGTCTTTCAAAAGCTGCTACTCTCTTTTCTTCTTCTACTGTTGGGTAGAACATTACTATTGCTTCGTACTTTCTCATAATTCACCTCCTCGTGGACTAGTGGCTCATCCTTTTTGAATGAGCAAGGATATTAACTTAGGTATTATATAAGATATACTTGAAATTGTCAAATTAATAATAAAATTATTATTAATTCAAATCCCCAATTTATATTATATAATAAATTAAGGAGGTTTTTTATGAATACTAAAAATATTAAAGTAAATGCTCAAAAAACCATAGCGTTAGTAGCTCACGACAATAAAAAAGATGAACTTGTTGCTTGGGCAATTGCCAACAAATCTAATTTGGCGAATCATAAATTAGTCGGAACAGGTACAACTGCCGCCCTAATTTCAAAGCACACAGACCTTGATGTTGAAGGACTTTTTTCAGGGCCACTTGGCGGAGACCAACAACTCGGCTCAAGAATAGCTGAGGGAAAAGTTGATATTTTAATTTTCTTCTGGGATCCTCTTGAAATGCAACCACACGACCCAGATGTAAAGGCTCTTTTGAGAATAACAACTCTATACGATGTTCCTCTTGCAACATCTAAAACTTGTGCCGATTATATAGTTTCATCTACACTTTTTAATTCCGAATACAATTCAGAAATAGTAGATAACTCATTTAGCATTGCCACAAGAGTTGAACAATTCGACTTAGACGAAAATTAAATTAAAAGAGAGAAGTAAAAGTTTTTATCCTTACCTCTCTCTTTTTTATTACATAATTTCATTTTACTCTTCTTCTTTTTTATGGTGAACAATGCTGACAAATTTTTCTCCCTCTTTTATCTTTCTGACTCTCTTTTCAAAGTCAATTCTTGAAATCCAAATTTGTCTTTCACAACCTAGACACTTTAGTTTTATGTCTACACCGGTTCTTGTTATCTCCCACATATTTTCACCACAAGGGTGTCCTTTTTTTAGAGTTACTATATCTCCTACTTTATAATATAGCATCTTACCTCCTATTGTCGTTTAATTCATATTTAAAAATCGGCAGTTTTATTCCGTTTTCATTAAAGACTTCAACTATGCTCTCTCTTAACTTGTACTCAACTCCGTATTGTGAACCCGCCTTGGCATACGCCACCACAGTAATTTCATAGCCCATATTGGTGTTGTTTGTAACTCCCCAAACTGCAGGACTACCTATCAAGCCTTCAGCTCTCATACCACTCAGCTTTTTGTTTAAGAGCTCTATAACTCTATTCGGATCTTCAGAAGCAGATACTGAGCAAACCACCTTAGCTCTCATATTTCCTCTTTGTTGGTTAGTTACTATCCCTATAGTTCCATTTGGAATTATGTGTTTCGAACCATCAAAGTCTCTTATTATTGTAGTTCTAAGTCCTATATCTTCAATTATCCCAGTCTTACCCTCTATTATGACAGTATCTCCAACTGAAAATTGATTTTCAAGCATTATAAAGAATCCATTTATACAATCTTTTACAAGAGTTTGAGCTCCAAAAGAAAGCGCCAATGAACCAACCCCAAGAGTCGCCATAATTGAAGCTGTGTTAAGGCCTAAAATATCCAAAGAGATTGTCACGCATATTATCATAATAACCACAACAACCACTTTGTTTAGAATGCTCACAATGGTAAGTAACCTTGGGTTTGAATATGTGCCATGTCTCAATTGATGTTCTATCCTAGACATAAACATCCATCTCAAAAATTTTGATATAAAGAATCCTATTAGGAAAACTACTAAAATTATCACTAATTTTCCAAAAGGTGTTAGCACGCCTTCTGTTCTAAGATATTTTTCAAATTCGTTTAGTGCACTCATTTGTTTACCTCTCCCACTTCATTTCTACCATTAGTCACTTTATAAAGAGTTACCGTTCCATCTTGAAGCACTCCTATTCTAATTCCGGAAATTTCTATCTTCTCTGCTTCTGATGGAAATCTGTAGTAGAATTCATTTCTCTGCAATAAATTCCCAGCTATATCAGAATTTGAATAGGCATAGAGTGATTTTGAAACTTGCTGTAATTTTTCAACATTCGCTGCAACTATATGTTTGGTAACTTCTTCTAACTTAGAATTGTATTTAGAAAGAATCCCTGAGTGTAGCAGATAAACACTTCTATCCACCACAGCAACATCAGACATATTTGGAATCTCTACAGATTTGACTTCATCTCCTTCAAATGCATATAGATTCTTATTTGTCACCATCACAACTCTTGAATCAGAGTACTTTACAGCCAATGCAACTTCAGAACCATTTGAGTAAGTCTTGTTCTTCGAAGAGTTTTTAATTACACAATTTGTTGTATATCCATTAGTTTCAACCTTCAACTCTGCTATTACAAATGTGTCCATATCCTTTACATCATAAGCCAATATTGAATTCGCAGATTCATATATCTTCTTTAGCTTTCCATCTGTTGTTAGACACCAAAGTCTCTCTCCATTTTCATACTTGGTATGCAAGATAAAATTTTTATTTTCATATTTTATATTGAAAAGAGTGTCGGTTATTTTTATATTCCTTATAAATTCTCCACTATCTTGATATTGACTTATTCTTCCAAGATCTTGGTCATATAAGAAGGCATAGTTATTTGCAAAGAAAGCTTCTAACTCTACATTTTTAGCTTTAACTGTCTTTATCAAATCACCATCTCGATTGAGTATGTATAAGTTGTTGTCAAATATCATCAACCCATTTGTAGATAGATGAAAACTTTTTGCACTCTCTGTAACCTTTATCTTTTTATCTAAAACTATCTCTCTACTAGCTGTATTTCTATAGTAAAAATATATTACCGTCCCCAATAATAACAATGCTACTAAAGCTATTATTTTTCTCGTATTTGTATTCATTTCAGCCTCCGAACTAATTATACCACAGCTTAAAAGGATACATAAATCTCTAATCTCTCTAACAATTAAAAAATGGATTGTCTTTTAAAACAATCCATCTAATTAAAATCTATTTATAAATCAATTTGGGTTATATTCTATTTAAAAAACTCACTTGCCATTTCAAATAGTTTCTCTGAACTTATCTCTTCACTTGTCATAAAATTATATGTTATACCATTATCTTCAAAAGATAGGTGGTGAGAGATTGAAGTTTCTCTTTTTGTACCCTCTCCACCAATTCCAACGTTAAATAAAGGGTCGTTTTCTGAACGTTCTTTTTCTTCAGGAGTCATTTCCTTTTCACTTGCTAAAAATAAACTTTCTAAACGAGTGAAATAAAAATCGTGTCCATTTATTTGTCTTTTTTCTGTATATGGTTGTTCTTCAATTTTAGGCTGATTTGGTGAAAATTTATCTAAAGATAATTCTCCTATAGTTCCATTGCTATCCTTATATGCAACATCAATTGCTTTTCGCTTATTCATTTGATTGCCTTCATCATCTGTATCAGCTACATCCACTATTCTAATTCCATCAAACTTAAAGTCTCCTATAGTTTCCGGAACCACTGCTTCAAGTCCAGCTTTCTTTTCAGCTTTTTTAATATCTTCATACTTTGTATAGTTGTAGTAAGAAGTTGAAGAGCTTATTGTACCCGTAATAGTACCTATGGCATAAACTCCTACTCTACCTACTAAAATACAAATCGATAAAGCTGCTGCTAATTTTAATTTCTTCATTCTCTTCATCATAAATCCTCCTCTTTCTCGCTCCAAGTCTCTTATTTGTAAATCAATCTTATTTTTTACAAAATCGGAAGGAAATATTCCATCAACAGAAGAATTAATTTGTTCCCTCACATCTTCAAATTTTTCTTTATCAACCATTTGCTTCCTCCCTATTCGGCAATACGACGTCTGAATTTAGCTTTTCTAATTCTCTTTTCAAATCTTTTCTCGCCTTATACAGCCTTGACTTAACAGTTCCTTGAAAACTCCCGCAAATCTGAGCAATTTCTGCAATTGTGAAGTCATTGTAGTAATATAGCACTATGACTTCCCTAAGTTTTGGTTTTAGCTTCATAAGACAAATTTGAATTTCATCTTTCAATGCAAATCTATCTTCTTTTATATTTTCAGTTCCCTTAACTTCAATTTTTTCTAAGATATCTTGTTCTGGAAATTCTCTTTGATTCTTATTGTATTTTTTATAAGCTCTATTTTTTAAAATAGCATATAGCCATGTCTTCAATTTAGTGTGGTCTTTTAAATCAGACATATTTTTATAAGCCGATATAAATGTATCCTGCAGTACATCTTCAGCATCATAAGAATTCCCTACAATCAAGTATGCTGTTCTATATAGCCGTAAACTATACTCTTCATACAACTGGTTAAAAGCTTCTTTGTCGCCGGCCTTTATAGCTTCAACCATTTGAATATCGTCCATGCTCAGTCTCCTTTCTTTTTGATGCATCTATATATAAGAGTCTTTTAGAACTAAAAAGGTTCATTTGTTAAAAATCTTTCAAACTATTTATAATTTTTGATAAAAATAAAAAAGAGCTTGTTTCCAAGCTCTTAATTATATAGATTTCTGTCCCCAAATTTGATTTTGCTGTCCACAACTACTCTCTCTGAAGGAAGTTCATATTTGTCCACCATAGTAAAGAGTACCTTTGCAACTTCTGCTCTAGTCATTGGATTATTAGGATAGAGCATACCACCTGCTCCCCCATTCACAACTCCAACTTTCACTAGCGCTCCAACATAACCTCTGTTCTCATTTCTAATTGAAGAAACGTCTGTAAATTTAGCTACAGCTCCGGCATCCGGTTTTACTTTGTACATATAACCTATTATTGCCATCACTTCTTGTCTTGAAATTGGTTTGTTTGGGTTTAAAGCTCCTGTTGTAGGTGTAAGATAACCGGCCTTAATTGCCTTTGCAATGTCTTGATAGTACCAATCAGATGTTGATACATCTGAGAAAGTAACAGTGTAAGTTTTTTCCAAACCTGCCATGGAATTTATTATGGAATAAAACTCTGCTCTGCTCATCATATCGTCCGGTTTGAATGTGTTTTGGGCATATCCTGTTAGAAAACCTCTATCGCTCATCTCGTCGATATAGACTTTAGCCCAATGGTTTTTTGTGTCCTTAAATACCTTTGCGTATGCCGTGGAAGAATTGAACAAAATTATAAGAGAAAGTAATGCAAATAAAAATTTAATATTCTTTTTCATCTCATCACCCTATTCTCATTTACACAATCATTGTATCATTAATACATAAGTTCTTACTTTAAGTTTATGTTACAGATAACATAAGCTCTGTAACATTTCTGAAATAATTGTTCATTATGGGTATAATTGATGTAGAATTATTTATGCAACACATTTTAGGAGGATAAATGGAACTATTAGAATTTTTAAAAACACAGAATATAGACTCTAATTTAATCAATGAAGTTGAGAAATTTAGAGCTTACTATAAATTAGATAAAGACTTAGAATACAGAATACCCGAAGTGAACTTCAAATTTTACGGAAAAGAAGTTTGGGAAAAAGCCATAGCTGGAATACTATCCGGAAACCACATTCTACTAACAGGCCCTAAGGCCACAGGTAAAAATGTACTTTCAGAAAATTTATCTACTCTATTTAGCAGACCACTTTGGACAATATCTCTAAATGTAAACACAGACTCCGCTTCTCTAATCGGTACAGATACTTTTAAAGACAACACTGTCACATTAAAAAAAGGCCCTGTTTACGAATGCGGTGAGTTTGGTGGTTTTGGAGTGTTTGACGAAATAAACATGGCTAAAAACGAAGCTCTTTCAGTTGTCCACTCAGCACTCGACTACAGAAGGATAATTGACGTATCAGGATATGGCAGATTAAAACTGCATGAAGCCACAAGATTTATTGCAACTATGAATCACGGCTACATTGGAACAAGAGATTTAAATGAAGCTCTAGTTTCAAGATTTATGGTAATTGAAATGCCAACCATCTCCGAAGAAAACTTGAAATTAGTTTTAAGAGATAAGACAAATCTAAAAGAAGAATATGTTGAACTCTTCACAAGATTCTTCTTAGATATAGAATTAAAGAGTTTAAATTCCGAAATATCTTCAAAACCTATAGACCTACGTGGCCTACTCGGAGCTATTAAATTGATGGAAATGGGACTTGGTATAAACAGTGCAATCGAAATGGGCATTAGTCACAAATCTTTTGATGCTTATGAAAGTGAAATAGTGGGAGATGTCCTAAAAACTTTAATAAGAAAAGACTTAAAATCCGAGGATTTATTTAATGAGTAAAAACAAAAACATTGTATGGACTGTTTCAGAAGATTATTCATCTGATGTCGATACTAAGACATTCCTTTGCGAAAGCTACTACAGGCTTGCTCTGCTTGGAATGACACAAAAAATCTACAATAAATTTACCATAGAAAAATTTTTGAGCTTTCATGTGAATTCAAAAAGTAATTATAAAGATTTAAAGATGGTCATGGCACTCACAATTGAAAATGCAATTCGTGAGAAACTATTTGAATTTCGTCCCGGTACACGTGATTTTTTTGATGAATTTATAAAAGACTTAAAAAGCAAATATGATTTTATACAACCATCTTCAATCGGTGAAGAACTCGAAAGAGCATACTACTCCAAATACTTAAAATCTGCCAGAATAGCTAATGGAAGTTTGGAACAGTTGCTAATTGAAATAGAAAACTTCAACTCATTAGAGACCTACGAGCTACTGAATTTTCTAAAAAATACGTACCAAAAATATTTCCATATCTACGACAATATACCTGCTCTAGATAAAGTTGAAAAGTTTATTGAAAAAGTTAAATCCAAGCAGATAGTAAGCCCTGTTGTGGTAAATGTCAGAGAAGTGGAAATTTCTGATCTTGAAAAATTCAACATTGAATCTGCCGAGTTCACTCAATCCATCTATGAAGATTTAAAAGAAGTTATAGATAGGTCGGAAATTAAATCCGGAGCAAAAGACTATTCAGCAATAGTCGAGAGAAGATACGGGAAGCCAATTGCTCGTGCGAACGAAGTTAAAAAAATTGAAAATGAAATATGTACAGGAATACACGAAAATGTAAAATTATATTTCACAAATGGAGAATATAATTTAAAAGATTCTTTTTTCAAAGCACAAGCCGAAGAAACTCACAGAAAAAATTTAGAAAAATATAAAGCTGACGAGCTCCACTTTAAAAGAGCCGTCATTAATTTAAAAGAAGTTTTAAAAAACTCTATTCTAAAAAATTCTGAACAATACAATATACGCAGCACAACCGGAGAATTGGTGGCAAGCGAGATTTGGAAGAGTCTGTACTCAAACAATCAAAAAATCTTTAAACGAAACTATTCTGATGATTTAGGTGACATATCAGTGGATATATTGCTCGACTCATCTGCCTCTCAAACCATCAGACAAAGTGATGTGGCAATCGAGGCATTTATAATTGCTGAAGCTCTCACATCCTTGAATATAGACACTCGAGTTATGTCCTTTAACAATTTTTTTGACCACATGATTGTAAAGACGTATAGAGACTACCACGATTCAAAACTCAAGAACTCTGAAATTTTTAAATTTCAAGGTTCAGGTAGCAATCGTGATGGGCTTGCAATTAAACTAATCACCCACTTAATCGAAAAAAATCCTCACGATAGAAAATTCTTAATTGTTCTTTCAGATGGTAAGCCAAATGATGAAACCGACCTCGGACTAATTGGCATGGCAGACCTCGGCGTAGAAAACTACGTCGATGAAGTCGCCAAGTATGACACATATAATTCAATTATGAAGGCTCGACTAATGAATATAAATGTGCTTGGAGTTTTCACAGGCCTTGAAGAAGATTTAGAAACAGAGAAAAAAATATTTGGCAGTGACTTTGCATACATCACTGATTTAAAAAGATTTCACTCAATTGTCGGAATATTCTTTAAAGCAATTGCAAATAAAATAAATTAAAGTCGCCTTAGTGATAAGACGACTTTTTATTTTTCTTATTCATTCGCTTCCTTGCTGTTTATGAAGATAAAACCACCTAGAGAATAGGCAAGCGGAATAATCAAATCCATATATACCTTGTAAAATGTTAGCTTACTTATCACAAAGATTAAGCTGATTGCAACTATCCATATTGCTAAATTTATCAAATATTTTTTACTTTTTATATAGTTCTTTACCTTTTTTGTATAGTTCTTTTCTAATAACTCAATAGTTAGATGAAATAGACACATTGCCATTCCCACTAAATAACCTATATGAGTTATTGGCTCTTTTGACCATTGCACATCTGTATTCATAAGGTATATGACTCTTTCTCTTGTCAGTTGTTGCCATTTTGGCCACACTTCAAGGTCATGATACCTTACCAAGACATATATACAAAATATAAAAAATAAAAAGTAGACTACACTTATTTTTCTTCTAATTTTCATATCCTAAAAACTTTCAAAAGACACATTATAAGCATTGCTAGGTACTTCTAAATTAAATCTATCACACCATCCTGTGACAATAGATGCTCTAGTGTTCCACTCTCTACTATAAGTATTAATTACCTTTGCACACCTGCCACATTGTTTTATATTATTAATTGCCAATCTATCAACCATGCTTTGCAATGTAAAAACTACTGAAAAACCAGATTTAGGTATGAAACCTAAAATTGATTTAACTACATCCCCAGCACTAAATGAACTCATATTTAAAACTAAATCATAGCTTTTATCTTCATCAAGTCCCATTATCAATACTTCTGTTGGTTTATAATCAAACGATTTCGTCAAATAGGTAACCACTCCACCCCTAGGTGCATAATAACTTCTTCCGCCTGAACTTGATCTATATTCTGTCGGCTTAACATATCCATATTTTTCAGCATATTCTCTTTCTATCTGCCTTTCTATCTCAGGATACAATATTTCTTCATAGACTTCCATTAATACTAAAGCATCTTGTTTTTTCAATTGTTCATATAAGTCTTCTCTTAATTTTTCTTTTTCTATATTTATCTCATCATTCATTTGCTTGTACATGTTTTCATTTGCTTGTACATGTTTTCATTTTCTACATGATTAGCAAATGTTGTCGATGTACTCATAATTATCATCAATAAAACTAAGCTTAATAAACTAATTTTTCTTTTCATAAATACCTTCTCCTTTCTAATACATCCTCACACTATCTTCTTCTAAAATAGCTATATATCTCCGTTCTTATACCTATAAAAATTAAAATAATATTTCATATACACATCTAAATATTCCTAAATATTTTTCTTGCACATATTATATATTATTATTCTTTTTTCGTCAAACTATTTGATAATAAATATTGTTATTCTAAATAGAAATGGCATTCCTTTGAGGAATGCTCAGACTGATGACAAAGGTAGGTGTAAAGCGAAAAACATCTACCTTTTTTCATGCATAAATGGCTAAACATGGGCTAATAAGGGTATAAAACTACCAAGAAAGTAGGTGGAAACATGCTGTCCAAAAATAACAAACGAAAAACAGATCAAATTCAGATGATCTCAGTCGAAGAATTAATCCCTAAAGACCATATACTTAGAAAAATAGATAAATACATAGACTTTGACTTTATCTATGATTTAGTTGAAGATAAATACTGCTTAGATAATGGAAGACCAAGCATAGACCCACTCGTGCTTTTTAAAATCATATTCATTCAATACTTGTTCAACATAAAAAGTATGCGCCAAACAATAAAAGAGATTGAAGTAAACATTGCCTATCGATGGTTTCTAGGCTTTGATTTTTATGATAAGATTCCACACTTTACCACCTTTAGTCAAAACTACAGAAGACGATTTAAAGATACAAAGATTTTTGAAGAAATCTTTGCAAATATATTAGGCCAAGCAATGGACAAAGGCTTTGTAGATAGCAAAATACAATTTGTCGATGCAACCCACGTAAAAGCCCATGCAAATAGACATAAAAATAAAAGAGAAGAAATAAAAGTCCAAGCAAAAGCCTATCAAGAAGACCTAGAAAAAGAAATCGATGAAGACAGAAAAGAGCATGGTAAAAAACCCTTAAAAGAAAAAAGTAAAAGCCAAGAAATAAGAAAAATCACCACGTCCACAACAGATCCAGAAAGTGGACTTTTCCATAAAGGAGAACACAAAGAAGTATTCGCCTACAATGTACAAACCTCCTGTGATAAAAACGGCTGGGTCTTAGCCTACAAAATATTTCCAGGCAATCTTCATGACAGCACAAGCTTTATCCCCTTTTATGAAGAAAAATTAAAACAATATCATGCAGAAAAAATAGTCATGGATGCCGGCTACAAAACACCAGCCATAGCAAAAAACTCATTGATGATTCCACGCTACCCGTATTACCCTACACCGCCCCAAAAAGAAAAGCCAAAACAGAAAAGCCCTATTACAAAAAAGATTATGTCTATGATGCATACTATGATTGCTACCTATGCCCAGAAAATCAAGTCCTAGACTATAAAACAACAGATAGACAAGGATATAGACAATATAAAAGTGATAAAAAAGTATGTAAAAACTGTCCAAATCTAAGTATGTGTACTCAAAGTAAAAACCATCAAAAAGTAATCACTAGACACATCTGGCAAAACTATCTTGATATATCAGAAGAATACAGATATACAAATCAAGGAAAAGAAGACTACAGTCGAAGAAAAGAAACAATCGAAAGAGTATTTGGAAGTGCTAAAGAATTCCATGGATTTCGATACACCAATATGATTGGTAAAGGAAAAATGGAAATGAAAGCAGCACTTACCTTTGCATGCCTAAATATGAAAAAGTTAGCAACCTTAATGTATAGATTAAACCCGAATAAGGATCTAATAAGGCATATTTTTACGGATATTTTTAATAAATTATTAAAGCTATTAAAATGCAAACAAACCCAAGGAAAATTCCTGGGTTTGTCTACAACCTGAGCATTCCCGTGAGGAATGCTATTTTTATTGGCTCTATGTCAAATATTGGGGAGACTCGTTAACTCGAGTCTCCCCAATATTTGACATAGAGCCATTTTTTATAATTATAAATTTATTTTTGATTTACTCTTCAATTTCTGGCTCTTCTAAAGTTATCGGTTCGTAATTTGAATCAAACTTCTTTAGAATATCCATAAATTGTTCCCCTGTTATTGTTTCTTCTTTTAGTAGATATCTTGCAATTTCATGAAGCGCTTCCATATTATCCTTTAAAATATTTACAGCTTCTAAATGTGCTTTTTCCACTAATTTATAAACAGCATCGTCAATTTCAGCTTGTTTCTTAGGAGATACTGTCAAAGCTGAATCTCCACCTAAATATTGATTTGTCATTGATTCCATAGCGACAAATCCAAATTCATCACTCATACCAAATCTTGTTATCATAGCTTTGGCAATCTTAGTAGCTTTTTCTATGTCGTTTGAAGCGCCTGAAGTCTTTAGATTAAATATCAATTCTTCTGCACTTCTACCACCTGTCAATGTTACTATTTGACTGAATAAGTCTTTGCTACTCATTAGGAATTTTTCTTCTTCGTCAACTTGCATTGTATATCCAAGTGCACCTGAAGTACGTGGTACTATAGTTATCTTGTGAACTGGAGCTGTACCATTTTGTTTTGCGGCTACTAGAGCATGCCCAACTTCATGGTATGCAATGACTTCTTTTTCTTTTGGAGAAATTACAGCATTTTTTCTTTCATATCCTGCAAGCACTACTTCAACTGACTCTTCCAAGTCTCTTTGGCTCATAAGACTTCTACCTTCTCTTACAGCTCTTAAAGCAGCTTCATTAACCATGTTGGCTAAATCTGCACCACTTGCTCCTGCAGTAGATCGTGCCACTTGATTGAAATCTATCTCAGTTTCTTTTTTAATTGACTTTGCATGCACTTTCAAAATGGCTTCTCTACCAGCTAAATCAGGTAATTCAACAGGCACACGTCTATCAAATCTACCCGGTCTTAATAAAGCTGGGTCAAGTGATTCAGGTCTATTTGTAGCAGCAAGTATTACTACTCCATCATTTCCTTCAAATCCGTCCATTTCTGAAAGTAATTGGTTTAGAGTTTGTTCTCTTTCGTCATTTCCGCCAAATCCAGCGCCGTCACGTTTTTTACCTATTGTATCAATTTCATCTATAAAAATTATACAAGGTGCTTTTTCGTGAGCTTGTTTAAATAAATCTCTTACTTTGGCAGCTCCAAGTCCAACAAACATCTCCACAAATTCAGAGCCTGAAATTGAGAAGAATGGAACTTTTGCCTCTCCGGCTACCGCCTTTGCAAGAAGTGTCTTACCTGTCCCCGGAGGGCCTACTAATAGCGCTCCTTTAGGTAACTTAGCGCCTATAGAAGTGTATTTCTTTGGTTGATGTAAAAAATCAACTATCTCTGTAAGAGCTTCCTTAGCTTCATCTTGTCCTGCAACATTTTCAAAAGTAATCCCATCTGTAGATTCAACATATATCTTGGCATTACTCTTTCCAAATCTCATTGGTCCAATTCCGCCTTCTCCACCTAATTTTTTGAATACAAATTTAAATAGTATTACATACAGTAGAATTATCATCCCAAAAGTAGATACAAATGAGATTATCATAGATACAAATGCTGAAACTTCTTTAGGAAATTCTCTATTTATCTTAACATTATGTTCTAACATTAAGTCCACTATGCCTTGATGTCCCTCTACTCTATATGTTTCATATTCAGTAGTCTTATCAGAATTAGATTCTGCAACTTCAAAGACATATTTTCTATCTTTAACATTAACTTCTTTTACTTTTCCACTTTCAACCATACTTACAAATTGGTCATAAGATGCCTCTTTTATTTCTGGTTTTTGCTGTTCAAAAAATCTACTCACTAAAGGTACCAACAATATGGTAACTATAGCTAAAATGTAGTAGATATTTTTAGGATTTTTCAAATTATTGAATTTATCTTTATCCTTATTTTTATTATTCTTTATATCTGACATTTATCCACTCCCCAACTAAAATATTTGCAATGATATCATTATACCCAATTTTTTGACCAAATTTAACCTTTATTATAAAAATAATAAAATTATATGCTAAAAGCCAGAAATACTTAAATCTCTGACTTTTAATTCTTTAAATTTATAGTTCTCTGTTTAATGTTCTTCTGTTTTCAAGTGCTGTAGATATAGTTATTTCGTCGTAGTATTCTAAATCTCCACCAACAGGAAGTCCATATCCTATTCTCGAAACTTTTATACCCAAAGGTTCAATTAATCTTGAAATATAAAGCGCTGTAGTATCTCCTTCTGTTGTAGGATTAGTCGCAACGATTATTTCCTTTATATCTTCTGTCTCCAATCTCTTTATCAAGCTACCTATGCTCAACTCATCTGCATGTATAGCTCTTGATGGAGAAATTGTTCCGTGAAGAACATGGTATAGACCATGATAACAGTTACTACGCTCGAGTGCCTCTACATCTTTAGGATATTCAACTACACATATCGTGCTGGTATCTCTTGTATTATCTCTACAGATGTCACAAACTTCTTCATCTGTAAAATTTTGGCACTGTTTACACTTGTGTATATTTTGTTTTGCATCGAGCATGGCATTAGAAAGTTCTCTAACTTCCTCATCTTTCATGTCTATAACATGATATGCTAGTCTTTGAGCTGTCTTGCTGCCTATACCCGGCAATTTATTTAATTGAGATATTAACTGTTCAATAGACTTTGCACGTTTAGCCATTATTATAGCCCCGGTATATTAAGACCGCCTGTGATTTTTCCCATTTCTGAGTTAACTTTATCCTCAGCTGTTCTCATAGCTTCGCCTATTGCAGCTACGATTAAATCTTCAAGCATTTCTACATCTTCTGGATCTACTACTTCTGGATCTATTTTAACACTTATAAGCTCTTTATTTCCATTTACTACAGCCTTTACTGCTCCGCCACCTGATGAGGCTTCAACTTCTTGACTCTTTAAATCTTCTTGCAAAGTCTCCATTTGTTTTTGAATCTTTTGCATTTGTTTCATCATATTATTCATATTTCCGCCGCCCGGAAATCCACCAAATCCTCTTGCCATATTATCCTCCTAAAATTTTCTATATTTAGATTATATCAATATTTTCTTCACCGACAAGCTTTTTCAACTTTTCGATACTCTCTTCTCTGTTTTTTAAATCTTTTATTTCCATTTTTAAATCAACATCGCCATAAGTTTCTTTTAAAAGTGACAATAGTGCATTTCTGTTTTCATCTCTCGAACTCATCTTATAGAACATTTCATCAACCATATCAAAGTACAAGACTACTGTTCCATTCAAAACTTCCATATCTCTGACTTTGTCTAATAATACGGCAGTGGACATCTTATTTCTGTTCTTTAAATTGGAAATAACTTGATTCCATTCAGCTTTTAACTGCTTAGTAGATAAATCAGAAACTACCTCAGTTTTTACCTCTTCTTTAGGTTTTGCTAAGTCAGCTTGTGAAACTGTATTTTCTTCTACAGGCTCTCTTTTAATTTGAGGTGCAACTTTTTTAGGTTCTTCAACTTTGTTCTCTATATTAGGAGTTCTGTAATTGAAATTTCCAACTTTTATATTTTCTATTTTATCTTCTAACTCTTTAATTCTAAGCTCTAAGTCTGTTATTTGCGTGCAAAGTTCTACTAAACACATCTCCATCATAACTCTCTTGTCAGTTGCATATTTTATAATCGATAGAGTATTGTTTAAAATTTTTATAATCTCTATTACCCTATTTGCACCGGCTTTAAAAGCTTGACTCTTATACTCCTCAAATTGATTAGTATTGACTAAAGCAGTTGAGTTTGTAGCTCCTATTACCATAACATTTCTAAAATGAGTTATCAAATCACTTATTAAAATTGTTATATCCTTACCAGCTTTGTAGAGCTCGTCCATTTCTGATAGAGCTTTAGCTAAGTTCTTTTCTATTATAGCGTCTGATAAATTGAATAAGAACTTATTAGATACACCTCCGAGTATGTCTATGGCTCTCTCATAGGTTAATTTTTCATCCGAAAAAGAAAATAGTTGGTCCAGTAGAGAAAGACTGTCTCTCATCGCTCCATCAGAACTGTTGGCTATCAATTCAAAAACAGCTGGGTCAACTTCTCTATTCTCAATTTTTGAAATTCTGTCTAAGTTATATACTATTTCATTTTCACTTATTCTCTTAAAATTATACCTTTGAAGCCTTGATAGTATAGTTGTAGGTATTTTTTCTGGCTCGGTTGTTGCCAATATAAAAATCAAATGCTTTGGAGGTTCTTCTAATATCTTTAAGAGTGCATTGAACGCTCCTTTGGATAGCATGTGAACTTCATCTATTATATATACTTTGTATTTTAAATTTTGTGGTGGATAAATTACTTTATCTTTTAACTCCCTTATATCGTCTACACCATTATTTGATGCAGCATCCATCTCCACAACATCCATAACTCTATCTTCAAGAATTGATTTACACGCTTCACATTCGTTGCACGGATTTCCATCTATTGGGTTTTCACAGTTAATTGCCCTAGATAAAATCTTTGCGCAAGAAGTCTTACCCGTTCCCCTTGTGCCAGAAAAAAGGTATGCATGAGAAAATTCATTATTTATAATCTGATTTTTCAGAGCTGTTGTGACGTGGTTTTGTCCTATTATCTCTTCAAAAGTTTTTGAACGATATTTCCTATATAGTGCTTGATACATTTCATCCTCCTTTTCAAATTATAACATAATGTATTATCTCTATTTTCTAAATAATTTTGTATTGTTATAGAAATTTAACTTAACTAACACTTAATTTTCACATAAAGAGGTTATTATGTGAACATACAAATTAGGAGGTATTTAAAAATGACAAATCTTAGAAAAGTATTAAGTATAGCAACTGTTGGAGTTATGATGTTAGGTGTAGTAGCTTGTGGAGCTAAAAAACCAGCTAACGAAGCAGCTAACTCTGCAAACGCAGCAACTGAAGAAGCAGCAAACGCAGCTAATGCAGCTAACAAAGCAGCTGAAGAAGCTAAAACTGAAGAAGCTGAAGCTAACAAAGCAGCTAACGAAGCTAACAAAGCAGCTAACGAAGCTGACAAAGCTGAAGAAGCAGCAGCTGAAGCTAATGCAGCAGCTGAAGAAGCTAAAACTGAAGCAAAATAAGAAACTTTCAAAAGTTGGGAAAGCTCAAATTTGGGCTTTCCTTTTTAAATGCAAAAATTTTTACTCTTATGCTATAATATATAAAAAAAGAAGGTGATTTAATGTTTTGTCCTAATTGCGGAAATAAAGTTCAGTCTTCTGATAACTACTGCCCTAATTGTGGTACTAGTTTGAAAAATATAAGCATACAAATTATTGAAAACAATGCTTCCGATCAAGAAACTCGAACTTTTAAGCCTCTAACAAATCTTTCTGGCATAGACTCTACAAGTGAATTAAAAGACATAATAAAAGCAGTTGATGAAAAAATATCTAAAAATATCTCTGACTATGAAAAGCAATCTTCTATTCTTAAAGGCTCAGAAGAACCTTCTAAAGAAAATCACAAAGAAGTTAAAGACCTTAGCAAAACGAACGAACTAAACTTCAAAAAAGAAAATTTAGATTCTTTAAACGATGTTAAAAAGATTAAAAAAGAAATAAAAAAAGAAGAACCCTCTGTTAAGGCTAATACAAAAGATAAAAAAAGTCTCAAAGAAAAATTTAAAGATTTTATAAATGAAGACGACGACCAATTTTCTATCTTTTCTTCATTTAATGATGAAAAACAAGCTGAAAAATTAGAAAATTTAGAACTTACACAACCCGAAACAAAAAACTTTGAGAACACCATGGATGTTCCAATAGTCAGTGTGGTTGAAGAAGAGACTATCAAAAAATCTAAACCTGCAAATGATAAGCCTTCCGCTAAAGAATTCGAGAAAAAAGCTTCCTCTTATGACTATAAAAGCTTTACAGAACTTGTTAATGCAGAACTTGAAAAATCTAAGTCTGAAAATCAAACATCAGATAAAATTTCTACTCCTAAACAAGTTTTAGATAAGAGTAAAGTATCAAAAGCAACTAAGCCATCTAAGGATAATCTTAAAACCGAAAAAACTTCTAAATTAGAAATCAAAAAAGATACTGTAAAACATAATAATATAGAAGAAAAAGTTTCTGCTAATTCAGCTAAAGTTGAAGAGAAAGAAAACATATCCGATAAATTAAAAAATAAATTTTCTAATTTATCTAAAAAACTTAAATCTGAAACAAAAAAAGAATCAGTCGTAGAACCTAAACAACCTAGAAAAGATGAACATCATAGCTTAGAAAATATTTCTAATACTATAAAGACAAATGCTATCTTCCAAAAACTGTCCGGCGTTCACACTCTTGCAACTAAATTAAACGAAAAACAACTTTTAATCTTTGCAATCTTGCTATCTATTATTCCTGTTGTTGTGAGCGTTATTAAGTGGCAAAACTTTTCACTGGTTATAGTGTTCTGTATATTGGTTAAAATCATAGTTAAATTAGCACAGTTCTATGTACCTTTAAATTTAGCAGTGGAAAAAGCTTGGATTGATTCCAGTGATAAGGAAGTTAAACATTTTGCACTTATAAATTATTTTATGTCTGAAATAATTATGCTTGTTATGTTTTTACTTTCTCCATGGTATGGAATGTTTTATTTTAAAACTCTATCAGCCTTTACTGCATTCCCTGTAGCTACTATAGTTTTAGTTCTATTTGCAACTACACTATCTGTATCTCAATTCCACGACAGGCTAAAAGAAACTAACAAAATAGATTTCATAGGCTGGTATATGATTTTATTTATAATTTTTGAATTCATAGGAAAGATAATATTTTTATTCACTGACATCATAGTGTAAATATAATTTTTCAAATTAATACCCTCCCTTTTCCACTATCGGAATTGAGAGGGTATTTTTCATATTTGTTTTCTTATTTTAAGCTATCTCTGCTTCTTGCTCAGCTTTTAATTTTTTACCATATTCATCTGCAGTTTTCATAGCTGCAACAAATTTTTCTTTTGTCAATGGATTTGTCTTTGCACTCTTCCACTCAGTTGTGTTTGGTGCGACATCTGCCATTTTTTCTAAATCGTCATAAGTCAAACCAACATCTTCAAGAGTGATAGGTAACCCTATTGATTTATTAAATCTTGCAATCTTATCTAACTCGTCAAATTGTTCTGCATAAGCATGTAATACAAGCACTCCAAAAGATACGAGCTCACCATGTAGATATTCTTTATCTCTTGGCACTGCTGTAGATGCGTTGTAGAAGATGTGTGCTAAAGAAGAATTGTAGTAGTAGTCGGGTTGGTTAGTTAGGTTTGAAACATATCCTGTGGCAACAAGTATATCCATAGCTATTTCTTCAATGGCTTGAGTTGGTTTATTATTTCTGCAATCTTCTATAGCTTGCTTTCCATACTTCAAGAAAGGCACCTCACAGCTTTTGCTAAGCATAACTCCCATTCTTGCAATGTGATCCAACTCAGCATACTTTGTAGCGTATGCAACTTCCGGTTGCTTGCTAAGTCCATCTCCAATTCCAGCCCATAGATATTCTTCCGGCGCATTCGCTATTATGCTAGTTTCTACAAACATGTGCACCGGAGCAGGTATCAACTCATAGTGCGAGAGAGTTCCATCGTCATTATACACAACTGCAATTGCAGTAACAGCTGAGCAATTTGAGCATATTGTTGGGAATGAAAATGCACTTTTATTTAGTCTTTCAGCTAAAATCTTGCCTGTGTCTGTGGATTTCCCTCCACCAATTATAAATATTACATCTGCATCTTGGACTTCTTTTCTCTCTCTTAATCTATCTACATTGCTAAGAGTACATTCTTGTCCATATACAAACTCTCCTGTAATCTCAACATTTGTTCCCTTTAAAGCTTCTCTGATCTTTGGTGCAGCAGCTTCAAGGGCTCTCTTTCCTCCAACTAAAACTACTTTGTTATAGTTATAATCTTTACATACTTTTTCTAAATGTGGATATCCATTTCCAGAGACACTATAATTACTCATCTTTACTGTTTTCATCTATTCTTCTCCTATATCACTTAATTTCTATTATTTAACAACTACTCTCCAATTATGGTTATCTTCTAAATCTCCCCATTGAATTCCTGTCAATGTGTCATATAATTTTTGAGTTAGATCTCCAGTTTTAAATCCATTAACTTCTACTTTTTCACCCTTGTAGAAAAGTTCGCCTATTGGTGAAATTACTGCTGCTGTTCCTGTACCCCAAGCTTCTTGTAATTTACCTTCTCTGCCAGCTTTCATAAGCTCTTCAATATCTAAATGACGTTCTTCTACTTTATATCCCCAATCTTTTACAAGTTCTAAGATTGAATTTCTTGTAACGCCTGGAAGAACTGTGCCTTCGGTAGGCGCTGTAACCACTACCCCATCAATTAAAAACATTACATTCATTGAGCCTACTTCTTCAACATATTTACGATGTACACCGTCTAACCAAAGCACTTGAGTGTAGCCAAGCTTCTTAGCCTTCATTTGTCCCGCCAAACTTCCCGCATAGTTTCCACCACATTTTACAAATCCAGTTCCGCCGATAGTGGCTCTTGTCAATTCATCTTCTACATAAATTTTGATAGGATTTACACCCTCTGGATAATAAGCTCCAACAGGGGAAAGCACAATCATAAATCTGTAGTTATCAGCTTGATCAACTCCAAGTGCAACTTCATTTGCATACATAAAAGGTCTGATGTATAGAGACTCTCCTTCTCCATTTGGAATCCACTCTTCTTCAACCTTTACAAGTTCTTTAATAGCATCTATAAACATTTCTTCTGGAACTTCCGGCATACACATACGATCATTCGACTTCGCAAATCTCTTTGCATTCATGTCCGGTCTGAAAAGATAAACTTCTCCATTTTTACCACGGTATGCTTTAAGCCCTTCAAAGGTTTCTTGCGCATAGTGTAGAACCATAGCCGCCGGGTCAATTGTCATCGGTGCGTAAGGTACAATTCTTTGGTCGTGCCAGCCTTTACCTTCTTTCCAATCCATAACAAACATATAGTCTGTAAATTTCTTTCCAAAACCTAGAGCTCCTGTTGGCTTTTCTTTTAATGTCTCTGCTTTTTCAAATCTAAAATCCATTTTTCTTCCTCCTATTATTGAACTGATTCGTATGCTACTGTAGCCGGTATTCTTCCGTAAGTTCTATTTTTGTATACTCCAACTGTCAAAAACGGAACCACTATTAAAACTATTGCAACATATCCGCAGTAACCATATCCATACTTGATTATGTTAGTTAGTCCAGCCATAGAGATTAACATTGATACTGCTAATATAAATACAGCCACTAAAAGTCTACGAGCTTTTTCATTTTCAACTCTCTTCAAAACACTTGCACTTTCAAATCTGGCAACAAATCCAAAAGTTATAGATACGGCAGAAGACACTAAGCAAAGAATCAATGATGTTGCATAAAATACAGTCATCCAATCATATCCCATTGCCTTAGTTGATGTTAAAGTTGGGATTGTGCTGCCGCCATCTATGCTAGTGTAATAAGATTTCCAAGATAACAACATTGCCACTGAAAGTCCAAGCGCCAAAGCATTTATTACAGCTGATAATTTCATTGAATTAGAAACTTCACTCTTACTTTTTAAAACTCCCCCACAAGCTACCATCGCAGGAATTTGTACACATTGGAATCCAGCATATATAAATCCATTCATAACCGCCTTAGGCAAGTTATCAAAACCACTGTTCATAAAGTCCATTCTCAAAACATTTAATATTCCATCGCCTTTAAAACTTCCTACCGCGTAGATTACAAGAGATGTAACAAGAATTACAAGTCCCATATAACTTCCTACCACTCTGACTACACTTGCTCCAAAAGTTACTAACAAAAGAGTTAGAGCACTTACAAGCACAACTCCTACAGTATAATTAAATCCAAAATACTCCTTAAGAGCACTTGCCGAACCGGATATTGTAGTTGCAACAACCATAACAACCATAATGTAGTAAAATACTTCAAAAACTAATTCCAATTTATCAAACGGATGGTAAAGTGTTTCGAAAAGCTCTTTATATGATTTAAGACCTCTGCTGTTATACATGAACATTGCTTCTTTAAGCATCGCCGTAAGTAATACCATAGCTATCACGGCGCTTACAATCCCCGTCCAACCAAGTCCAACAAAATAAGTATTTGCTTGATTCCCTGTAGCAAATCCCCCACCGGCATGAGCAGAAAATAGAACAAGCGCTATCGAAACTACACCATACATCCCACTGTCTTTTCCAAATAATTTTTTTAACATCTTATTACCTCCCATATTTTTTATAGGCAATAAAAAAAGCCTCTCGCCTCTATTGCCTTTAACAAAAGAGACGAAAGACTATAATTCTCCGCGGTACCACTCTTCTTCATCTTTATGATGCACTCTGATCCAATAATGAATAGCTCTATAACGGGAGCTCCCGATAATACTTACTCAATTCAGCATTACAGCTCAGTGGTGATTTTCAACAATGTTTTTCTGATACTTCACACCAACCAGTATCTCTCTGAAAGAAATTTAATCGTTTACTTTTCCACTTCATAACTTAGTAATGACATATTACCCTCTCCTAAATATTTTTGCAAGTAAAATTTTTTATTTTTTTAAATTTTTTTACTCATGTCTCATAATCTTTTGCTTAACACATTCTGCACTAATCTTGGAGAGTTATAAAAAATATAATCCCTAAAACCTCTTTTAAAATCAACTAAGCTTGTCAGCTTTGAAGTGCTTTAAATTTATTTTTCAGTTTAATATACCATATAACATACTAACTTTATATTTCTATAACTCTCTGTATTCAACCCAACACAATGGAATTTAACTTATATCTTGCAATATATTAATGATATTTTTATTTAAAGATTCTAAAACCACACAGCATATCTGTCCTAAAATTACACTGCACTCAAACAAAATGAATTTAAAAATTTATATTACTTACCCAAATCAAAAAAGGACAAAGAAAATTTCTCTGCCCTTGATTTTTTATTTTAATTTTATATAAACTTTTCCTTAAACCTAATTAACTCTTCATCAACCGATTCATAAGAATTAAGTCTATTAATTTTATCTCTTGCTTCTTTTGAACCAGGCATACCTTTAAAATATCCAACGAATTGCTTTCGCATTTCAAGTATACCTAATCTCTCATTTTTATATTCAACAGCAAGTTTTAAATGCTCTCTTGCCTTTTCAATTCTGTCCGCAAAGCTCGGTTCAAAATAATCTTCACCTTTGGATTTCTTCGATATCTCTTCAAAAATAAACGGATTTCCAATTGCAGCTCTTCCTATGGATATTCCCTTTAAATTACAATCATTTATCCTCTTAAAAGCTGTATCATAAGAATCTATATCTCCATTTCCAAACACAGGTATGTCTAAAAGTTTTGCCACTTCTGCTATATAATCCCAATCTGAAAAACCTGTATAGTATTCTTCTCGAGTTCTTCCATGCACAGTTATCCTACTTGCTCCAGCAGCTTCTATTGCCTTTGCCGCTTCAATAGAACTATTATCTCTAATACCTTTTCTAATCTTCACACTGACAGGTAAATCCGTCGCTCCAACAACTTCTTTAGTTATTTTATAGACTAAATCCGGTTGGTCTAACAATGCAGATCCCGAATTATTTTTTACAATCTTAGGCGCTGGACAACCCATGTTTATGTCTATTCCAACAAAATTCATTTTAGAGACAATTTCCGCCGCCTTAGCCATATAATATGGATCTTCGCCAAAAAGTTGCACTACAACATTTTTTTCATTTGGAGAAATCAACAATAAATCATTCGTCTTTCTATCTTCATACACTATTCCCTTGCAAGACACCATTTCAGTTACAACTTCACTAGCACCCATCTTTGAGCAAATTTCTCTAAAAGCTATATCTGTATATCCCGCTAACGGAGAAAGTGTTGCTAATACATTAGTTTCCAAGAATTTTATCCCTATTCATATCATATATAATTCTAAGTCCATCCAAAGTTAGATACTTGTCTATGATTATGTCATACTTGGACTCATGCGTTAACAAAGTTGAAAATCCTCCTGTGGAAATTATCTTAGTTTTTTCTTCGTCAAATCCCATTTCAAGCATTATCTTCTCTATTATTCCATCTATCAAAACATTATATCCATGGTATAAACCAGACTGCATAGACGCCACAGTATTTGTTTGAACTACTTTTTCAGTTCTTTTAATTTCTATTCTTGGAAGTTTTGAAGTTCTCTCGAAAAGAGCTTCCGCTGAAATCCCTATTCCAGGGAAAATAAGTCCCCCTCTATAAATCCTCTCTTCATCTACAACACAAAAAGTCATAGCAGTGCCTATGTCTATAATAATACAAGGCCCTCCGTACACCTCAAGAGCCGCTACGGCGTTTACAATCCTATCAGCACCTACTGCACTAGGATTATCATATTCAACCTTTAAATCATAGTTCAATTCAGTATTTACTATAATTGGCATCTTACCAAAATATTTTATAATCATTGATGGTAAAGTGTGCATAAGATTTGGCACAACCGAAGATATGATTACATTTTCTATTTCATTTAACTCTATTCCTGCGTGAGATAAAGTATTTTGAAATATCATTCCATATTCATCTGATGACCTTGTCTTTACAGTTGCTATTCTAAAATTTTGTATTAATTCCTTGTCTTGATATACGCCGTAAACTATAGAAGTATTTCCGACATCAATTACTAATAACATTGTTTCTCCTAACTTTAGTATATTTTATGACTTATTCTTTTTACCCTAAAATTACAATCTTATTAAGTATATCTATTAAATTTGTCATTTTCAATAAATTTTGTTATTTTATTATTTTTAGGTTTACAATTAAATTTAATTTGACTTTTATGTTAACCTGTTCTAAAATATATGTAGTTATTAAAGGAGGTCAATTATGACTAAAAGTACAACTCGTATGGTGAGAATTGCTTTATTCACCGCACTTATTTGCGTTGGAGCTTTTATTTCAGTTCCAATAGGCCCAGTGCCAATTAGTTTTCAAAACTTTTTTGTAATTATGGCTGCACTATTATTACCAGCTAAAGACGCTGCTCTTAGTGTGCTTATATATGTATTAATCGGTTTAGCAGGTCTTCCTGTATTCGCTCAATTTACAGGTGGAATTCAAACAATTTTTAAACCATCTTTTGGTTTCTTAATAGGCTTTATAATCGGAGCTTATGTTATAGCTAAATTCGTTGGAGACTCAAGAGATTATAAAAAAATATTCCTTGCAACAATTATTGGCGAAATCATATTTTACTTGATAGGAATCCCTTATATGTACTACATATTGGCCGGCATGTCTAAAGCTCCTGGAACAATTACCGCTCTTTTACAACTAGGACTAATCCCATTCATCCCTGGCGATTTATTGAAGATGGTAGTTGCAACTGCAATAGCACCAAAAATTAAAAATGCTATACAATACAAATAAGAGAAAAGATAGAGTTTACATGCTCTATCTTTTTTGTTGCAATTATTCACATATAAAAAACCCAACAAACAAAAACCTGTTGGGTTTATGGAGCTAACGACGGGATTCGAACCCGTGACCTCTACATTACCAAATCAAATAGTGCTTTTTCTTCTGTTATAATGCTTATTTTATGCCATTCTATTTTACACATAATTATAAAATATCTCTTATTCTACTCTATTCTATAATTATTGGTACGATTTTAGTACGATTCAAAACCATGATACATATCATTAATTATGTTATTCTCAAGCCCCACAAGGTCAATAGCCTTATCCTCTGTAGGCCTGCTTATCCTATAAGTTTTACTTGTTTTCTCTCTGTCATACCTAATACCACTTATATAGCTTATGTTCCTCTCTCTGTAAAGGTCCTTAAAATAATTATACTTTCTAAGCTTATTAAGAGCCTTTTTTTGTATTCTTGATACTTCCCCCTTAGATACATTAATTAAGGTCGCTATATCATTTAAACTCTTTCTATCTGTACCAATACCATACAATAACCTAATTATATTAATTTCTTTAGAACTCAAGTTGAAATTAAGTTGTAAACGTACGTTTTTATAAAATTCCCTATCAAGTACATCACTTTCAATATTAATAGAATCATCTTTTACAGTCTCTTCAACCGTTAAACTCTCATCATTGGTACTAATAGGTGTATCAAGTGAAATATCCTTGTTATACTCCTGCCTATCCCTTGATATAGATAAAAGATACTTTATAGCATACGTTGAGAATTTAAAGCCGAGATCTGGATCAAATGTTTCTACGGCCTTTATTAATTTATAATATCCCTCTTGAAGTAACTCTTCATAGTCATGTATACCATCAACATAAGACCTATTTTTCTTTATGCTATAAGGAACTAAAGCCATATTTTCTATTACTATTTGATTTCTTAAATTTATATTACCCTTATCCTTTTGATATTCCTTAAATAATAATCTATTGTTACTATCCATGGCCTATACCAATTCAATACTATTTAAATATGTATCATGTATCTTTCTTATAGCACTTTCACGCATACCGTCTAGTAATTGCCCTATCTCCTTAAAGGTCCAGTCGTCAATATATCTTTTCATAAATATAATTCTTGTCCTGATATTAGGTATATTACTTATAAATAATTCTAGATCGTATAATATACTAAACATATCAATCAGTCCCATATCATATTTATTGCATACTCTTGCATATTCACGAATTAAATTTAATTTATCTCTATCCATAAAATCACCTCTTAGTATATGTAAAGCACCCGAAACTTACGGGTGCTTAGAAGTTTTTAATTCGAAAGTTTTTAAACGTGTTTATTCAAAGCTTGTATATTTAGTAAATATATTTATAGGCTATCTTTATGATAATACAAAGCTTGATTTTTATTTTCTAAAATAAAGGCATCATAAACAATACGGCCCTCTACAAGCTCACCGCTAATACCAGGCGGGTCTTGGTGTACTCTGTAATCATGTAATTTTACAGGCGCTACAGTAGCACAAGGATGCCCTAATAAAAACCCAAACCCTTTGGGGACCCTTGCCTTAGGCACCTTAATAACAGTAAGCCCATCAACCATAGCTATTACTCCCTTAATCTTCATTTCTTGGGCTATATCGGTTGACAACATAAAATCTTTATTTTGCTTTAATAAAAGAAAAATGTCCGGAGTAACAAGTAAAAACCTATCTGTATCAAATACATTAAAATTATCAAGTTCAGTATTGGCCTTTAATATTTCCTCGTAAATATTCTCTTTAGTAAGCTTTACCGGAGAATCTGTTTTTATACCGGCATTATTGACCATCTCATTAATAACGTAAGCATCAACCTCAGGTATAACAACTTCCCTATCTTGTCTTGCAAGAGCAGAAGCACCCGCTAAAGTTTTTAAAGTTTCGTTATTATCCATCTTATCTATAGCAAATGTAAAGGACCTATCCTTTCTGAGAGTAAATTCTTCAGTAGCTCCCCCTAAATTTGCTATGTTGCCATATCTAGAATTGGTAAAAGTCCCTTTACCATTCCTATCGTAATCATTCATTTCAGAAGTATTTATTTTATACACTTTTACAGTTTTTGCCCCGTCAAAATCAAAATCCTTATTAGTCATTAAAGATAATTTGCTCTCTTTTGAAAACTGTTCATCTACATAAGGCGAATACTTAGTAGCTAAATCTATACTCATTTTATTTATTCATCTCCTATTTATCGGCGAAAAGCGGCCGCTATAGGATCAAATCTTGGTGATTTACTATCCGGCGGAGTATGTGCATTAAATCTATTATCAGATCCTTTTTTTAGCTTATCCACAATAGAATCATGCACCTTTGATATGAGATATATAAAATTATTTAGTTCATCTTTTGTTGAACCGTTAAATAATTCTATATACTCACTAGGTAAACCTTTTTCACTGAGTGATTCCCTACAGTCGCTTTTTAATTCCCTTTTTATTAAATTTAACTCTCTATCAGATAAGTTATCAGATAGAGTATTGTTTTTATCTTTTTCTCTTTGTACTCTGTCTTGTACAATCCTATTTACTTCATCTTGAGTAAATAGCTTTTCTTCTTTCTTTTTATCCTCTACATTATTAATATTTTCATCTTTTTTATCATCAATAACTTGAGTTTCTACCTCTTCAATTTGAGTGTCTACCTCTTCAATTTGAGTGTCTTTTATATCTTCCATTTTTAAAATCTCCTTTCAAAAAGTAGTTCCATAACTTATTATGTATGTTATAATTATACTATATATAGTGTATATATTCAATTTACCTACATATATGCACTATATATAGTATATGTAAATGAACTCACTATATACAATGAGTGTAAATCATATACAACTTTATATTTTTTCAATCTTCTAATTTTCTTTCCTGAAAAACATTCTACAAAAAAAGAATAAGTTGTTTTTTGTCAAATTTTAGTTAATTTTTAAAAAGGCCTACAAGATACGCAAGTATAATGTAAGGCCTTTTTTTATTTTTGTTTCAGGTTTTTTCAGGTTCTATTTAAATTAAACCTGGTAATATTCCTTATAATATTTCATTCCATCAAATAAAATATCATCCATTGTGTAGCCTTGATTGTATATCTCACTTTCTGCCTTAATAAAATTTTTATATCTTTCTAAAAGCTCATTTAAAAGCACATAATCACAACTTGATAAATTTAGTTTTTCCTCTATATATTCGATAAACTCCGCATATTGTTCCCCTGTTAATTTATACTCACTATAAAGACGCATTAAGTCCGTTACTCTCTTTGCCTCTTTATCTATTGATTCATTAAATAGTTTTTCAAATTCTTCCTTTTTTTCTTGTTTTATAACGTCCATAACCTCTACCCCTCACCTTTCTTCTATACTTGCAACTCTATATAAAACTAATATTAATATCAACATCCATAAATATACATACTCTACACTCATTTTATTTTTCCTCACTTTACTTTACTTTAAAAATAGTTAGCATTAGTTAGCATTTTTACCAATCACATCATCAAAACTTTGTTGCCTATAGTTTGCCTTTTTCTCTCGTATAGGTCTTATATTTACTTCTAATGCCTTACACATTTCTTTGATTCTACTAACCGACCTATCCATACCATCCTTACCGGTTAAATGATCTTTCAACTGTTTCAAGTTTAAATTAGTGGTTATAATCAAAGGCCTACCACTCCTATACCTGGCATCTATAATTTCATACAATTTAGACTTAGCCCACTCGCTGTTATGCTCTCCCCCTAAATCATCAATGATCAATAACTTAGCCTTTTGTATATTCTTTATAAATTTGCTCTCTTCTGAACTACCAAAACCCGATACCTCTTTAATCTTTGCAATAAGGGCATTACTAGTCATGGCTATTACAGACATACCATTATCAAGCAAGTAATTAGCTATACAAAAACTCATAAAGCTTTTACCAACCCCTGGTGGCCCATACAATATAAGCCCCGTATTATCTTTTAACACCTTATTATAATTTTTTGCATAGGCCATAGTTAAGTTATAAAAATATTCATTTTCTTTAGTAATCTCAAACTTTTCAAACCTATTTTCTTTAAACTTATCATCAATCATAGAATTAAGCTTTAACTTTTCTATCTCTTTATGTTCTTCATAATGTTTAGCTCTTCTCTGTTCATCTTCCCATTCTCTCTCTTCCTCTTCTGTCATACATGGCAACTCACGATATTCATCAAATAAAAATGTTTTTAAATACTTTCTACCATCTTTATAAATTACCTCTATCTCAGGTGGTTCATATCCATCCAAAACTAACATACGTCAATCATCCTCTTCAAAAAAATATTCTTCACCAAATAAATAAATAAGGTCGTCATCACTCATAGTTGCTCTACCTCTATCTTTTCTAAGCTCATCAAATTTACGTTGAACTGATTCCGGATATTTATTATTTTTATTATTATCATTCTTTTCATTCTTGTTAGGTGTTAAGTGATTGTTAGGTGTCTGTTGTCTGTCTGTTAAGTGATTGTTAGTGTGTTTGTTAGATTCTTCATCTTTCCCTTGATAAAAATTCCAATTTACTATGGTTATAAGCCTATTTTGGTTTGTTGATTCGTTTGTTAGAAAACCGTATTTTTCAAATCTCTTTAAAGCTGTTCTTACATTTTGAACTGAAATACCTTTACCACAGTTTTTAACAATAGATTCTAAACTTGTAATAAATTGCCCTGGTTTAGCTGCATATTTTTCACCTTTCCATTCCCATTCTTTATAACTATGATTAGCCATTAATAGTAAGGTCATTAAAATAACTTTTTGTTCTGGTGTAGAATCAAGCCATATAGATTTATCTAATAATTCTCTATAAGTCTTTATCCATCCTTTTTGAATCACAATTTAAACACCTACTCACTATCCATAATTTAATCAGCCTGCCATTTGCTGGCTATTATCTTCACTATTACTACACTTACAATTTCCTACACCTGTATAAAATAAGCCGTTACGCTCATAAATAACCATATAGACACGCCTATTATTACACTTAGGACATACATAACCATTAGAATACTTTATAGGCTTTACCGACAAATCAAATGCCTGTTTTTCAAGTTTACAAACCTTTAAAGTCTGCTCTCTTAACTCTCTGCCATCTAACATATAAACACCTACAATAAGATTTCCTTAGTGATTACACTTCTCTTATAACCCCTATCATCTATATAATATTCAGGCTCTTCATATTCAGTGTCGGCCTCTTGGTTTCTGTCCCTATACTTACCATTAGCTATATTACTAAGGTTATTACAAACCCATTCAAAATCAGCATTAGATTTTAAATAATTACTATGTTCTATCTGCTCCATAACTACACCTAAAGCAGTAGCACCATAAGAATTAATAAATGAATTTATTGATGATTGATTTTTTATATATGCGTTTCTTCCTGTTACCTCTTTAAATCTATCTCTAAATCTATCAATATCATCTATCTCTTTCTCTATCTCTTTATCTATCTCTATCTCTGGTGTACGTTTGTCGTACATTTGTCCGGACATTTGTCCGCTCTTTTCTTCTTCAATTTTCTTTCTGTATATTCTTTTTCTGTCTGCCTCAGTACTTGATTTACCTATATATTCTTGGATATTAGACATGAATATTGTTCCATCATCTAACCTTTGAATTAACCCTAAATTTTCTAATTTTTTTAATGCTTTTTTTGTAAAACTTTCGCTAAATCTTGTAACTTTTGCTAACATTTTTGTATCATACGGTACTAATTCATTCAAAACTAATCTACCTTCTCGCTTCAAACTCTTACAATATAATTTCAAAAGAAAATTAGAATACTTTACCCCGTCCTTTTCACTTTCAAGATAGACCATTTCTTCGCTATCAAAAAAATTTTCCTTTAATTTCAAATAATAATATCTTTTATTGTCCGACATTCACATCACCATATATTTAGTTTAAAAAAGTATTCATCATCCGCTTTAATTTCTAATAGCCCTTTATCAATCAAATATTCAACAGTTGTTTTTACATCTGTTGGGTCTTCATCAATTTTTAATGCCAATTCTTCATTAAAACTATCTTCCACCGATTCAAAAAATAAATGGCCCTCATCTTCTAAACTCAACAATAAAAGCTTTGTATAGATAACTATATACGTGTATCCTCTATCTTTCTTTTTCAAGTTTTTTATTAAATCATCATTGAAAAAGTCTTTATATAATTTTAACCAATAATATCTTTTTATAGTCATATATCACCTCACACTAAGTCATCAGTTAATTGGTCTATTGTCTCAATGCTTTTTCTTATATCTGCTATTAACGCATCAGAAACAACAGTTAAAGCATTTATGGCCCCTAATACCTTAGCAAGCTCCATATCAATTAAATTTCTTTTGTTCCTGTTTACATAACTTTCCTCTATATCTTCATCTAATAACTGATTAACATTAATTTCAAAATAATCACCTATCTTATTTTTTATATCTTCATTAGGTATTACCTTGTTAGTTTCATAAGCTGATACAGTTGAGCTGCTTATTCCTAAAACCTCTCCTAGTTCATCTTGTGTCAATCCTTTATCTTTTCTTAATCGTCTTAATTGTTCTCCAAAATTCATTTTTTTATACTCCTTTAATTTCCCCAACGGTTGAAATTATGGTATAATATAAATGAGCATAGGCTCACGTCTGCCCTGGAGTGTGTTAAGTTGGGGAACTTTTTATTCGCACACTTTAGGGCTTTTCTTATACCTAAATTTCTAGTTATAACTTTCATTTTTTAAATTATACCTTTCTCTTAAATACTCCTCAGGAACTCTACCGCTAATAGTCATATAGCCTTTATCCTTTAGCTCTTCATTTAGTTGTTTAATGACCTTATATGCCGTTGATTGACTAATATGCAGTATATCGCATACAACATCCTTATTAATCAACTTAGCCATTCCTATACTCCTTTCATTGCTCCAATAACTCAGTTACTGGTATGCCTAAACCATCAGCTATTTTACCCGCAGTTACTATTGAACAGCTCTTACCAGCTAGTATCGCACATATAGTGTTATAAGATACCTTGGATATTTTTGATAATTCTTTAATTGATATAACTCTTTCAGCTAATGCTATTCTTATTTTTGTTGCATCAAGTCTCATTACCTCACCCCTTCCTTTATTCTTTTTAAGAAATATATTCTTTATGATTAATTATAATTATATTATTTAGATAAGTCAACACATTTTTAAATAATTGATTAAAATTAATTGATATTCTTGAAAAGAATATATATAATTTAATTCAGGAGGAATACTATGGAACTAGGAGACAAAATAAAAAAGGCTCGTTTAGAAAATAGCCTTACACTTCAAGAACTAGGAGATAAAGTTGGTTTATCTCAAGCTACATTGTCTAAATATGAAACTGGAGATATAAAAAATATCCCAAATTCTAGATTGAAGAAAATATCAGAAGTTTTAAAAGTTGATATTTCTTATTTCTTTGAATCTAAAAAAAGTAAATCTACTATTTTAATTGAAAAACTAATAAATTTAACAGAGAATGAAAAAATAAAATGGATTTCTCCAACAAATCCTAATATTGATATACCTTTTGACCTGGTTGAATTATGTGAAATATTGTTTGATCTTACCTCTGCAGATTCAAAAATATACTCTGAACAGGCTAATAAATTAGATAAACAAAAACCTCTTATTAGTGATATATATGATTCAATTTATTACGTTGATATATCAAACAATTATTATTGTATATATTCTGATGGTCTAGAATTAAATTTAAAAGTTTTTAAACTGCTCTCAGATTGTAACTTAAACAAAATACACTCTATTGATGAAGTATATGATATCGTACCAACATCTAATGATAATATTTCAAAGTTGAGAGATTTATACGATTTAGTTTCAGGAAATGAGTCAACAAATAAGTCTTCATTTTTAAATGATTTATTAGACGACTTAGATGATTTAGACAACAAACCATATATCAACCCAGACGATATACCATTTTAAAAATTGATTTCTTATAACTTATTAAGTATAATGATCAATATACAGGGTAAGGTATAGCCTTACCATCTGCAAAGACCTGGCATTATATTTATGTATTTTGTCAGGTCTTTTGTCTTAACAAATTAAAAAAACGTAAAAAATTTAATTATTAGCTCCCCCAACTGCTGAATAATTAAATTAACAAGTAAAATTAAAAAAAGGACGTGAAACTATGCCATCAAAAAGAATGCCGAGCAATTCCAGCAAATGGTATTGCTCTTTTTATTACACAGATTACCAGGGAAATAGAAAGAGAAAGAAAAAAGAGGGTTTTGAAACTAAAAAACAAGCTGAAGAATGGGAAAGAGACTTTTTAAATAATATAGATCTATCCCCTAGCATGACTTTTCAAACCCTAACCGATAAGTACATGGAAGATATAAAACCCAGGTGTAAAATAAACACAATTACTACAAAAAACACCTACCTACAAGCCCATATCTTACCCTATTTTAAGGACTTAAAGATAAATGATATAAACCCCTTAATAATTAGAGAATGGCAAAATATAAAGCTTACAGAGCTTAGTCCTGTAACTAATAAGCCATACTCTCCGACCTATTTAAAAAGCCTTAATACCTTATTATCAGCTATTCTAAATTATGGAGTTAAATTTCATAACCTAAAAGAAAACCCATGCTTAAAAACTGGTAGCATAGGCAGCTTAAAATCAGATAAAGATATACAGATATGGAGCATTGAAGAATTTAATCAATTTATCAATGTTATAGATAGGTCAGAACTACACTTAGGCTTTAATATACTGTATTGGAGCGGTCTAAGAATCGGAGAGTTACTGGCATTAAAATGGTCCGATATCGACTCAGAGAGGAATATATTAAACATAGATGAATCATATCAAAGAATTAAAAAAGAGGACATTATAACAAACCCTAAGAGTAAAAAAAGCATTAGAAAAATAGTTATTATTCAATCAGTAATTGATGAATTGTTAGAATATAAAAAGAAAATATATAGCCCTGCAGATGATGAAAGGATATTCCCATTTCAAAAAAGAGTATTTGAAAAAGCTATAAAAAAATACTCTAAATTAGCTAAAATAAAAACTATAAGGGTACACGACTTAAGACACTCCCACGCATCCCTATTAATCCATAACGGTATTAATATCGTATCTATAAGTAATAGGCTAGGTCATGAGAAAGTATCAACTACATTAAACATATACGCCCATCTATTTAATTCAAGTGATGATAATTTAATAAAAGCCCTGGAAGAAGAGGCAGCAAAAAAGACATCCATTTTTTAGGATGTCTTTTTTTAGTACGATTTTGGTACGATTACTTTTTTCTAATCGTCGTAAATATGGAGCTAACGACGGGATTTGAACCCGTGACCTCTACATTACCAATGTAGTGCTCTACCTACTGAGCTACGATAGCAAACTAATTATAGGCGTTTCAAAACTATGAAAAACGGTAACAGTTGGTAACAAATTGGCAACTTATTGGCAACAATTACAAGCTATCAACATCATTTAACAAAATATCTTCCTGAATAGAATGGTAATTATCGGCTGTAGTAGAATAACTTTCATGCCCCATAATTTCCGTTTGGGTTTCAGCGTCAACACCCTTTAAACGCATTAAATCCGCCCCAGTATATCTACAAGAATAAGGCTTTAAATTGTCCCTGTAAATACCTAAAGACTTTAACATATTAGGAAAGTATTTTTTAGAATAATTAGATACACTCATTTTATTATCAAATTCAGTAAAAAACAAGTATTTTATATCATTTTTTAAAGCCTCATCATACAAAGACTTTACAATATCAATAATCTTTAAACTTAAAGGAGTGATACGAGCCTTACCCTTTTTAGTCTTAACACCTAAACCATAAGCTAAACGTTTATCAATATCCACATTATCAACAGACATGTTAAAAAATTCAGCAGGTCTTAAAGCGGTATAAATCATTATTAGAGCCTCTTCAACATGAATTCCTTTGCCCACGAAACTAAACATCAAGTTAATATCACTGCTAGAAAAAGTGCCATAATACCTCTTATCTTTTTTGCTAGTTAAAATAACAAACTTAGTATAATCTTTTTCGATAATATCATGCTTTATAGCATACTCAAAAATCAAACTCAAAACAGTCAGAATATATTTTTTAGAAGAATAAGCTAAATCCTTACCATTTCTATTATTAACAAGTCCGTCAAAAAAAGGCTGTAATACATCAATATTTAAATCTTTAATATATCTATCCTTTAAACCCTCATAACGTCTATAAGCTATCTTATAATTTTCAATAGTTTTAGGACTAACTTTATCATACTTTTCTACCTCATCAATCCAAAAATTATAAACATCATCAAGAGAATAATTTTTCTCCATCTTTTTATTGTAAAGTTCTTTCCAACCAAACAAAGCTTGTTCAGCCTCTCTCACAGTTGCAAAAGTGCCTAAACTAATACGCTTAAACACATTAGGAGCTACCTCAGTCATTGGCGACCTTGCCAAATAAGGTTTAGCCCTATTTCCACTTAACTTAGTAATAGAGCCACTGCCATTAGGTTTTTTTCTTCTCCTTTTTGCCATTCTATACCCCCAGCAATCCAAGCCAAAACTTTCCTCATAACTTTATCCTCGCCTCCACAACCTTGCCAATAATTCTAACCAGCAACCTTTCAATGTCATCATTAGTGTAAACCTTAGGAGTATAAACAGCACTATTTAAAGCAATCAAAACTATCCCATTATCTAATAACTCCACCTTTTTAAAAGTTGCTTCATCACCATTAACAAGCACAATAGCTAAATCACCACTATCAACACTATCCTGCTTTCTAACAATCACAACATCACCCTCAGCAAAACGAGGTAACATACTATCCCCCTTTAAGCGAACAGCAAAAAATTCCCCCTTGTCCTTCCACTCAATAGGAATTTCCTCATAATCAATTATTTCATCACTAGAAAAAATAGGATTACCAGCAGCAACCTGACTAAATACAGGTATTATGTATTTTCCATTATTTACACCCTCCATACCCATTAAATAATCCACTGACACATTTAATTTATCCGCTATTAATCTTAATAAACTTCCTTTGGGTTCTCTTGTGCCATTTATATATCTACTAATAGTCGCTTCAGTTATTCCAGTCATATCAGCTAAATCTTTTTGATTAATACCTTTCATATCTAACAAGTTTTTTATTATTCTTCCTGTACTTGCCATTCGTTTCACCTCTCTTAGTATTTATTATATATATAATTTCCTTTTGGTAAATATATATTGCCAATTTTATAATTTTTTATTAAAAAAAGGCTTGACAACATTTAAGTCGTAGCCTATACCCTGTTTACAAGGTTGACGAAAGTTAAATAAAAGCCTTGTAGCCCTCTTGGCTTAAAGGGGGTGGTAAAATTGGATAAGAAAGAAGAAAAAGAAAAGCCCCGCAAGGCTGAGCATTTAGAGTTAATAATCGCAGTTATTAACCTACTTACAACACTTGTGGGACTATTCAAAAACTTCAAAGGGTTAGGCTTTTAGCCTTTCCCTAACTCTTATCTATATTTTATATTTTAACAAATAAAGGAGGTAAACACAATAGAAAAAGAATACAAAACCACGGAGGCGCAACGTAGAGCCTCCGCTAAATGGAATAGTGAAAACAAAGATAAAAGGAAATACATGAGATACAAAAGCAACGCCAATGTTTTTGTTGAAAAATTGGGAAGTTTAGACGATTTAAAAGAATTAGAAAAAAAATTAAAAAAAAAGGCTTGACAACATTTAAGTCGTAGCCTATACCCTGTTTACAAGGTTGACAAAGTAAAGTAAAAGCCTTGTAGCCCTCTTGGCTTAAAGGGGGTGGTAAAATTGGATAAGAAAGAAGAAAAAGAAAAGCCCTACAAGGCTGAGTATTTAGAGTTAATAATCGCAGTTATTAACCTACTTACAACACTTGTAGGACTATTCAAAATCTTTTGGGTTGGGCTTTAAGCCCTCCCTAATTCTTATCTATATTTTATATATTAACAGACAAAGGAGGTAAACGCAATAGAAAAAGAATACAAAACCACAGAAGCTCAAAGAAAAGCTTCCGCCAGATGGAGCCGTGAAAACAAAGATAAAAAAAAATATCTGAGATACAAAAGCAACGCCAATGTTTTTGTTGAAAAATTGGGAAATTTAGACGATTTGAAAACTTTAGAAAAAAAATTAAAAAAAAGGCTTGACAATATTTGTCCATTGGACATATAATGCCTATAGAAAGTAAGAAACAAATAAAAAAAGTGTACCCGTACCTAGTTTGGCGACTGTAACGGATACACAAACAAAACACCGAAAGGGGCGTTTGTATACATATTATACATTATTTCCCTTTTGGTGTAAAGAAAAGAAAGGGGAATATTTAATATGGAAAGAACATTGTTAACTGAAGTTAGGGATTATTTAATTGAAAGCTTAGAAGGTAGAGAAGATATTATATGCTATAGTTGTGACTTAGCGAGTACATTAACAGAAGACATAAACCGTGATGGAGATGTGGAATGCGACACACATAGAACTATAGAAAAAATTAGGGAATATTGGTATGAATATTCTAGCGTATACGAATATACTAGAGACAACTGGGGTATTGAGGTTAACCCTTTTAAAGAGCCTGAAAAGTTTGACGTAATCGCCTATATTGCGATAGCTGAGGAGCTATTGTATAGATGTAAATACATCGATGAAAATTGGGACGAAGAAATAACACTAACTAAAAGTATTATTAAAAAAATAAAAAGACAACTTAATACCGTGGCTTTTAATTTAAAAGAATATGAATATTAATAAACCCGACCAATTAAGCCGAGAGGCTTATAAGGTCTACAGAAAACTAAAATTCAACAAAGCTTATAGAGATAAAATTTATAGGCAAAGATACACAAAAGGGTATACAGTAGAGTTTTTAAAAACTCTACTGCAAGCCCAAGAGTTACTAAGATATGAAAAGGAAAACACTGGACTATGTCGCATTTTTAATGATATATTTAACATCAAAAAGGAGAATAAAAATGAATAAATATCAGAAGCTTACAAACAAGGCTAATATACTTTAGTTGCTGAAAGATGGATAGAAGAAGTAGAAGTTGACGAAGTGGCGAAGTGGCGAAGCAGTAGAATATTTCGACACTTGGGAAGTATCAGAGTTTTAAATAAAACAGAAAGCCCCCCCCGGTAATTAAACCAGGGGACGAAACAAAACAAAATCTTCCAAAAAGAAGATATGAATATTATAGCAAAGGAGGTGAACACAATAGAAAAAGAATACAAAACCACGGAAGCACAGAGAGAAGCTAGCAGACGTTATAAAAAAAAGAACAGAGAGAGGCTAAAAATACAAACATATTTCAGCAATGCCAAATTGTTCATTAATGAACATGCTAACGTTGAGAATCTGAAAGAACTGCAAAATTTAATCGAAGAAAAATTAAAAAAACTTTAAAAATAGTACTGCAAAAATGATGTGTACCCATAAAACTGGACACAATATTTAATTAATTATTAGTGGATGCTAACCTATATTTTGTAGGTGGCATCCATTTTGTTTTTGATTGAATCCTTTCGTTGTTGTAATAGTAAATATATTCCTCTATTGCTTTTGAAAATTCTTCAAAAGAGCTATAACTCTTTTCATAACCATAATAAATTTCATTTTTTAATCTTCCAAAGAATGTCTCCATTATGGAGTTATCATAGCAATTACCTTTTCTTGACATTGATTGTCTTATGCCATGTTTTTTAAGCTCATTTACATAATATTCATGTTGGTATTGCCAACCTTGATCTGAATGTAGTATTAAGTTATCTAGTTTTGGAAATTTGTTAAATGCTTTTTTCAACATATTTGATATCTGATTTAAGTTAGGACTTAAGGATAGGTCGTAAGAGATTATCTCATTGGTATACATATCAAGTATTGGAGATATGTAGCATTTACCCCAAGAGAATTTAAATTCTGACACATCTGTGGTCCATTTTTGTAGAGGTTTATCTGCCTTGAAATATCTATTTATTATATTATTAGCTACTTTACCTACCTTCCCCTTATATGAGTGATATTTTTCCTTAGATCTTTTTCCAAATAGTTTTAGCTCATGCATTATTCTTTGAACTCTTTTATGATTTATGATATAACCTTGATTTATCAACTCCATATATACTCTTCTTACTCCATATCTTCCTTTGTGGAAGTTAAATATTTGAGTTATTTTATCTGCAATGTGACTATTCTTAATCTTTATCTTATCAACTTTATTTATTTCAAAATAGTATGTTGATCTTGGCATATCAATAGCTTTTAAAAGATATTTTAGTCTGTATCCTTCTTCTTTGAGTTCTTTGATAATCGCTGCTTTTTCGCCTTGAGTTGCGCAGCGTAACGTTCTTCTCTCAAGGCGATCTCTTTTTTTATTATTTCGTTTTCTGCTTTTATATATTCATTTTCTGCTCTAAGTTTTATTAGTTCTTCTCTTTCAGATTCATTAAGTTCTTTTGCTTTATGGATATTTTTATTTTTCATACTTGTATTTTTAGATTTACGACCTCTCTTTTTATTTACAAGACCATTATATCCATAATTTTTATACTTGTTAACCCATGAATAAAGCTGTCCATGATTAATTCCATATTCAACTGCTATAGATGTTATGGAATTTCCAGCTAACACTTTAGATACCATTTCTAATTTCTCATCAGGTGTCCAATTGATATTATTTCCATGTTTTAAAATTTCTGGTCCATGAAGTTCTTCTAACCTAACCCATATTCTAATTGAATCATGAAAGTTTTTTTCGTTGGTCCTTCAGGTGTATCAGGCCATTTACCATCTCTATACAATTGCACGCTTTCTTTTTTGATTTCATAACTATATTTCATAAAAATACCCTCCTTACTGGTTTGTCCAGTAAAGAGGGTACATATCAAAACTTGTCTATTTTTCTTTTTTGCAATAGTAGTGCGCACCTATGACCACTGTCAAAGGTATGGTCAACAATAGACCAATGCTACCTGCCATGGCTCTTATTATTTCAGTTGCTATTGAATCCAAATTTATTATCTCAATAAGCCTTATCTTGTAAACTATAAACAAAATTATCAAGTGAAGTGTGCTACCAACGTAAGCCAAAATTAGAGTATTGGACATTGAACCCAAAATATCTTTTCCTATGTTCAACCCTGATTTAATCATTTCATTTTTACTTATCGAGTTGTTTATAGATTTTAATTCATATAGCGAAGACGCTATAGAAATCGCAACGTCCATTATTGCTCCTATCGCACCAATTAAAATTGTGCCGAAGAGTATTCCCTCATAATTCATATCTCTATACTGAGGTATATATGCCAAACTGATTGCACTGTCTTCCGCAAGACCTGTGAGCCCCGCATACTTTCCAAATGCAACCGCCAATATCCCAGCACAAACAACTCCAATTGAAGTTCCTATTATAGCTACTGTTGTCTTACTGCTCTTTCCAACTATTATGTATAATGTGCCTATTATTGAAACTATCGAAATAATTATCGAAGTCAATAGCGGTGGATAACCTTTTAAAATTAGTGGTATGTAAACTCCAAGTATCATCCCCAGTGTAAAAATCAAAGATAATAAAGTTTTAATTCCACTTAGCCCACCGAACACACAAAGTAAAATTATAAATAGCGCTACTATAGCTATGACTTGTCTGTCTCTAACTTTCTCTTGAATTTGAACAGTATCTATTATGCCATCTTCTTCAGTAACTCTTAGTAGTAGCTTGTCTCCTTCTTTAAAGATATAGTTCCCAGGCATTATTCTTTCGATTGTGTGCTTTATAGTGAGTTCTTCACCGCTATATTTTCCATTTAGAAGTCTAACTCTTAAATGCTGATATCTTATATCCGCCTCTAGTGGAATATCTCTCTTTTCCCTTGTGTCGTCATACTCTATCTCTTCAACCTTTGCTTTCACAATCAGATAGTCCGTCTCGTTTATCTTGTCTTCATAGTACTTTCTCATTTCAGAATCAGAAGACAATTTCTCTGCGCTCACAAGATTTGGGGAAATCATTAAAATCATTAAAATTAAAATAAATTTTTTCATATAATCCTCTTTATTTAAAAAGAGAAAAGCCCATTAAGGGCCTTCCTCAAATAAATTATAAACTTAATTAAGCTGCTTTTTTAACTTCGCTATTTTGACCTACAGCTTTGATATAGTCTATAGCCTTTGGAGTTATCTTCTTAGATTCTTTAATCTTTTCAACTAATACATCTCTTATTGGCACATAAGTTTCATCTACGTTAGTTGCTTTGCTAAAGTCGTATCCGTCTCCACCTGTGAACATGAAGTCATTTGTAACTACTCTATAAGTTTTTTCCATTTCTATAGGGGTTCCATCAGTTAGAGTTATCTTAGTGATTTTTTCTCCATAAGGTTTTGCTGGGTCATATTCTACAACTAAACCACTGAATGCACCATCAGTTGTCTTAGGCATATCAATTCCGTGGTCAATTGCCTTGATTAGGTCTGCTCCCTTTAGATCCATTACAACTAAATAGTTGTCAAATGGCATAATTTCATATAAATCACCCATTGTTATTTGACCTTTTTCCATAGTTCTTCTAAGTCCGCCGCCATTTTGGATAGCTATTTGAGCTTTGCCTTTTTCTGCCATAACTTCACATGCCCAGTATCCTAAAAGTGTGTTTGAACCTTTTGTCTTTCTGTCGTGAGTGAATTCGGCAGTTGCTTCTCCAAGAAGTTCTCCCTTGATAGGTTTTAATTCTTCTTGAAGTTCTGTATAGAATTTTTCTGTTGCTGTATCTTTAATTATGTTGCTCTTAATTCTATTTCCTTCTAATACTTGAGTGTTGATGCTTACTTTCTTATCAGCTTCAACTTTAATGTCAACGTGTCCGATTGCTCTACCATAGCAATAAGCTTGTAGAATTGCTACGTCATTTACTTTACCGCTAACTGTTCTGTGAGAGTGAGCTGATAGAACAGCATTAAGTCCCTTAACTTCGTTAGCTAATTTAGCTGCACTACCTGTTATAGCTTTAGATTCTGAATTTTGATCTGAATCCAAGTGAGTTAATGCGATTATTATATCAGGAGTTCCTTCTTTTGCCTTACCAGCTTTTAGATAGTCAACCCATTCCTGAGCTGATTTTACTGGATCTCTAAATTCATATCCAGCGATATATTCTGCTTTAGTAAGAGTTGCAGTTTCAGGGTGAGCAAGTCCAATCACACCAATTTTCAAATTATTCTTTTCAATAATCATATATGGTTTAGCCCAATCAACTGGTTTATTTGTTTTCTTATCATAGATGTTTGATGCAAGATAAGTGAAGTTACCTTCCTTGCCCCAATTACCTATCTTGTCAGCTCCCCAGTCAAATTCGTGGTTTCCTACAGCTGATGCAGATATTCCCATACCTTTCATCATTGCAGTAACTGGTTTACCAATAGTTAAGTTTGAGTCACTAGTTCCTTGGTAGTTATCTCCACCTGATAATACTATTGTATTAGGGTGTTTTTCTTTAAATTCATTAACATAACCTACCATCTTAGCCATACCCATATTTCTCTTCTTTCCTGTAACTTCTTCACTTATATTTCCGTGGAAGTCATTAAAGTATAGAATATGGACTCCATCTTTATCAACTGTTCCGAATACAACTCCGATTTCCTTAGCTTTTTCTTCAGAAATTACATTAGTCTTTACTAAGTATTCCCCTAAAGTATATCCAGTGTTGTCATTCATCTTTTGGTTTAAAGCTCCCATTATATACTTAGCAGCTTCTTGTTTTGTTATCTTTGAGTTTATATCATCGTCTTTTGCCAATAATCCAATTTCTTTTGAAATCTTGTCAGCATCTTTATATGCCTTGTTTGCATCATAAGACAAGCCTCTTAAAATAAATGCGATAAATTCTTGCTTGCTTAAATTAGAATCTGGATCATAAGATTTTTCTGATTTACCCTTAGTTAAATTTAAATCATAACCTAATCCCGCATAACCTTTAAACCATTCAGGAACATCTGTAAAAGGATTTAATTTTACATTCTTTTCAGTTTCAGCTACCTTTTGAGAATATCCCAATGCTTTAAGAACCATTGTAAGTCCTTCTGCTCTTGTTAAATCACCCTTTAATTTAGCTTCTGTATTATCTTTATCAAGTAATTCCACTTTTTGAAGCTTTTCAACATCTGTTGGTTGCGCTGCAGCTGCGAAAACGCTTTGGAAACTTGATGTTAATAATAAAACAGACAGCAATAGTGATAATAACACTTTTTTACTATTTTTCATAAAACTCCTCCTTTGTTTTTATAGTTATATATTATCATTATTATCTCATAAAGTATACGTTTTCAGACAGTTTTCTCAAGATAATTTATCATAACAAGTGCAACATAAATAAACTCATAGCTAATCAGCTGTGTTAATATGTAAGTGACCAAACAAAACATATTAAAAGGAGTGATTAACTATGAGCTATAACCATCTTACCATAGAAGAAAGATCTTGTATTTACCAATTTTTAAATTTAGGAATGAGTATAAGGAAAATTGCACAAGCACTTAAAAGGTCACCTAGTACAATATCTAGAGAAATTAAAAGAAATTCATCTAAGATAAAAGTTAGTAGGGGAAGTTACACTAAGTACTTTCCGATAAAGGCAAATGATAAATATATTGATAGAAGAAAAGACTGCCATAGAAAAAGTAAATTTTCTAAAGATGTTATTGATTATTTAACTGTAAAGATTAACGAACATTGGTCCCCTGAACAAATATCAAATAGAAACACAAATGAGATTCATGAATTACCATCTACATCAACGATATATAGAATGATACACGCCAAAAAGCTGCCAAAAACTAGTATGAAAAATTTGAGAAGAAAAGCTAAATTTAAAAGGCCAGCAGAAAAAAGAGGAAAATTCAATGATAAAGGTAGAACAATTAAGAAAAGACCTAAAGAGATATACAGAAGGCAAGAATTAGGCCACTGGGAAGCAGATACAGTGGAATCAGGCAGATTAGATCATAAAAGGAAAAGTAGATGTTGTTTCGTAACTTTAGCAGAAAGAAAATCTAGATATTATATAGCAATCCTAGTTGAAAATAGAAAGTCGGAAAGCGTAACACCAGCAATAATAAATGCATTAAAAGATTATCCAAAAGAATTAGTAAAAACAATAACCTTTGATAGAGGTAAAGAATTTTCAGAATTTGAGAAAATAGAAAAAGAATTAGGATGCAAAACTTATTTTTGTGATCCCTATTGTGCATGGCAAAAAGGTACAAATGAAAATAGTAACGGACTTTTGAGGGAGTTTTATCCTAAGGGTATGGATTTATCAGAAGTGAATATTGATGAATTAAATTATAACTTAAGTTTAATGAATAATAGACCTAGAAAATGTATAAAATATAAAACACCTAAAGAAGAACTTTTTGGTCTCTTACCATAGGTGTTGCATTTGATTTGACAATTCGTCTCAACAAAAAATGGACAGTCAAACTGTCCACTTAATTTAGTATCTTTCTTTTAGCGCTTGTTGAATTTTTCTATCTGCATCTTTTTTAGCCATGGTATCTCTCTTATCATAAAGTTTCTTACCTTTGGCAACTGCCAATTCCATCTTCACTCTACCATTTTTTAAATATAGTTTTAATGGAACTAATGTATTACCCTTTATAGTCAATTCTTTTTCAAGTTTTCTGATTTCAGTTCTATTTAAAAGAAGTTTTCTCTTTCTCATAGGGTCTACATTAAAAATATTTCCCTGTTCATAAGGTGATATATGCATACCTTCAACAAACACTTCTCCACCAGATATAGAAGCATAGGAATCTTTTAAGTTGGCCTTGCCTTGTCTTAGAGACTTGACTTCAGTTCCCACAAGCACTATTCCAACTTCAAGAGTATCTTGGATAAAATAATCATGCCTTGCCTTTCTATTGCTGGCAATTGTGTTATCACTCATCTTCTCCACTCCTATCTTCTTTAGGAAGATTTATGTCAATGTCTTTAATATCTTCTGTCACTATAAAATCAACTGTACCCTTTAGAGTGTTAGCTCCCACAACTTTTATCATAACTCTGTCGCCTATGTCGTATACTTTTCCCGTATCTCTTCCTATGGCTTTAAAGTTGTCCGCATCATATTCAAAATAATCGTCCATATCTTGGTATGAAATCAAGCCTTCTATAGTGTTTTCAAGTTGTGCAAACATTCCAAAACTTGTGATTGAAGTTATAATTGCCGGATATTCTTCGCCTATTCTCTCTTCCATATACTCTGCAAATTTAACAGACTCTACAGTTCTCTCTGCATCTTGAGCAAGTCTTTCCATTGCAGATACATGGTCAGCTATTTCAGGCAACACAACTTCTAAATATCTAAGTCTGCCGTCTGTCAGCTTGCCCTTTATAACGTCTTTCATTATTCTGTGAATTGTCAAATCAGCATAACGTCTTATTGGCGATGTGAAATGTGAGTAGTACTTAGCCGCAAGTCCAAAGTGTATATCATTAAGTTCTGAATACTTAGCTTTCATAAGACTTCTAAGTGCTATTGTTGAAACGAAAAGTTCTTCATCTTTTCCCTTAACACTCTCTATTAAATTTTGGAAATCCTTAGATTCCATATTTTGTGTGTTTAATTTTAATCCCAAGTGTCTCAAAATCTTGTTTAAATTTTCAACTCTCTCTGCATCTGGTTTTTCATGTATACGGTATAAGAAAGGAATCTCCATCCAGAAATATTCTTCTGCCACAACTTCGTTTGTTATCAGCATAAATTCTTCTATTAATTTATCTGCTGTTCTTCTCTCTCTCTTTCTCACATCAACTGGTTTACCATTTTCATCTACGTCGATATATGCTTCAGGGAAGTCGAAATCAATTGAGCCTCTTTCCATTCTCTTTTTTCTAAGTTTTAAAGCAAGCTCATTCATCTTAGTTAAGTCTTCTTCTAAGCCCTTAATAGATTCGTGAACTACTCCATTTTCCAAAAAGTCACTTACATTTGTATATACAAGTCTCTTATTTGAATTTATAACTGTGTTCATGACTTTATGGCCTACTAATTTTGCATTTTTATCAAAGTCCATGTATACAGAAAATGCTAATCTGTCCACATTTTCATTTAGTGAACAAATCCCGTTTGAAAGTTCTTCGGGAAGCATAGGTATTACTTTATCTACTAAATAATAAGAGTTTCCTCTCTTGTAAGCTTCTTTATCTATTTCATCTGATTCTTTCACATAGTGGCTCACGTCAGCTATGTGAACCCAAAGTCTCAACTTACCATCTATTTCTTCAATTGAAATAGCATCGTCAAAGTCTTTTGAATCTGCTCCATCAATGGTAAAAGTAGTCAACTCTCTTAAGTCTTTTCTTCCAGCCATATCTTTTACAGTAACTTTTTGAGGTATTTCTCTTGCTGCTGATTTGACTGCTTTAGAAAATTCTGTAGGTATCTCCATATCACGTGCGATACTTAGTATATCCACACCTTTTTCGCCCTTATATCCTAAGATTTCTACAATCATTCCCTCTGGTTTTTTACCTTCTTCAGGCCATTTTTTTATTTTAACTACTACTTTTTGATTGTCCTGAGCTCCGCCTGTGTCTTTTTTGGCAATGTATATATCAAAAGCTATCTTGTCATCATCAGGCACAACAAATCCAAATGTTTCTTTCTTTTGAAAAGTTCCGACAACAGTCTTATTCCCTCTATCAATTATTTGTATTACTTTACCTTCAAGAGAATGTCCTGTTGAACCTTCTAAAACTTTAACCAAAACCTCGTCGCCATTTAATGCTGAAGATAAATTCTTTTGAGATATGAATACATCCTCGTCAGCTTGAAGTAAAAATCCAAATCCTCTTTCATTGCCTTGAATTTTACCTCTTCTATATTTTTGCCCATCTATAGGGATGTATTTTTGTCCGTCAAAAAACACTCTTCCATCTTTTTCCAATGTCTTCAAAATTTTGTCAAATGCAGATCTCTCTTGCTTTCCTATTTCAAATACCTTGTAAATTTTGTCCTTCGTCATCGGACTTGAGTCTTTTAACCTGTCGTATACTTTATCAATTATCATTATAATTTTGCTCCATATGTCGTCTTCTTTAGAAGATCTGAATCGTAAGAAGTTATATTCTTTGCCTTTTGATTAAACCTCTTATATGCCAATTCAATTAATTTATTTATCTCTTCAGTAAAGCTCATTCCGCTCACTTCAAATAAGTAAAAAGAAATTGAACCTGGAAGTGTATTTATTTCGTTTACATAGACTTTATCGTTGTCTAGTAAGAAATCTATTCTTGCAACTCCCATACCGTCTATAGCTCTAAAAGCTACTTTTGCATAGTTTTGAATTTGATTTTTTATATCTTCTGTTACATCTGCAGGTAGTTTTTTAGATTGATTTGCCATACCATCCATTTTTGAACCACCTTTAGAACCTGATATATATTTTTCATCAAACTTCAAAAAGTCTTTCCAACCGATAGGTTCTTCAAGTTCTGAAACTTGTAAATCATTTTGATATCCAAGCACTGCAGCATTTATCTCACGTGGATTGTCCACTGCTTTTTCAATTATTATCTTTCTGTCGTATGAAGCTGCAACTTTTATAGCTTCAATTAATTCTTCTCTGTTCTTTACTTTTGAAATTCCTATTGATGAACCCAAATTAGCTGGCTTTACAAATAAGTTATACCCTATCTCTTCTGCTTTACTAATTATCTCATCTTGATTTTCAAAATCCTCTCTGTAGAAATAGAAGTATGGTGTCATAGGTATTCCCTCAGATTCGAAAACTTTCTTCATGATTACCTTGTCCATTCCAACTGCAGCACTCATAACTCCACAGCCAACGTATGGAACTGCTGTTGTTTCAAGCATACCTTGGAAGCATCCATCTTCTCCATAAGTGCCGTGTAGAGCCGGGAATACACAGTCTACTTTTAAGTATCTTTCAAGAGATGTAGTTTCTTTTCCAAACAATCCACCCTTTTGAGTTACCTCTCTGTATAAGTATTGGTCATTCGGTTTAAAGAATACTTCAAAAGTTTCGCTAAAGTCACCTTGTTTAAATGTCTTGAAATTCTTTAAGCTCTCTCCGCACAAGAATTTTCCTTCTTTTGTAACATAAAGAGGTACGGCATTGTACTTCTTATCCATATTTTCTACAACTTGCATTCCTGTTATAACTGACACTTCATGTTCAACAGATCTTCCACCAAAAACTACTACTATATTTTCCATTTTTTCCTCCTAATCAGCTTTCACTATAATTGTCCGGTAAGTCATTTTCAAATAATACAATGTCTCCTGGCTTAGTTAATCTGCCCAGCACTTCAGTAGCTTTTGTCAACGATTCAACTACAAATGTGTTTTCTTTATTAAACCCGGATTTTTCCAGACCTCTTTGAATAGGTTTAGTTCTATTTGGCCCAACTAAAATTACATAGTCACAAACTTTTGCAATTTCAGATGCCACTTTTTCATTCTCTTCTTCTTCAATATCTCCAAGCTCGACCATACCCGGAGTTATAATTATCTTTCTTCCGCTCTTAAATTCATTTAAAACATCAAGCGCCGCTCTGAACCCAACAGGGTTGGAGTTAAAAGCATCGTCAATTACTATTACACCAGTTCCGCTGTCCACTATGTTTAGTCTGTGCTCAACCGGTTCAACCTTTTTAATTCCTCTGCTAAGTTGTTCTAAGCTAAGTCCAAGGACATATCCCGCACAAGCTGAAGCAAGTAGATTTGATATGTTGTGAACTCCCAAAAGTTTACTTTCGCACTCTATCTCTCCGACTTCTCTTATCCCAAGTATAAACTTAGAGCCATTTTCATCAACTGTTATATTCTTTGCATAGACATCTAATTTTTCTATATCTTTTATTCCATAGTTGATAGTTCTTATTTTTGTCTTATCAGATAGTGGCTTTACATAGTCGTTGTCATAATTGAATATAGCAACTCCGTCTTCAGGCAAATTTTCTATCAACTCATACTTTGTCTTTTGTATTGTCTCTATTGTTTTAAAAAGGTGCATGTGAGTAGGCCCGATTGCTGTTATTATTCCAATATCAGGTTGAACAAGCTTTGCAACCTCGTCTATCTCGCCCTTTTTCTTCGCTCCAAGCTCCGCAATAAACACTTCGTAGCTCTTGTCTAAGTCATTATTGATAACTTTTGAAAGACCCATAGGAGTATTGTAAGATGATGGAGTGTTTTTAACTCTAAGTCCCTCTGAAAGAACTGTATCAGAAATAAACTTTACAGAAGTCTTTCCAAAAGAACCTGTTATCCCCAAGACCTTTAGCCCGTCTTTTTTCAATTCTCTTATCTTTCCTTGGGCATTGGTATAAAATCCCATATTGATTTTTTCTTCCACAGGAACTTGCTTGTTGTTTGAAATTTCAAGCACCTTGTATTGGTAGTAATATAAAATAATATTAACTAAAACTAAGAAAGCAAAACCTAATATTGGATTTATTAGAAAAGCAACAAACCCGACAATTAATATAACCGCTATAAATATTATATTTGTAGCTTGGTGTCTCTTTAAAAGTCTCTTAGCTCTATCAGTCCAAACAAGTGGTGATTTAACTTCTGTTGCCTGTTCATATACAAACTTATTCATCTTAGCTTTGTTTTCAGCAACCCACTTTATATATTCTTCTGTCTCATATCCTTCAAGTTGAAGCATGTGAATTGGAAATTCACTTCTCTTTGTAATCAATTTATAATTTAATGCAGAAACCACTATCCCTATTACAAAGTATATAATCGTCCCTATCATCATATTTTCAAAAATATTCATAACTCTCCTATCCTAAAAATGATTTTAAAACTGCGCTAAACGTTCCATAATCATCTATATAGCTAAAATGACCGCCATCCAACACAACCAATCCAGAATCTTTTATCTTCTGTTCAAATATCTTTGCCATATAAAGTGGCGTTGCATCATCTGTCTCGCCCCAAACTAAAAGTGTAGGAGCTTCTATCTTTTCAAAATACTCTTCAGTCGACTCATTTACAACTTTCACAAAAGTCTTTCTCATTATTCCCTGAGACGCTTGATAGTCATCTGAACCGTATTTTTTATAGAACTTTTCAAGTCTCTCGTCCTTATCTCCACTTAAAAAAGTAGTATATATCTTTCTCAAAAGTTTAAAAGAGTATACCTTAAAATAATATTTTAAACTTCTCTTAGGTAGCACTCCCGAAGCATCTATCAAAACTAATTTTTCTACCATCTCCGGATGTTTAGCTGCGAAGATACTAAGAGTTTTCCCTCCAAAAGAATGTCCTATAAAAGTTGCTTTTTTTATATCCATAGCCTTTAAGAAACGCACCAAGAGCTCCTCATAGTCATGAGTGCCCCAAACTTCCCTCGGCTCTTCTGAATTTCCAAAGCCGGCTGAATCATAAGCGTATATATGGTACTGTTGACTTACTGCATTTATTATCGGAACTACAGATTCTATATTAGCCCCCCAACCATGTAATAGTACTAAAGGTTTTTCTCCTGCTCTTTCAAAATATGCCACCCTAGTTCCCAAATCTATATATTTTTTTTCCAAAATTATTCCTTCTCATTACTTAAAAATTTATCTTCTTTTATTATCGTTCCAGAATTAGAATCAGAAAAAGACTTAACATACTCATATTTGCTCTTAATTGCCTCAACCCTTGCTAAAACCATATCAATTTCTTCTATAATCTCTTCAAAAGCAAATTCAGCATCATATCCCTTTTCAACCCTATACTTTTGCTCCCCCAACTTTTTATAAAGTGAATTTAACTTGTTCTCTTCCTTTGCAAGTTCAACTCTTAGTTGAGTTTGGTCTTTTAGCTGTTTTGAGTTCTTTTCAATTTTACTCACTATTCTCTGTAGATTATCTTTTAAATCTGAAACATTTTCGCTAAGATCATTAAATAACATGATTCTCACCTCTACTCGATTAATTATACCAAAAAATACACACTGTGCACTTAACTATGCTTAAAAATATGTAAAAATAAGCTTTTTATAACTAAATATTCAGATTTAATTTTGAAATTTATAAAATTATTTCTCTCTGTACTTAATTTCCAAATAACTCACAATGGCAATTGAAAAAATTAGCAGCCTTCTTATTAAATAATTGATAATGCTATTTATAACAATCCCAAAATACTCAAAATAAAACATTGCAAAAATATATATTCCAATATGAATAATTACGTTTTTTATGATTATATTTGTCCTGTCCATAATCTCTCCTAACTTTATTCAATTATACCATTTCAATCATTTAATCTATCTTCTAAATACTTTTTGTTTAATATCTATTTCTCAGGGTAAATAAATTAAAAGAGGTGACTTATAAAATGGAAAATTTAAGATTATTTGTTGGAACAATATGTCCTTTTTGTAAAAGGGTTGAAAAATTTATAGAAGATAATAAAATTGAAGGCGTTGAATTTGTAAATATTGATGAAGATGTTCAAGCAAGAGACGAACTTATTGAAAAAGGTGGCAAAAAGCAAGTACCTGCTCTTGATTTAGGTGATAAAATTATGTACGAATCTCTCGACATAATGAACTACCTTAAAACAAAAGGAGAGTAAAATGAAAAATCTAAAACTATATTATAAACCAACATGCCCTTATTGCGTAAAAGTATTAAACTATATGGGCGAAAATAACATTGAAACTATCGAACTTTTAAACGTCGATGAAATTGATGGCCTTCGTGCAGAACTTAATGAACGAGGTGGCAAAACTCAAGTTCCCGCTCTTGATATTGACGGCAAAATCATGTATGAATCTGATGATATTGTTGAATATTTAAAGGCAAATTTTTAAGAGAGTGTAATTACACTCTCTTAATTTTTTGTTATTGTTGATTGTTTCTAATTTTTATTGTCGCTTCTAACTACATCTTCTCCAGTAGTTATTTCTATTTTCGTATCTATATTTTTTATCTGTTCAGACTCTTCTTTTAAGTACTTATCTATTAAAAACTTACCCTCATCAGTTACGCCCACTTCCCCAGATTTTATTTTATCCATATTTTCATCTATATACGATTTAAAATCATCAATTGTAACTTCTTCAAGTTCAGTTTTACCATTTACAAAATACTCTCCAACTACCTTATCATTCTCTATGTAGGTTAAAATTGGATTTGAAAAAAGTTTTAAATCCTCTTTTTCAAATGTATTGCTTGTCTTTTTACAGCCATAGATAAATATAAAACAACTAATGAGCAATATTAGTTTATATCTTTTCATTTTTAGCCTTTCGCATTAAATATTCCCATTTTACAATATACTTACTTTAGTAATTCATGTACATCGGTATCACTCCTTTTTCCTTTTATACCCACAAAAAACTATATATAACACTCTTTAAAAAATTTTTTACTCATATAATTCACAGACTAAAATTTTACCCTTACCTGTTACTTCCGCCTCCTCTCCTATGTATGCACTCATTTTAGAATATTCCTCTCCATTTACTCTCATTCCACTTTCATAGAAAAATATTAAATTTCTATCTTCAATTCTCGCTGTTCCATCTACATCTAAAGAATACATTTTATTAGTAAAATCTTCTCTCACTATTAAATTAAAATCTCTTACCTTAGAATATGAAATTACCTCATCTGAACCAGAAAACTTATATACTTCAAATGGTTTTAAAATAACCTCTTTCCCATTTACCACCATCTTCAAATCTCCATCAAGTGGTGTTATGTATCTTGTAAAGCCATTATATGGAGTAAAACTAGAGCTGTCTAATTCACAAGTTGCCGTTGAAATTCTTAAATCAAAATTCTTGTCTTTAACACTTGCTGTAACTGGAGTTATTAAAATTTCTGAAGTTTCTCCTCCAGACCAATTAGTAGTTTTAAATTCTTCTTTTGTTAGTTTCATAATACCTCCTAATTAATTTCATATTACCACAATAATCATACTCAAATAAATACTTTTATGATAAAATAGCAACCGAGGTGTTTTATGGAATCTATTTTATCAATTTCTATAATTGGAGTTGGTCTTGCAATGGATGCTTTTGCAGCAAGTATATGCAAGGGGCTTACTCTTACTAAAAGAGATTTTTCTAAGATAGTTAAAGTCGGAGTGTGTTTTGGATTTTTCCAAGCTATAATGCCCGTACTAGGCTTTCTTTTGGCCAGTACATTCGCCGATAAAATAAAGAGTTTAGACCACTGGATTGCATTCTTATTACTTTCATATATAGGTATCAATATGATTAAAGAGTCAAGAATTGTCACTTGCGATATTGAATCTGGGTTTGATTTTAAATCTTTAACCTTAATTGGAATCGCAACTTCCATTGACGCAATGGCTGTTGGAATAAGTTTTGCATTTTTAAATGTTGAAATCTATTCTGCATCTATACTTATAGGTCTTATAACTTTTATAATATCTATGCTTGGTGTAACTCTTGGGAATATTTTTGGAATTAAATATAAACAAGCTGCGGAATTTGCCGGCGGAATTATATTGATTGCAATGGGTATTAAAATCTTAATAGAGCATTTATTTTTCTTAAAATAAATACTTTAAAGGCGAGAATTTCTCGTCTTTTTTATTTTTATTTTTAGCCTTATTTCTAACTTCAGCTCAACTAAATAATACCTACACATTGTTTGATAAAATTTATTTTTCTTAATATATTCCATCTCTATTTTTGGGTATAAGTAATCGTAAAAAGGAGGTTCAAATGGACTACAATAAACAATTAGAACGTATTATAAATTATTTTAAAAATGGTGAAACCAAGCATGAAGATTATACTGTTGGTTTAGAATTTGAACATTTTGTTCTAAATAAAGATACTCTTGAGTCTATTTCTTACTATGGTGAAGATGGCTTAGGAGAAACCATGCATGAAATCTGCGATAGTTTAAATGCCAAACCTTATTATAACAACGAATCCATACTTGGTTGCGACACGGATAAGTTTTCCATTTCTATTGAACCTGGTGCTCAGTTTGAAATCAGCATAAAGTCTCAACTTTCAATAGAAAAGTTGTACCAAGACTATATCGAAACACTAAATCTTATTTTGCCAATTTTCGCTAAGAGAAATCAAATTTTAGTTCCTTTGGGATATAACCCTGTGTCTAAGATTGAAGATATAAAATTAATTCCTAAAATTAGATATAAGCATATGTTTGAACATTTTAATTCACTTAATAAAGAGAACAATATGGGTTGGAATATGATGAAAGGTACTTCTTCTGTGCAAGTTACTATAGACTATTCTGATGAAGCGGATTGCATAAGAAAATATTTCTTGGCAAGTGCCATAGCTCCAATTTTGTATGCGGCTTTTGACAATGCATATATTTTTGAAAAAGAACCTTATGCAAACTACAATGTCAGACAAAGAGTTTGGGAGAAAACCGACAAGTCTCGTTCAGGGCTATTGGATTTTGCCTTTGAGGATATGTCTTATGAAAGATATGCTAAATTCATTTTAGACACCACTCCTATATTTGTTGAAGAAAATGGCGAGATTATAAATGTAAATAAAAAGCTCTTTAAGGAACTTTTTGATCCTGAAAACGGAACTGACGATGAAATCTTCCATGCAATCTCAATAGTGTTCCCTGATGTGAGATTGAAAACTTATTTAGAATTCAGAATGATGGATGGAGTAAACTATCCGACTAACTTTGCCATAATCTCACTTATAAAAGGTCTTTTCTATTCAGAAGAAAGTTTGAGTGAGTTGGAAAAGATATTTAGAAGTACAACTTATGAAGAAGTTATGCAAACTAAATCAGACACTCTTCTACACGGTTTAAAAGCCAATTACAAGGGAATAACTATTTTAGACCATCTTAAAAAGCTATATGAATTAGCTTACAATGCTTTAGGTGATGAGGCTCACTTCCTCGCTCCTATAAAAGAAATCATAGATAGTGGCAAATCTCCTAAGGATGTCTTTGAAGATATTTACAAATCTGAAGGCCTTAGAAGTGCAATAGAATACAATAGGATTGATAAAAATGTTTAATAAAAAATATGCAGAAGAATATATCTCACTTGTAAAAAAAGATAGAGAAAAATATTATAAAGATTATTTAAAACTCCTTGATGATGTTGCTCATTCAAATGCAATATACAAGGAAAAACCTGTGCCAGTGACTTACCAAGGTCTATTTTATGACCAAGCTGATAGAGAAAGCTTTTCTCATCTCTCATCAGTGCTGATGAACATCACTCAAAAAGTAACTAAAGAGTATTTGAAAAATCCAGAGTATAGAAAACTCTTTGGTTTCTCTAAAGAGTTAGAGGAATTGATTTTACACGACCCTGGCTATGACATAACAGTTCCTATCGCAAGATATGATGTGTTTTACAATGGCCCTGATAAGTTTAAATTTATAGAATTCAATACCGATGGTTCAAGCGCCATGAACAAGGATAACACTGTTGGGGATATTTTAATCGACACTCTTGCCATGAAAGAGTTTAGAAAAAAATATGATATCGAATGTGTAGATATGTTCCGCCCTTGGATTGAAGAATCAACTAAAATCTATGAACAAATTCACAATAGAAAACCCAACATTGCAATTGTCGATTTCTTAGACATCGGTGCAACTTATGAATTTAAAAAATTTAGACAGCTATTCATAGAAGCTGGCTACAATTGTGAAATGTTTGATATAAGAGATTTAACTTATCGAGATGGCAAGTTGATGGGAGACAATTTTGAAATTGATATGGTCTACAGAAGAGCCGTGACCGTAGAATATATGAAGCACTATTCTGAAATGAAAGAATTCACTAATGCCTATATGGACAATGCTTTTATGATGATAGGTTCTTTTAGAAGCCAAATAATGCACACAAAATTAATTTTCAAAATCCTACTTGACCCATTCACTCAAAATATCTTGACTGATTATGAAAATAAATTTTTAGAGGAACATATTCCTTTTACAGATTATTTTAGCCAAGATGTCTATGCAGAAGTTTTAAACAACAAAGATGAATATATTATAAAGCCTGTAGATGACTATGCTAGCCATGGTGTATACGCTGGAAGAGGTTTCCCTGTTGAAGAATGGAAAAAACTCTTAGACGAAGCTTTAGTTTCTGACTATATTTACCAAAAATATTATGAAATGGATCCGCTACCTTTCTTGGAGTTTGACGACTCTGGAGAAATTAGCGTTGGAGGATTTACAGCTGTGCTTGGTATGTTCATATACAACGGAAAGTTTATAGCCCCTTACACTCGTATAGGTCAAAACTCTACCGTTGGCGGAGCTGACAAACACTATGTAGCACCAAATATGTTTATAAAAAATTAAATTAAAACCCAGGAGATTTTTCCCCTGGGCTTTTTTTATTAAAGGACTTTTAAAAGTTCTTTTTTATTTGTTAATTATAGTAATTGTGTTACAAATCCACCAACCACTATTAAAGGTAATCCTATAAATATAATCTGTGGTATACAAGTGTCTCTGATGTGGTCATGTTGCTTGTCTACACCAAGTCCGGCTGTAGGTCCTAAAGTTGTATCTGATGCTGGTGAACCCGCATCTCCACAAACTGCAGCTATTGTAACTAAAAGTATAGTTGCCTGTGGTGAGAAACCTAACTTCATTGCCAACGGAACGTAAATTGCTGATATTATAGGAACTGTACCAAATGATGTACCAATTCCAAGAGTAATTAATAAGCCAAGTAATATCATTATATACGCTGACACTAGTTTTGAACCGCCAAGCACTCCCGCAGCTGATTCAACTATCTTATCTATTGCACCCGAATTTGTAATTACATTTGCATATCCAGCTGCTAATAGCATTACAAATGCTATGAATCCCATCATGTGAATTCCGCCATCAAGCATGTCTTGAATTTCATTGAATTTAATAACTCCTGTTGCAACTATAAATACAAGTCCGCAAAGAGCTCCTAAAGGTAATGAATTAGTCATGATTTGCACAGCAACTGTAATCACACCAGCGATTAGAATAAGCCAATGGTTTTTGTCAGACTTTACTTCTTTGGATTCATCCGCTCCAACTACAACTCCTGAAACTGTGGCATACTCTCTGTCTCTTGAGAAGATAATTACACCCACTGTTACACCTATTCCCATTATAAGGGCTATAATCCAGTTAGTTGAGATTATCATATTTCCATTTATTGCAAGTCCTGCTTTTTTAAATGAAGTTATTATAAGATCGTGGAATATTGCTCCATATGCTATTGGAAGAGTTATATATGGTGCTTTAAGTCCAAATCCAAAACTTATGGCGAGCATTCTTCTATCAACTTTCATCTTGTTCATAAGACCAAGTAGTGGTGGAATTAATATAGGAATAAACGCTATGTGTATAGGTATAAAAGTTTCTGCCACTACTGCAAACAACATTACTATTATTGCTAATATAAATTTATTCCCTCTTATTAACTTACCAATTTGTCTAGCCATAACTTCAGCTGCTCCACTCTTATTAATACAATAAGCAAGAGCTCCAAGTAAAATGTAACTAAGGGCTGTATCAGAATTCGCTCCCATACCGCCAACTAAAAGCTTCATAGTTTCGCCAATCGGTATACCCGAGGTTACTCCGGCTACTATAGCCGCTACTATAAGTGAAAAAATACAGGAATCTTAACAAGACAGAGTCCTGCAAGTACTATTACAGATAGTACCACTGGGTTTAATAAAATCATCTTCTTTCTTTTCTCCTTTTTCTGTTCTTCGATTTATCAAGATAAATCGATACCGCTATATGTTTAATGTTTATTATATCTTTATTATACCCAGTTTTTTATACAAACTCTATTCTTATTGTTCTTTATGTGTTTTACTTTTTAATTTTTTATATGCTATCATAGTCTAAGGTGATGTTTTGGAAAATATAGTTTACTTTTTAACTGAGCAAATTCCAATTGAGCTTGCCGTATTTTTTATATCAATGGTGCCATTTATCGAAGTTAGAGGAGCTATTCCAATTGGTGTTGGACTTGGAATTCCACCAGTTGAAGTGCTTGCAATAACTTTTTTTGGTTCTATAATACCAATGCCATTTTTGATAAAATTTATAAGACCTTTATTCAATTGGTTAAAAAAGAAAAATTTACTTTTAAAGTTTGTGCATAAAATGGAGATGAAATCAGATTACAAATGGGAGCAAATTAAAAAATATGAAATTTTTGCGCTGTTTATATTTACAGCCTTACCTCTTCCTGGCACTGGCGTTTGGTCTGCCAGTTTGATGGCTTCTCTGATGAATCTACGCCTTAAAAACGCAATCCCTACCATTATATTGGGTAATGGTGTAACAACCATTTTAATAGCCGTTTTAAGCCATGTGATTATAAATTAAAAAGCTTTATTATAGATTTGAAATAAGTTTCTATAATAAATCTTTCTTTTTATCTATTTAATTTTTTACACTCATATAGATTGTATGTCCTAAAATTTTAATCTCCAGTCCATCTATATATCCTATTTTAGAATTTAAATCCAGAGTATGAAGCCTCGTCACCTCATAGATAGCTGCTCTATATCTAACGCTGCCTCCGTCTTTAAGATTAATTGGAATTGGAATTAACATTGCGAGCAAAAAAAGTTCTATAATAAATTTATTTAACTTCATTTACTTCATGAAGCGTTTTGTCAAGTATCTTTTTATATTTATGGACGTTCTTTCTATAAAGAATTTTAACTTTTAGACAAGACGAATTGTCAAATCAAATGCAACACCTATGGTAAGAGACCAAAAAGTTCTTCTTTAGGTGTTTTATATTTTATACATTTTCTAGGTCTATTATTCATTAAACTTAAGTTATAATTTAATTCATCAATATTCACTTCTGATAAATCCATACCCTTAGGATAAAACTCCCTCAAAAGTCCGTTACTATTTTCATTTGTACCTTTTTGCCATGCACAATAGGGATCACAAAAATAAGTTTTGCATCCTAATTCTTTTTCTATTTTCTCAAATTCTGAAAATTCTTTACCTCTATCAAAGGTTATTGTTTTTACTAATTCTTTTGGATAATCTTTTAATGCATTTATTATTGCTGGTGTTACGCTTTCCGACTTTCTATTTTCAACTAGGATTGCTATATAATATCTAGATTTTCTTTCTGCTAAAGTTACGAAACAACATCTACTTTTCCTTTTATGATCTAATCTGCCTGATTCCACTGTATCTGCTTCCCAGTGGCCTAATTCTTGCCTTCTGTATATCTCTTTAGGTCTTTTCTTAATTGTTCTACCTTTATCATTGAATTTTCCTCTTTTTTCTGCTGGCCTTTTAAATTTAGCTTTTCTTCTCAAATTTTTCATACTAGTTTTTGGCAGCTTTTTGGCGTGTATCATTCTATATATCGTTGATGTAGATGGTAATTCATGAATCTCATTTGTGTTTCTATTTGATATTTGTTCAGGGGACCAATGTTCGTTAATCTTTACAGTTAAATAATCAATAACATCTTTAGAAAATTTACTTTTTCTATGGCAGTCTTTTCTTCTATCAATATATTTATCATTTGCCTTTATCGGAAAGTACTTAGTGTAACTTCCCCTACTAACTTTTATCTTAGATGAATTTCTTTTAATTTCTCTAGATATTGTACTAGGTGACCTTTTAAGTGCTTGTGCAATTTTCCTTATACTCATTCCTAAATTTAAAAATTGGTAAATACAAGATCTTTCTTCTATGGTAAGATGGTTATAGCTCATAGTTAATCACTCCTTTTAATATGTTTTGTTTGGTCACTTACATATTAACACAGCTGATTAGCTATGAGTTTATTTATGTTGCACTTGTTATGATAAATTATCACAAGAAAAAAACAGTAAACCTTTTTTGATTTACTGTTTTCCTGTTAGCTTTATTAAAATTTATTAGTTAGCTATTGGGTTAGAAACTCAAATGTATAATTTTTGTTCTGTTTAACTTATCCGCAAAATACATATATATTCTTGTTTTTAATTTCAATCCCTTACAATGCTTTAATGCTCCATCAAAAAAGCCTGTAACTTCTACTAACCCTGTATTCGTGCAGCTTGCAAATTCTTTTGGGTCATCTACGCTAAAATACATTTGTGCGTCTTCATTTCCCGTTTGTTTTACATATTTATTAGCAAGCTCTAATCCCTTGTAATTTGTTGCGTCAAATATCAATTCTCCGTTAGGAATCAATGATTTCATGCCCTTAATCATATCTACAATTTTTTCTTTATGAAAATATTGATATACTCCTGCAACTACAATCATTGTCGGCAAAGAAGTATCTATTTCTTTTATCCAATCAAGAGTAAACATATCCACTGCTATCAATCTTTCATTATCGGCATTTCCTAATACTTTTTTTCTTAGTATTATGACATCCGGCAAATCGATTTGATAGAAATTAACTTTAACATTTTTTATGCGATTATATGCTGTTTCCAATCCTGCCCCTAAAAAGACAATATTACATTCATTGTTTTTTTCGATGAAACTAATAATTTTTTTGTCCATCGTTTGTTGTCTGCAAACACTTGCCATATAAAAATATTCAGTAGTATTACTTTCTATACTGTTTGTGGGTATATGTTGTTTTAAGGATAATGCTTTTTCATCATAGAAAAAATCAGGAAATTTTTCAGACGCATAAATTCTTGCTATAAGAGGAATATATAGAGTATCTGCAACACCGCTAAGCAACTCATTTTTGTTCATCTCCATTTTCCTCCTTTCTCATTTTATTTTGCAAGTTATGTGAAACTAATTATTTTCATAATACCACTTTCCCACTTAGTTGTATATCTCTAACTCATTCTGTTTTATCTGCGATAGTCGCTTTTCTTGTACCTGTAATTGCTCTATACAAACCTTAACTTTTTCTGCCTGTTCTACTTCTTCTCGTATTTCTAATATTTGACTGTATAGGTTCTTTTTCTCTTTCTTCAAAGTAGCAAGTTCTGATTTCCATTTGCTGATGGCTAAGGTCTTGCTTTCTGTAAATATACTTTCAAAGACTGCTCCTTTTTCATATATCCTTTTATCTCTCTTTTTTCTTTCTTCCTGTTTCTGCTGACTGATGAGCTTTTTTCTTTTGTTTTGTAACTGCTTCATTTCTTCATCTGCCACTAAAATTTTTTCATCTATATTTTTCATATTCCGTTTTCCTCTCTTTCTAAATTTGAGCAAATAAAAAACAGTAAACCGATTTGATTTACTGTTCCTGTGTTAGTTTTTATTAAATTGTTAATTCAGCAAGTTAGGATTTGTCTACTTTAATATTTTTATTCAATAATTTCACAAACGCTAAAAACATCATTAGATTCAATCAATATACTTTTTTCATCCTATTTAAATATTTTTGCCCCTATTGGATAAATGTTGCTCGTGAAATTTTCATCTTCATCATTTAAAGTTTTTGATAAAGAGCCTTTCGAGCCTTTGATTTCTCCTAAAAATTCCATATCACCTAATTTAACTGCTCCCAAATCTCTAACCCAACCATAAATTTCATCGTTTATTTTAACCATAGGTTTATAAGTTGCTTCTGTTCCAGCTTTTATATTATCGCTTTCACTAATCAACCCTATAATATTATTAAAGATTTCTTCTTTTAAATCCCAAATCCCCTGATATGGCTGTTCAACATAACTATTACCATTTTTCTGATATATATATGCTACACTTGGACTTTTTTCTGCACCTTTGTGATAAAATTTTACTATAATATAGTTTTCAATGTTCGTAGGTTGGTCATTTACACTCTTAGCATTAGTACCTTTTGAATTATCTTTTATATCACTAATCAGCTTTGATATTTCTTTTTCATCAATAATTTTGTTAGCAGTCTCAGAAGCATTACCCATGATTTCAATTTCTGGTATATTTTTAGCTTCTGGTAACACTATTTCTTTTTTATTTCCACAAGCAGTTAAAGCTAATATACAACTCAAAACTAAAACTATTCTAATATATTTTTTCAATTTTTGTCCTCCTCCCACTTCTATATTATTTAGTATAATAGCATATTTTAAGTATTTTTCCCACTGTCCAATTTCCTACTCACTCGCTACTATTTCCTCTTAGAATGAATTACCTTAAACAGTTTATCTTGAAAAGTTTTTTTGCTCTTTTTGTCAAAATATATCTCTGTTACAAAAGTCTTTCCATTTATCTTCTTTGTAAGAATCCCATCGGGCTTTTGATGTTGTAGTTGTTCTTCTGTCTGTATTTCTTTAATATCTATTTTTTCATTTTCTCGTTTCCTCCCTTTCTAATTTTGAGTAAAGAAAAACAGTAAACCTTTTTTTGATTTACTGTTCCTGTGTTGGTTTTTATTAAATTGTTAGTTCAACAAACTGGGGCGGTTAATTTCGTTGTTCAATAATTTTGGCGATAAACATCTCTAAAAATTCTTTTGAATTTCTCCATCCAGCACCATCATTTTCCCCAGAGAAATCAAACCCAGATATTTCAGTTAATGCTTTACTACAAACCCATTCATACATTCCAGCCTTTTCGCTTTTATATATTATTAGAAACAATGGTTTCATCGCCTTTTTACCCAATGATATGACATTATTATATTGTTTTGAACTCATCACATCGTCATACCATTGTCCTGTCAGCCAATAATTTTTATCCTTTTGCCCTTTTTCATCGATTTCTTTACATACATCTTGTAATTGTTGAGCTATATATGTGAGAGTCTCTTCATCTATGTTTTTTATCAGCAAATCTTCATTCACGCCATTTTTATTCACTTCTATCCAAACAACCTCTTCTTGTTCTTCTGAGTTTTTTTCAAAACTAATGGAATTATGATTTTCTGTTTTAGTTTCATCCTTATTATTGCTTGAGGTATTCAAATTATTGCAAGCTGAAAGAAACATCACAAAACAAACTATTACAATCATAAAAGTATAATGTTTAATGTGAATCATCTATATCCTCCACAAACTCTAATTCTGTTTGTTAATATTAACTTATATAATAGCCTTTTTAAGGCTTTTTTTCTACCCCAGATTTCCCACTTACTCGCTATTATTTTCCTTAGATTGTATTACCTTAAACAGCTTATCTTGAAATGTTTCCTTGCTCTTTTTGTCAAAATATATCTCTGTTACAAAGGTCTTTCCGTTTATCTTCTTTGTAAGAATCCCATCTGGTTTTTGGTGTTCTTCTGTCTGTATTTCTTTAATATCTGTTTTCTCATTTTCTGCCATTTAGTTCCTTCTCTCGACTTGCACAAAAAAAGATTTCCTGCGATTAGGAAACCTCTTTTGCTTGGGTGATATTTGATGTTAGTTGTTATTGTAGTTTCTTTTTTGCTCTATACTCTCTTGCTAATTTTGAACCTAAGAAAAGAACAGTAAGTCTTTTGTGGTTTACTGTTCTTTACATTTGTCTTTTTTATCGTTTTTTTATTTGAAGCTATTTTCTATTAAAAATTGCACTTGTCCTAATGGGATATTAAATATTATACCGTAAATAGACATTCCAAGTAGCAATATTGCAACAACTATGCCTATTTTATAAATACACTTGTTACTAACTTTAGATTTTTTTACTTTTATATTGATATAGCTATATACGAGAAACACCGTAAACATAAAAGTCAAAATATAATTTGGTAACATACTCATTATACTTTACCTTTTATTTGCAAAATTTATTCCAAAACTCAACCCAGTCACTGTGTTCTTCTCTTTGGTCAATGTAAGTGAATGTTTCTTCGTCATACCAATCGTGATTTACTATATCGTCAATAGTCTTAGGAACAAAAAAGTTGAAAAATTCTTTCTTGAATGAGTTTCCGTATTGTAGATAATAGGAACCTATCATCTTGGTGAAATTAGTTTTCTTTACATCTTGTGGTCTATAAAGAAGCGCTTCACCAACCTGAGTTAAATCAGGGCTTACCTCAAGAAAAACTAAACTTAAATCGCTTTTTTTATAGCCAAGTATAAAACTTCTGTACTTATAGGAAACAGTACGAAGTACCGCAAAATTAGCTCCACCTATATCTTCTGAATAAGCATAGATTATTTTATATTCGGAGCCATTATCTACTTTCCTATCAAAGATTTCTCTCATCAACGACTTGTTTCCATCACTTTTTGCTTTATCTAGTTCAACTTCTTTTTTTCCTCCAAACAGTCCGAATAGCGCCATTTTTTGTTCCTCCGTTCATTTTGTTTTTGAATATAATTGTATTTTATTGTACTACTTTTTAGTTATTTTTTCTATCACTTTTTATCGGGCATCAATTATTTTTTCGTTTTTCATATTGTAGTAGTGGTCAACCTATTTATTGTTTATTAATTCTTTTTAGAATGTGTCACATTAAACACTTTATCTTGAAAAGGTTCCGTGTTCTGTTTGTTAAGAGATATCACTGTTACAAATGTTTTCCCATTTATTTTTTGGTAAGAATGCCATCAGGCTTTAGGCATTTTGACTTTTCTTCCAGTTGTATTTTTTATTCACTGAACAACATATATTAAATTGTTCGTTTGATAAACAGAGATTTATTTAATTAGTTTTTAGTTTAGGTAATTCTGATTCATTTGCTTGTTCTGTAATAAGTTCTTTATTTAGATTAGACCAAAGCCATCCAATATTAGCTCTTGTAAAGTAATTTTCTTTCTCTAAGTTTGAACATAGTGTTCCGTTTTTAACACTAGATTCTGTATAAATCAGTTCATAACTTGTTCCATCAGAGAGGTTAAAACGAAAACTTAAAACCGAAGCATCAGCATTTTTATCAAGTTCTTTTTTTCACACTCTAATCCTTGGAATACATCATGTATATGCTGTATATCTTTTTTCTTTGTAACAATTTTCTTTCTCGCATTTTGTGGAACACCTTCATAATTAAACATTTCAATATTTTTGATATCAGAAGATTCAAATGGCAATTCTAAATTTTTTTTATCATCTTTCATACAACCGAAAAGATACAAAACACAAACAAACGTTAATACAATTATAGATAATCCTTTCATAAAATCACCTCGTTAACTTCAAATTTATGTATCTGTATTACTACTAATAGTATCCCATATTTATACTCTTTCTCACAGCTTTAAATAGGAACTCTTTCTTTTTGTTATCCTTTTTTCTTTTCCCTGTAACTGCTCTGTGTAGGTCTTAACTTTTTTTGTAAGAGTGTTGTAGGGGAGTCATATGCCCTACGATACGCTCGTGCTTTTTCTTTCTTTGCTTCTTCTATTTCTTCCCTCATCTGTAGCATTTCTTCTTTTGTCGGCTCTATCTGTTTTGTCAGTTCATTTTCAAATTTTCCGATATAGTTAAAATAAACCTCTATTCGCTGAACAACATATTTTGCTCTTTTTACATCTCTTTCATGGACTACGATTTTACTGATAAACTCATTGATAATGGTTGGGGTAAGTTCTTCAAAGTTGGAATAGCTTTCTGCAAGTCTGATAAATCTCTTTGCTCTTTTGTTTGCATTTTCACATTCGGATAAGCGTTCTTTGATTTCTTCTTTTTCTGCTTTTAAGGTGTAATATTCTTCTGCATACTTTCTTGATAACTGTTCATAGCGTTCTGTATCCATATTTCCAAGTGCATTATCCTCATAGAGCTTATTCATCACTCTTTCTATCTGTTCCATTCGGTCTGTGATTTGGGGCATACGCTTTTGATTTTTCTTAACTTCTTCGGTCTGCTCTTTATACAGACTCTCTTTTACAAGTTTCTCAAATTCTGCTTTGTTTTCCAAAGAATACTGTGCTATCTTTCGCAAGACTTCTGCGATATTTTCCATAACCTCATCAACATCAATGCGGTGTGGGGAGTTGCATTTGGGGTGCTTTGCTTTCCCTTTGGCATATTCACTGCAATAGGTTACATGCTGTACTCTTCCATTTTTGTGTATGGTGCGAATGTGCATTTTTGTTCCGCAATCTTTACAGTACATCAAGCCTGAAAGTGCGTGAATTTCTCCATCTCCATTTGGTCTTTTTACAGGTGCATTTTTTAACATACGCTCTACATTTTCAAAGGTAGTTCTATCTATTATCGGCTCATGGACATTTTCCGTTATTTGCCATTTGCTTTTATCTACATAATGGTTTCTCTTATCTCTGTAATGCTTTTCGGTCTTGAAGTTGACTACATCACCACAATACTCTTGTCTTTTCAGTATGCGTGTTATGGTTGCTTTGTTCCAGTTATATCTGTTTTCTTGGTTTAGTGGTTTGTTTTTTGCTGTTCCTCTGTTTTGCTGTTTCATATAAAAGGTTGGAGTTAGTATTTCTTTTTCTTTCAGGTAAACAGCTATCTGATTTCTGTTTTTCCCCTCCATAAATAGCCTAAAAATGAGTTTTACAACTTCGGCAGCTTCTTTATCGACGATCCAATAATCTTTGTTCTCAGGGTCTTTTATATAGCCGTATGGGGCTTCTGTTGCGACAGGCTTTCCGTCTGCTCCTTTGGTCTTTATTCCTGTCTTTACTTTCTTGCTGATGTCTCTTGCATACCACTCTGACTGTTGATAAAGGGGGCAAATTCCAATGTGTTTTGGTCAATGCTATCTATTCCATTATTGATAGCGATAAAGCGTACATTGTTTCTTCTAAATATCTCCATCGCATTTCCTACTTGAAGATAATCTCTTCCCCATCTTGTCATGTATTTCATGATGACAATACCGATTTTACCTTGTTCTACATCGCTTATCATCTGTGTGTAAGCGGAACGGTCAAAGAACCTACCGCTTTCGTCATCGTCGATATAGTGGCGAATGTTTATCAGCTTTTTATCTCTTGCATATCTTTCTAAAAATGCTTTTTGATTTACAATACTATTACTCTCGCCACCGTCTCTATCTTCGTCACCAACTGAAAGGCGGGAGTATAGTGCTGTGATTTTGTTATGATATTCTATCATGGTATTATCCTCCTTTTCTCGTGTCTATATATCACTCCTGTTCAGTTAATATTATGCAACCCACCTTACTTTAAACGATTCTGTTTAAAATTGCATTCTCTTTGACTCTTGATAAACTTTCATGGAAAGTTCTTCTTCATCTACTCCAACAAGCTCTCCCTTGTCTACCAATACCTTTCCATTTACAACTGTGTAATCCACAGGAGCTTTTATTCCAACAGTTCCAAGCATACTCTTTACATCAAATGTCGCTCCGGCTATTTCCAATCTGTTTTTATCTACTGCAAAGAAGTCTGCAGCCATACCTTCTGCTAAATAGCCTATGTCTTTTCTTCCAAGTAGCCTTGCACTTCCACGAGTTGCCATTTTTAAAATATCATATCCTGTTGGAGCTTTATCGTGGTATGTCAATCTGTGTAATAAATATGCAACTCTTATCTCTTCAAGCATACTTGAACCATCATTGCTTGCACTTCCATCTACTGCAAGCCCAAGTGGCACATCTAAATTTAGCATTTCCGGTACACGCGCCACACCTGAAGACAATTTCATATTTGAACAAGGGCAATGAGCCACACCTGTCTTAGTTTCCGTCAACACTTTTAGTTCTTCATTGTTAAAGTGTATGCCATGTGCAAACCAAACATCATCTCCAAGCCAGCCCAACTGTCTCATATATTCTAAAGGTCTAACCCCTCTTTGAGATAGTGTAAAATTCTCTTCATCCTTAGTTTCAGCAAGGTGAGTATGAAGTCTAACTCCCAAATCCCTCGCCAACTTTGCAGATTCTATCATCAAATCCGCTGTTACACTAAAAGGTGAACAAGGTGCCAACACAACTTGATTCATAGAATACTTCTCTGGATTGTGGAACTTTTTAACTATTCTTTCCGAATCTCTCATTATTGCATCTATACTTTGAACTACCGAATCCGGAGGTAGCCCCCCATCTTTTTTGCTAAGATCCATGCTCCCCCTTGAAGACACCATACGTATTCCCAAATCCTCGGCAGCTTCAAATTGTCTTTCTATAAAATTCTCGCTATTTTCCGGAAAAACATAGTGGTGATCAAATACAGTTGTGCAACCATATTTTGCAAGTTCAGAAAGCCCTGACATCGAACTGTAGTATATTGAATCTTCTGTTAGATTTTTCCAAATTTCATATAGTACATTAAGCCAATCAAATAACTCTAAATTTTGCACCTGCGGTAAATTTCTAGTTAAAATTTGGTACAAATGGTGATGTGTGTTGATAAGTCCTGGATAAACTATCAAATCTTTACCATCTACCACCACATCGGCACTATTTTCTTCACTATTTAAAGATTTTATAACCCCATCTTCCACAAACATATTCACATTTTCTAAAACTGCATCGCTATTGTTGCAAGTTACTATTTTATGTACATTTTTAAACAATAAAGTTCCCATAACACAACTCCCTTATCATAAAATATTTATACTTATCTTTATACTTTTCTTACCTAATTGCAAGCACAAAAAAAGAGACAACCTTTAAAGATTGTCTCTTTGGTGCCCAGAGCCGGAATCGAACCAGCGACACGAGGATTTTCAGTCCTCTGCTCTACCGACTGAGCTATCTGGGCAAATGGTTTGGGTATATTATATTTTAAAAATATAATGGTGGGCCTTCGGGGACTCGAACCCAGGACCTACCGGTTATGAGCCGGGCGCTCTAACCAACTGAGCTAAAGGCCCAAACCATTGGCGGAGAAGGAGGGATTTGAACCCTCGCGGCCCTTTCGAACCCTACTCCCTTAGCAGGGGAGCCTCTTCAGCCACTTGAGTACTTCTCCAATCCATCGTTATCGACGAACTACTTTATTTATTATAAGGGAGACCCCCTACCTTGTCAACACTTTTTCAAAACTTTTTTTAATTTAGTTTTTTATTATCGTTCCCTCATCATCTGGCGAGTTTGTATTTAGTATTCTTATAGTTATATTCTTGCTCTTAACCGGCTCTATTGCATCCTTCTGATACACTTGTGCCCCGGAGTTCACTATATCCACCAACTCTTGATAGTTCATGTTCCTTATAGTCTTTGCATCTTTATTTAACTTAGGATCTCCTGTCATTATACCATCAACGTCCGTCCAATTCTCATAAATTTCTGAATTTAATGCACTAGCTATTATAGAACCTGTATAGTCAGAACCCCCACGCTTAAATGTCCTTATGTTTCCAAACTCATCACTTCCATAAAATCCTGGCACCACAACTTTTGACTTACAACTTATCACCTCGACTATCTTTGAATAGCTCTTTTCATAGTCCACATTTCCATCTGCATTAAATACGATTAAATCCTTAGCGTCTACAAACTCATAATTCAAATAATCCGCCATTAACTTTGCATTTAGATATTCACCCCTACTAACTATAAATTCTTTCGATACAGAGGCTTTTATAGATTTAAAAACACAATCTATTTCATCAAAGCAGATTTCACTTTTAAGTTCTTTTGCTATATTATAAAATCTTTTCTTAACATCATTTAAATTACTTTTAAGTTCACTTCTCTTTTCTGCTAATTCTATTTCCATTTTCCTTATCAAATTAGATAAATCTCTTGTCTCTAAATTTAAATTTGCAATGTCTATTAGACTATCCGTAACCTTTGTGTCCTCTCTGTTCCTCTTACCGGGAGCAGAAACTACAACCACATCACTCTCACTCTTTAACTCAATTATATTTTTTACTTTTGAAAATTGACTTGCATCACTAAGTGACGAGCCACCAAACTTAGCAACTTTTTTATTTTTTATCTCCTCTATGTTATATGGTGTCTCTTGATACACGCAGTAATTCAACCAATTTGAAAAGAATAAATTTCCAGCAGCTTTCCAGCTCACCTTTATTCCCTTAGCTACATCATCTCCTCGGTAGTAATTTACAGGCAATTTTATATCCAAGTTCTTGTTTAAGTCTCTAACATATTCATCATTTAAGGTTTCTCTATCATATTCCCAATGCCCAAAATTAAAAATAAATCTATAGTCCTCACTAACTATAATTCCCACTCCAGCATCTTCTCTCTTTGCCAAAATTTTTAATTCACTTATATCTTTTACTTGTTCAGGTTTTACATAGGTATATCTTGACGTCGGCACACTGAATTCATCGTCAATTCCCTTTAAAATTTTGTCATCTATTTCCTTTTCAAATTCAAAAACCCCAAATATTTTTTCTTCTGACACATTATGTTTAATTCCATAGTAATGATAAAGAGCAGCTTGAGCTGACCAACATATAAACATAGTTGAAAATACATTTTCTTTTGCATAGTCCAAAATTTGTTTTAACTCATCCCAATAGATAATCTTTTCATACTCCAACTTTTCTACAGGAGCTCCGGTTATAATCATCGCATCGTATTTAGAATTTTTTATTTCATCAAATGTTTTATAAAATTTATTTAAGTGTTCAGCTTCAGTATTCTTAGGTTCATAAGAGCCCATTTTTATAAGATCTATATTTATTTGCAATGATGTATTAGACAACATCTTTATAAGTTGCAATTCAGTTTCCTTTTTCTTTGGCATTAAATTTACAATAGCAACTTTTAGAGGTCTTATATCTTGCGTAGATGCTCTTTGTTCATCCATCGTAAAAATCTTTTCTCTGCTAAGTACATCTTCTCCAATTAAATCTTTAGGTATTATTAACGGCATACTATCCCTCCAATATTTCAGTTCTACTTTAGATAATAAAAAAGAGCTCTCGTATAAGGACGAAAGCTCGTGTAACCACCTTAATTTTTTATTAGCTCACACTAATAAACTCAATAGGTATCTATCAATACCCTTTGCTGTAACGGGCAATCCCGTACTTGCCTAACTATTTAGCAAGTCCATAAGAAGGCCATGTTCCCGATTTCAAACTCCACTTCTTTCACCACAACGAAGCTCTCTTTGCTCATTCTCAAAAGGTACTCTTCTTCTTATTCGTTTAAATTTATTATTTGTTTTAAGTATGGTAGCATTTTATTTTTTTCGAGTCAACGATTTGGAAAATGGTTTTAATAGGCTCTATAATATCTGTTGGGGAGTAAATCCCTAACAGATATTTTTATGCAGACGAATTGTCAAATCAAATGCAACACCTATGGTAAGAGACCAAAAAGTTCTTCTTTAGGTGTTTTATATTTTATACATTTTCTAGGTCTATTATTCATTAAACTTAAGTTATAATTTAATTCATCAATATTCACTTCTGATAAATCCATACCCTTAGGATAAAACTCCCTCAAAAGTCCGTTACTATTTTCATTTGTACCTTTTTGCCATGCACAATAGGGATCACAAAAATAAGTTTTGCATCCTAATTCTTTTTCTATTTTCTCAAATTCTGAAAATTCTTTACCTCTATCAAAGGTTATTGTTTTTACTAATTCTTTTGGATAATCTTTTAATGCATTTATTATTGCTGGTGTTACGCTTTCCGACTTTCTATTTTCAACTAGGATTGCTATATAATATCTAGATTTTCTTTCTGCTAAAGTTACGAAACAACATCTACTTTTCCTTTTATGATCTAATCTGCCTGATTCCACTGTATCTGCTTCCCAGTGGCCTAATTCTTGCCTTCTGTATATCTCTTTAGGTCTTTTCTTAATTGTTCTACCTTTATCATTGAATTTTCCTCTTTTTTCTGCTGGCCTTTTAAATTTAGCTTTTCTTCTCAAATTTTTCATACTAGTTTTTGGCAGCTTTTTGGCGTGTATCATTCTATATATCGTTGATGTAGATGGTAATTCATGAATCTCATTTGTGTTTCTATTTGATATTTGTTCAGGGGACCAATGTTCGTTAATCTTTACAGTTAAATAATCAATAACATCTTTAGAAAATTTACTTTTTCTATGGCAGTCTTTTCTTCTATCAATATATTTATCATTTGCCCTTATCGGAAAGTACTTAGTGTAACTTCCCCTACTAACTTTTATCTTAGATGAATTTCTTTTAATTTCTCTAGATATTGTACTAGGTGACCTTTTAAGTGCTTGTGCAATTTTCCTTATACTCATTCCTAAATTTAAAAATTGGTAAATACAAGATCTTTCTTCTATGGTAAGATGGTTATAGCTCATAGTTAATCACTCCTTTTAATATGTTTTGTTTGGTCACTTACATATTAACACAGCTGATTAGCTATGAGTTTATTTATGTTGCACTTGTTATGATAAATTATCTGCAAAAAAATTGCACTTATACGCTTTTAGTCCTAAACTTTAAGTAATCAACAACAAAGCTTGGAGGTGCATATAAGTGCAAAATAATAATATCATGAATTTGTTTGGTTTTAAAGATGTAGTTTTTGATAGTGTTGATGAGAGTAATAATTTTGTTAATGTTCACGCTTCTGTTTCTAAGATGTCTATTTGTCCTCATTGTGGTTCTAAAAAGATTTGGGTTCATGATCATAGAATTCAAAAGATTAGGGATACTCACATCCGAGGTAAGAAATCTTTGATTTTCTTAAAGAAAACTAGATATGATTGTAAGTCTTGTGGTTCTCGTTTTGAGAGGAATCTTGATTTTATTGCCAAAGGTCATACTATGACCAATAGACTTGTTTTTGCTATTGTTTCTGAGTTTGATGAGGTGTATTCTATATCTTCTATTGCTAATAGGTATAATGTTTCTTCAAACACAGTATTAAGAATTTTAAATTGTTTAAGTGCTTCTAGAGATAGGCTATCAGAAGTATTATGTATAGACGAATTTAAAGGTGATAGTGGTAATAACAGGTATCAGACTTCTCTTCTTAATGGTGATACTCATAAAATTATTGATATTTTACCTTCAAGGGATAAAAGTTCTTTAGCTGAATATTTTAAAAGGATTCCTAGTATAGAAAAGAGAAATGTTAAATTTTTTGTAAGTGATATGTCTAAAGCATTTAAATCAGTTAAGAAATCATTCTTTAAAAACGCAATACATATCATAGATAGGTACCACTTCATAAGACAAGTATCCTGGGCATTAGAAAATGTTAGAAAGAGAATACAAAAGGATGTATCATCAAAGCTTAGGAAATATTTTAAAAGAAGTAAGAGTTTAATTACAAAACCTGCCTCTAAGCTAACTTCAGAACAAGCTAATGAAGTATCACTTATGATTGAACTTAACAAGGAATTAAAAGAAGCATACAAGTTAAAAGAATTGTTCTACTGTGTGCCCTGTGGGTACCAGTATGTACTTAGTCAGCCAAACAAAACTAGAGCTAAAAAAGCTTTAAGAGAATGGATAAAAAGAGCAGATGAATCAAAATTAAAAGAATTTAAATCTTGTATCACTTCTTTTAATAACTGGTTTGAAGAAATATGTAATTCATTTGATTACTCTTGGTCAAATGGACCTCTTGAAGGAACTCATGCAAAGATAAAAACATTAAAAAGAAATTGTTTTGGTATGAGAAATTTTGACTTGTTTAGAAAAAGAATTATGTTTTCATGTAAGTATAGATTAGGAAAACGGGAAAATTTGCAAAACCCCTAGGGGTTTTATTTGCTATGCTTATTTTTAGTTGTTTTTTGCTATTTTAGTTTTGATATCTTTATTAGCGTCTATGTGCCCATTTTTACATAAAGAAAGAGACTCGAGTTAACGAGTCTCCCCAATATTTGACATAGAGCCATAAAAAATACTTCCTAGAATTCTAGGAAGTATAATTATAAACTTAATTATTTAATGTCAAGAGCTACTTTTTCTTCTACAGCTTTAACTATAGATTCATTTACAAGAGCTTCTGTCATTTTTTCAAGTTCATCATAGATTTCGATGTCTTTATCATTTTCAATAAAGCTTACAGCTTTTCTTACTGCATCATAAGCTGCTTGAGTTCCAACACCAAGTTTGAATCCTTCTTCTTTTCTGAAGTCGATAGCTTGAACTGCTGCCATGATTTCAGTAGCAACGATACGTCTTGAGTTAGCAACGATATCTCTTGCTTTTCTTGCAGCTATTGTTCCCATAGATACGAAGTCTTCTTGGTTTTCACAAGATGGGATTGAGTCAACACTTGCTGGATGAGCTAATACTTTGTTTTCTGATGCAAGAGCTGCTGCTGCGTATTGAGTGATCATGAATCCTGAGTTTAGACCAGGGTATTTTACTAAGAATGAAGGGAAATCAGATAGTTGTGCGTTTACTAATCTTTCAACTCTTCTTTCAGATACGTTACCAATTTCAGATGCTCCAATTCCTAGGAAATCAAATGGTTGTGCCATTGGTTCTCCGTGGAAGTTACCACCAGAAATTACTTCTGTGTCAGAAATGATGATTGGGTTGTCAGTTGCTGCATTGATTTCGATTTCAACTTTTTCTTTTACATAAGCTATTGTATCTTTACTTGCTCCGTGGATTTGTGGGATACATCTTAATGTATAAGGGTCTTGTACTCTTATATCAGCTGTGTGAGTTAGGTAAGTTGAACCCTCAGTTAATGCTCTCATGTTTTTAGCTGTTGCTAAACATCCATTGTGAGGTCTGATTGTGTGAAGTTTTTCATAGAATGCATCTATAATACCTCTGTGAGCTTCTAATGAAAGTGCTCCAGCGATGTCTGATAATTTTAGAAGTTGGATTGCATCATGTGTTGCAAGAGCTCCGATAGCTGTAAGAACTGTTGTACCATTGATTAGTGCAAGACCTTCTTTTGCTTGAAGTGCTATAACTTCAACACCAGCTTTTTCCATAGCTTCTTTACCTGACATAAGTTCTCCATTGAAGTATGCTCTTCCAAGTCCAAGCATAGGAAGTACCATGTGAGCTAAAGGTGCTAAGTCTCCACTTGCTCCTAAAGAACCTTTTTCAGGAATATGAGGAACTACTCCCTTGTTTAACATATCAAGAATTGTGTGAACTGTTTCAAGTCTGATTCCAGAAACTCCCTTTACTAGTGAGTTGATTCTGATAAGCATGATAGCTTTAACTTCATCTTCTTTTAATGGTTCACCAAAACCACTTGAGTGAGTTCTGATTAAGTTTTCTTGAAGTTGAGAAGAATCTTCTTTAGAGATACTTACTTTACAAAGAGAACCGAAACCAGTTGTAACTCCGTAAACTACTCTTTCTTCTTCTACAATACCGTCAACTATTGCACGAGATGCTTTTACAGCTTCTTCTTGTTCAGGTGCTATTTCAACTTTAGCGCCGTGTCTTGCAACTGCTACTACTTCTTCAAGAGTTAAATCTCTACCATTTAAAATTACTTTTTCCATTTTTTCCTCCTAAAATACTTTATCTTATTAAAATAATACTTTCTTAATTTGATAAATTTGTTTATAAATTGATTAAGATGCAGTCCTCTTTTGAAAACTACATCTTAATTTCAATTATCCAAGTATAATTGTAGCTATAACCCCACCTATGATTAGGAATATGTCATAAGCTATGAATGTAGGAACACAAGTGTCCCAAATGTGATTGTGTTGTCCATCTGCATTAAGTCCTGATGTAGGTCCTAAAGTTGAGTCAGATGCTGGAGAACCTGCATCTCCTAGAGCTGCTGCTATACCAATTAAAAGTATAATTGAGCCAGTTGATAGCCCTATTTGAAGTCCCAAAGGAACATATATAGCTGTTACAATCGGAACAGTTCCGAATGATGTACCTATACCCATTGTAATTAATAAACCAACAAGTAACATAATAAATGCTGCTACTGCTTTTGAACCTGACATATAAACTGCTGCTGCGTCAACAAGTTCTTGAACTGCACCGCTTGTTCTTAGTACGTTTGCATAACCAGATGCAACTAACATTACGAATGCGATGAATCCCATCATGCCTATACCACCGTTAATTATGTCGTCTAAGTTTCTTAGTTTGATACAACCAGTTAAAAGCATTACTAGAAGTCCGCCAAGTGCTCCAAGTGGAAGTGATTCTGTAACTGCTGATATAACAGCTGTAACTACACATCCTGCAAGAGCTCCCCAAGATTCACGAGACATAACAGCTTCTCCTGTATCTTCTTCAGCTCCTACTATTGGAAGATCTTCATATTCACGTTCTTTTCTGTATAAGAATAGAACACAGAATATAAGACCAACTAACATTGAAAGACCGCCTATCCACATTACTCTCTTTGTATCTGAAACAGCAATTGGTAGACCAGCTTGAGTTATATTATCTACTAAGTTTTGGTGGAAAATTAAACCGAATCCAAGAGGTAATGTAATGTATGGTGCTTTAAGACCAAATGTAAGAGCACAAGCTATTGCACGTCTATCAATTTTAAGTTTATTGAATAGAGTTAGTAGTGGTGGAATTAATATAGGTATGAATGCAATGTGTACAGGTACTAAGTTTTGTGAAAAACATGAAATAACTGCTAATGCAAAAATTAAGAACATCTTCTTACCTGATAAAACCTTTGCAATCTTTTGAGATAAAATCTTTCCTAAACCACTTCTTGCAAGACCAACTGCAAAAGATCCAAGTAATATGTAACTAAGCGCTGTGGCTGAGTTACCACCCATTCCTCCGATCAATAAGTTCATTATTGATTCGTCGCCATTTACTAGTGGCATTCCAGCAGAAAATCCTGCTACCATTGCTGCTACTATGATTGATAAAAGTACGTTGAATTTTAGCAAGCAAAGAGCGCACATTACTAAAACTGATATAACTACGGGATTAAATAATATCATATAAGTTCCTCCTTTTTTTATTTACTCGTTTCCCATGGTGTAAGTATACTTGATATCCATCAATTAGATGTCAACGGATATAAACTTTGACCACTTATATTTTATCACTTTTCGTTTTATTCTGTTATAACGTTATAAGATATTCTTATGCAATCTATATGAAAATAAGCATTTTTTGTTTAAATCGTCTAATTAACGTCTGTAAAAACATTTTCCAAACCCATTTTTCTCGTTAAACTATAATTTTCTATATTTTTACTAATTATTTTTATTTATTTAATCCATCAAATTTCTTCATATTATACGCTAAATTTTTGTTTAACTTCATTTTACGTCTAAAAATTACTTTTTGTTAGTTATTTATTTGACTTAAATGTTTTCATAGAATAAAATTGACTTGAGAGGTGAAAAAATGGATAAAATCTACTTACAATTATTTGGAGTTCCTCAGTTTTATTTAAATGGAGAACAAATATTATTTCCTTATAGTAAGATAAACGCTCTAATTTACTATTTAATTTTAAATAAATTTATTACTAGAGATGAAATTGCAAATCTACTTTGGCCGGATGAAAACGAAAAAACAGCAAAAAAGAATCTCAGAAATGCTATCTATCAAGCAAAGAAATGCGTCGGAATTGATTTTATAATATCACCTAAAAAATCCGTTTTGGAAATAGATAAAAATTTAGATATTCAATGCGATGCAGACCTCTTTAACCAAAATCCAATAGAAAATTTAGACTTATATAAAGGTGAATTCCTACAAGGTTTTTTTATTAAAGAAGCTGAATCGTACGAATACTGGGTTACTAAAATGCGTAACTATTTCGAAGAAAAGTTCATTTCAACTTCTTATGATAAACTTGAAAAAGACATTGCAGAAGAAAAATATGAAAATGTCGAAAAAGAAATAAACAAATTGACTCAAATAGATGAATATGATGAGAGAAATTTTAGACTTCTTATGAAGTTCTATCAAAAAACAGGTCGAAACGGTAAAGTTATAGAAACCTATTACAACCTAACCAAGTTATTACAAGATGAACTTGGTGTTAGCCCAGATTTAGAAACCAAAGAGATATATGAAGAGTCAATTAAACGTATAAATTTGAATAATAAAAGACCTAAATCACACGACGAATATTTCTTCGGCAGATTTGATGAATTAGCTGCAATTCAAGAAAATTTAAAATCTTTAAACACCAAGACAGCTAAGTCCATAGTCTTGTATGGTGAAGCCGGAATCGGAAAGAGCGCTCTTAAGCGAAAGGCTTTTGAACAAATTGACGTAGATACTACTATAGTAGAATCTTTTTGTTATCAAGCTGAAGAAAATTATGCACTCCGCCCTATCGGAGTGATGATTGAAAAGATAGGCAAACTGTTAAAAGAATTTAAAATTCCTTTGCCTACTTTTTGGGATATTACAATTAAAAAATTATTCCCAGCATTTGAAGACTCAGCTAAAGACATAATTATATTAGAAAACAAGCATCCGCTAAATTTTGATTTACTTACACAAGTCATAGTAGAAGCAATAAAGAAAATTTCTGCAAAACAAAATCTAATACTAATCTTTGAAGATATTCAATGGATGGATCAAACATCTATTAAATTATTGACTTCTGTTATCTTAAGACTTAACAAAGAAGCTATGTTCTTTATGACATCAAGAAGGCAATTCAACAGAGATGTCGAAGATATGGTCAGCACTTTGATAAAATACGATCTACTTGAAAAAATAGAGTTAGATAGATTTTCAAGAGATGATACTGCAGAGTTCATTTCTAAAGCACTGCCTGAAGTATCTCTCGAAGATAAATTAATAGATAAAATATATTCCGAAACTGAAGGAAACTCTTTCTTCTTGTCCGAATATATCAATCTGCTAAAATCTTCTGATGCGCCAAATCTTATGACCCCCGAAATGATGGACTCAATGAAATCAAGATTTGCCTATCTTTCAAAACCGGAAAGAGATTTACTGGACATAGTCAGTTATTTCTATGACGAAGCTCCTCTTTCTCAAGTAACAGAGATAAGTGGTCAAGGTGAATTCGACATCATAGGACTTTTGGAAAATCTTGAAAATGCAAATATTCTAACTGAAAGAGAACATAAAGACGATACTGGCATTATGTTTACTCACTCAAAACTTAGAGAATATATCTACATGACTCAGGCTAATTCAAAGAAAAAAGTTATACACAAGCGAATTGGTCAACTCTTAGAAGCTAATTTAAAAAACGACAAGAGTCTATACACCTATTCAAAATTGGTTTACCACTATTCAAGTGCCGGAGAAAATTTAAAGAGTATAAAATATAAGTTAGAAACTCTAAATTACTATTTGAATTTCTCTCATGAATTGTTCCCTATCTTAAACGTTTCAGAATTAGACGAAGACGCCAAGATATATATTTCAAGAGATAAAATTCAAGAAATGTTTGATAAATTAGAAGAAAACTTTTCAAGCATTAAGAAAGCTGAAAGCGAAGAAGACGCTAAACAACTTGAAATTGAATTCTATTATATGAAGGGTCGCTACTTGATAAGAGATGGTTCTTACCAAGAAGGTCTTGAAGATATAAAATACGTCATAGAAAAAGCCAAAGAAATCGGAAACAAAGATTACATCTTAGATGGATACAAACAGATGATTTTCTACAATATTCAAACAAACAACTCAAAAGATATGCTTGAATATATTGAATCAGCTTTAGATTTGGCTGTAATATGCAACTACCACAAAGAAATCGGTATACTTTTAAGACTTAAAGGTCTTTACAATATGATGATAGGAAACACATTCCTTGCAGAAAAATTATTTACCGAATCTATAAATACATTCACCGTTACAGACGAAGTCGCAAATAGATATGCAATCAATATAGCAGCGGCTTACAACTATATTGGTGAAATTAGATTCCAAGATTTAGAATTCAAAGAAGCCATTGGCAAGTTTGAAAAAGCGATTGAACTTTCTAAAAACAAAAGTGCACTTTCATCCCTATCTATATTCTATATAAACAAGGGAAAAGCCCACTTTGCAAACAACGAACTGGAACTTGCAAAAGAGGAATTCAACAAAGCTTACACACTTTACGGCCAATTTGATTCCTTCTGGAAGAGACCTGTGCTCGACTCATATATGGCACTTTGCGAAGTTGAAGATAAAAATTATAAAAATGCTTCAGCACACCTTAGAAATGCATTTGAATTCGCAGCCACTATGGAAGACCCAAGAGCTCTCGGTACAGTTTACTTTGCCGGCTACAGAATTTTCAAAGAACTTGACCAAGATATCTTAAACGATGAATTTGTTGGACTGTTTACTGAAAAAGAAGAATTTTATAGAGAAAAAGCTATTGAAAATTTAGACGCAAATCGTGATAAATTTGAAATAAGTAATTTATAAAAAAGGGGGCTGTTGTAAAATAGCCCCTTTATAATTTTTGTATGCAATTTTTCATTATGCTAAGTGCCGAATCTTTGTCCTGTGTTGCCAAAAGTCCCATTGCTGATAAAATATATTCCCTATCTAAATATTGAATTGGCTTTTCCGGATAAAGAGAATCCTTTTTTGTTTCCAAAATAAATTTTGGATCCTCTGAATGAACTAATACTCCACCTGTTCCTATAATTGTGTTGAACTCAGATAAGTCTTTGCCACTTTGATAGTATATATATCTTCCATTTGAATATTCTTTTCTAAGTTTTCCAACGTGTCTTTCTATTGAGTGGTTTACACATGCTTTGGCAATTGATGCTTCAATTTTCTTGTCTTCTTCTGTCTTTGGAACCATCATTATGTCTTCGCTTCTCTTTTTACATTCAGCTAAGTAATCTGCTTCAAAATATCCTCTGAGTTCCTCTTCCCCAACTGACTCATACAAACTTATTGCAGAATATCTCATTCCAAGATCTCCCTCGACAGTTCTCTTGTCAAAAGCTTCTTTAAGTCCTTCAAATCTAACTTCATTGTTGGTTGGAAGACCATGTCCTATAGAATGGACATCTGTTGTCGCTCCCCCAACATCCACTAAAATTAAATTTCCAAGACCTGCTTCGTTTTCTGTCCCAACCGATAATAGTCTTGCCGCTTGAAGTACTGAATCTGGAGTTGGCATCAATACTTCTCCAACTTTTTCTCTATATTCAGACAATCCCTTAGCTAAAATTATCCTACGCATAAATATATCTCTGATAATTCTTCTTGTTGGGTCAGCATTTAATTCATTTACCGTTGGCATTACATTTTCTGTAGTGTATGTTTCAAAATCACAGAGAATTTCCGCTACTTCTTCAGCAACTTGTTCATTTCCTGCTATTACAATCGGCGCTTTTATATTTAAATTCGCAAGCATATTTGCATTGTGGATTATGTTAAATTTATTTCCATTGTTAGTCCCGCCTGAAAGCAAAATTATATCAGGGTCTAACTCTTCTATTTCTCTAACTTTTGATAAGTCCAACTCATAAGAAAAAGTTTTTAACATTCTTGCTCCCGCCCCAAGTGCTGATCTCTTAGCTGCTTCTGCTGTCAAATTTTTCCCAAGTCCTACAGCCACCATCTTAAGACCACCGGCTGCTGATGAACAAGTTATGGCTTTATCGTATTCCACTTTGCCAATTTTATTTTCCATTTTGCCAAGAGCATTTTTAAATCCATCCATCACAGATGTTTTTATAGTGGTTATGTCTTTTTCTTTAGCTATTATTTCTCTTTTTTCTGCATCCACGAGTGTTAGCTTTGTATATGTTGAACCTATATCTACAAGTAAATATTTCATACTTCACCTTTAAAAATCTTTAAACAAAAAGAGGGGATATACCCCTCTTATTTATTGCTTTTTATTATTCTATTGCAGCTTCTATTTTTTCAAGTAGAGGTGCTGTAGCTACTTCAACTTTTTCAAGAGCTTCAGCCATTTGCTTTTTAGTTTCTGCGATGAATTCTTCATCCTTGATTGAACCAAGGTTGATTTTTACATTGTAGAAAGCTCCTCTGATAGCAAGCTTTAAGTTTAATAGACCAACTCCTACGTCAGTGATTGCGTTAGAGTTTCCTTTTTCAACTAAAACTTCTGCATAGTCTAATATTTTAAGAGTTTTTAGACCTACGTTTAGAGGTACACTTGCTGCTTTTTTGTATTCTTCTTGAATAGTTTTTGATCTGATAGCTTTTTCTTCTTCAGTTTCTTTTGGAAGTTTGAATGCTGCCATAACGCCGTTGAAAGAATTTGAGTCTCTGTCAATGTCTTCTACAAAATCTAATTCAAGTTCTTTTAATTCTTCAGCGTATTTTTGCATTTCTTCATGAACTTCTTCATATTTTTTGCTCTTTACAGTTAAGTTAGCAACCATTCCTAGAAGAGCTGCTGCTTGTGCTGCTGCAAGAGCTGAAACTGATCCACCGCCTGGAGCTGGAGAATCTGAAGATGTTTCTGCTACGAATCCTGCTACTGTTAGTTCTTTTAACATGTTTCCTCCTTAGAATAGACCTTCCATTTTACCGTTTTCATCAACGTCCATCTTGTTAGCTGCTGGAACTTTTGGAAGACCAGGCATAACCATGATGTCACCAGTTTCACAAACGATGAATCCTGCACCTGCAGAAACTCTTACGTTTTGAACTGTGATTTCAAATCCTTCTGGTGCGTTTACTGCATTCTTATCATCTGAGAATGAGAATTGAGTTTTAGCCATACAGATTGGCATTTTGTCTAATCCAAGTTCTTCTAATTTCTTAACTTGTTTTTTAGCTGCTGCTGTAAGAGTAACTTTAGCTCCTCTGTAGATTTCTTTAACAATAGTGTTAAGTTTTTCAGGGATTGAAGCTTCTACATCATATAGGTAGTGGAAGTTGTTTTCTTGTTCACAAGCTCTAACAACTTTTTCAGCTAAGTCTAAAGTACCTTCTCCACCTTTTGCCCATCCGTCAGAAAGTGAAACTTCTACTCCGTATTCAGCACATTTTTCGATTAATTTATTAACTTCAGCTTCTGTATCGAATGCAAATTTGTTAACTGCAACAACTACAGGAAGACCGAATTTCTTTACGTTTTCAATATGACGTCCAAGATTTGCAAATCCTGCTTCTAACGCTTCTACATTTTCTTCTTTTAGGTTCTTCTTATCTACGCCACCGTGCATCTTAAGTGCTTTGATAGTAGCTACGATTACTACTGCATCTGGTTTAAGGTTACCAAGTCTACATTTGATATCGAAGAATTTTTCTGCTCCAAGGTCAGCACCGAAACCAGCTTCTGTTACAAGGTAATCAGAAAGTTTAAGTCCTAATTTTGTAGCGATTAATGAGTTACATCCGTGAGCGATGTTAGCGAATGGTCCACCGTGGATAAGAGCTGGAGTATGTTCAAGAGTTTGAACAATGTTTGGTTTAATAGCATCTTTAAGAAGCATAGCCATAGCTCCTTGAGCTTCTAATTGTCCTGCTGTTACAGGTTCTCCATCTAGGTTGTAAGCTACGATCATTCTAGCAAGTCTTTCTTTAAGGTCAGTTAAACCACTAGCTAAACAAAGAGCTGCCATGATTTCAGAAGCTACAGTAATCATGAAGTGATCTTCTCTTGTAAATCCGCAAGCTTTTCCACCCATTCCGATTACAATGTTTCTGATAGATCTATCATTCATGTCGATAACTCTCTTCCAAGTAATGTTTCTAGCGTCTATTCTTAGAGCATTACCTTGGTGAATGTGGTTGTCAATAAGAGCTGATAATAAGTTGTTAGCAGCTGTCATTGCGTGAAGGTCTCCAGTGAAGTGAAGGTTGATATCTTCCATAGGAACTACTTGTGAATATCCACCACCTGCTGCTCCACCTTTAACGCCAAATACAGGTCCTAGAGATGGTTCTCTTAGAGCTACAACTGAGTTTTTACCCATTTTGTTAAGTCCTTGAGAAAGACCAATTGATACAGTTGACTTTCCTTCTCCTGCTGGAGTTGGAGTTATAGCTGTTACAAGGACTAATTTACCATCTTCTTTTTTGTCTAATTCGTGAATAGCATCAAGAGATATTTTAGCTTTATATTTTCCATAAAGTTCTAAATCATCAGCTTTAAGACCAGCTCTTTCAGCTACGTCAACTATTGGTTCCATTTCAATGGAATTTGCTATCTCTATATCTGTTAAAAATTCTGTCATCTTTTTATTACTCCTCAATTAATAGTGTTTCTATAACTTGTTCAGCACTAAATTCTTCAACTTGCATGTAGTATGCTGCTGAATCTATTAGAGCTTGTAGTGGAACCATACCGATTATTTCTGTTCCGTATACAGTTACGCCATATCTCTTAGCTTCAGATTTTACCATTTCAAGCGCTTGGTAAATTCTTGTTTTTTCGAAGTTTACAAGGTTCATAGATACTTGAACTTGTCCTCTTTCTTCAAGTGGAAGTCCTATTGCCTTAGCAAATCTAAGTCCACCACCGATGTGTCTTACTTTTTTAGCAATTGCATCAGCAATTTCTACTTTATCTGTATTTAAGTTTACGTTAAATGCTACAAGGTGGAATCTTGCTCCAACTGCAGTAGCACCACTCTTTGCGTTCATTTCTTGTGGTCCAAAATCAGGTTTCCATTCTTCTTCTTTAATTTTTTCGAAGAATCCTTCATATTGTCCTTTACGAACTTTTGCAAGGTTTTGTCTTCCAGGAGTTGTAGCTGCATCTTCATATAGGTAAACTGGAATTCCTAGTTCTCCTATTGCCTTACCAACTTCTTTAGCATATTCTACACAGTCTTCTGTAGTAACTTCTGTAATTGGAACGAAAGGAACAACGTCAACAGCTCCCATTCTTGGGTGAGCTCCTTCGTGTTGAGTCATGTCTATAACTTCTTGAGCTACTTTTACAGATTCAATAACTGCTTTGATTACAGCTTCAGGTTCACCAATAACTTCAACAACTGTTCTGTTGTGATCCTTGTCTGCTTGGTAATCTACTAGCTTTACATTTTCTTTCGCTCTAAAACATTCTACGATTTTATCTACTTTTTCTAAGTCTCTTCCTTCTGAATAATTAGGAATACACATTACTCTTTTCATAATTTAGTCATACCTCCTAGACCTGTCTAGACTTCTTCTAGACTTTTACAATGCGAGTCTAACATTTTCCTATCTATAAAACGTCTAAAGATATTCTATTTTGAAAATTTATTTTGACTTATTTTTTAATTATGAATATATTTGGTCAACTGAGAACTCTTTTGAGATTCTTAAATAGAAATCAAGCACATCTCTTATCGCATAAACAGGCACTGGTCCTACCAATTCTGTATCTACTATATTTACATTGTATCTGCTTGCTTCTGATTTAATGGTTTCGAACACTCTGTGGATAGGAGTCTTTTCATAGTTAATCATATTCATGGAAACTTGAACTTGCTTCTTTTCTTCAAGGCTAAGTGCTATAGCTCTTACATAAGTGTATCCACCAGCAGCTGCTCTTACAGATTTTACTATTTCTTTTCCTATCTCAAGGTCTTCAGTATCTAAGTTGATGTTGAATGCAACTAATGGGAATCTCGCTCCTGTAACAGTTGCCCCAGCTTTTGGATTGAATTCTTTAGGTCCTTCATCTGGATACCATTCTTCATCTTTCATTCTTTCTTCTAAAGCTTCATATTGTCCTTTTCTAATCTTTGGTAGAGCTTTTCTATATTCTCTTTCTTGAGCATCTTCATAGAAGTAAACTGGCACTCCTAGGCTTCCTAAGTATTTTCCAAATTCTTTAGCTATTACTACAGCTTCTTCTGTTGTGATTTCTCTTACTGGAATAAAAGGAACTACGTCTACTGCACCTATTCTTGGATGTGAACCCTTGTGTTTTGTCATGTCGATTAATTCAACAGCTTTTGCAGCTAATTTTTTAGTTGCTTCTAAAACATTTTCCGGTTCACCTTTATAAGTGAAAACTGTTCTGTTGTGGTCTGCGTTAGAATCTATATCTATTACTTCTATTCCATCAACTGATAAAAAAGCTTCTTTTACTTTTTCTACAACGCTAAGGTCTGTACCTTCACTTATATTTACTTCTGCCATCAATACTTTGCTCATGATTCTCTCCTTTACTTTAATTCTCCAACAACTGCTTCTACTCTATCTAATAATTCGCCTGATTTAACTACTTCAAATGATTTGTCCATGTCAGGATAGAATATTCTATCATTTTCCATAAATGTTACATTTTCTCTAAGCACTTTGTAAGCTTCTCTTGCTCCTAAACCTAACTTATCAGCTGCTCCAAAGTCTGCTGCTTGTGCTGCACACATAAGCTCGATGCTAATTACATGTTGTGCATGGTCTACTATTTGTCTTGCTTTTCTAGCTCCAATAGTACCCATACTTACGTGGTCTTCTTGGTTTGCAGAAGTTGGAATTGAGTCAACAGATGCAGGGTGAGCTAATACTTTGTTTTCAGAAACTAAAGCTGCTGCTACATATTGAGGAATCATAAATCCATCATTTATTCCGCCGTGTTTTACTAAGAAAGCTGGTAGTCCGTGAGAAAGTGCAGGGTTTACCATTTTTTCTATTCTTCTTTCAGATACGTTAGCTATTTCAGACACTAATATTCCAAGAGTATCCATTGCTATAGCTATTGGTTGACCGTGGAAGTTTCCACCTGATATACAAGCTCCATTTTCTCCTGGGAAAATTAGTGGGTTATCTGTTACTGAGTTGATTTCAACTTCAACTGCTTTTTTTACATATTCAAAAGCTATTCTAGATGCCCCGTGAATTTGTGGTATACATCTTAAACTATAAGAATCTTGCATTCTAACTTCACCTTGTTTAGTTACGTTTTTAGATTCTGCTAAAAGTCTTCTCATATTTTCAGCTGTGTCTATTTGTCCTTGATGAGGTCTGATTAAATTTATTCTTTCATCAAATACATCTATTATTCCGCCCAATGCATCTACAGTTAGAGAACTTACGATGTCCGCTTGTTTAAGTAATTTTTCAGCATCATATGTAGCCATTACTGCATTACCCATTATAGCTTGAGTTCCGTTTATAAGAGCCAAACCTTCTTTAGCTTTTAAAGTAATTGGTTTTAATCCAGCTCTTCTCATAGCTTCCGCTCCGCTAAGAACTTCACCTTTATATTCTGCTTCGCCTTCACCTATCATAGGTAGAACCATGTGAGCTAGTGGACACAAGTCTCCAGAAGAACCTACAGAACCCTTAGATCTAACTATTGGATGAACTCCTTCATTCAACATATTTACCAAGCATTCTACAGTTGTCATTAAAACTCCGGAGAATCCCTTACAAATTGAGTTAGCTCTTAAAACCATCATAGCTCTTACGATTTCTGTGTCGAATGGATCGCCAACTCCACAAGCATCTGAATAAATTAAGTTCTTTTGTAATAAATCTAATTCTTCTTCTGATATAGACACTGTTGAGAATTTTCCAAATCCTGTATTGATTCCGTATATAGCTTGTCCACTTGCTAAAGCTGCTTCAACATATTCTCTTGATTTTAATATTTCTTGTTTTTGAGCTTCATCTATTTCAACTTTTGCACCGAATCTTGCAATTTGAACCACATCTTCTATCGTTAAATCATTCCCATTAATTTTTATTACTTTTCCCATTTTAAATCCTCCTTCAAATTAAGCATCTTTAATTATTTATAATTCGATTAAATAATATTACGTTTCTAATTTTTAATATATAAATAATATTTTATAGACTTTCTAAATCTTTTTTAAATCTTGCAATAACTTCTTCGTCTTTTATAAGTGGTAAATTAACTTCTACATTTTCTTTACCTGCTTTGATTCCCATCTTTGCAAATTCAACGCCAGCGTTTAAATCAGTTCCACAAGCTGGGTTTGAGTTTGTAAGAAGTCCTTCTCCTATTTCTAAAAGTCTCTTATTTAGTTTTGCATTTGACATAGGAACTTCAGCCGCTCTTATACCTGCATTTTGTATCGCTGCTTTTCTTGCAGTTTTTTCTTCGTCTGTTGCTTTTGGTAGCTTGTAAGCATTTACAATTAGCATATATGCTTCATTGTCATTAACTGCTCCCTGTAAGAATTTAGCTTTTAATTCTTTTAGTTCTGCTGCAAGTTCGTCATATTTTTCATCTGAATATCCATAATCTTTTCCTTTAGATAGATTTATTACCATTCCCATTAAACCGCATCCAAAAGCCCCCGCTATAGCTGATGATGATCCCCCACCTACTGTAAAGTCATTTTCATCTAAAATAAGTTCAATAATATCTTTATAGTCCATTTGATATCCTCCTAATTTTCAAAAACAATTTTTCCTTTTTTAATTACTTTATCAACTTCATTTACGCCTATCTTATAGATACAATTTTTATAGCTATCTGATTCAAGTATTTGAATATCTGCAAATTTACCTTCCTCAATTGAGCCATAATCTTTTTCTATCTTAAGAGCTTTAGCTCCACCAAGTGTCGCCGCTCTTATGGCTTCTTCCGGTGTCATTCCATGATTTCTACAAGCCATTGCCATTGCCAAAGGCATTGATTCTATCCAATTTCCCGGATTTAGATTTGTAGCTATAGCAATTGTTAGTCCCTTATCTATCATAGGTCTAGGATTAAAAGGTCTGTGGTGTTTAACAGAAAAATCTGTTCCCGGAATCAATATTCCAACAACTCCATTATCTCTTAAAACATCTATATCTTCATCTTCTAAATAATTTAAATGTCCTACATTAGCTGCCTTTAGTTCTGCCCCAACTCTCGCTCCACCAATTGCAGAATAGCATTCAGTATGTAGTGTAGGAAGCATTCCAAATTCTAGACCTGCTGATAAAATCTTCCTTGAGTCCTCCGCTGTATAATATCCATCATCACACCACACGTCACAAAACTCAGCTAAGTTTTCTTCTTTTACTACAGGCATAACCTCATCTATCATGTATTGGATATAGTTTTCTTTTCCCATTTCCACGTCAAAATAATGAGCTCCAAGGTATGTACTTAGTATTGTTTGAGGAGTATGTTTTTTTATTTCTTTTATAATCCTCAATTGTCTTAGCTCATTTTCTTTATCTATGCCATATCCAGACTTTATTTCAACTGTAGTTGTACCTGTTTTAAGCATTCTATTAAGTTTTTTTAATGAAGTTTGTAATAGCTCTTCATCTGTAGCATTCTTTGTTGAGTACATTGATGAAGCTAAGCCAACTAAACCAACTGCTTTTTTTACATCTTCAGCAGACATAGTCAAAGATGCAGCATACTCATCAACTCTACTCTTGCCAAATATCAAGTGTGTATGACTATCCACATATCCCGGCATAACTATTTTATTGCTACAATCTATAACTTCTATTTTAGAATCTACGTCTAATTTAGAGTAGTCAGCTATTCTTTTTATTCTTTCGTCTTCAATTAATATAGACTTATTAGAGATGATGCCGATTAAATCATCGGCATCTTCCCTAATTGTCAATATACTTTTGCAGTCTTTTAAAAGTAAGTTTTTCATTTTCTAGTCCTTAAATAAATAATGGCCAAATTATACCAACAATTAACAATGGAATATCGTAGCAAACAAATTGTGGAACGCATGTATCCCAAATGTGTTCGTGTTGACCGTCAGCATTTAGTCCGGCTGTTGGTCCAAGAGTTGTGTCAGAAGCTGGAGATCCTGCATCTCCTAAAGCTGCTGCAACTGCTATCATAAATATTATAGCGGCTGGAGAGAAACCGAGTTTTACAGCTAAAGGTACATATATAGCCGCTATAACTGGTACTGTACCAAAAGAAGTACCTATACCCATAGTTATTATTAAACCTAATGTTATCATTGTGAATGAACCAGCTAATTTTGAACCGCCTAATAGAGCAAATGCACTTTCTACTAAACTGTCTACTGCTCCACTCTCTCTGATTACTGTTGCATATCCTGATGCTATTAACATTACAAAGGCTATGAATCCCATTAACTTAATTCCGCCTTCTAACATTTCTTGTATGTCATTCCATTTTATAACTCTAGTAGCAATTAAAAGTGTAAGTGCTGCTAAAGCTCCTAATGGTAAAGACTCTGTCATAAGTTGAACAACTAAAGCAACAACTCCTGCTGCCAATGTCAACCAGTGTTTTGTCTCTACTACTATCGCTTTTTCTAATCCTTCGTTATTTTCTTCGTCTTTGTCTACATAAGTTCTGTCTTTAGAGAAGTAAATAAGTCCTAGCACCAATCCAACAAACATAGCTAAACCTGCCATCCAAGTTGATTTCCAAATGTCAGATAATCCAATATTAAGTCCCGCTGCATTAACTGAGTCCTTAATAATTCCATGGAATATTGCTCCGTATGCTATTGGAATAGTTATGTATGGTGCTTTTAATCCAAATCCAAAACATATTGCAAGCATTCTTCTATCCATCTTCATCTTGTTCATTAAAGATAGTAGCGGTGGAATTAAAATTGGTATAAAGGCAATATGTATAGGTATAATAGTCCCTGAAGCCATTGCTGTTAGAGTTATTATAATTGCCAATGTGAATTTATTTCCCTTTACTACTGATGCGATCTTTCTAGCTAATATATCAGCTGCTCCAGTCTTATTTATTGTGTATGCTAATGCTCCAAGTAGAATATAACTAAGAGCTGTGTTAGCGTTTCCACCCATACCACCAACAAATATTCCAATAGAGTCTGTCAAACTTATTCCCGCTGACAATCCTGCAATTAATGCAGATACCAATAGAGCCAATAAAACTGGCAGTTTAAGTAAACACAAAACAGATAGTACAATTACCGATATGATTACCGGATTCAACAAAATTTCCATACTTACCCTCCTTATTATAATTTGATTTGATTTATTTGTTTTAATTTATTCACAGTATAATAAAGCAGAATAGCCAAAGGCTATTCTACTTTTTGCTACAGTCTTATCTATACATTCCTTCTGGTCCAAATGTTACTTGGTCAGCTGATTTCCACCATAGTGGCACTTTAATTGAATCTGTAGTGTAAAGACCTTTTCCGTTTGCAACTGCTTTAGCTGTTTCATATCCAGCTTGAGCGTGACGTATTACACCAATACCAGAGTCAACTGTAAGAGCTGCTGCAAGTCTTCTGTCAGCTTCTTCAGTACCATCAGCTATCATAGTAACACCAGTGTGAACTGCTTCACCCATTGAGTAGTTACTTTGAATTGCTATCAAGTCACATCCTGCTGCACAGTTTAATAGACCGTTTAGATATGGCCAGTCAGAGATGTAATCTCCACCATCTGGCATGTTTTCAGATTCAAATGTTGGGTTAACGATTGAACCAGAGTCTAAGTTATCTCTTGAGAAAGCAACTGTACCTTTAATTCTTCCTTCTTTAATAGCTTGGTTAATTGCTAGACCGAATTTCTTTCTTTCACCAAATCCCATGTAGCAAACTCTTGCTGGCATACCTTCTATTGGTAAGTTCTTTCTTGCAAGTGTAATCCATCTTTCAACAAGTTTATCGCCTTTGCAAATTTCAAGTGCTATATCATCAGTTTCAATTAAGTCTTGAGGGTCACGAGATAGACAAGTCCATCTGAAAGGTCCTCTTCCTTCGCAGAATAGTGGTCTTAAGTATGCAGCTACGAATCCTTCGATCTTCATTGCTTCTTCTCTTGGGAATCCAGCATCCATACATTCTTTTCTAATAGATGTACCATATTCAAATACTTCTACGCCATCTGCTTTTAAAGCGATCATTGCTGCTAATTGACGTTTCATTGTTTCTCTTGCTAATTCAAGATATTTTTCTCTGTCATCAATTCTTAGTTGGTCAGCTTCTTCTGGAGTATATCCTGATGGGATATAAGAGATAGGATCATGGCATGGACACATTTCTGAACATATGTCAGGTCTGAAGTCGCTCTTTAGAACTTCTTCGTATGCATCTGCTGCATTGCCTACAAATCCAATTGAGATAGGTTCTTTTCTTGCTGCGTAATCTTTTGCCATTTCGATAGCTTCTGTCATTGATGGAGCAATTACATCAAGATAGTCTTTTTCAATTCTCTTTTCAAGAGTTTTCTTATTAGCATCTACTATTAAGCAAACTCCGCCATGCATCTTCATAGCCCATGTTTGGTTTGTTCCCATACCACCAACACCAGCTGTCATGTAAATCTTTCCTGATAAATCATCATTGAAAGCTTTGATTGCGATTGCTGATAGAGTTTCGAATGTTCCTTCGATAACACCTTGTGTTCCTATGTATTCCCATGGAGCTGCTGTGTATTGAGCGAATATAGTTAAGTTCTTGTCTTGTAAATCGTAGAATCTTTCCCAAGTAGCTTGCATGATGTTTGTAGTTGCCATTACTACTGTTGGAGATTCTTTATGTGTTTTAAATATTGCAACAGGCATACCTGATTGAACAACTAAAGTTTCGTCATCTTCTAAGTTCTTTAGTGCGTCAACTATTGCCCAGTAAGATTCCCAGTTTCTTGCTCCTTTACCATTACCACCGTAGATAACAAGTAGTTCAGGAATTTCAGCATTTTCCATATTAAACTCTAACATTCTAAGAATTGTTTCTTGTCTCCATCCTTTACATCTTAGAGTGTCAGTATCTTTTAATCCACCGCCTTGAGCAGTTACTTTGTAAAGTATCTCAGGGTTTTCTCTGTAATATAATCCGTGTTCTCCGTTCATTTTTGTATCCTCCTTAAATTTCAATTAATTTGTTTTACAAATTTGCTTTAGCTTGTAACCATATTATATAGACGCAACGTTAATATAACGTTTACATTAATTTCGATTTCAAAAATTTTTAAAAAATTTTTTCTTTAAAATAAATAACAGTTTATATCAAATAAAAAGAGATAATAACTCAGTTTTAAGCCATTATCTCTTGCGTTATTGCATATATAGTTTTTAATTTAAGCATTAATATTTTCAAGCATTATTTTTAACGCTAACTCACTATCTACTGTACTAAGTAGTCCCATTGCAGATAAAATATACCTTTTATCTATCAATACACCGGGATTTTTAGGTGTTAATTTATTTTTTTCCTCTATTATACATGACGAAATTATATTTTTATAGTTAACAGAATTTATTATAACTCCACCTGTACCTACAATATATTTTATATTTCTTAAATCTTTTCCGTTTTGAATAGTTATATCTTGACCATTCATATAGCCTCTTCTAGTAGTTCCGGCATGTCTTTTAACAGCTATAGAAACGCATTCAGAAGCAATTAATTCGTCAAATTTCTTTTCATCTTCACTCTCCGGTAAATAAGATGTCTGTGCGAATCTCTTTATGCATCTCTCTTCTGCATTAGGTTGACTTAATAATCTTTCACTTGCAGACTGGTAAACCCCAACAGCAGAATATCTCATCCCAAGATCTCCTTCAACAGTTCTCTTCTCCACCGTCTCTTCAAGTCCATCTTGTTTATAAGTCCTATCCACTATAGGATCAGAAATAGAATGTATATCAGTAGTCGCTCCTCCAACATCCACTACCATAAGTTCCCCAAGCCCTTTAGTCTCTTGTGTCCCCAACGATAATAGACTAGCTGCCTTTAATACAGCCGTAGGAGTTGGCATAAGTATCTCGCCAATATTTTCAGCTACCAAATCCATCCCCTTAGCTCTTATTATTAGAGCCATAAAAATTTCACGAATTACTTCTTTTGCTACATAAGGATTTATCTTATCTGTATCCGGCATAATGTTTTCAGTGTAAACAGCTTTTAACCCATATTCTTTAAATATTGCTTCAACTTCATCCCTTGCATAGGAGTTCCCCGCCACTATCACAGGTTTCTCAACCTTGTGCTGCGCTAGCTTCTGTGCATTTTTTAAAATATAAGATTTGTTTCCGCCTTCCGTCCCTCCGGAAAGTAAAATTATGTCGTGATTTATTTTTTTTATTTCCTCAACATCTTCATCCGTTAAATAGTAACTAAAACTGCCTACAATTCTTCCTCCTGCTCCCATGACCACTCTCTTTGTAGCCTCTACTGTGTAGCTTGGAGTTATTCCTATTGTTACAATTTTAAGACCTCCACCTGCTGAAGAACAGCATAAAGTCTTTACAATATTTATATCTTCGAAAGATAAATCTCTAAACATTTCACTTTTAGCTTTTTCATAACCTTCTATTACGGAAGTTTCTACAGTTGTATATGATTTTGATTTAGCTATTATTTCTGCTTTATTCTTAGATACAAGCGTCAACTTTGTAAAAGTGCTACCAAAGTCCACTAATAGATAACAATCCACTTTCCTCTCCTTAGTCAAATTTAATGTTAGCTTTTAAGTATTCTATCTCCGCTGCATCTCTATACTTATCCAAATATTTAATCGCATTATAATAGTATATGTCGTAAGACTCTACTAATATACTTTCCATATCTTTATCAAATCCTGCTTCATCTCTTTTTATTATGTAGCATATTATTGTCTGTATAAAGTATATGTATCCGATATCTCTAGAATTGTTTATAGTTTTAACTTCTTGCAATGCATTCTTCAATAATTTAGCTGATTCATTAAATCTTTCATCTAAGAAATTAACTAATGCCAAGTATGCCTCTAAAACAGGTTTTTTCCAATATGAGTCAAATCTCTTTATTATACTCTCAGCTTTGTAGAATAAATCTTTCATTGCAAACACTTCTCCCTTTAAGAAAAGTGTTTTGCCTGCATTTATATAGAAGATTGATAGGCAAGATGCTTCAGTATTTTCACACAATTCAATTGATTTTTCAAAATATTCCAGTGCCTCATCCAATTTTCCTTGAGTACGTCTTATTTCTCCAATGTAATTGTAATTTGCAGCTGTACTGATAGAATTTGTTCCTTCCAATATTCCTTCATATTCAAATGTGTCTATTGAATGCATAAACAATTCTTCTGCTTTTTCAAAATCTCCATTGTTCATGTGATAGACACCATACAATCTATAAAATATCCCAAGTTCTAAATTATCACCTATAGCTTTTGCAACTTCTATTCCGGCAATAAGGTGCTTTAACATAAGCTCTTGATTTATTATCTGGATTGAATAAATCGCCATTTGCTTATGTCCGTTAAGGGCTATTTTATAATCCTTCATCTGTTCTGCAAACTGGATAACTCTGTTCATGATTTTTACACCATTTACATAGTTTCCTTCTCTGATAAAATATCTTCCTTTACAGTACAAAAACAACAGCTCAGATTTTAAAATATCTTTCAAATCCTCTTTGCTATTTTCCTTTGCCTTTATCTCATTTATTTCTAACTCTATTCGCTCTATCAACTCTGTAACTTTTGCATTGTCTATATATAGTTTAACTTGTTTACTCAATTCACTATCATTCAAGCTCGGAAATATTTCATGAGTGAAGTTTAGGTAATAACTTAGCATATATATTTCATATTTTACTTTTTTAGCTTGATTTTTAGCTCTTTCAAAATGATATTTAAGCCTTACATATGTAGTTATAGTGTTATTACCTGTTACCAAATCTTTTTCTAACATCTGGCCTATTTCATTGTGCATAATCTCTTTTGAGTAATCATTTATACTATTATATACGTAGTCTTTATATGCAGAATAAGCGAAACTTATTTGAGTTGTGCCATTCCCCTCTCTCTGTTCCAATATATTTAATTTTATGAGTGAATTTATACAATCTATTACCTCAAAAGCGTTTAGATTTAAAACTTTTAATATTAAATCTACATTTACATTTTCATATAATACTGATGCTATTTCTAAAACCTTTCGTTCAGTGTCTTTAAGCATAGAAAATTTTTCAAAAAGAATTGCTTGAATTTTTGAATTTTCCAACACACCTTTTTGTTTGTTGTTATAGAGTTGTATATATTCATTTAAGAAAAATGCATTTCCTTTTGACTTAAAATATATATCGTCAATTTCAGCCTCATCTATTTTTTTATTTATAAGCTTTTTACAAATCAATCCAACTTCTTTTCTACTGAATTTGGACAGTTCTATATATTCAATTTTATTTATATCTTTTAATGTAAAGATTATATTTTCTTCGCAAATAGTATACTCACTAGATTTAGTAAGTAATAAGAACACACCTTTATTCTTTTTAAGCAATAAATTAGTCAAAAGCTTTATGCTCAAACTATCTGCCCATTGAATATCTTCTATAGTTAATATTACAGGACCACTTTCTGATAATTTATCAATTGCGTTAATAATTGCATTGTAAATTAGATTAGTGCTAAAGTTCTCTCTGTTTTCTAAAATTTTAGACTTAGGCTGATAGGCGTTTTTCCCAAGGAAGAAAAAATTATTTATAAGATCTTCCCAGAGCAAAGGTCTTTCAACTCCATTTGCATGGAATTCTTGCTCTATAGATGAAATTATCTTAACCCATGGCGAGTATGCAAAAACTTGTTCCACCTTAAGACAATCAGCTCCAAAAAATTTTATATCTGAATTGGCATTCATTATTTCTTTTTTCAGTACACTCTTTCCTATTCCTGCTTCTCCACAAACCAATACAGATTTAAAATCATCACCTCGTTTAAATGCATCTATTTGCTTTTGAATTACTTCCTTATCATAGTTTCTACCAAAAAATGCAGACTCATTAGTCTTCTTGTCCATTTTTTTCTCGTTAATTAAACTCAATGAATCCTTATATATTTTAGTAAGCTCTTCCGATGGTGAAACACCTAAGTCATTTTCTAACAATTCCTGTAGCTCATAATATCCGTTTATAATCTTGTCAATTCTTTCATTTAATTGATAGTATTTGAATAAATATAAATATGCTTCTTCATTATATTTATCAATTTTCAATAACTTTTTGGCATCTTGTTCCAATTCTTCAAACTTTTCGTTTTCAAAATCTTCTTCCATTTTTTTGATGATTACTTCTATAAAAGTCTCTCTGTAGTAATCTCTTGACTCAGTCATCCAGTTTTCAAATTCTATTACTTCTTTTAAATAAAACCCCTTTAAAAACTCACCTTTATACTTATCAATATTGCCTACAGGGTCCTTTTCAAATAATTCAACGTCAATGTTTATGTCTAAATCTTCATTAATAGTAATGATAGATTTATTTTTAGACACCAATATTTCATTTTTAAACAAATGTCTTATTTTATGCAGCGCATTTCTAAGGCTGGTTCTAGCTTTTTGTTCACTAGAATCACACCAAAGCATACCACTTAGTTCTTCTCTACTAACAGCCTTTTTAATCAATACATAATATAGTAGAGCGCTTACCTTATTTATAGGAAGAATTATTTCCTCTCCATCTTCATATACAATTGGCAACCCAAAAAAATTACAATCTATCAATTTGACCTCCTAAATTTTATTGGAGAAATCTCAATGTCTTTGTAACTACTGAATAAATGTCCTTTGCTTGAAATACTATCGCTAAATCTTGACTTATTGCCATTGGAGTCACTATAGAATCTATAAAATAACACTTTCCTTTAGTTGATCTTCCAACTTCTATAGATTTTTCCAATCCCTTTGGATAATCCTTTACTTCGTAATCTGTTAAATATACTAAAGCAAGCATTATGTCGTCATTCACTAGCCCAGTTTGTCCGCCGCAATTATAGTATTCCACAAAAAAGTCATGTATCTTCGTCAACATTTTTAAGTACGCTAGAGATGTCCAGTTAACCAAATATTCTCTATAATCTATTCCTTTTTTAAGTAAAGTTTCTTCATTAACATAGATAGGTAAAATAAATTTACCTTCTTCGTTAATTTGAGATTTGCCGAAATATTTGAAAGCCATTAAATCAACTTTTAACTTTTCAACAACCTCTTTTAAATCATTTGGCATGTAATTAAATAATTCACTTAGTTCTATTTTTTCTATGTATTCTGTTTCCTTAGGTTCTTCTGCAGTATAGTCGATTTTAATATTTCCGCTTAAATATTCTTCTGAATTGATTAAGCAAGTAATAATATTTCCTAATATGTCTTCAACTTCTATAGAACCTATCAGTCTTATAATTTGTTTGCCTTCCTTTTTTAATTTCTGTTCAAATGATATTTGTGTTATTTTATTACTTTTATATAAATCTATCAAATAGTTACTTAGATTATTAAATAGCACAAAATTCCAAAGATACAAATAATTATCTACATTCACTGACTTAAACTTTTCTGTTAATTCTTTTCTATTGTTTTCTAAAGCTAAATTGTACTCATCTAAAGATATTAACTTAGTTACCTTATCCTCTTCTTGTAGATAAACACTTTCTTCCTTAATATAAACTAACACATTCCCCATAAATTCACCTTCTAACATTTATTGTTACCGTTAATTTTATACGCTCTATGTTAATTTAACGTTAATCTGCTAATAGCTTTTAACTTAAAAAAATGGTAGACA
>NZ_FWWR01000012.1 GCF_900176115.1 Peptoniphilus asaccharolyticus DSM 20463 | reverse complement strand
GAACATTGGTCCCCTGACCAAATATCAAATAGAAACACAAATGAGATTCATGAATTACCATCTACATCAACGATATATAGAATGATACACGCCAAAAAGCTGCCAAAAACTAGTATGAAAAATTTGAGAAGAAAAGCTAAATTTAAAAGGCCAGCAGAAAAAAGAGGAAAATTCAATGATAAAGGTAGAACAATTAAGAAAAGACCTAAAGAGATATACAGAAGGCAAGAATTAGGCCACTGGGAAGCAGATACAGTGGAATCAGGCAGATTAGATCATAAAAGGAAAAGTAGATGTTGTTTCGTAACTTTAGCAGAAAGAAAATCTAGATATTATATAGCAATCCTAGTTGAAAATAGAAAGTCGGAAAGCGTAACACCAGCAATAATAAATGCATTAAAAGATTATCCAAAAGAATTAGTAAAAACAATAACCTTTGATAGAGGTAAAGAATTTTCAGAATTTGAGAAAATAGAAAAAGAATTAGGATGCAAAACTTATTTTTGTGATCCCTATTGTGCATGGCAAAAAGGTACAAATGAAAATAGTAACGGACTTTTGAGGGAGTTTTATCCTAAGGGTATGGATTTATCAGAAGTGAATATTGATGAATTAAATTATAACTTAAGTTTAATGAATAATAGACCTAGAAAATGTATAAAATATAAAACACCTAAAGAAGAACTTTTTGGTCTCTTACCATAGGTGTTGCATTTGATTTGACAATTCGTCTATAAAAAAGAAATTAATAGAAATTTGAACCGTGACAACTGAATAGACCAAGACAGGACATTAACCATTTGTGGAGCTTTATAATTTCTTCGCCATGACTTTTCTGCTGATAAGGATTTCGGTTTAAATAAATACTCTAGCTAAAGGAAGGATATAAGAAAACGAGCGACAAAAAGAAATTATATATTCAGCCTAGGAAACTGATGCATTGAAGCAAATGGGGATAATGATACTTCTACAGTTGTTGCCGGCTCATCTTGAAAAGGGGCGGTGGTGAAATTCCAATGTCGTGACCTACACGCCTGTTAATGTCAAAAAACTTAAAAAAATTAAAGATAAGGAGAAGATATTATGTGTGATGAACATAATATAAATACAGAAATGAAAACAGATAAAAAAGATAAACAGATGATAAATCAAATTGATGGTTGGAATATAGAAGTTAAATTTAATGAAAATGGATTTAGTTTAGAAAATTTAGTAGAGGAATACATCAAAGAAAAAATTTCTGTCTATTAGGGGCTGACAAAAAATATAAGGAGCGTTATAATATTTTTGTGGAAGCCTAACCTTGGTTTGATTTATTGTATGTAAATTGAACTAAAGGAGGCTTTTTTATGTTTAAAAACAATTTAGCAAAAGAAAATTTGGCAGTTATGTATTTAAGATTATCAAAAGAAGATGGCGAAAAAACAGAAAGTAACTCTATATCCAATCAAAGAGAAATTATAAACTCTTATGCAAGAAAAAAGCAAATTACAATTGTCAAAGAGTATGTGGATGATGGATATTCAGGTGCAAATTTTGATCGTCCCGATTTTAAAGAAATGATAAAGGCTGCCTATGATAGAAAGTTTAATACAATTATTGTAAAGGACTTATCAAGATTCGGAAGAGATTATATAGAAGCTGGAAAATATATTCAAAGAATATTTCCGGAAAACGGTATAAGATTTATATCAGTAAATGACAATTACGATAGTAAAAGTGCAGATATAAACGATACACATCTTATACTTCCTATAAAAAACTTCATCAATGATAGTTATTGCCGAGATATTTCAAATAAGGTAAAAAGCTCTCAAAAGATAAAAAGAGAAAAAGGAGACTTTATCAGTGCTTTTGCACCTTATGGATATAAAAAATCAGAAGAAAACAAAAATAAGTTAGTGGTTGATGAACAAGTTGCTAAAAACATCAAAAATATATTCGATATGAAGCTATTAGGCTATTCTTCAAAGGCAATTGCAGATGAACTAAATCATTTAGGAGTTTTAACTCCAAGAAAATATAAAGAAAGTCAAGGATTTAAGTGTAATGGATTTCAAAACACAAAAGGTGGAACCTGGTCAGCAAAGACAGTAAATAGAATTATAGAAAATGAAGTATATATTGGAAATACCTTACAGGGAAAGAGTATTACTTTAAGTTATAAAAATAAAAAGCAGATAGAAAAAGCGAAAGAAGAATGGATAAGGGTAGAAAATACCCATGAATCAATTATAAGTAAAGAAGTTTTTACTATTGCGAATACGATGTTAAAAAGAGATTTGAATAACTCTCGTGGAAAGGACAAAATTGATATTTTTACAGGAATGCTTTTTTGTAAAGAATGTGGAAGTTCTTTGATTAGAAGGACTGTAAAGTATAAAAAAAGAGAAGAGGTTTTTTATATCTGTTCAAAGTACAATAAGGAAAAATCTTGCACAAGACACAGCATAAAAGAAGAAACCTTGATAAAAGCAGTATCTAAAATAATGAAGTCCTACATTGAATTTAATGAAAATCTATATTCTAAAGTTCAGCGTATAGATATAAATAAAAATTTGAAAGACAATCAAATTCCTATACTAAAACGAGAAAAAGCAATGACAGAAGAACTCTTATCTTCCCTATACCTTGACCTAAAAGAAGATGTTATTAGTAAAGAAGAATATCAACTTTTTAGAAAAAACTATACAGAGAAATTGACTAAATTAGATGAAAGCATCGAGTATAGATTGAAAAAACAGGAAGATACTAAGGAGAAGATTGACAAAAATAAGAGTTGGATCATCGACATTAACAAGTATAAAAATTTATCTGAAATAGATAGATTGTCTGTTGTGATGCTTATTGATAAAATTTTTATTTCTGAAGATAAGACGATAGATGTTAGGTTTAATCATACCGAAGAATTGTCATTACTTGAAGAAATGACAAAAATGGATAAGTCTGACATTAAAGCTAACACTATAAAAAAGAAAAGTATCGATAAAAGCAGGAAGTCAAAAACTATACCCATTGTTATGAATAAAAGTCTTGTAACTGCTGAAAGTGAGGTATGTTATGGCTAGAACAAAAAATAGGCATATATCACAATCAGAAACAGAAGTTGTAAAAGTGATTGAAAAAATATACATTGCCGGTATTTATGCTAGATTATCACAGGAAAGAAAGGAAGCTTACAGGGATAAAAGTAATTCACTTGAAATGCAGGAAGAACTTTGTATAAATGCTGCAAACGAAAAAGATATAAAGATTTTAAGAGTATACAAGGACTATGAGTATTCTGGAACAAATTTTAAAAGACCTGCATTTATTGAAATGATGGAAGATATTCGAACAGGTAGGATAAATTGTATAATCGTAAAAGATATGTCAAGGTTTGGTAGAGAGTATTTAGAAATCGCAAACTATATCGAAAAAGTATTTCCATTTTTGGGAGTTCGATTTATTTCCGTAAATGATAATCTGGATACTAAAGACGGTATAAAATCAGATCAGAGTTATGAAATAGCAATAAAAAATATCTTCAATGATTTATACGCAAAAGATATTTCAAAGAAAATAAAAGCCTCTAAAGAAATAAAAATGAAACAAGGGTCTTTTATAGGAGCAATGGCTCCGTATGGCTATAAGGTTGATAGAATTGATGGAAAAAGAGTTCTGGTGATGGACGAAAAGGCAGCAGATGTAGTAAGACTTATCTTTTATATGGCAAGTCAAAGAAAATCAAATATGCAAATAGCAAGAGAATTGACTAAAAAATATACGACACCAGATGAATATAAAAGAACAGGTAAAATTTTTAAGGATAAAGAAGATACAAAACAATGGGATATTTCTCATATATCAAAAATGCTTTCTGATGAAGTATATATCGGGAATTTGATTCAAAGAGTATACTCAAATAGACATGATCCAAGTAGGAAAAGTAAGTTTCGTGATAAAGAAGAGTGGATTATAACAGAAAACACCCACGCAGGGTTAATAGACAAAACTACATTTGAAAATATCAGAGAGATAAAGGAGAAAAAACAAAACTATCTACCTTACCATTCACTGAAAAACATAATAAAAGACGGAAAAGAAAATGTTGGAGTAAAAATTCAAAGAGATCATAAAAAAGAAGGAAAGTATGACGACCTTATACAGTGCAGTGTTTGTGGTAGAAATTTGAAAAAACAATATGGACCACGAGGACTGAAATATCATGATGAGATTTGCTATTGTTATTATTGTAAAGGTGGAGACAGATTAAAATTAGAAAAATCTCATGTCAGAATATATGAGACAGACCTCGACAAAATTTTAGTAGATACCTTAAAAAGACTGTTTTCAAGCTTTTATAAAAAGGATAAAAGATTACAACTAAAAATATATTTAGAAAATATAAGTGCTGAAAAGATAAATCAAGTTTCTATAAAAATAGATGAAAATAATAAAAAGATTGCTTCTCTTAGGATCAATTTACAAGAACAATATGAAAACTATGTTAAAGGAGAGGTTCTTTTAAGTGATTTTAAAATAGAAAGTAAAAAAATAAATAATCAAATAAAAACCTTAAAAAATGAATTAAAAGTTTTTGATGAAAGAATAAGAAATATAAAAAAGAAAAAAAGAGAAATTATAGAATTTATAGATGTACTATTTTGCTGCTTGGATGCTAAAAGCATAGAAGTTGATAAAGAATTGGTCGATACATTAATTAGCCATATAGAAATATCAGAGTATAAGCAGGTTACCATATATTTTAAGTTTAAACTTGATAAAGATGTGGGAAAGCAGTTGGAGGTAGAGCATGAATAAGATAGCTATATATTTAAGACTTTCTGAAGAAGATTATCACAAAGTAGATGAAAGTGAAAGTATAGCAAATCAAAGAGATTATATAAAAAGCTACATTGAAAATGAAACATCTTTAAAAAGTTGTGAAATAGAAGAATATGTAGATGATGGATATTCTGCTACTAATACAAATAGACCTTCCTTTTTAAGGCTTATTGAGGATATAAAGAGTGGTAAAGTAGGAACTATAATTGTAAAAGATATGTCTAGGTTTTCAAGAGATTATATTCTACTTGGGGATTATTTGAGCAATATATTTCCATTTTTAAAAATACGATTTATAGCTATCAATGATTGTTATGATTCCATAAACGAAAATGGAAATGGATTAGATATGGATACACAGTTTAAGACATTGTATTATGATTTATTCAGTAAGGAATTATCTGAAAAGGTAAGAAGTTCTATTAGGCAAATTAAATCGCAGGGGAAAAATATAAATTGGGCAGCACCTTTTGGATATATTAAAGATCCAAAAGATAAACAGAGTATCATCATTGATGAAAAAACAGCTTTTATAGTTAAAGAAGCTTTTGATTTATTGCTAAAAGGATATTCGTGCATTCAAGTGGCTAATATATTTAATGAAAAAGGTTATATTACACGCTCTGAACGAAAAGAAGAACTGAAACTTTCTGATTATACTGGAAATTTAATTACTGGAAGTGAAGTAAAGAAAAGAGTTTGGACAAACGCAGCTATCTCACAGATTACAAGGAACGAACTATATACAGGAGATTATGTATATAATAAATTCAAAGAAACAAAAATAGGTGGAAGAAAAAGAATTTTACTTCCTGAAGAGGAGTGGAAAATACTTCCAAATACCCATGAAGCGATTATTTCAAGAGAAGTATTTGATGAGGTAAAGAAAATAAAAGAAAAAAGAAGTTTTGGGGGATATACAGGAAACAAAAATCGTTCTATTTTTTCTGATAAGATTTTTTGTAAAGAATGTGGTAGACATATGAGTTTTCGATGTGACAGTAGACAAAAGAAGAATTCTGATAAAATATACAAGTATAAAAGTTATTATTGTAATTTATGTAAAGCTGAGAAAAAACCAAACAATATCAAAGAGAAAGATATTATTGAACTTATAAAACCCAAATTAAAAGATTTTAAGATACAAAACACATTAAATGAAGAGAAAGTCATAGAACACAAGAATGTGAAAGAAGAGATTCTAAAGGAAATATCCATATTAAACAGTAATTTACAAATCATCTATGAAAACTATAAAAGGAAAAATATTTCAAAAGAGGACTATTTAAAGAAAAAAACTTTTATCAAAGATAAAAAGATATTATTGGAGAGTAAGTTGGAAGAATTGAAGTCAGAGAAGATTGATTCAAGGAAAGAAATGGATATTACAGTCTTAGACGAAGAAAATTTATTGAAGGCTTATGTAGACAATAAAATTGATAAAATAATCGTATCAAGAAGTGGAGAAATAGAAATTATGGAGAAGTATTAGTTTGTATAGTTGAAGCTGTAACAAAATATAAACGAAAATTTTCTATATCATAAAATGACTACTATGTCAATAGTGGAGATACTATTTATTTGCTAAATGTGGTATAATACAAATATGAGCGAGGAGAAATTTATTAAAATTTAGAATAGCGGTGGTGAAAATTTATGGTGAAGAAAAAATTTTATGCAGTAAAGGTAGGTAAAACACCAGGGATATATGGCACTTGGAGTGAAACGGAGGAACAGGTTAAAGGATTTCCAGGAGCTGTGTATAAATCTTTTTCTACTGAAGAAGATGCAATAAGATATATATCTTGTGAAGATATAAAAGAAATTAAAAGTGTATCTGATGAAACGTCTGCAATAAATAAAAAAATAGAACAGGAAATAAAGAACTTACGAGATAGAGAAGTAATTGCTTTTGTAGATGGCAGCCATTCTTTAGATGCAGATGGAAAAGAAAAATACAGTTTTGGTGTCCTTCTTTTAACCAATGAATCAGAAGACAGTCTATATAAGGCTTTTATAGATAAAACTTATATGGATTCAAGAAATATTGCAGGTGAAATTGAAGGTGTTAAACAAGCTATTTTATGGGCTATTGAAAGCAATAAACAAAGAATAAAAATTTTTTATGATTATGAAGGCATTGAAAAGTGGGCAACGAAAGAATGGAAAGCTAAAGTTAATGTTTCACAGGAGTATAGCAAATTTTTTGATGAAAAATCAAAGTTGATAAATGTAGAATTTGAACATGTGAAAGCTCATAGTGGAGTTGTATATAATGAGAAAGCGGATGAATTAGCAAAGAGAGCTTTATTATCGCAAGGATATAAAACATATAATGATGGTTCTATTTATTTTATCGGTTTTCAAAAACAAGACTGGCGTAATATGGTAAAATCACTCAATGACGAAATTAGTGAGGAAGATATTAATTATCACATTGATATAGATGAATCAAATCCAAAAGACTATTTGGATAAATTGCTACTTACATTTGATGGGCAACGAGTGATTATTAACTGCTACAAAGGAAATAAATCTTATGTTCAAGGAAAACAGAGTATTTTATTTCAAAAAATTGTTTCATCAGCTATTGAAAAATTACCAACAGATAATGCTGTCATAGAAGTCTTAAATACGTATCATGCTTTAACAGTAGAAGAGTATGAGGTAGAAAATGCTTTTTCTGCTATACTGCCTAATTTTCCAATAAATGATAAAGATACAAAACTTAGAAATACTCTGCTATCGGCAGTATTTAATACACTAATAACAGGATATATGCCTGATTATACTTGTTTGGTTACACCACTTTTCAGAGCAATGGAATTTTATTTGCATAGAATTTTGAGTGATAAGTTAGGACAAGATACAACAACACTGAAAGGGAAAAATAAGTTTTCTTACTTTAGCTTTAACAATTTAACCAATAAGTATGAGTATAATTCATCAATGGGAAATCTAAATAACAATCAAATAGATTATCTAAATGAGTTATACAATAGATATAATCAAATGAGACATCCTTATGCTCATTGGGCAGAGAATTCAATGGATACACAAGTTATAACAGATATAAAAACAGCTCATGAATTAATTTTGGAAGGCTTGCAATTTATAAATAAATATTATATAATATTCTAGTTACTTTTTTGTATAAATGATTTAAGAGGAAGGAGGAGATATTGTAATGAAACCATATTTGATAAATAGTTTAAAAAAGGATGGATTTGATGCTATAATAACATTGTTGGATTATCAAACTCAAATATCAAGATGTTTAAAATCCATTAGAATGTCTCCGAACGAAACAAAAAAACTCTTGATAGATACTATATTATGTTCGGGAATGAATGAGTATCGTTTTATTGAAACTACTTTAAATGAAGATGGAACAATTAATTTAAATCATTATAACTATGTTAATGTGGACAATGATGTACTTGAAAAAGCAAATGAGATTCTAAAATATCAACCCACTTTTTTAAGAAATTCTGTATTGCCGGAATCACAAATAAAAAAAATAGCGCAGAGTTAAATATACTGTATACCATATGACGCATCAAAGCACTTAAAGAAATTTAAGTGTTTTTTTAATATCAATCACTTGACATTGTAGGGGTAAGAGCACAATTTTAAATATTATTGCAGAAAAATTAAATTTGGAAAGGGTATCTTTATACAATAGAACCAATTTTTTTGAAGATTATATTAATTTGTGTGATTTTGATTTAGAGAGAAAAGTTCCAAAACGAAGCAGCATAATAACTTCTGATGATGTTTTTGATTTTATGCTCAATTTAAGAAGTATAAATAATGGAATAACTTTAAAGAGAGAAGAGTTATTTGATGAGTATTTGGAAAAGAAATATTCTGAGTTTCAATTAAGTTCTTTAGATGATTATGAAAAGCTTAGAAAAGTTAATATGGCAAAGAAAAAGTCTCAATCTTACTACGTTAGACAAAATCTAATTAACAATACAAGAGAGTATTCAAATGGAGAGAGTGCTTTTATATACTTTCAAAAAAATATTGAGGAGGATGCATTATATCTTTTGGATGAACCTGAAAATAGTCTATCTCCTCAAAGACAAATTGAATTAATTAAGTTTTTAGAAGAGAGTGTTAGATTTTTTGGTTGTCAATTTATAATATCCACGCACTCGCCGTTTATATTGTCGTTACAAGAAGCTAAGATATATGATTTGGACGGAGAGAGAGCAAGTGTAAAAGATTGGACTGAGTTAGAAAATGTGAGAGTATATTATGATTTTTTCAAAAAACACTCTGACAAATTTGAGGGATAGTATGTACGAAATTATTTTAATAGATTTAGATAATACCATTTTGGATTTTAATGCTGCTGAGGAAAACTCTATAAGACATTTGTTTGAAATTTATGGAGTTGAAAATAATAGAGAAAATTTGGAAAAATATAGAAAAATAAATGTTTATATGTGGGGAGAACTCGAAAAGGGGAATATGTCAAAAGAAGAAATTTTGACAAAAAGATTTGAAGAGTTCTTTAAATTATTTGGGATTGATGTAGATGGAAATGACGCAGAAGATATTTTCAGAAGTCATCTGGATAGAAATAGCCAGTTGATAGATGGTGCAAGAGAGTTATTGCTTTCTTTGAAGCAAATGGACAAGAGAGTTTACACTGCATCTAATGGCGTCTATTCTACTCAATTAAAGAGAATGACAGATGCAAACATATATAATTTATTTGATGGGCATTTTATATCTGAAAAAGTTGGATTTGAAAAACCGGACAAAGGATTTTTTGAGTTTTGTTTTAAAAATATTGAAGGGGCAAATTTTCAAAATACAATAATGGTGGGAGATAGGATAGAGTCAGATATAAATGGAGCTAAAAATTTTGGGATAGATAGCTGCCATTTTGACATTGGCAAAAATAATGATGTCAGTGGGGCGACTTATGTTATAAATAAGTTAACTGATCTTTTAAAAATAGTATAAAAAATGCCAAGCTCTCCACAAAGCTTGGCGAAGTAGACAGATTGTTCTGCCCAAGGGTCTTTTAAGATTATACAAGAGAATTTATCTACTGTCAAAGCTTTACAAATATTTGTATAGCTTTATAATTTAAAGTAATAGAGAAATTAAATAGGAGGATAAAATGGAATTAGAAAATAAGTCAGTATGGAAATCGCTAACTCCAGAACAACACAAAGAAGTTTTTGAATATTCTGATAGATATAAGAATTTTTTAGATAGAGCAAAAACTGAAAGAGAAGCGACAAAATTTATTATCGAAGAAGCTAAGAAGAGAGGATATATTTCTTTAGATGAAGCTATAAATGGAAATATTCAAGCTGGAGATAAAATTTATCTAAACAATCACAACAAGTCATGTGTGTTATTTGTTATAGGTAAAGAAGATTTGGAAAATGGAATGAACATAGTTGGTTCACACATAGATTGTCCAAGACTTGATTTAAAACAAAGACCTCTTTATGAAGATTCTGATCTTGCATTATTTAAGACACACTATTATGGTGGGGTTAAAAAATATCAATGGCCAACAATACCTCTTGCTCTTCATGGGATAATTATCACTCAAGATGGAGAAAAGAAGGAAATAGCAATTGGTGAAAAAACTGATGATCCTGTATTTTTTATAAATGATTTATTGCCACATTTAAGTCAAAACCAAAACACTAAGAAACTTAGTGAGGGAATTGAAGGTGAACAGTTAAATGTCGTAGTTGGACACTCAACTTATGGTAGTGAAGAAGAAAAAAATCCAATTAAGAAACTTATTCTTGAATATTTAAATAAAGAGTTTGGAATGGTTGAAGAAGATTTTATAGTTTCAGAACTTGAAATCGTGCCTGCAAGTCCGGCAAGAGACGTTGGATTTGACAGATCTCTTGTAGCTGCTCATGGACATGACGACAGAGTTTGTAGTTATGCAAATTTAGAGGCTGTATTTGAAGTTGAAAATCCAAATAAAACTGTAGCTGCTCTTTTCGCAGATAAAGAAGAAATAGGTTCTGTTGGCAACACTGGTATGCATGGAAGATTTTTCGAAAATGCTGTTGCAGAAATAATAAATGTAATGGGAGATTATAATGATTTAAAACTTAGAAGAGCTCTTGCAAATTCTAAGGTGCTTTCAGCAGACGTTACAGCTGCTATAGACCCAGCATTTAAAGAAGTTATGGATGAAAAGAATGCATCAAAACTTGGATATGGTATAACTATGTCTAAATACACTGGCTCTCGTGGCAAAGGTGGTTCTAATGATGCCAATGCTGAATTTTTACACGAAATCAGAAAGGTGTTTAATGAAAATGGAATAATATGGCAAACTGGAGAGCTTGGCAAGGTTGACCAAGGTGGCGGAGGAACTATCGCCTACATCTTAGCTGAGTCAGGTGCTCAAGTTGTGGATATGGGAACAGGAATGCTTTCAATGCACGCTCCGATAGAATTGGTTTCTAAAGCAGATGCATACATGACTTATAAGGCGTATGCAGCTTTTATGAAGAATATATGAGAAGAAAAGATAGAGAAAAGGATAGAGAATTTGGATTAGAGGTAATAGACAACACCGATTATGGTGTGATGACCTTGAAGAAAAATGCCTATTCTATACCACTTACTTTTAGTAGAGATGGGGAAAATCTTTATTTTCACTGTGCAAAAGTTGGAGAAAAAATAGATTATATTGAAGATGGGGATAGTGTTAGAATTGTGTTTGTATCTCAATCTCAAACTCCAATAGGGCATACTCCAGAGAGAGTTAGGGAACTCTTAAAATCTGGAGAAATTAGCTTAAGCAAAGTTTTTACAATAGGATATAAGAGTGCAATTGTAGAGGGTAGAATTTATAGAGTAGAAGATGAAAAAGAGAAAGTTCATTCGCTTAGAATTTTATCTGAAAGACTTGTACCAAATATGATGGAATTCTTTGAACAGGCTATAGAGAGGTCTATTAAAATCACTGGTGTATACAAGATAGAGTTAGACCAAATTGAATCAAAGTGCAAAGAAGTGCCTAAAATTTAAAGAGAATCCATTGCTTTAGTGCGATGGATTTTTTATTTTATAAAAATAGTTTATAATAATTATTGAAAGTGAAAATTAATTTAGTTTAGCGAGGAAGTTTGTGAGTAGAGTAGAAAAAGTTGTAGAAAGAAAACATGATAGATATAATTGCGCTCAAGCTATAGCTTGTACGTATTGCGATTATGTTGGAATAGATGAAGAGACAATGTACCACCTAACTCAAGGTTTTGGAGCTGGAAATGGAACCATGGATGGAACTTGTGGAGCTATATCTGGAGCCGAAGTGATACTTGGGTTGCTAAATAAAAATTCTGGGGAGACTATGAGAGACAGTAGAAGAATAATGAATGAATTTAAAAATAATAATGAATCGGTTTTGTGTAAAGATTTAAAGGGGATTGAAACTGGAAAACCACTTAGATCATGTGAAGACTGTGTGAGAGATGTTGTAAAGATGTTAGAGGATATAATAAATGAAAAGCCTCTATAAAGTTAAAGCTAAGAGATGATAAGATGGCAAAACAATACACCAAAGAGCTTATAAGAAATGTATTTTGGCAATTGGCAAGTAAGAATAAGCTAAAAGATATAACGGTAAGTGAAATAGCAAAAGTTTGTGAAATAAATAGAAACACTTTTTATTATTACTATGAAGATATCTATGCTCTTATTAAAGAAATTTTAAATGAAGAACTTGAGAGGATAGATATTCAATTTAATGAAACTCTTTCTTGGGAAGAAAGTTTTTTAGAAGCCAGTGAATTTATATTAAAAAATAAAAAAGCTGTATACAATATCTTTAAATCAGTTGAGAGGAAGACTATGTATGACTATATATTTAACGTTTCAGGAATTGTAATGAATAAGTATGTAGAGAGTGAGAGCATAAGAAAGAGTATAAAGGCATCTGAAGATGACAAGAGATTGATAGGAGATTTCTACCAAGCTGCACTTACGAGTTTTATGCTGAAATGGATTGATGATGGTATGTTGGAAGAGCCGAATAGCATAGTTTATAGAATAGGCTGTTTATTTGATGGCAACATTGAAAAGTCTCTTAGGAAGAGTGAAGAATTAAATAATTAGACAAAGTGAGATAAGTGTTAGGATTTCTAACACTTGTTTTTAGTTAACCATAACATCCCCAAAATCCCAGTGTTATTATTATCTTACAAATAAGAAATATATGGAGGGGTAATATGGAAATAAAAACATTTGATAAGAGATTGAGACTTGATAATGGAGATTATGACAGATTAGTTAATGCTAGAAAACCAAAAGATATAGAAAAGAAATCAGCATATATAATTGGTTCAGGAATGGCTGGACTTGCTGCAGCGGGATTTTTAATTAAAGATGCTCAAATGGATGGTAAAAATATTCACTTCTTAGAGCAATGTGAATTGCCAGGTGGAGCAATGGATGGTGAATTCATGAGTAACATAGGTTATGTGGCTCGTGGAGGAAGAGAAATGGGACACCATTTTGAAGTCCTTTGGGATTTGTTCAGCGTAATACCATCAGCTGAGGAACCAAGTATGACAATTTTAGACAATCTATATTATACAAATTTAGATGATCCAAATTACAGCAATTGTCGTATAACTCACAACTGTGGCGAAAGATGGGACAATGGAAAATTTAATTTAGGACAAGATTTAGTTAAAGAACTTGTTATGTTCTTATCTATGCCGGATGAAGCGTTACAAGATTTGAGAATTGATGAAGTATTATCTAAAGAAGTTTTGGAAACTGATTTTTGGACTTTCTGGAGAACTATGTTTGCGTTTGAAAACTGGCATAGTGCATTAGAAATGAAACTTTATATGAATCGTTTTATTCACCATGTAGATGGTCTTCCTAATCTATCAGCTTTACAATTCACAAGACATGACCAATATATATCTATAGTAGAGCCAATAATCAAATGGCTTAAAGAAAAAGGCGTTAGTTTCGAATACAATGTAGATGTAAAGAATGTTGAGTTTGAAATTACAAAAGATAAAAAAGTTGCTAAGAAAATAGTGGCTAAAGACAATAAGGGAAATGATAAATCTATTGAACTAACAGAAAATGATTTAGTGTTTATTACAAATGGTTCAATTATAGAGTCTTCTGGATATGGAGATGATGAAACTCCAGCTGAATTTATAAGAGAACCGGGAAGTAGCTGGGAACTATGGAACAACATTGCAAAACAATGTGATGAATTTGGAAATCCGGAAGTATTTAGCACAGATTTTGAAAAGACAAATTGGGAATCTTGTACCGTAACTTGCCACGATAGAAAAATTGCGCCTTATATAGAAAATATAACTAAGAGATCACCATACACCGGCTCAACAGTAACAGGTGGTATAGTAACGGCGAGAGATTCATCTTGGCTTATGAGTTGGACTATAAACAGACAAGGTCAATATCTTGAACAACCTAAAGATGATGTAGTTGTTTGGGTATATGCACTTTTCACAGACAAAGGTGGGGATTATATTAAAAAGCCAATGAGAGATTGCACCGGTAAGGAAATTACAAAAGAATGGCTTTACCATATAGGTGTGCCTCTTGAAAAGATTGAAGAGATGGCAAATACTTGTACAGCAGTGCCAGTTATGATGCCATTTATAACAGCTCATTTTATGCCTAGAAAATTTGGAGATAGACCTTATGTAGTTCCAAAAGATGGTGTAAACTTTGCATTTATAGGTCAATTTGCAGAGACACTTGATAATCCTGGTAGAGATACAATTTTTACAACAGAATATTCTGGACGTACTGCTATGGAAGCAGTGTATGTTTTGACAGGAGTTGAAAAAGCTGTTCCAGAAGTGTTTGCTTCAAGATATGATATAAGATATTTACTAAGTGGATTGGTAGCCCTTTTAGATGGAGAAAGACCTGAAATCAAGTTGCCTGTACTTGCTAAGAATAAAGTAAAAGTACTTCTATCAGGAACTGAAATAGAACAGATGTTAAAAGAATTCAATGTGATAGAATAGAATATTTTTATAAATTTAGCCCCTATTTATTAGGGGCTAGTTTTTTAGACAGTTATCATGGATTATTTAAATTTATTTTTATATTTAGTCATTTTTATGTGAAAAATCTTAAAATATATAAATTTTACATAGGTGTTTTATATAACTATAATATAGAATATAGAGGAGTATTTTTTATTATGATTTGACGAAAATTAGAAAAAATTCTAATAATTAACAAACTTTAACAAAAAAATAACAATTATTGTAGACGAATTGTCAAATCAAATGCAACACCTATGGTAAGAGACCAAAAAAGTTCTTCTTTAGGTGTTTTATATTTTATACATTTTCTAGGTCTATTATTCATTAAACTTAAGTTATAATTTAATTCATCAATATTCACTTCTGATAAATCCATACCCTTAGGATAAAACTCCCTCAAAAGTCCGTTACTATTTTCATTTGTACCTTTTTGCCATGCACAATAGGGATCACAAAAATTAAGTTTTGCATCCTAATTCTTTTTCTATTTTCTCAAATTCTGAAAATTCTTTACCTCTATCAAAGGTTATTGTTTTTACTAATTCTTTTGGATAATCTTCTAATGCATTTATTATTGCTGGTGTTACGCTTTCCGACTTTCTATTTTCAACTAGGATTGCTATATAATATCTAGATTTTCTTTCTGCTAAAGTTACGAAACAACATCTACTTTTCCTTTTATGATCTAATCTGCCTGATTCCACTGTATCTGCTTCCCAGTGGCCTAATTCTTGCCTTCTGTATATCTCTTTAGGTCTTTTCTTAATTGTTCTACCTTTATCATTGAATTTTCCTCTTTTTTCTGCTGGCCTTTTAAATTTAGCTTTTCTTCTCAAATTTTTCATACTAGTTTTTGGCAGCTTTTTGGCGTGTATCATTCTATATATCGTTGATGTAGATGGTAATTCATGAATCTCATTTGTGTTTCTATTTGATATTTGTTCAGGGGACCAATGTTCGTTAATCTTTACAGTTAAATAATCAATAACATCTTTAGAAAATTTACTTTTTCTATGGCAGTCTTTTCTTCTATCAATATATTTATCATTTGCCTTTATCGGAAAGTACTTAGTGTAACTTCCCCTACTAACTTTTATCTTAGATGAATTTCTTTTAATTTCTCTAGATATTGTACTAGGTGACCTTTTAAGTGCTTGTGCAATTTTCCTTATACTCATTCCTAAATTTAAAAATTGGTAAATACAAGATCTTTCTTCTATGGTAAGATGGTTATAGCTCATAGTTAATCACTCCTTTTAATATGTTTTGTTTGGTCACTTACATATTAACACAGCTGATTAGCTATGAGTTTATTTATGTTGCACTTGTTATGATAAATTATCTGTATAAAACGCAATTATCATATAACATTAACTATAAGAGATAGATTTAATTAAATAATATAATTAGAATTATTTTTGTAGGGGGTAAGTTTGTGAGCAGATTAGAATTAAAATCGCCCAGTAGAGCAAAGATTATAATCGATGATATTTATGAAAATTTGAGACAACGTATAGAATCCAGCCCACCTGGATTATGTCCTGTAGATATAACAAGAGCTTTTATAGAAATGTGTCATGCCCAAACATGTGGTAAATGTATTCCGTGTAGAGTAGGGCTACAACAACTTAAAAATTTACTAAGTGATGTTTTAAATGGTAAAGCAGATATGAGCACACTAAATTTAATTGAAGAGACTGCAAAATCGATTTCTGAAACTGCAGATTGTGCGATTGGATATGAAGCAGCTCATATGGTACATAGAAGTATTACAAATTGTCGTGATGATTATGAAGAGCACGTAATAAATGGAAGATGTATATGCATGACTACTCAACCTGTGCCTTGTGTTGCAATGTGTCCTGCAAATGTTGATATACCTGGATATGTGGCTTTGATTAGAGAAAAGAGATATACTGATGCCCTAACTCTTATGAGAAAAGATAATCCATTTCCAACCACTTGCGGATTTATTTGCGAACATCCTTGCGAAGAAAGATGCAGAAGGAATATGGTTGATGATGCTATAAATATACGAGGGTTAAAAAGGTTTGCAGCAGATATGGCTGGTAAAGTTCCGACTCAAAAGTGCACTAAGTCAACTGGTAAAAAGATTGCCATTGTTGGTGGAGGTCCGGCTGGTCTTTCAACTGCGTATTACTTACAACTTATGGGACATCAAAGTACAGTTTTTGAAATGTTACCTGGGTTGGGTGGTATGTTGAGATATGGAATTCCAAATTATAGATTGCCAAAAGACAGATTGAATGATGATATAAATGCCATCCTTGAAACTGGAGTTGAAGTAAAATACGGTCTTAAGATAGGAATTGATATAGACTTAAATGATTTGAGAAGAGAATACGATGCTGTTTTGATAACTGTAGGAGCATCAACTGATAAAAAACTCGGATTAGATGGTGAAAAGAGCGAGGGAATAGTATCAGCTGTTAAATTTTTAAGAGAAGTTGGCATGGGGATTTTACCGGATATTGAAGGTAAGAGAGCTGCTGTAATAGGTGGCGGGAATGTGGCTATGGATGCTGTTAGAACCTTAGTGCGTTTAGGAGCATCTAAAGTAAGTTGCGTATATAGAAGAAGAACTGCAGACATGACAGCACTTCCTAATGAAATAGAAGGAGCTTTAGCTGAGGGAGTTGAAATGGTAACTCTAAAAGCACCTTCAAGACTTGAAATAGAAGATGGAAAATTAAAAGGGGTTTGGGTTGAACCTCAAATGATATCAAATATAAAAGGTGGAAGAGCATCTGTTATACCTACTGGAGAGCCTGAAGAGTTTATACCTTGTGAGGTATTGGTAGTTGCCATCGGTCAAAATATTGAAACTGAACACTATGAAGGAGTTGGAGTCCCTATTGAAAAAGGAAAGATATTCACTCTACCTAATGGAGGGTTTAGAGGAATCCCAGGACTTTTTGCAGGTGGAGATTGTGCTTCAGGGCCTGCAACTGTAATAAAAGCTATTGCAGCTGCTAAAGTAATGGCTGCTAATATAGATGAATACTTAGGTTATCACCATGAAATCACTTGTGATGTTGAAATACCAGAGCCTAACATAGAAGACAAGACATATTGTGGAAGAGTTGAACTTCCTGAACGTGAAGCTTGTATGAGAGTGTTGGATTTTGATGGAGTGGAACTAAACATGAATGAAAAAGCTGCTCATCAAGAAGCGGCAAGATGTTTGAGATGTGACCACTTTGGATTTGGTATATTTAAAGGAGGTCGTGAAAGTATATGGTAAATTTAATTATAGATAATACAAGAGTTACAGTTTCTGAGGGCGCTACTATAATGCAAGCTGCAAAAAGCATTGGAATAGAAATTCCACACCTTTGCTATCTAAAAGATTTAAACGAAATAGCGGCATGTAGAGTATGTGTAGTTGAAGTTGAAGGTAAAAACAAGTTGATTACAGCTTGTAATAATGTGGTTGAAGAAAATATGGTTGTATTTACAAACAGCCCTAAGGTAATGTTGGATAGAATGAGAACTGTTCAAATGATACTTTCACAACACGATTGTAAGTGTGCAACATGTATTAGAAGTGGAAATTGTTCCTTACAAAAACTTTCAAACGACCTAAACATTCAAAATATTTTATATGAAGAAAATTTAGAGTGCCAAGCTTGGGATAATAGTTTCCCTCTTATTAGAGACTCTAAAAAATGTATAAAGTGTATGAGATGTATTCAAGTTTGCGACAAGATGCAGAGTTTAAATATATGGGAGTTGGAAGGTACCGGAGCGAGAACAACGGTAAATATTTCCGGATCAAGAACCATTGCAGAATCTGATTGCTCTCTTTGTGGACAGTGCATAACACATTGTCCGGTAGGAGCTTTAAAAGAGAGAGATGACACAAGCAAATTGTGGGAAGCAATTGTATCAAAAGATAAAGTTGTAGTAGTTCAAGTTGCGCCGGCTGTTAGAACAGCGTGGGGAGAAGAAGTTGGACTTGATTTACAAGATGCAACAGTAAATAAGATTTTTGATGCACTTAAGAAAATTGGCGTGGATTATGTATTTGATACAGCTTATTCAGCTGACCTTACAATAATGGAAGAAGCCAATGAATTTTTAGATAGATTTAAAAGTGGAGAACTGGAAGATAGACCGATGTTTACTTCATGCTGTCCAGGTTGGTTGAGATTTATAAAAGGTCAATATCCTCATCTTGTTCCTCAACTTTCAACCGCTAAATCACCTATGCAAATGTTCGGTTCAGTGATGAAGACATATTTCTCAGAACAAATTGGCAAGAAGCCGGAGGATATATATTCAGTTGCGGTAATGCCTTGTTTGGCTAAAAAAGGCGAGAGAGAGATGGAACTGTTCTATGTAGAGTACGCTGGTCACGATACAGATTGTGTTATCACAACTCGTGAATTGGTTAGAATGTTAAGAGCTGCACATATAAACCCAAAGACTCTTAAAGATATAGAACCGGATAAATTATTTGAACAGAGTTCAGGTGCGGGAGTTATATTTGGAGCAACAGGTGGAGTTATGGAAGCTGCTTTGAGAACTGCATACTACACTATAGTTGGTGAAAATTGTGCTCCAGATGCATTTGAAGTGGTTAGAGCAGAGTCTCAAGACACTGGAGTTAGTGAAGCGAGTTTTAATTTAAATGGAATAGATTTAAAAATAGCAGCGGTAAGTGGACTTGGAAATGCCAGAAGACTTATAGAAGATATAGAACGTGGAGATAAGAAGTATGATTTTGTTGAAGTTATGGCATGTCCAGGTGGATGCGTAGGCGGAGGTGGTCAGCCTATACATGACGGAGATGAATTAGCTTTTGAAAGAGGAAAAAATTTATACTTTATAGATAAAAATGCTCAATTGAGATATTCACACGAAAATGAAGATGTAAAAGCTCTTTATGAAAACTATTTTGAAAAGCCAAATAGCCATAAGGCACACATGCTGTTGCACACAGACCACAACTCTTGGGAGATGCCAAGAAGTCCTAAACGAGATAGGCGTGGATACGTTATAAATGGTTATTAAATAAAAATGGTAGGATAGCATAATATGAATGCAATCCTACTTTTTTCTTGTCAAAAATTAAAGACATAGTTAAAATTTTCAGATATTGTTGGATGAGTGCAGATTTGGTTTTTGAAATAAGTGTATGGTATGTGGTTGTCCATTGACAATTTGATTAGATTAATAATTTCTTCAGAGTTAGTTCCAAATAGTGTGGCACATATTATTTCATATGTTTCAGTATTGACCAAAACTTTATATATACCTCTCAAATCATTATTTACATGTGCTCTAGGCATGTTAGCTATCGACAGTTCATTGGATTTATATTCTAAATTTTTCTCTTTAGCCTGGCTTTCTGTAAGGCCTATCTGTGAAAGAGATAGAATACATACCCGATCCAATTATTTATATTTCCTCTTTCGTTATTATATAAGTTGAGCAATATAAATCCTAAAACTAAAAATATTCTTTAACTACAATAATATAGCTGTAAGCTGAAGCAACTATTTTTTCGTTGTAGAAGAAATAAAATGCCATTGGTATAATGAGGTCATAGTGGTCATAATCAGTGCCAAAATATGTTGTGATTGAGCTAAGCAATACACTTGTAATAATTTAAAATAGCATATATAATTTTTCAAATTTAAGTTTGAGCGTATCTATAATCTAAAGATTTATCAAACTCAATGTCAAAGTGAAAACATATTTTGAATTGATGACTCAAAATAAATTCCGAGTATAAACATATCGTAAGGAATTTCAGATATAAGTGCAAAAATTATCGAGTTTAGCAGGTATTTTTTTCTTTGAATGGGTGTGCTTAAAACCTTCTACCAAAAGAAATAGGAGAATTGGAAAAGCGATTCTACCAAGTATTGCAAATATACTTTGTAAAATAATTAATAGAATGTTTGAATTTTCGGAATCAATTAAATAATTTAACAAGATTCTCTTGTTTAAGTGATCTATAAACATAGAAATCATAGCAATCCATTTTAATTGAGCTGAATTTAAGTGTTTAATATTTAGAGAGTTTCCTATAAAATAGAAGTTATAATTAGTATACATAAGTTAGGATGGAAATTAAATATGGAGAATTTTTTTAGATACAATGTGGATGGGAGTGCGAGTATAAATATAATGCTAATAAGATTGGCACTTATATTTTCAATTATATTTGCATACTATTTTAGAAATAGTGAAACATTGTTGAAATGGTCTTTGAATTTAGGAACAGCTATACAACTGTTGATGTTATATTGGTATTTAGGAAATGTAGAACTCTTTTTAAAAGAGGGATTACCACTTTTTCATTGTAGACTTTCAGCTATAATGATGTTTTTTGGATACTATACAAACAGCCAGAAGATTACTAAGTATTTTTCTTGGCTGGGAGTTATAGGGGCAATAATTGCTTTTACTTTTCCAGATCCTTCGCCATATGTATGGCCGCATGTGACCAATGTAACTTTTGTTGGAAGTCATATTTTCTTGGTAATTAGTGGCGTAATTATAATAAATAAAAAGAATATTTATTTGAGCACAAGAGACACTCTAAAGCTGACATTTATCATGAATACAATTCTAATGACTACAAATTTACTTATTCATAGCAATTATGGCTATTTAAGTGAGCTACCAACTTTCATTGGTATAAAACTTCCAAGAGCTGCACTTTTTTTCTTAATGACAATGTGCATATCTCTTATAATCATTATGTTGGAGAAAAAGCAATCAGATTTACAATCTAATAATTAAATCAAAAACTCCTATTTCAATATGAAGTAGGAGTTTTATAATAAATTATATCTATATAGTTTTCTATAGAGTGTTGATAAATTTATTTTGAGTATATCAGCTATTTGTTGTTTTGATTTTGTAGATGAGCCATATTGTTCAACCATATTTTTTAAAATTATCTTTTCGTAACTATCCAATTGTTCTTGTAGGGAAGTTTGTGATACATTTTTAGGTACATTCACTTCGGTTTGAACTGTAGTTGGCGATAGATGGTTTGGTAAAAGAGACTCATCTATTATATTGTTTTCAGAAATATTTACTAAAAACTCAATGATATTTTCCAACTGTCTTATATTTCCTTCCCAGTTCATATTTTGAAAGATATTTAAAATAGAATCTGAAAAAGTTTTAGGAGGTTTATTTAGTTTAGAACAATATTCTTCAAGTTTGCAGTTTGCTATTAAAGGAATATCACTTTTTCTATCTCGTAGAGGGGGTATATTTATTGGAATTACACTAAGTCTAAAATATAAATCCTCTCTAAATTCATTATTTTTAACCATCTTTTCTAAATTTCTATTTGTTGCAGTAATAAGTCTAAAATTCACTTCAATAGTTTTTTTACCACCAAGTCTTACAAATCTTCCGTCTTGCAAGACACGAAGTAGTTTTGGTTGAAGATGGATTGGCAAGTCTCCAATTTCATCCAAAAATAGAGTTCCACCGTTTGCCAATTCAAAACGACCCACTTTACCAGATGAATTAGCGCCTGTAAAAGCACCTTTTTCATATCCAAACAATTCACTTTCCAACAGATTGTCCGGAATTGAGGCACAGTTTATTACTATGAAAGGATTGTTTTTTCTTTCAGAGTGGTTGTGGATGGCTCTAGCAAATAATTCTTTTCCAGTGCCACTTTCACCTTGAATCATAACCGATGAGCTACCTTTAGAAATTTGTTTTGCAAGAGTGATGGTATTATTTATTGCAATGCTGTCTCCGAGAATATCATCAAAGGTTAGAGTGGAGTTGCTCTCTATGATGTTGTACGCATTTTTAACTATATTCACATATTTAGAAATTTGAAAAATATAACTTTCAACATTGCCGTTTACAAAATTTTCTATAGTTTTGACTAAGTATTCATTAGAATTTCGGGCATGTTTTAGAGAGAGTTTTTGGCTTTGAGACGACTGGTTAAAGTTGTCAAATATGTCACATATATTTTTATTCAATAAGTTTTTAGGTTCTATGCTCAAAAAATCATACACTTTATGGTTATAATTTTGAATTCTCATATTTTTATCGGCAAATAGTATTGCACTATCAAGAGAGTTTACAATATTTGATATTTCTTGATTTTTCAAAGATATATCATTGATAGTTTGCTCATATTGTAAGTTTCTTGACATTAAAAGACTTAGCTTGGATAAGAACTTGGTTATACTCTCATAATTTTTATAAATTGAATCACGTTGTTTTTGTGTGAAAGCTATCAAACCAATAACTCCTAAAACTTCACCTGTATCACTGAAAATGGGGTAGCCAATAGAAGCCATTTCTTCACATTTATCTAAGTAGGTACAATTTTTACACCTATCACTTAAATTTTTTTCAATTATACTTTCAAACGATTTGCTATGTAGTATGTGCTCATAGGAACATCCCTTGGGAAGTTGTTCACCTATTAAATCTTTATAGTTTCCAGTAGCTGCAATACGTCTCAAATCCTTGTTGACTATGGTGACTTCTACTTGGAGTATGGAAGCTATTGCATCAGCTATATCTTGTACAGAATTTTTAATTTGATCTATTTCAAACATTTTATCACCTAAGTAGATAGTATATATAAATTTGCAAAAATGCAAATAAAATTCTCAAATTTGCAAAAACAAAAAACAAAAAGTGTTTTTATATTGCATTTTGTAATTAGAAATTGGCACGAAATTTGCTATTAATATTAGTAAAGGGGGTTAAGTATGGATTATATAAGTTATATGAAAAAGGAATTAGTTCCTGCGTTTGGTTGCACAGAGCCTATAGCTTTGGCATACGCTTCAGCTGTTGCGAGAGAAATTTTAAATAAGGAACCTGAAAAGATATTCGCAAATGTTTCAGGTAATATAATAAAGAATGCCAACTCTGTAACAGTGCCGGGAACTGATGGAAGAAAGGGTCTAGCTATATCTATAGTTGCAGGTGCATTTCTTGGAGATGCTTCAAAACAGTTGGAGGTTTTATCTGGAGTAGATAAAGCTAAATTGGACGATTGTGATAAGAAGATAGAGTCTGGAATAATTGATATTCAATTAAAACCGGGAGTTGCTAATTTATACATTGATATAAAATTAGTGGCAGGAGAAGAGTCTTCAAGAGTAGTTGTACAAGGTGGACATACAAACATAATTCTCAAAGAGAAAAACAATGAAGTAATCTACGAAAAGGGATTAGAGAGCGAAGATGAATGTAAAATTGATTTTTCTTTTGAAAAAATTTATGATTTTGCAAAGACTTGTGATTATTCTGAAATAAAAGATATTTTGGATTTAGAAGTTGAATACAATATTGCAATTGCTAAAGATGGAATTGAAAATAGTTGGGGATCTAATATAGGAAAATTAATTTTAAATAGTTGTCATGATAATTCTACTGAAAAGTTAGTTGCGTATGCAGCTGCCGGTTCTGATGCGAGAATGGCGGGTTCAGAAAAGCCTGTTGTAATTAATTCTGGAAGTGGAAATCAAGGTATAACTGTCTCTGTACCAATAATTTTATACGCAAAAGACAAGAAATTTTCAGAGGATGAACTATACAGAGCACTTGTATTTGCAAATTTGATTGGTTTGTATTTAAAACAAGGTATAGGAAAACTATCTGCTTATTGTGGAGTTGTATCAGCAGCTTCTGCATCAGTTTGCGGAATAGGATACTTAAATAATGAACCTGTTGAAATTTTAAAGGGAATACTATCTAATGCCTTAGCTGTAAATTCTGGAATTATATGTGATGGAGCTAAGCCAAGTTGTGCTATGAAGATTGCCTCAAGTTTGAGAAATGCATTCTTAGCTTACGAGCAAGCCAAGACAGAAAATTCATTTGAAGCAGGGGATGGAATAGTTAAAGCCACTTTAGATGAAACAATAGAAACTGTAAGTAATATTGCAAGATACGGGATGAAGACTACGGACGAAGTAATCTTAAATGAAATGTTAAAAAAATAAATTGTAGAGAATTATTAAAAGATAATACAATACGGTTGTAAAAGATATTAGAAAATTATATCATAGTCTAATAACTTTATTTCATGAGGAGGAAATATGAAAAAGAAGTCTTTTTTTAACACATTAGTTTTCAAACTGATTGTGGGATTAGCAGTAGGTATTTTGGTCGGATCTGTAGCTTCTGCCGAAATAATAGTTGTAATAGATGCAATTAAGTCTATTCTAAGCAATCTTATAAGCTACGTTGTTCCTTTAATAATACTTGGATTTATAACACCGGCAATAGTGTCTTTAAAAGATAATGCAGGTAAAATTCTAAGTACAACATTAATTATTTGCTATATATCTTCAGTTGGAGCAGCACTTTTTAGTTTAGTAACAGGTAGAATGATAATTCCTAACTTAAACATAGCAAGTAATGTTGGAGAAGGTAGAGCTATTCCAGAATCTGTATTCTCTCTTAGCTTTAGCCCTATAATGCCAGTTATGACAGCACTTGTAACAGCTGTTTTAATAGGCCTTGCAGTAATTTGGACTAAGTCAAAAGTTTGGGAAGAACTTTTAAATGATTTTAATGCTATGGTTTTAAAAATCGTAGATAAAGTTGTTATAAACATACTTCCACTATACATTGGAACTACTTTTGCAGAACTTTCATACGAAGGAGTTATAATCAGAGAATTACCGGTTTTCTTGAAGATAATTCTAATTGTAATAGTAGGTCACTTTATTTGGTTGACACTTCTTTACTCTTTAGGTGGATTATTCTCAAAAACTAATCCAAAAGAAGTTTTCAAACACTATCTACCAGCGTATTTAACAGCTCTTGGAACTATGTCATCTGCAGCAACACTATCAGTTGCCTTAAAATCAGCGGGCAAGTCTAAGACTTTGGATCCGGAAATTAGAGATTTCGTAATTCCAATTTGCTCTAACACTCACTTATGTGGATCTGTATTAACTGAAACATTCTTTGTAATGACAGTATCTCAAATTTTATACGGTAAAATGCCAGAACTATCAAGCATGATTTTATTCTGCTTCCTATTAGGTATTTTCGCTATAGCAGCTCCAGGGGTACCAGGGGGAACAGTTGTAGCATCTCTAGGACTTATAACATCAGTATTAGGATTTAACGATGCTGGAACAGCACTTATGTTATCTATATTTGCATTACAAGATTCTTTTGGTACTGCATGTAACGTAACAGGAGATGGAGCTATAGCTTTAATGGTTACTGGTATATTCAACAAAGTTCCAGGTAGAAATGGAAATTAAATTATTTTAAATTAAATATTACAAGATATCGTAGTTAATGTTAGCTACGATATTTTTATGTGAAGATTTCTAAGTAAAATCAAAGTATAACTTAAAAAATTCTGTAGAACCTTGACAGAAATAGAATATTGTTAGATTATTATAGAATAAGAAATTTTAGGAGGATGAAATAATGAAAAAATTATTACCAGTAGCATTAGCAACAGTTATTTTAGCAAGTTCAGCTATGCCTGTTGCAGCAGTAGAAGTGAAAGATACAAAGGATGTTAAAGCTGTTGTTGAACAACTTAACAAAGAGGCAGAAAAGAAACCTATGGCTGAAATGGCTAAAGTTGTAGTATCTCCTCAAAAAGTAAACTTAAATGGAAAAGATGTTACTATCGCAGGATACAATATCAATGGAGAAAACTATTTCAAGTTAAGAGATTTAGCAATGATTTTAAACGAAACATCTTCAAAATTCTCAGTTGACTATACTGAAGGAAAAGTTGTTTTAACATTAGGAAAAGAATATAAATCAGAAACTAAAGAAGTTAAACCTTTAGAAGAAAAAGTTACTGCAGAACTTACTAATGACAAAGTTTATATCGTAAAAGAAGAAGCTAAAAAAGAAGTAAAACCAGAAGTAAAGGCTGAAGCAAAAGAAGAAGCTAAAAAAGAAGTAAAGCCAGAAGTAAAGGCTGAAGCAAAAGAAGAAGCTAAAAAAGAAGTAAAACCAGAAGTAAAGGCTGAAGCAAAAGAAGAAGCTAAAAAAGAAGTAAAACCAGAAGCAAAAGCTGAAGTAAAAGAAGAAGCTAAGAAAGAAGTAAAACCAGAAGCAAAAGCTGAAGCAAAAGTTGAAGGAAATCTTTTAGAAGCAAAAGCTTACAAAATAAACGGAAACAACTACTTCAGATTAAGAGACGTTGCAAAAGCTCTTAACATAGCTAAGGTTGAATACAATGAAGCTGAAAATAAAGTAGTTATATCAACTGAACTAAAGGCTGAAACAAAAGAAGAAGCTAAAAAAGAAGTAAAGCCAGAAGCGAAAGAAGAAGCTAAAAAAGAAGTAAAACCAGAAGCAAAAGAAGAAGCTAAAAAAGAAGTAAAACCAGAAGCAAAAGAAGAAGCTAAAAAAGAAACAAAAACTGAAGTAAAATAAATAAAATATTTTTGATTAGGTCGATTTAATCGGCCTAATTTTTACATAAACGTAGAGGTAATATGAGAGAAGTTTTATTAAATAGAAATTATAGACATTTTAAAGGGAAAATGTATAAAGTTTTAAACTTGGCAATACATAGTGAGACCAGAGAAAAATTGGTGATATATCAAGCCCTATATGATGACTACGGTATATTTGCAAGACCTTATGAAATGTTTGTATCAGAAGTAGACAAAATTAAATACCCGGAAGCAGAACAAAAATATAGATTTGAATTATTAGAAGAATAGACTATATAAAATAAAAATACTGTTTTATAATATCTGAATAAATTAAAAACGTATAAAAATTATTAATTCTGTGGTATAATCAAATAGTAAAACGATTTCAACTATAGGAGGATAGATATGAAGGTATATAAAACTGAACAGGTTAGGAATTTAGCTTTGGTAGGACACAGTGGTAGTGGTAAGACTAATCTTACAGAAGCTATGTTATTTCAAAGTGGTGCTACTAAGAGATTGGGAAGTGTTTCAGAAAAGAACACAGTAAGTGATTTTTCTAAAGAAGAAATGGAAAGAGGCACTTCAATAGGAACATCAATAATACCTGTTGAATGGAGAAATACAAAAGTAAATATCATTGATACTCCTGGATATCTTGACTTTATTGGAGAAGCTTATGGAGCTTTGAGAGCATCTGAGGCAGCTCTTATGGTTATAGATGCAACTTCAGGAATTGAAGTTGGAACAGAGAGAATGTGGAAATATACTGAGAAAATAGGACTTCCAAGAATTATATTCATCAATAAGATAGATGGGGAAAACGTAAATTTCAGAAGATTAATGGAAGAGCTTGAAGACAGATTCGGAAAGAAAGTAATTCCTTTTTCAGTACCTATAGGAGAGGGAGAAGACTTTATAGGAGTTACAGATGTAATCTATCAAAAAGGATTTAGATATAAAGATGGAGCTCCTGAAGAAATAGAACTTACTCACGACCAAGTCAAAGCTACTGAAAGAATGTACGAAGAAATTGCAGAAGTAGTTGCAAGTTCTGACGAAGTTCTAATGGAAAAATATTTTTCTGGAGAAAAATTTACTAGAGAAGATTTACTAAGAGGGGTTACAACAGCTCTATTAGAAGGGGATGCAGTTCCACTATTAGTTGGTTCTGGTGAAAAGGGAATAGGTATAGATATTCTTTTAAACACTATAATAAACTATATGCCAGCACCAGATGACCAAAGAGCTCACTTAGGTTTCAGACACGTTGAAGGTGAAGAGAGAACTGTTTCTGAAAAAGAACCTTTCTCAGCAGGAGTTATAAAAACTATAACTGACCCATTTGTTGGAAAGATAACAATATTTAAAGTCATTTCAGGAAAAATAACTAAGGATACTATGTTATACAACTCAACAAAAGAACAAAGTGAAAAATTAGGTGGATTGTACTTAGTAAGTGGTAAAACTCAAAGCGAAATAAGTGAGATATACGCAGGAGATATAGGTGCTACAACAAAACTTGCACACACAGAAACAGGAGATACTCTTTGCGATAAGAATCACGTAGTTAAGTTTAAATCTACTAAATTCCCACAACCAGTTCTTTTCTATGCAATAGAAGCTAAGACAAAAGGTGACGAAGAAAAACTATCAACTTCATTGAGAAGATTAAAAGAAGAAGATCCATCAATTGTAATCGAAAGAAACTCAGAAACTAAGCAATTGACAATAGGCGGACAAGGAAAAGTACAATTAGATGTAATTCTTGAAAAATTAAAGAATACTTTTGGAGTTGAAGTTAATATAGTTCCATTTATCATTCCTTATAGAGAAACAATAAAAGGAACAGCATCAGTTCAAGGTAAACATAAAAAACAATCAGGTGGAGCAGGACAATACGGAGACGTTTGGATTAGATTTGAACCATCTGACGAAGATTTCATATTTGACGAAGAAGTATTTGGAGGAGCTGTACCAAAGAACTACTTCCCAGCAGTTGAAAAAGGTATTATCGAATCAAAAGAACATGGTGTGCTAGCAGGATATCCTGTAACAAACTTTAAAGCAGTTTTATATGATGGTTCTTACCATGATGTTGACTCAAACGAAGTTTCATTTAAGTTAGCTGCGAACATAGCGTTTAAAAAAGGTATGGAAGAAGCTAAGCCTGTGCTATTAGAACCGATAGTTAAAGTGGAAGTTGTAGTTCCAGACACATATCTTGGAGATGTAATGGGAGATATGAACAAGAGACGTGGTAGAATACTTGGAATGGACCAACAAAGCGATGGAACTCAACTATTAATTGCAGAGGCGCCTCAAGCTGAAATGTTTGAATATTCAATAGACCTTAGAGCACTAACTCAAGGTAGGGGAATCTTCACTATGGAATTTGCAAGATATGAAGAAGTTCCATCAAATATAGCAGAAAAAGTTATAGAAGAAGCTAAGGCTAAAAAAGAACATAAATAAAATTTTTAAGAGCTGACTTGTGTCGGCTCTTTTTATATAGATAATTTATCATAACAAGTGCAACATAAATAAACTCATAGCTAATCAGCTGTGTTAATATGTAAGTGACCAAACAAAACATATTAAAAGGAGTGATTAACTATGAGCTATAACCATCTTACCATAGAAGAAAGATCTTGTATTTACCAATTTTTAAATTTAGGAATGAGTATAAGGAAAATTGCACAAGCACTTAAAAGGTCACCTAGTACAATATCTAGAGAAATTAAAAGAAATTCATCTAAGATAAAAGTTAGTAGGGGAAGTTACACTAAGTACTTTCCGATAAAGGCAAATGATAAATATATTGATAGAAGAAAAGACTGCCATAGAAAAAGTAAATTTTCTAAAGATGTTATTGATTATTTAACTGTAAAGATTAACGAACATTGGTCCCCTGAACAAATATCAAATAGAAACACAAATGAGATTCATGAATTACCATCTACATCAACGATATATAGAATGATACACGCCAAAAAGCTGCCAAAAACTAGTATGAAAAATTTGAGAAGAAAAGCTAAATTTAAAAGGCCAGCAGAAAAAAGAGGAAAATTCAATGATAAAGGTAGAACAATTAAGAAAAGACCTAAAGAGATATACAGAAGGCAAGAATTAGGCCACTGGGAAGCAGATACAGTGGAATCAGGCAGATTAGATCATAAAAGGAAAAGTAGATGTTGTTTCGTAACTTTAGCAGAAAAGAAAATCTAGATATTATATAGCAATCCTAGTTGAAAATAGAAAGTCGGAAAGCGTAACACCAGCAATAATAAATGCATTAAAAGATTATCCAAAAGAATTAGTAAAAACAATAACCTTTGATAGAGGTAAAGAATTTTCAGAATTTGAGAAAATAGAAAAAGAATTAGGATGCAAAACTTATTTTTGTGATCCCTATTGTGCATGGCAAAAAAGGTACAAATGAAAATAGTAACGGACTTTTGAGGGAGTTTTATCCTAAGGGTATGGATTTATCAGAAGTGAATATTGATGAATTAAATTATAACTTAAGTTTAATGAATAATAGACCTAGAAAATGTATAAAATATAAAACACCTAAAGAAGAACTTTTTGGTCTCTTACCATAGGTGTTGCATTTGATTTGACAATTCGTCTATACAAATTTAACAAAAACAAATGATATTTCATATCAAAATAATTTACTATTTGAAAAATCTCTGATATAATCTTGAAGTATAGAAATAGGTTCTGTCTACCCGGCAGAGAGGAGAAAAACTTTGAAACCTATTTTAAAAAAGAAAAAAAATATTTTTAACAAAGAAGAGCAGTTTATTTACAAACTGACTTTCATACAACATTTTTCTAAAGAAGGTATAGAATACTTTGTTTCACCAGTTGATCTGGAGGTAGCTAATGATTAATAAAAAGTTACTTGGGATTATGGAAAAAGAAAAAGTATATATACTTTATTTAATCATACTAAAAATTGTTGCACTTCTACTAAATGTTGGAATGATATATTGCGTAGCTTATTCAATTGCAAATGTTATTTATAGCAATCAAATCGAATGTAAATTAATAGTAGGACTATTGCTAATTATATTCTTACAGATAGGTGTAATTAAATTAATTAGCGCTCTTTCTAATGAATTATCATGTAAGGTAAAAGAAAAAATAAGAATAAAATTATTCGATAAAGTTTACAGCTACGGAATGAGATATTCAAAAAACTTTAATATAGCTGAAATATCACAACTTTCTGTGAATGGTATTGAAAATTTAGAGGTATATTTTAGCTCTTTCATTCCTCAATTAGTTTATTCTATGATTTCGCCAATAATCTTATTTATTTTTCTAATGAAGATTAACAAAGTAATAGCCATAGCTTTAATTGTATTGGTACCTTTGATTCCAATAGCTATTATGTTAGTTCAAAAATTAGCTAAAAAAATAAATTCTCAATATTGGGGAAGCTATGTAGATTTATCTGAAGTTTTTGTGGACTTTTTAGAGGGACTTACAACTTTAATTATCTTTGATGCAGATGAATCTCAAAATATAAAACTAAATAAATACGCGAGAGATTTTAGAATAAATACTATGAGAGTTTTGAGTATGCAGCTTAACAACATAACTGCTCTTGACATCATAGCTTATTCTGGAGCAGCTTTAGGTATTTTATTTAGTGCTTATTACTATTCAAATGATTTGATAAGTATAGAACAAGCCTTAATTGTAATTTTAATTTCATCCGAATTTTTCTTACCGCTTAGACTATTGGGTTCATTCTTCCATATAGCGATGAATGGCATGGGAGCTGTTGACCATTTGTTTAGAGTGATGGAAATGCCGGAAGAGAGACAAGGTAAAGAATATATCGACACCAAAACTCCAAGCATATCATTGAGAGATGTAAGTTTCTCGTATGACAAATCAAGACAAGTTTTAAATAATATAAATATGGAATTTAAATTTGGAACATTAAATTACTTGGTAGGTAAAAGTGGGTGTGGTAAATCAACAATAGCTTCTTTGATTATGAATTCTATAGTTCAAGATAAAGGTGAAATTTATTATGGAACTAAGAGAGATATAAGAGAAGAAGAAATTTTAAAAAATGCAACTTTAGTAACTAACAATCCATATTTATTTAAGGGCACACTTAGATATAATTTGCAAATGGGAAATGAGAATGTAACTGAAGATGAAATGTGGAATATTTTAGATAAGTTAGAACTTAAAGATTATTTCCTATCCGAGAATGGATTAGATACATTAATTTTGGAACAGGGGAATAATTTCTCTGGTGGACAAAGACAAAGAATAGCAATGGCAAGAGCTATTTTAAAGAACTCTCCAATATATATATTTGATGAAGCGACTTCAAATATTGATGCTGAAAGTGAAGATATAATTATGGAATTCATAAATGAATTAAAAAAACATAAGTTGATAATAATAATATCTCATAGATTAAAGCACTCAGTTGAAGCTGACAACATATATTATATGCAAAATTCAGAAGTCAAAGAACAAGGTAATTTTAAAGAGTTGATGGAATTAGATGGTGAATTTGCAAACTTATACAATTCACAAATTGCACTTGAAAATTGGAGGGTTAAATGAAAAAGATAAGAGAATATCTGATATTAGTAAAAAAATTGATAGTGCTAGTCAAACCTCTAAAAGGTGTAATGTTACTTGCAATTCTATTTGGAAGTTTAGGGCATATAATAGCAACAGCCATACCGTTTGTTGGCGGATATGGAATCATAAAAGTTCAAAGCATGGAATTTAATTTAAAGACTTTGGCGATACTTTTATTTGTTTTTGCTGTTTTAAGATCGATTTTAAGATACTTTGAACAATTATGTAACCACTATGTGGCGTTTAAAGTTTTGGAAATAATAAGGGATAAAATATTTAAAGCGTTAAGAAAACTTGCACCAGCGAAAATGGAAGGAATAGACAGTGGCGAGATGGTGTCCATAATCACATCTGATATAGAATTATTAGAAGTTTTCTATGCACATACAATATCTCCTGTGTCCATAGCTTTTGTTCACACAACTTTCTATGTGATATTGATGGCTCAGTTCAATTTACTATATGCAGTAGTGATATTAATTTTCCATTTAATAATGGCAATTGCAGTTCCTGTTATTACATCGAACAGGGCTAAAAACATAGGTGATGTTCAAAGAAAAGCAGTTAGTACATTGAATTCATCAATAATGGATACATTCTATGGAATAGGCGAATCAACTCAGTATTTTGCTGGCTCAAATAGAAGAGATGAAATGATTTTAAAGACTAAAAAGTTAAATTTAGCATCTAAAAAATTGAGTAAGATATATGGTGAAAACTTAGCTCTATCAAGTTCTGTAATTATGTTTGGAAACATTGTGTTTATAATCTGCGCAATGTATTTATACAGTAGGAGAATTGTAGATATGGTGGGCATAATAGTGCCTGTAATTATATTTATGAGTTCTTTTGGCCCGGTTTCAGCGCTATCAAATTTAGCCAATAATTTACTTACTACATTTGCGTGTGGGCAAAGAGTAGTTTCTCTATTAGAAGAGGAGCCTACAGTTGAAATTGTAGAAGATGGAAATGAAATTGAATTTGAAGAGTTGGGAATGAAAGGAGTGAATTTCTCTTATCAAGATGAAAAAGTTTTGGAAGATTTTAATCTAAATCTTAAAAAAGGAGAGATATTAGGTCTTTCAGGAAAGAGTGGGTGCGGTAAATCTACTGTTTTGAAGTTGATAATGAGATTTTATAATCCAGATGGTGGAAATATAAAAGAAAATGGAATAGATATTCAAAACATAAATACAAAAAATTTGAGAAAAAACCACACATATATCACTCAAAGCACACATCTTTTCAAGGGAACAATAGCAGATAATTTGAGAATAGCAAAAGAGAATGCAACTGATGACGAGATAATAGAAGCATGTAAAAAAGCATCGGTTCATGATTTCATAATGGAACTTCCTAATGGATATCAAACGCAAGTTGAAACTTTGGGGAGTTCATTATCCACAGGTGAAAAGCAAAGAATTTCCATTGCAAGAGGGTTTTTGCATGATGGAGATTTGATGCTACTTGATGAACCTACTTCAAATATAGATAGTTTGAACGAGGGGATAATTTTAAAATCGCTATGGGAGAAGACAAAGGACAAGGCTGTTGTGATTGTGAGTCATAAGCCGTCCACTCTTAGAATAGCTGATAGGATACAAAAAATAACAAGATTTGAGAATTAAAGAGGTTGAGATGGGAAATTTAGAAATTACAAACATACAAAAGTTATATCTTTTACATTTAAAGAATAATGAAAAAGATAATAATATAACTGCTGTAGCAAAAGCTTTTTCTTGTACTAAACCAAATTCAAAAAATATATTGGACAATATGATACGTGAGGGATTTCTTTACAAAGAAGAAAATAAATATAGACTTACTAAAATAGGTGAGAAGTATGCAAATGAGTTGGATGAGAATAGGTCAGAATTAGAATTATTTTTGAGCCAAGGTCTTAAGATTTGTCAGGAAGAGAGCGAAAAAATATCTTATGCACTACTTTCAGCTTCATTAGATGACTTATCAAAGAAGTTAATAAGTAAGTCTAAAAAGTTGGGACAATTTAAAAATAATAAAAAAATAAATTATGAAGATTTAGTTAATGTATTTGGAGATGGAGAGTATAGAGCAATGCTCTCCATAGAAAAATACAAATCGGATGATAAAGAATCCTTTAACCCTTTATCAATGGCTATGATGGGTTTTGAAGAAGAAGGTAGACTTTTGATATCCCACGAAGCTTACATTGTATTAGAGTCAAAAGTTATAAAACGACCTATACATGGTTATACTAAATCTGGAATAGTTACAGAATTATTTTATATAACAAATGGAGAAGAACACGTTATTGAATATAACAACAAAAAGTTTTATATACCGATAAGTATTTTTAAAGAATGGCACTTGATGGGTGGGCATATTTTAAAATCATCTATCAACTTAAATATAAGTTCCAAAATAGGTATTAGCAAAACGCACAAAGAAAAAGCTGACTTTATAATAATACTAGATTTATTAAATTTAGAAATATGTTAATGCAGGTTAATATTTAATTAATACACATTAACTTTTGAGATTATAGTTGGAATAAATTTAATAAATGGCTTATTTAGTAGAAAATATAAATTTTAAAACAAAAAATACTGTAAAGATATTGAAAAGAGTTAACTTAAGTTAACTCTTTTTTTTAATGAGAAACTATTTAAAAATTTATAGATAAATAATATCATTTAAAAGCAAAATAAATGATATTTATTATCAAACGGGTAGACAGAATCATAATTTAATATAGGAGGTTTGTATGACTAAGAAAAGTGTATGTTTTTTTTATTACTTTTATTTTGTTAATAGTTAATTTAAATTTCATACAAGCAGAAAAGATAGAAAAAGAATACAACGTAAGAGTTGAACTCTATAAAAAATACGAAGACACTAAATCTATGGGTGCGAAGGCTTTATCTAAATATGCAACGCTGATAGAGAATAATGGCAAGTACAGACTAAGGGTTAAATTTGTGCATTTAGAAGTGAACAACTTTGTTGGATATTTAGGTGAATTAGAAGTAGAGGAAAAAGCTGCAAAAGTTATTTCTGAATACGACATAACAGATGAATACAACGATAAGGTAAAAGGAACAGATAAAAAATTAAAAGGAAAATTATATCCAAAGGAATTGGAATTTGATTTTGATCCTTAGAAAGAATTTACTGACGCCAAAGTATATGTTCCGGTGATGGCATCCATGGGTTTTGGCACTCAAGATGTGAGAATTAAATTTATTAAGCTAAGTGTCGCAATAATTATTGCAAATCAACATGGCAAGAACCACGTGATTAGAGATTTATCTTTAAATTTTGAAAAGGGAAAGATAACTACTCTACTTGGTAGTAATGGGTGTGGGAGGAGTACATTATTTAAACTTTGCACAAAAGAATTGCCAATAAGACATGGGATGATAAAGTTAGATGGACAGAATATAGATAGCATAAAGCGAAAAGAATTTGCAAAGAAAGTATCTATAGTGCACCAACAAAATATAATTATGGGAGATATTGATGTTGAGAGTTTAGTTAGATATGGGAGAAATCCTTACTTATCTTTCATGCAAGGTTTAGGCGAGAAAGATAAGTATGAAATAGAAAATGCAATTAAACTCTGTGGACTTGAAGAAATCAGAACTAAATCTATAAATTCACTTTCTGGGGGACAACTTCAAAGAGCTTGGATAGCTATGTCCATAGCGCAAAAGACAGAAATTTTATTCTTGGATGAGCCAACTACATATTTGGACATAAAGTATCAAATTGAAATTTTGGAACTTGTAAAAAAACTTAATCGAGAATTATCGACCACCATAATCATGGTGTTACACGATATAAATCAAGCATTGCAGTACTCTGACGAAGTAGTTGGAATGTACAAGGGTAGAGTTGAGTTTAAGGGAGACCCTAATGTTGAGTTGATAGAGAGTTCAATGAGTAAAATTTATGGAACAGAGCTAAGTGTGGAGAGATTTAAAGACAGACTTATAGTTTTGCCGAAGATTTAATTTAGATTAGGAGTAGAATTTGAAAACAATATATATAATATTAGGTTTTATATTTTTAGGACTGGGAGTTATAGGAATCTATTTACCACTTCTTCCTACAACACCATTTCTTTTACTTGCAACGGCATGTTTTGCCAGAGGGTCTGAAAAATTTAATAAGTGGTTTTTACAGACTTCAATTTACAAAAATAATATAGAACCGTTGAAAAATAAAGAGGGAATGACAATAAAGAAAAAACTAAAAATAATGAGTATGATTACATTATTTTTAAGTATATCATTCATATTAATGCACAATTTACATGGAAGAATATGTTTGATTATAGTATTTTTAGCGCATTGTTACTATTTCTTTATGCGAGTTAAGACAATAGAATAGTGAAAAAATGGGAGGTGAAACTCCTATTTTTTATACAGACAATTAAAATATTGTTGCCATTTTGTATTAGATTTGTAATAAAAAATGAATTAAGCTGTGGTATTATTATTTAATGAAATGTAAGTAAATTTTGTTGTACTATAAGGCTTATAAAGTTTTAAGATAGGGCATAAAGGTTTAGGGGTATTAATAAAGAATATATTTTAGTGTTTTATTTAACTTTAAAGGTGATAGTATGAATGATTTAGAAAAAATGAGAATAGAAATAGATGAAGTAGATAGAAAAATAGTGGAACTGTTTGAAGAGAGAATAGACATTGCCAAGAGAATAGGTGCATGGAAAAAAGAAAATGGAATTGAAATTTTTGATTCAAACAGAGAAGAAAAAGTAATTGAAAAAGCAATATGCTATCTTAAAGACAAAAGCCAGAAATCAGAAATAGCCGATCTATTTCATAAGCTTATGGACATAAGCAAAGACATACAGAAGTAACATAGTTAATAGGTGAAGAGACAAGATGAAAAAATTATTTAAAGCAACATTTTTTTTAGTTTTATTGGTTGTAATTGCAATATATGCAGTTGGAGTAAATATATTTAAAAATAATTTTATGCCAAATACATATATAAATGGAAAAGATTTTGGATTGACGGATAAATCTAAGCTGTATGAGAACTACAATTCAAAATACGGTGAATACAAGTTAAAAATAGTAGAAAGAGATTCTGAAGAAACTATATATTCAAAGAGCTTTGACTATACAGACACTTTAGACAAGGGACAAACAGTTGAACAAAATTCACTATATTGGCCAGCATATATCTTAATAAGAAAAGATTATAAATTAAAAAATACTGCTAAATACGATGTAGAAAAGTTCAATCAAGTTTTAAGCAATTTAAAGATAAATACTGTGACAAGAATTGAACCGCAAGATGCAACAGTGGTATATGATGGAAATAGTTTTATAATAAAACCGGAAGTGTACGGAAATAAGATAAATACAGATTTATTTTCAAAAAAAGTGATGGCGGCTGTGCAAAATAGAGATGAAGTTTTAGATTTAGAAAAAGACGGAATTTATTATAATCCAATTGTGAAAAAAGATGATGAAAAATTGATTTCTCAAATGGAACAAAAAAATAATTTGAATAAATTTGAAATAACTTATGACTTTGCTGACAGAACAGAAGTGTTAAAGAATGAGGCTCTTGTAAATCTATATTCTCCAAATGAAAAGAATTTATTGGTGCCCGATATTGAAAAAGTTGAGCAGTATATAAAGTATATTGCAGGTAAGTACGATACTTTTAAAACAACTAGAGATTTTCAAACTACAGGACTTGGAATGGCGAGAGTGAGCGGAGGAATATACGGTTGGATGACTGATGTTAAATCAAGTACCGCTGAATTGGTTAAGGCTCTTGAAAATACAAAGACAGTTACCTTAAAACCTGTGTATAGATTAGAAGGATATAGAAGAGAGACAAATGATATAGGCAATTCTTATATAGAGATTGACTTAGGTAGACAACACATGTGGATGTATAAGGATGGACAAAAAGTCTTGGAAACTCCAATTGTATCTGGAAATCCAAACTTAGGAAATGCTACTCCAACAGGGACTCAAAAAGTTTGGGCAAAGGAAACAAACAGAATGTTAAAAGGTGCAACGTGGGAGTCGCATGTAAATTATTGGATGCCATTTGACTGGACAGGCTGTGGGCTTCATGATTCAACTTGGAGAAGCACTTATGGAGGTAGTATTTATAAATACAATGGTTCACATGGATGCGTAAATACTCCACCGTCAATAATGCCTACTCTATATTCAAATGCTTTTTATAATATGCCGGTTGTAGTATACGATTCAAATACTCAAATGGTAAGTTAGGAGAAATTATGAAAAAGGACTTGTTTAGTTCAAGCACTCTAAAGATAATAGCTATGGTTTGTATGTTAATAGATCATGTGGCAGCTGGACTTGTAAATAATGGCTTTTATGATGTAACTCTTTTGGGTATGAACAGCAGTGAGATTTCTCATATTATGAGAAGTATAGGAAGAATTGCATTTCCAATATTTCTATTTTTGCTAATTGAGGGATTTAACAGAACAAGAGATGTAAAGAAATATATTTTAAGGCTTCTTATATTTGCATTTATATCTGAAATACCTTTTAATATGGCGTTAAGAGGTAGTGTTTTTGACATAAGTAGTCAAAATGTTTATTTTGAATTATTTCTAATTTTAGCCATGCTGTATTGTCTTAAGACTTTTGAAGATAAATTTAAAGGCTTTAGTAAAATTTTAGTGAGGTTTATTATTATAGGAGCTTTTGCTCTTATATCTGAAGTTATAAAGGTAGATTATGGAGTGTATGGAATTGTTGCTGCAGCTATAATGTATACATTTAGCAATAGCAGAGAGGCAAGAGCATTATCAATAATCCCGGCGTTTGCTTTTGAAATGTTTATGCCGGCTGTTTTTTTAGCAAGTCCATTGGTGTATTTTTACAATGGAAAGAGAGGAATTAATTTAAAATATGTATTCTATGCATTTTATCCTCTACATTTAATTTTAATAGGAATTATTAGAATGAACCTATTGTAAAGTGACAAAAAGTATAGTATACTAAATTTAGTAAATATCTTCAGGGCAAGGTGAAATTCCTGACCGGCGGTAAAGTCCGCGAATCCTCTTTAGGATTGAACTTGTGAAATTCAAGTACCGACAGTAAAGTCTGGATGAAAGAAGAGATTGCAATCTAATTGTGATTGAATGCCCCGAAGTTTTGGGGCTTTTTTTGAGCCCAAATTTTTGGGAGGGTTATTTATGAATAAAGTTAACAGTAAGAGTAATGTCAAAGTGATGAGTAGAGTTGGGATGTTAAGTGCAATAGCATTTGTGCTTATGTTTTTTGAAGTGCCACTTACATTTATAGCACCATCTTTTATAAAACTCGATATTTCAGATTTACCAGCTTTGGTAGGTTCATTTACTATGGGACCTGTTGCAGCTATCGTGATAAGTGCATTAAAAAATATTTTACACATGACACTAAAGGGAACTTCTACAGGAGGAGTTGGAGAACTTTCTAACTTTATAATAGCTTCTGTAATGACAGTTACAGCTGGTGTTATCTATCAAAGACATAAGAGTTTTAAGGGAGCTATAGTTGGAATGTTAGTTGGTACAGTTGTTATGACAGTTGTTGCCATTTTATCTAATTATTATGTTGTATTCCCACTATATGCAAACTTTATGCCAATGGAAGCTATAATCGGAGCAGGAGCAGCAGTTAATCCTAAAGTTGATAGTCTATGGGCAATGATGATTTACTGTATGGTTCCGTTCAATTTGATTAAAGGTTTTGCAGTATCAGCAGTTACAATGCTTATATATAAAAAAATTAGCCCTATATTCAAAGGCTAACTAAAATTGTATCTAAACTTAAAAAGGCTCTATGTCAAATATTGGGGAGACTCGTTAACTCGAGTCTCTTTCTTTATGTAAAAATGGGCACATAGACGCTAATAAAGATATCAAAACTAAAATAGCAAAAAACAACTAAAAATAAGCATAGCAAATAAAACCCCTAGGGGTTTTGCAAATTTTCCCGTTTTCCTAATCTCTACTTACATGAAAACATAATTCTTTTTCTAAACAAGTCAAAATTTCTCATACCAAAACAATTTCTTTTTAATGTTTTTATCTTTGTATGAGTTCCTTCAAGAGGTCCATTTGACCAAGAGTAATCAAATGAATTACATATTTCTTCAAACCAGTTATTAAAAGAAGTGATACAAGATTTAAATTCTTTTAATTTTGATTCATCTGCTCTTTTTATCCATTCTCTTAAAGCTTTTTTAGCTCTAGTTTTGTTTGGCTGATTAAGTACATACTGGTACCCACAGGGCACACAGTAGAACAATTCTTTTAACTTGTATGCTTCTTTTAATTCCTTGTTAAGTTCAATCATAAGTGATACTTCATTAGCTTGTTCTGAAGTTAGCTTAGAGGCAGGTTTTGTAATTAAACTCTTACTTCTTTAAATATTTCCTAAGCTTTGATGATACATCCTTTTGTATTCTCTTTCTAACATTTTCTAATGCCCAGGATACTTGTCTTATGAAGTGGTACCTATCTATGATATGTATTGCGTTTTTAAAGAATGATTTCTTAACTGATTTAAATGTTTTAGACATATCACTTACAAAAAATTTTACTTCGTTTCTTTCTTTGTTTGGTAATTATTAATCAGTCCGAAATTTTTGGAAAACCTCTTGCAAAAGAATTAATTGATAGGGGAGCTAATGTAATTAATTTAAATTCAAAATGCGTTATAACTTTTGAAATTTTAAAAACTAGACCTGATATTTTGATTTCTGCTTCTGGAAATAAAGAATTTAAAATTCCCGAAG
>NZ_FWWR01000014.1 GCF_900176115.1 Peptoniphilus asaccharolyticus DSM 20463 | reverse complement strand
ACGATATATAGAATGATACACGCAAAAAAGCTGCCAAAAACTAGTATGAAAAATTTGAGAAGAAAAGCTAAATTTAAAAGGCCAGCAGAAAAAAGAGGAAAATTCAATGATAAAGGTAGAACAATTAAGAAAAGACCTAAAGAGATATACAGAAGGCAAGAATTAGGCCACTGGGAAGCAGATACAGTGGAATCAGGCAGATTAGATCATAAAAGGAAAAGTAGATGTTGTTTCGTAACTTTAGCAGAAAGAAAATCTAGATATTATATAGCAATCCTAGTTGAAAATAGAAAGTCGGAAAGCGTAACACCAGCAATAATAAATGCATTAAAAGATTATCCAAAAGAATTAGTAAAAACAATAACCTTTGATAGAGGTAAAGAATTTTCAGAATTTGAGAAAATAGAAAAAGAATTAGGATGCAAAACTTATTTTTGTGATCCCTATTGTGCATGGCAAAAAGGTACAAATGAAAATAGTAACGGACTTTTGAGGGAGTTTTATCCTAAGGGTATGGATTTATCAGAAGTGAATATTGATGAATTAAATTATAACTTAAGTTTAATGAATAATAGACCTAGAAAATGTATAAAATATAAAACACCTAAAGAAGAACTTTTTGGTCTCTTACCATAGGTGTTGCATTTGATTTGACAATTCGTCTGAATAAAAACCTCTATAATATGAAAGTGCTCTTTCGGCTTCCTCTTCATTAAATTTAAGGCTGTTTTTGAATGTATCATCCAAAGGTGGTCCTATATATTTTTCCAATTCCTTTGCACTTGGCACTTCCAACCCCATCTTATCAAGAGTATATTCAAAACTTCTAACTATACCCTCTCCAGATTCTATGATAGTGCCATCTAAATCAAATATTATTAACATTATTTCTCCTTCTTCCCAAAAAGTGAACTTAACTTTTAAACTAAAGATTGCTTCTTTAGTATATATAAAAAGGTAAACTTTGAAAACTTTTATTTAAATATTTTAAAACTTTTCCCAAAATTTCTTTTGCATTTTAAAAAACTCATCCAATGAGATTGGCTGCATCTTTGCAAATAGTTCCATTTGAGATTTCATCATCTCTACATAAAATTTGTCCCAACTATTACTAACTTCTATCTCTTTTTTAGAATTTATAGTTGCTGGGATTTTAGAAGAATTTTCACTCTTTGGTGAATGCACTTCTATTATCATCTCCCCAAAATTATTTGAAGGCTTTGTCTGTATATTTATTTTTTCAGAATCTTTATTTTTTATTTCTGCTTTTTTTCTAATTTGAATTTGATTTTTAGGCGTAGACTCGTCCCTATTCTTATTTGAAAGCTCTATAAATATCCCTTGGCTCTTTATAAGAAGCAACTCATCATCTATTTCTTCGAGTTCATCTTCTGCAAAATCACCTTTTAAAACATCCATTTCTTCTGAATATCTATAAAACTCAACAGACACTAAGACTAACTCTCTGTCTATATCTAAAAATCCTTTGTCTTTAACTTTTGCTATAAGGAATACTTCTTTATGTTTTATCCAAATATAGTCTCCTTTTACCAACTTAAAACAAGTCCCAAAAGGTCGCTCTATATTTAGTAGCTCCTCTGCATTTGAATCCAATAATTCGCTAAAAACAATCAAATTATTTTCTATTAAGCTATGATACCTGTCCTCATCAGTTAAATTAAGTCTATATAACATAATAATCCTTTCTAAAGACCTCTCATCATTCCTGGTCTAAAATTCTTTCTTCTGAGAGTTTCATCAATTTGAGCAATTAGAGCCTCTCTATCTCTGTTTAAAGTTCCGCCCAACAATACATAGTTGGAAGCATGGTTAGATCTGAATACAGTACCTTCAGAATCAACATGTTCCAAAAATTTTCTCATCTCAAACAAAATTTGTTCAGCTGTTGGCATTTCAAACTTTCCAGATGCATAGTCTCTATATAGGCTTGCATTTTCATAAAGTCTAATTGTCAAATAACTCACATATTTTGGTTTTGTCTTACTTATCAACTCTGCTGTTCCAACGGCATTTTGTTCCCATTTAGCAGTACCACCAAGACCAGCTATTATTGTGATTGAAGATTCAAACCCAACTTTGTTTACCTTCTCCATCGCCTCTATATAGTCTTTTGTAGTAAGTCCCTTGTTGATATCTCTAAGTATCTCTTCATCTCCACTTTCAAAACCTATATAAAGCATTCTCAAACCATTGTCATAAAGCAATTTCAGTTCTTCTTCTGTCTTTAAATTTATATCCTTAGCTGTCGCATAAGAAGATATCCTCTTCACATTAGGCATATTTTCATTTATATAATTTATGAGCTTTAGAAGTTTATCTGTTGGGATTATAAGTGCATCTCCATCAGCAATAAACACTCTCTCATAGAAGTGAAAATAATCTCTATCTTCTTCCAAATCTGCTATGACATCATCTATATCTCTTATTATAAACGGTTCATCTTTGTACATATAACAAAAGGTACACTTGTTGTGTGAACATCCTATAGTAGCTTGAATGATTAAAGATCTTGCTTCACTAGGCGGTCTAAATACATTTCCGTAATATTTCATTTAACTCCCTTTCCATGAGATTTTAAAAGTTCATCTTTTATATTCCAAAGTTCTTGTGACAAGTCCACAATATACTCTTGTGGATTATCAAGTCTCTTTACTTCTTCCCATATAGTACCCAATTCAACTTGAACTTTATCTCTTATTTCATCTATTGTTGGCAAGTCATATACCAACTTACCTTTTTCATATATAGGCACTAAAAGTGGTTTAGCTGTAAAATCACTTAGTCTCTTTCTCTTCCAAGTATGCACTGGATGGAAGATTTCATACTCTTCTTCATCTATTGTTTCATCATGTAGAGTTATGACATCTGCCATTGCCTTACCTGTTTTGTTGTCATAAAGACGATATAAATTTTTAAATCCTGGATTTGTAATTTTACTTACATTTTCAGAAATTTTTATCTTAGGAATCATCTTTCCATCTTTTTCAACAACAGTTAATTTGTAAACTCCACCAAAGACAGGAGAACTCTTTGATGTTATAAGTCTTTCTCCAACACCAAAAGAATCTACTTTCGCCCCTTGTAGTAAAATATTTTGTATTGTAAATTCATCCAGAGAATTTGAAGCCATTATTTGACAATCTTCAAAACCTGCCTCATCTAACATCTTCCTTGCTTCCTTAGTTAAATAAGCCATGTCTCCAGAGTCTATTCTAATTCCCTTTGGTCTATATCCTTTTGGCAAAATCACTTCATTAAACACTTTAATGGCATTTGGAATACCCTCTTTTAAAGTGTCAAATGTATCTACCAACAGATAGCAATTGTCAGGATATGTTTCAGCAAATTTCTTAAATGCCTCATATTCAGAATCAAAAAGTTGAATCCATGAGTGAGCCATAGTTCCCATAGCTGGGACTCCGTATGCTTTTTCAGCAAGTGTGTTAGCCGTTCCAACACATCCTCCTATATAAGACGCTCTCGCTCCAAGCATTGCTCCTGAGTATCCTTGAGCTCTTCTTGAACCAAATTCTATTACAGGTCTGCCCTCTGCTGAAGTACAAATTCTGTTGGCTTTTGTTGCTATCATAGACTGATGATTAATAGTCAAAAGAATCATAGTTTCTATAAATTGAGCTTGTATTGCAGGACCCTTAACTATAACTAAAGGTTCATTTGGGAATATAACAGTCCCTTCAGGGATTGCCCATACGTCACATTCAAATTTAAAGTTTCTTAAGTATTCTAAGAATTCATCATCGAATATTTTCTTTGTCTTTAAGAACTCAATATCATCATCTGTAAATTTCAAATGCTCTAAGTACTCAACCATCTGCTCTATCCCCGCAAGTATTGCATAACTTGCATTGTCAGGTACAGATCTAAAGAACATATCAAAACACACAATTTCGTCCTTTAAATGTGATTTGAAAAAGCCATTTCCCATAGTAAATTCGTAAAAATCTGCAAGTAGTGTATAATTATTTTTGTCTCCGTCTATGTCTCTCATATTTTCACCTAACCCTTTTAAACTAAAATCATTATATATTTATTATGCGTATTGTTCAAATGTTTACCCATTAATTCAATAATTCATAGGATTTAAGTGAAATATTGTTTTTATTGGGTATCAAAACAAAAAAAGGAGGATTGTATGAAAATTAGAGATGAATATTACTTGGAAGAAAATTTTGCAGTTGACTTCATATCAGAAATTGTCGAATACGAAGGCAGCTCATTTGTCCATGATGAGATTGTATATTTGCTATTACAGAGACTCACTGTTGGGAACAAGAGCCTTACAGAAATGTTTGAACTTTTAAATTTACAAAAAGCTGTTGAATTTGCAATTGAGCTTGCCAAAAGCGAAAAGGAATTGAGCGAGAGCTTAATCACAGAAATAAACAGAATTCTCTTGATAGACATAGTGCCTGGTGGAATTTACAGAACTCACAACAACATCGGTGGCGTGAACTTTACGGAGATAAGAGAACAAATGAACTATCTGCTTGATGACTACCTCCACTCTGAAGATGTAAAATCCGCAGAATGGTTCTTTGAAAACTTTATGGAAATCAAACCTTTTAACTATAGAAACTTGGCCACTGCAGCTGTTCTATACGTGTTTATTAGCTTGAAACTCGGAGACACTCCAAAACTAATAAGTGAGGTATAATAATGAAAGCTTTAACAAAAAATCTTTTCTCTATACTTATTATATTAGCGCTCGTTGTTCTCACAAGTTGTCATAATAAATATGATTTTGAAATAATATTTGAACCAAAAGACAACTATCGAGAAAAGATATATACTACAAAAGAAAATTATTCCATCTACTCATTAGATGGGAAAGTTTTGGTGAAATTTAATGAAGAAGAAATTTCTTTAAAGGAAGCTTTGGAAAACAATAAAATATCCATGGAGCAAATCCTCGAAAAAGCCGAAAATGATTTTTCATCTAATTCCATTACAGCCCGCACGTACGCCGACGGTGGTAGTGAAGAATACTCTTACAAACAATATACCATCATAGATTTTAATGAATTAGATGGCAAAGACGATATCTATTTTGCCCCACCAGACACAACCATAAATGATATAGACGATAATCATGAGATGGATGTTACTTTTATCCCCAATCAAAATGGATTGATGCTAGTTCAATCTTCGAATAAAGATGTAAGTTTTAACACTTTTTCCTATAATGGAGATGTTAAAATAGTTTATGAAGGAAAAGAAATACCTTTAGAGGATGCAATAAAAAACGGTTTGTATATGGAATTCGTGTATTATAAAATAGATAGAGGCGATTTCCAAAAGAACGAAGATATGATTAAAACGTATAAAAATAGTTTTAAAATATATCCCTATTCAAATTACAAAGTTATAAAATCTGAATCTAATTTATATTTTATTCCTTCTGAAATCCCTTTGACAGAAATCGAAAAAATAATTAAATAATTTAAGAAAGGATGTGTAATTATGCAAACAAAAAAATTATTACTCTTAATGCTCGTCTTTACACTTACTATTCTACCTAATTTTGTAAGCGCAAAAGTTGCAGATAAGGTTGAAGAAAAGTACACAAGCTTTTCAGGAATGATTGACTCTGTTGACAAAAAATATGGTGATATTACCATCTTAGTAAATATCAACAACGATAAAAACAACCCTATGATTGTTCATATTCAAAAAGATACTCTTTTATTTGACATGACAGACACAAGAGAAAACAAAGAAGTTCTTTTGGAAAAGGGCGCTACAGTAGAAGTATTTTTCTTAGAAAACACTCCTATCGCTGCAAGTTTACCAGCACAACTTATGAACCCTTGCTTAGTGCTAATTAAAAATTCTGATTACACAACAAAATTAGATAAATTTGATTCCGAGCTTGTGAGTTCTGATGGAAAATTAAAACTAAATGTTAAAGACAATGCAACTGAATACAAAGATTCACTTCTTCTTGTGTTCTATAAAGAAAGTACAAAAAGTATTCCAGCTATTGCAAATCCTTACAAGGTAATCAAACTGCACCCAGAAAATGAAGTTGCCTTACTATCAAAAGATGGTGTGTTATTTGCTCCATTGAGAAAAGTTTTTGAAACTATGAACTATAAAGTTGATTGGAATGCAGAGCAAAAACTTATAACTATCAAACAAGATGATAAAGCTGCAACTTTAAACTTGGATAAAAAGTCTTATACAGATTTTAATAAAAAAGAAATTAAATTGGAAGCTGAACCATTTATAATGGATGGCAGAACTTTCGTGCCAGTTTCCTATATGCAAAAGAATCTAAAGTTAAATAATTTAGAAATCAAAGATGCGTTCTTAATTATAAAATAATTTTAAAACACAAAAATCTACCTCGCTAATATGGGGTAGATTTTTTTCAGATTTAATTTTGTCTTATTATAAATTTCTAAGTTTCTTTAGAATTAATTTTTGTTCAACACTTGCAACTAAACGTCTTGTGTATTCAACTGTATCTGGGTTTACACTCATTGATGTGACTCCACATTCAACAAGATATTCAGCTAACTCAGGATATTGGCTTGGGCCTTGTCCACATATTGAGCAAGTGATTCCCTTCTTATTTGCCGCGTCTATAATAGTCTTTAGTGCTCTCTTAACAGGTTCGTTTCTTTCATCGAAGTAACCCATGTTGTTTAGTACTCCGGAGTCTCTGTCTGCTCCCATAACAAGTTGAGTTAAGTCGTTTGAGCCAATTGAGAAACCATCTACAAGCTCTGCAAACTCTTCCGCTTGGAATACAACAGCTGGAACTTCTGCCATTATCCAAATCTTGAAGTTCTTAGATTGTTTTAAACCTTCAGATGCCATAATTTCTTTAACTGTTACAAGTTCATCAAGAGTTCTAACAAATGGAAGCATAGCTATTACATTTGTAAGTCCGAATTCTTCTCTTACTTTCATCATAGCACGACATTCAAGTCTAAATCCTTCTTCGTATTCAGGAGAGATATATCTTGAAACCCCTCTCCATCCAATCATTGGATTTGCTTCTATAGGTTCAACTTCGTCTCCACCCTTAAGCCCTCTAAATTCATTAGTTCTGAAGTCACTCATTCTAACTACTAAGTTCTTTGGATAGATTGCTGATGCTACTTTTGAAATTCCTTCAGCCAATTTATCTATCATAAGTTGCTCTTGGTGAGTTTTTAATAGATACATTGGGTGAGCTCCAATCATATTTGTGAATATGAATTCAGTTCTCATAAGTCCAATTCCATCAAATGGTAGGTCTTTATATTTTTCAATAAGTCCCGGTTCGCCAAGATTCATATATATTTTTGTTGCAGTCACTGGAGCTGAAAGATTTCTAAGGCTTGCAATCAAGTCTTCAGATACTACTGCTCCGCCTTCGCTCTTTTCTTCAACTTTCTTTTCTTCTTTTAATACTTCGCCTTCGTATACTACTCCACGAGTTGCATCAACTGTAACTGTTTGTCCTTCCTTTAGAACTTTTGTAGCGTTCTTAGCCCCTACTATACATGGAATTTGGAGTTCTCTTGATACAATTGCTGCGTGGCAAGTTCTTCCACCTTCATCAGTTACAACTCCGGCTGCCTTTCTCATAGCTGGCACCATGTCAGGGTTTGTCATTTCAGTTACTAATATATCTCCCTCTTTTACAAGGTTAATTTCTGAAACATCTTTAATTAAGATTACCTTACCTCTTCCTATTCCAGGAGAAGCTGGTAGACCTTTACAAAGTGGTTTTAAAACCTCTTGTTTTTCTTCAATTGTAGTGATTGGTCTTGATTGTAGGAAATAGAATTCTTTAGTATCTCTATCGAATCCCCATTCAGTATCTTGAACACTTCCGTACAATTCTTCAACTTTTAATCCTCTTTCAATTAGAGTATTTAATTCATCTTGAGAAAGACATTCTGCTTCAACAAATTCTTCTCCAAGCACTTCACTTACAAGTTTTTCTTCTGTTCCAACAGTATCTTCTCTACGAACTACCATTGTCTTTTTAGAAGCTATATTCTTTTCAATTATCTTTTTATTTGTCTTGTCTATTACATATTCGTCAGGAGTTACCATTCCGGAAACAACAGCTTCCCCAAGTCCCCAACTTGCATTTATCATCATTTCATCTTTAGAGTTGTTGATAGGATTTGCAGTGAACATTACCCCTGATTTTTCAGAGTTTACCATCTTTTGAACAACTACTGAAAGAGATACGTTGAAATGGTCAAATTTTTGCTTTTCTCTATAGTAAATTGCTCTTGAAGTCCAAAGAGATGCCCAACAGCTTCTAATGTGATTTAAAAGTTCTTCTTCTCCTCTTATGTGAAGATAAGTGTCTTGTTGTCCTGCGAAAGAAGCATCTGGTAAATCTTCTGCTGTAGCTGATGATCTAACTGCCACTTCAGGATTTTCAACTCCAATTTCTTTTGCAAATTCTGCATAAGCTTTTTTAATTTCTGCTTCTATGTCCGGTTGAATTTCAGAAGAGTTAATTTTATCTCTAACTTCTTTTGAAACTTGTGTCAATGCTTCAACATCTTCTACGTCAAGAGAGCTCACTAATATTCTTACAATTTCATCAAGCTCTGAATAGTTTATAAATTCATCATACGCACCTGCTGTTACGCAAAATCCTGGAGGCACAGGCAATCCCATGCTTGTAAGTTCGCCTAAATTAGCTCCCTTTCCTCCAACTTGTGATATATCATCTTTACCAATTTCATCAAACCATTTTATATAATTATAATTAGACATAAGCCCTCCCCGACAAATGTTGTGTCATACTTTATTAACTTCTACAATAGTATATCATATTTATTTATATGACGCATTATTTTTCAATAAAAAAATTCCGTTTTTACACGGAATTTATTTTGACAAACTTGCCTTTAGTTCTGCTATGGACATTGTAGAAACATGGGCTTTATCAATCCCTAGTTCTTCCAATATCGAATACAATTCATCCTCTGAATTAGCTTCTACTTCTACGTATGGATAAGGATAAGTCCTCTCGTCCCATCTATCCACATCAAATCTTATATTTTTAAATTTATACGAAGTTCTCTGTTTACCACCTTCATCTTGTAAATCATATCCCATCAAAATCAAAATCTTTCTAAGTTCTGCCACATCTGAGATTTCAGTTGTGTGCTCTATATTCTCTCTCACATTTTGATCTGTTATCTGTTCTTTAAATGTAAAATAGTTTGTGCACTGGCCTGTTGTCAGATTTTTAGACTCTCTAATTCTCAAATAGCCCAATGTTTTATCTATTGGATGTTTTGTAGAATTTATAGTTATATTGAGTTGACTCTCTTCTAAAAATTTTTCTGCCCCTATCTGTAAAAGCTTATCTTCGAAAGTCTCCACATCAAGACCTAATAGCTTAACTTCAATCTCTCTTTCCATCTACAATCTCCTGTAATTCAAAATTTATATAGTCGCTTGATACACACTTATATAGTACATCATTTTTCATCCCTTTAAACACTTGCTTATGTCCCTCTGCATGAAGATGACCATATATACAAATCTCAACTCCACTTGCTGTGAGTAAATCTGAAAATTCATTTGCTGTAAAGTCTTGGTTGTAAGGAGGGTAGTGTATCATGGCTATTAACTTCTTCCCCTTTTCAGCCGCCTTTATTGAATTCTCTAACCTTATAACTTCTCTGTTATAGATTTTTTCATCAGGCTTCTTAAACTCACTCATGTCTTTTGAAATCCATCCTCTTGTTCCCACAATTGCATAGTCTCCAAAAGTGTGAGCATTGTTGTATAAAAATTTTGTCTTTTTAAGCTCCAACTCATTTAGCTTGTTTATTGAGCTCCACCAATAGTCGTGATTTCCCTTAGATATTATCTTATATCCCGGAAGTTCATCTATCAATTTTAAATCTATTACACTTTCTGAAAGTCTAAGTCCCCAACTAATATCTCCAGGTAGCAAAACTAAATCATCTTCTTTTACCTTAGACTTCCAACTTTCAATTATCTTTTCCTTGTGATTTATCCACTTCTTCCCAAATACATCCATAGGTTTTTCGCCTATCGGGTCGAAATGTAAATCACCTATCCCATATATCATAAATTCACCCTGTTATATATAGCGCCCATACTATCTAACATCTCACATTCTCTATTCATGGCACTAAATATTATTACCTGTTTTATTTTTGAATACCTATCTAAAAATTTCAAGGTCTCTTTGCACCTTTCATCATCATATTGTACAAAATGATCATCTAAAATTATAGGTGCATCTTTGTATAGCATTTCTGAAACAGCAAGTCTTAATCCAAGGTAAAGTTGGTCAATAGTTCCATTGCTTAGCTTTTCAGCCTCAACCATTTTCCCTGACTCAGTATCTTCAACTGCTATATTAAAACTATCATCAACCACTATCCTATTGTACTTGCCAGATGTTATATCAGATATAAAACCATTCATAAACTTTACAATCTTTGGCAAAAATACACTCTTGTTTTGAGCATACACTTCCCTCAAAGCATCTATTGCTCTTTGCATAGCTTGTTGATTTTGTTCCAATTCATCTAGTTTTGATTTCTTTAGACTGATTTCCTCTTCTATTTCATTTAACAGATGAAATTTTTCATCCTTTGAATAGAGTTCTCCAGAAAGGCTTAAAAATTTAGATTCCAACTCTTCAAGCATGCTTTCTTCTTCTGTTAAATCCCCCTCAACCACTTCAATCCCATGGTTCAAGTCTTCCAAATCTCTGCCATTTAAAATATGTGCTATTATACTTTCTCTATTCTTTAACTCTTGTCTTTGTCTCTTGCCATCTTCAGATAGATATTTTTCTCTTAACTCTTCAAAATTTAAATTGTATTTAATTTCCAATTCTTCAATTTTATTCTTTAACTCTTTAAGTTTATCTTCCAGCTCAATTCTATTTTTGGTTTCTATCTCAGTCCTTACATTTTCTTCAATCTTCAATTTATCTATTTCAGATTTTTCATTTTCTAAAAATGACTTCAATTCATCAAAGCTATTTATCCTATACTTTCTCATGTAGACAGAAAAAACTTTATCCATTTCCCTTTTCTCTTCTGTTTTTACCGAAGACTTTTGCATATAGTTATTTATTCTGTCTTCAATTCTATCTATAGCTGCCTTTTTCATTCTATATGGATTGAATTTTAAATAAGCATGAAATAGCATTGGTATTGCAAATAAAGCACTATAATATACTTTTAAATACACCCCTAAAACTACCATTAAAAAGGCTAACCCAAGCTCTACAAACATAATAAGTCTTAGCTTGTCTACTTCCGCCTTTGTGATAATCAAATCATGATTTAATAACTCTATCTCCTTAGAGAAATTATTTCTATTTAGCTCATCAATTCTGTCACAGAGACTTTTGAACTCGGTATAGTCCTCTTCTATATCCTCATACTTGTATTCAAAACTTTTTTCTTCTGTCTTTTGATTTAGCTGTCTTTCTATTTCGACATAGCTTCTGTTCATCTCATATAGCAAATCAAAATCTTCGTCTGATAGTTCCCTTTCCGGTGACTTATTTTCGGCAATAGCTTTTATCTTAAAGTAGTTTCTTTGGTCATCAGATAATTTTAAGTTCTTAACAAATTTTTTCTGCTCTAATAGACTTTGTTTGATTTCTAAAAATTCAGCTGTACTTTCTGCATAATCTTTTAGATGAGAGTTCAATTCATTTTTCTTCTTATCAAGCATAGCTATCTCTTGATATAATTTGCCAACTGTAGAAGTTTTTCTACTCTCTTTCCCAAGAGCATCTCTCTTTTCTTCAAGTTTTTCTATTGCATTCACCAACGAATACTTTTCATTTCCTGAAGTTGCAAAATTCTCAAGAGAGTGTTTTAAACTATCAACTTCGCTATCCAATTTAGAACATAGTTGTCCTATAAAAAATGAATTTCTAAAAATTGAATAATCTACATTAAATAAAAATACTCCCGGCTGTTTTATTTTAGCAAACTGATTCAACTCACTTATAGAACTCAAATTCTCACCAGTTGTCATATTATAAAATTCCAACTCGTGTTTTTCAAAATTCCTCATTATTCTAAAACTGTCATCGTCTGTTAAAATAGCTGAACCCTTGTATTCATTCCCTGTCCAAGGTCTATATCTGTCGTAATCAGGTGTAGTTCTTCTCTGTGTTCCGCTCTTTGCAAAGCCATAGAAAATACCTTCTATAAATTTAAAGATAGTGCTCTTGCCAGATTCATTCTTCCCTTGGATTAAATTCAATCCTTCTTTTAATTCTATTTTTCTATTCTTAAATTTTCCAAATGCCTGCAAGTTAAGTTCTTCAATCTTCATTTGCCGTCTCCAAAAGAGCCTCTATACCATATTTTATAGCTTGCCCATCATTTCCAAGCCTCTTTAAAACTTCAAAGACAATCCCGCTCTCATCTTCCTTAGATATCTTATCATAGTCTATTATGTTCTTTGTCTTGTCTTCTATTTTTAAATAATATACCTCGATACTCTCCAACACTTCTAAAATATACTTTATATTTTCCGTCTTGCCCTCTAAAATCAATCTGTTAAAATCATTTTGATGTTCTGCTAAATAATTTACAACTTCCGCCTTAACATCGTCTACGCTCTTTGCTGTTACATCAACTTTGAACTCACAGTAAGACCTCTTCGCTAAATTTATAAACTCTTGAACATTCTTATCCAAATCATAGACATAAAATCCATGTTCACCTTCATCTTTAAACCTTGATGGTTCTAATGCGCCACAATAGTATGCTCTCTCTCCAACTTTTTTATGTCCGTGGAAATGACCTAAGGCAATATAGTCAAATTCCAAAGCATTCAGTTTTTCTTCCTCGATTGGAAAGTGACTTACAAATCCTACCGAACAGTGTAGCATCAAAACATTCTTATAATTTTTATCCAAATTGAATTTCAATTCTCTTTTGAAATTGAACTGTCTATCCCAAGTCACCCCATAAATTCTGACGCCTTTATACTCAAGATATTCTTGTTCTAAAAACACATGCACATTGCTTGGCATATCTACTTTTAATAACATACTGCCTTCGTCAATGTGGTCATGGTTGCCACCTATTATATATATTTGAGAATTTGACGCAGAGAACAAACTGCTTAGTCTATTAAAATCACTGAGAGTAAAATATTCTCTTTCGTATAAATCCCCACTTATTAAAATAATTTCTATATTATTTTCATTTGCATAGCCTATCAAATTAGAAAAACTTTGCCAAATTTCCTCTCTCCTCTGTTTTGAATAGAGAAAATTTTCGCCCTTATAAGATTTTCCAAGATGTAAATCCGCAGTGTGTAGTATCTTCATTTCATCACCTATCAAAATTATATAATAACAAACAAAAAATATACAGGATTGCCCTGTATATTTAATATTTTATATTTACTTATTAAGCTTAAATTATAAGCTTTTGAACAGCTTTGAATTCATCAGTACCTGAGATTGAATTTAAGTCAAACATAATAGTTTCTGTGTTTGTAACTACACATCCCATTTCATTTAGCATTTGAAGTGCATTGTTGTAGTTGAATTCGCTTCTTGAACCAATTGCATCACTCGCAATGAACACCTCATAGCCGTTAGCTATAAGATCTCTTGCTGTAAGCAATACACATATATGAGCTTCTATTCCACTTAAAACTATTTGTTTTTTATTTGTCTTTTTAAGTTCCTCTACAAAAGCTTCGTCCAACATACAGCTAAAAGTAGTCTTTGGAAATTCTTTTGCATCCGGTAAAATAGCTTTTAATTCTTCATTATTAAAGCCAAGCCCCTTTGGATATTGAGCTGTAAAAATACTTTCCAATTTCATAATATCAGCCATTTTTGCAAGAATTTTTGTATTTTTTAAAACATCTTCTCTGTTTGCGATAGCTTTTAATAATTTATCTTGTACGTCTATAAACAAAAACAGAGCTTGTTCTCTATCTATATTAAAATTTTTCAAATTTCCTCCTTGATAACATGTACTTTTATACCGTTCATCAAACCTTTTAAATCTGCCATCTCAGCTTTTCTATCTCTCACAACAGACTCCACAAGTGCACAAGCTATTCCAAGTTTTAAAGTCATTTCAAAATCGTATCCTCTTTCAATTCCAAGAGCTATGCCACCGTTTAGCTTATTCTTATCAAATTTGCCAACAGAATATTTTAAATCACTAAAATCAACTCTGTAACTTGCTCCTTTTGTGTTTACCATGACACCTGTTTGCGAATTCACAACTAAAACTCCAACACCTTTTTCAAAAATTATGTTAGATGCTTTTAAAACTTGATTTTGTGTCTTTATCACGAAGTTAGTGTAGTTCTCTAAGTCTTCTTTATCAACCACCATCAAATATGGTTTTGCATCTATAACATCTTCAATCTTTCCCGGAGCAGTTAAAACTCTCACTCCATTTTTATAGCACAAATTAAAGAAACTCTTATACATCGCAGAATCTATATTTGGATTTCCCATAGCAGAAATCAAAACAATCTGTGCATTTTGAAGTAGTTCGTTGAAATTGCTAAATAAATTTTCTTCCTCATCATTAGTTAAAACCGGATATTCCCCTCGTATAAGTGTTTTGAGACTTCTGCTTCTAATCAAAATCTCTTCCATGCTCTCATCTTTAGCACGCACTACAACTGGATCGATTCCAATCTTGTTTAGTTCTTGTCTGAACAATTCCCCAGTCTTACCACCCAAATAAGTTAATAGAGTAGTATTAGCAGACATACTATCTATTAAGAGCATAGTGTCTAAAATTTCGCCAGTTGGATATTCAATTTTTTCAGAAAAAGTATTCTCTTTATTCTTTTCAAAATCAACCACTCTATATTCTCTTCTAAGAGTAGGATTAAATTCACAAAACAGTATCATGTCAGCCTCCATTATTCAACTGAGTTAAGTTTTGATAATACGTCTTCTTTTATATCCTCTACCTTTTTCTTCGCTGCTTCTCCATCTTTATCAACTACATAGATGTATAGCTTTATCTTTGGTTCTGTTCCTGATGGTCTAACTGCAAACCAAGAGCCATCTTCTAAATGGTAAATTAAAACATTGCTCTTTCCAACATCTTTGTAGCCATCTTTATAGTCAATTCTCTCTTTTAATTTTATATCTGCAAAAGATTCAAAATTTGTTCCTCTGAAGAATTCCATCATTCTCTTAATTCTATTAGAGCCTTCTAAACCTTCAAGCACAACGCTCATAAGATGCTCTGCATGGTAGCCATACTTTTCAAAAATTTCATTTAAAACATCTACAAGAGTCATTCCCTTAGACTTATAGTAAGCTGCCATTTCAACAATTAGCATAGATGAAATTACGCCATCTTTATCTCTTACGTGTCCTCCGAATACATATCCTATGCTTTCTTCAAATCCATAGATGAATTCAGATTCTTTTGTTTCATCCCACTTGTTTGGAAGAGCACATATATTCTTAAATCCTGTTAGAGTTTCATAAGATTTTACACCGAAGCTTTCAGCAATCTTTCTTGGCAAATCCCCTGTTACTATTGATTTTACAATTGCACCATTCTTTGGAATAGCTCCCTTTTCTTCTAACGAACTAAGTATATAGTAAGCTAAAAGAGAACCTATTTGATTTCCATTGAATTCAAAATATTCACCATCGTGTAGTGCCATCATAGCCACTCTGTCGCAGTCTGGGTCTGTCGCAATAAGTAAATCCGCAGCTATCTCGTGTCCCAATTTTTTAGCATAGGCAAAAGCTTTTGTATCTTCCGGATTAGGATAGCCTACAGTTGCAAAAGTTGGGTCAGGATTTTCTTGTTCAGGTACAACAGTTATGTTTTTAAATCCTCTTTCACTTAAAATATGTCTCACAGGATAGTTACCAGTTCCATTAAGAGGAGTGTATACCACACTGATGTCTTTATCTACATTTTCTCTAAGTGCTCTTATAAGAGTCTCTCTATAGTATGACTTATCCAAGTCGTGAGAAAGTATTTCTATAAGCCCTTTATTCTTAGCTTCTTCATAGTCCATAGTCTCAACATCTTCAAAGTTCAACTTATCTATTTCAGTTAAAATTTCTGATGCTATATCTTCTAAAATTTGAGACCCTTTATCCCAGTAAACTTTGTATCCATTATAATTTTTAGGATTGTGGCTCGCTGTGATTACGATTCCAGATTGAGTCCCCAAATATCTCACTGCATAAGAAAGCATAGGTGTAGGTCTAATGTCATCAAATAGATAAGTTTTAATTCCATTAGCAGCAAAAACTGAAGCTGCTATTTCTGAAAATTCATGCGACATATATCTCACATCATGAGCTATTACAATTCCCTTTTTAATAGCTTCTTCCCCATGATTTTTTATAGTGTTGGCAAGACCTTGTGAAGCTCTCATAATCACATACTTGTTCATTCTATTAGTACCTGAGCCAAGTATTCCTCTAAGACCCGCAGTTCCAAACTCTAAATCTCTATAAAATCTATCCATCAGTTCTGCTTCATCTTTAATTTTTCTGATTTCAGCCTTAGACTCTTCATCAATCACACTACTACTTAACCATTCATTCATTCTGTCTTTATATTCCATTTAATCTCTCCTAACTATTTGAACAAATTCCGCTCCAATCAACTTTTCTAAATCTCGTGGGTTTATCTTTATCTGCATTCCTATTTTCCCACCACTCACATATATAAAATCCTTTTCTAAGGCAGACTCATCTACATACGTTTTAAAAAGTTTTTTCATTCCAACAGGAGAACAACCTCCGTGAATGTAACCTGTTGTCTTTAGCAATTCAGATTGCTTTAGCATCTCTATCTTCTTCGCTCCAGATACAGAGGCGGCAAGTTTCAAATCCAATTCATCACATACCGGCACAACAAACACAAAATTTTCATTCTTAGAATGTGTCACAAGAGTTTTAAAAACCGTTTCTTCATCTTCCCCCAACTGTCTTGCAACATCTTGGCCTGATATGCCACCATCTTCTGAATATTCTACTATCTCGTATTCAATTTTGTTTTGATCCAAAATTCTCATTGCATTAGTTTTCTTCATACTTGTATTTTACCCAAAATCAATGTTTATCTTCAAGTCCATCATCTATTAAACTTAGGAGAAATCAAAAGAATAATTATAAGCGTTATAACACCTATTAAAACTATAGTCCCTCCCGGTTTTAAACCTAAATAAAATGAGAGCACAAGTCCACTCATAGTAAACAACATCCCAAAAATTGACGATAAGACAAGAGTTTTGAAATACCCCATTCTAAACTTCATAGCACAAGCCACAGGTATAACCATCAACGAAGATATTATAAGTATCCCCACAGTCCTTGCAGAAACTGAAATTGTTATAGCAATTAACATCATAAAGATTGTGTTTACAAGTCCTACATTTATCCCCGAAAGCCTTGCACTGGTCTCGTCAAAAGAAATGTGCATCAAGTCCTTATAAAAATATATAAAAGTTAAAAATACCACCGCTCCAACTGCAACGATAAGTGCAAATTCATCATTGGGAATTGCAATTATACTCCCAAATAAAAACCCTTCAAAGTTTGCCGAACGAGTTAAAAATCCCGATAATATTGAGGATAATCCTATACCGGTTGACATTATAATCGCAGTTGAAATCTCTTGATAACTTGGAAATTTCTTTCTTATAAATTCCATTAAAAGAGCAGCTATAACACACACTATAAGTGCTCCCAAGGTCATGTTGATTCCCAATACAAAACCCATAAGCACTCCAGCTAAAGAAACGTGAGAAAGTGCATCTCCTATCATGGATATTTTTTTATTTACAACAACTATTCCCATAAAAGGAATTATGATTGAAACTATAAATCCCACTATCAAAGCACGATTCATATAACCATACTCAAATATCTCCATCTGCCCTCACCTGTCCATCTTCCACAATATACACTCTGTCCAAATAATCTTTAACCAAGTCCAACTCATGTGTAATTATCAAAATAGTTATGCCGTGCATCTTGTTTATATGGTGAAGCAAACTATATAATTTACCCTTTGTATTGTGGTCTATTCCATTTGTAGGTTCATCTAAAATCAAAAACTTAGGATACGTTATAAGTGCTTTTGCAATCAAAACTCTCTGTCTCTGCCCGCCTGAAAGTTCTGAATATAATACATCCACCTTCTCTGCAATTCCCACAAGTTTTAAAATTTCTTCTATCCTATCATTCTCTGCCTTGGTAAGTTTCCCACGTCTCTTTAGCGGTAGCGAAAGTAGTTCTCTAACAGTTATTGGGAAATTATAACTCGAACCCACTCCCAACTGCGGAACATATCCGACGTCTCTAAATCCATTTTCTAAATTAAAATCTATTGAACCGCTATCAGGGCGCAACTCACCTAATATAAGTTTTACAAAAGTAGTCTTACCTGCTCCATTAGAACCAACGAGGGCGATAAATTCGCCCCCGTTAATTGTTAAGTCTATATTTTTTAAAACTTTTTCTTTGTTATAACCAAAATCTAAATTCTTTATTTCAAGTAATTTCAACTTAAAGCCTCAACTAATTTTTCAAGATTTGCTCTCATAACTGAAACATATTCATCCCCATTTTTGATTTCTTCTTCAGAAAGTCCTTCAAGTGGATTCAATCTAACAGTTTTAGCGCCTGTTTCTGATGAAATTGTATCAGCTATCTTAGTATCAAGCAACTCTTCTGTAAATATAGTGTTGATATTTTTTTCTTTCACAAGTTGAATTATTTCTTTCATTGTCTTTGCATCTGGTTCAGTTTCTGCTTCAATTCCTGTTATACCAAATTGTTCTAAACCATAGTCTGCCACAAGATATCCATAAGCTTCGTGAGATACTACAATTGTCTTGTTTGGAACTTCTGCAAGCTTTGCCTTATAGTCTGCATCTAATTGCTTAAACTCTTCTGAATACTTAGCTAAGTTTTCTTTATAGTAATCAGCATTTGCAGGGTCAGCTTCTGAAAGTGCAGTTGTAATATTTTCCAATTCTTTTATTGCTCTTGTTGGAGATAACCAAACGTGTGGGTCATAAGCTCCGTGATCATGTTCATGTTCATGAGCATGTTCATGTTCTGCCGCCTCATTGTGATGTTCGTTGTGTTCATGATTGTGTTCAGCTGCTTCATGTTCATTGTCATGATTGTGGTTGTGCTCTGCCGCTTCATGTTCTTCATCATGGTGGTGAGTGTTAGCTATTAAGTCCACACCTTCTGTAGCTTCAACAATCTTTAAATTTTCATTCTTTACAGATTCTGTAACTTTGTCTACCCAAGATTCAAGACCTGCTCCAGAATATACAAACACATCTGCGCCTTCAAGGTCTTTTAAAAGTTGTTGGTCAGGTTCCCATCCGTGAGGTTCTTCTCCATTTGGAATCACTGACTTAAGTTCTATCTTGTCTCCACCAATCTTGTTTACAAAATCATAAACAGGATATACAGATGCATACACTTTAATCTTTCCGGAAGCATCTTCAACCTGTTTATCTCCAGCCACATTCTTATTACTGCAAGCTGCCAACACAACAAGTGCCATTGCAACTAATAGATGCTTAATTTTTTTCATCTATTTTCTACTCCTCCTAAAATTAATTATTATTCTTAAGTTATAGTATACCCTTTTTTGTCGAAAATAAAGTCAAATACTATTTTTCTTCTAAAAATGTTATACTTATTAGAGATGGAGGTTTATTATGGAAAAATTATTAATTGAACATGGCTTCAGAGCTACTAAAGCCCGCATGGAAATTTTAAATATCCTAAATGATAGTTCTGTGCCTCTCTCTGCAGAAGAGTTGATTTCAAAAATAAATAGAGATATAGTTTCCGGCTCCAGTGTCTATAGAATTTTAAGTGAACTTGAAAGGCCTGGCATACTTAAAAAGACACTTCGTCAAAATGGACTCAACTACTATACCCTTCACGACTCACACGAACACTATATCGTATGCTCTAAGTGTGGAAAGGTAGTTCAACTTGAACGTTGCCCAATTTCTTCTTATGAAGATAATATTGCAAACACTACCGGGTTCAAAGTTACAGGACATATTCTTGAACTAAAGGGGATTTGTCCGAACTGCCAAGAATAAAAGTAAACGTTCAATAAAAAACAAACTCCTGAGTTCGCATCTCAAAGAGCTTGTTTTTTATTATTTTATTTTACATACATTCCGCCAGGAGTTGTACTTAAGTTTATCAAAATATTTTTTATTTGAGTGTAGTGGTCTAAGATAACTTTGTGAGTTTCACGACCTATTCCAGACTCTTTATATCCACCAAATGGCGCACCAGCTGGGAAAGTATTATATGTGTTAATCCATATTCTACCAGTTCTAACTCCAGTGGCAACTCTCATGGCTTTGTTGATGTCTTGTGTGAATACACCACCTCCAAGACCATAGTCTGAATCATTTGCCATTCTTATCAAATCTTCTTCATCTTTAAATTTAATAATTACTCCAACCGGTCCGAAAATTTCTTCTCTTGCAACTCTCATTTCGTTAGTTACCTCGCCAAGCAATGTTGGTTCCATGAACACTCCATCACCTTTAATTTTATTTCCACCAGTTAGAACCTTAGCTCCTTCTTGTTGTCCTATTTCAACATAATTTAAAATCTTATTAAGTTGACCCGGGCTTGATTGAGCACCCATTTGTGTTTCAGGATCAAGAGGGTCTCCAACCTTAACTTTCTTAAATGCCTCAACAACTTTTTCCACAAACTTATCATAGAAACTTTCTTGTACAAATATTCTTGAACCTGCTGAACAAACTTGTCCTTGGTTAAATAGTATTCCTAATTGAACACCTTCAAGAGCTAAGTCCATGTCTGCATCTTCAAAGAAGATATTTGCACTCTTTCCACCAAGTTCAAGAGTTGCCGGAATAATTCTCTCTGCTGCCGCAATTCCTATTCCTCTACCAACTTCAGTTGAGCCTGTGAAAGCAAGTTTATCAAGTCCTTTATGGTGTTGTAGATACTCTCCACTCTTAGAACCAGAACCTGTTACTATGTTGATTACACCAGCCGGCACTATATCTTGAATCAATTCCATAAGAGCAAGCACAGATAGAGAAGTACTGCTTGATGGTTTTAAAATAGTTACATCACCAGCTGCTAAAACTGGCGCCAACTTCCAAGCTGCCATCAAGAACGGGAAATTCCAAGGAACGATTTGTCCCACAACTCCGATAGGCTCGTGTAGAATTAAGTTCAATGTGTTCTTATCCAACATTTGAGCTGTACCTTCTTGCATTCTCGCCGTTGCTGCAAAATATCTAAAGTGATCTGCAGCCAAAAGTATATCCGCTCCCTTAGTTTCTCTAATTGGCTTACCATTGTCCATAGACTCTATAGTTGCCAAGTAGTCTGCATTTTCTTCTATTACATCTGCTATTTTATTTAATAGTGCTTGTCTTTCTGTAGCTGTAGAATCTTTAAAAGTTTCAAAAGCTTTCTTAGCAGCCTCAACAGCACTGTCCACATCTTCATTTGTCGCTTGAGGAATCTTAGATAAAACTTCTCCAGTTGCCGGATTAAAAGTTTCTAACCATTGTCCGTCTGAAGCCTCTTTCCATTCCCCACCTATAAACATCCTATATTGTTCTTTTATTTTAAAAGACATTTCATCACCCTTTTTCTATTAATTTAATTAAAATATTTTCTTCCTTTTCAATCTATACCCCTTGTATTTTATAAAAAACACACTAAAAAAAGAGATTTTTTTAACAATCTCTTTTTCATATAGCTATTAAATTATTCAGTCTTAGGTAAAATTATTTTTATTGTTGTTCCAACTCCAACTTCACTTTGCACTTCAATATCTCCGTCCAAATTCTTGACTATGTGTTTCACAATTGAAAGCCCAAGCCCAGTGCCACCGCTCTTCTTGTTGCGTGACTTGTCAACTCTATAGAACCTCTCAAAAATTCTCTTTAAGCTTTCCTCGTCAATTCCTATTCCGGAGTCTTTAACAGTAAACTCAACAGCTCTTCCCACTTTCATCTCGACATCAACTATGCCATCTTCAACATTGTACTTAATTGAGTTCTCTATAATATTTGCCAGCATTTCCCAAACCATTGTCATATTGGATTTAAATATTCCATCTCCGCTAATCTTTAGTGCTACGGACTTTTCACTCGCTATTGGTTCAAAATATTCTCTTAACCTCTGTTCCAACTCTTTTAAATCTACCCTGTCCTCTGCAACTTGCACATTGGATTCAAGTTTTGAAATCTTGATTATCTCGTCAATCAAGCTGAGCAGTCTCTTCGATTCGCCATAAATTCTGTCGTAAATCTCTTTTCTGTCCTTATCATCTGTTATCATGCCCGCATTTAAGAGTTCCGCAAAGCCATAAATTGAAGTCAATGGAGTTCTCAACTCATGAGACACGTTGGCTGAAAATTCCTCTCTTACTTTTTCCGCCTCAATCCTCTTTGTTTCGTCTATCAAAAGTAGTACAGCTCCATTTATCTTGCCTTCATAGTACACAGGATTGGAGTAGTACTTGATATATCTATCTTGACATTCCATCCTTCCTTCCGAATAAACCCCCATGTAACAATCTTCAATAGCCTTAACTATCTCGCTATTTCTTGTTACATATAAAATACTCTTGCTCACAGAATCCTGATCTGTTTCGAGAATCTTCGCCGCTTCCGAATTGAGCATCAAGATTCTTCTCTTTTCGTCAAGTATCAAAAGACCTTCTTTCATACCACCCAAGATTGTATTTATTGTATCTCTTTGGCGCTCGACTTCATTTATCTCTCTTACCTTGGCGTCGTTTAGCCTATTAAATAATTTTTCTAAAGGGTATATCTCCGGCGCATCTTTTAGAGCTTCTAAGTTCTCTGTCTTTTCATAAGCATTTATAGGATTCATGACCTTTGTCACAGCTCTCTTTGTAACAAACTTAGTGAGTATAAACACACAGCCAAATGCTAAAAAGTTTATCGGCAACAAGTGTATAAGCACTCCCAAGAGGCTGCTTTTCACAGTGCTAACTCCAAGTAATGAACCATCTTCTAACTTTCTAACCAACTCATACTCGGTCTTAGCCATGTCCACATGGTTTGTATTTTTTCCAACTTCCAAACTAAAATTTTCACTTTTTGCAGAATCGTAGCTTTTTGTTCCCGAAATATATCTTATTCTTAAACCCTTAAACTTACCACTCAATTCTGTAATATATCCAAATTTATCCACTTTGTTTGAAAGTTCCTGCTCAATTACAGAACTAAAAGTGGATAGAGTTTTGTATTGACTATCGTTGTAATCTACAAAATATATAATTGAGGAGGCGATAAAAATAATAACGAAGGAAAAAATCGCAACAATTCTCAAATATTTTCGAATGTGCCTATCCATTTTTATCTCCTATTTTTATTTTATATCCCACACCTCTTACAGTATGTATAAGTTCTCTCTTCTCTCCAAGTTTTTCTCTTAATAACTTTATGTGCATGTCTACAGTTCGAGTTTCGCCCTCATAGTCATATCCCCACACAGAGTTTAAAAGCATCTCCCTCGACAAGACAATCCCAACATTGCTTAACATATACTTTAAAAGTTCAAATTCTTTATATGTCAAAAGAATAGCTTCTCCATCAATCATCACCTGTCTTCTCAAAAGATCCATGCTAATCCCCTCGAATTCTATCTTGTCCTCTGCTTTCTTTTCACTCTTAGTTCTTCGTAAAAGTGCATTCACTCTTGAAAGCAATTCCAAAACAGAAAAAGGCTTTGTCATATAGTCATCTGCTCCAAGGTCTAATGAGCTTACAATATCATACTCAGAAGTCTTTGCAGTGAGCATCATCACAGGTATATCAACAGTAGTGCTGTTTTGTTTTAATTTCTTTAGAATTTCAGTCCCATCCATATCCGGCAACATTATATCTAACAAAATTAAATCAGGTACAACTTTAGAGAGTTCAGCAAAGAACTCCCTACCATTTTCAAAACCCTTACAGTTGTAATTTTTAGATTTTAATGCATATTCAATTAATTTTTGTATAGAACTATCATCTTCTACAATATATATCAACATATTACGCCTCTGTTGGAAATCCCTCTATGGCAAATATTATCCATCTTGAAATATTAACAGCATGGTCTGCAATTCTCTCAAGATACTTTGTAATCATAATCAAGTCAATTATTCGCTCAGCATCTAAGGATTCATTCTTTATCAACTTTACAAATTCCGCTCTAACTTCAATAAAATATTCGTCCACTATGTCATCATCTTTAGAGACACTACGAGCTATTTCAATATCTCTCTTTACATAAGCATCTATGCTCTTATGCACCATGGCAATTGTAGCCTTTGCCATTTGCTTGATAACATCCACAGAAAATACTTTGTCCGTATCTTTAAAATACTTACACAACTCTGCGATGTCTCGGGCTTGGTCGCCTATTCTCTCCATGTCCGTAATCATCTTTAGAGTTGCAGAAATCCATCTCAAATCTGTGGCAACCGGCTGTTGCTCTAAAAACAATCTCAAACAATGATCTTGTATTTTAGTCTCCAACCTATCTGTTTCTTCTTCATACTCAAAAACTTCTTTAATACTTTCCTTATCCACTTCAAAGATTAAATTTACAGCCTTGTCTATCGCCTTTTCAGCTATCATACTCATCTGCAACATTTCATCATTTAATAGATTAAGTTCTTCATCAAATCTCTTACGCACTATATCACCCAAACCTTCCTGTTATATAATCTTCCGTTCTCTTATCTCTTGGATTGGAGAAAATTTCATAAGTATCTCCAAACTCCACAACTTCTCCATTTAAGAAAAATGCAGTTTTGTCTGAAACCCTTGAGGCCTGTTGCATATTGTGCGTTACCATGATGATAGTATAATCTTTTTTCAATTCAAGGACAAGGTCCTCTATCTTCCCAGTGGAAATAGGATCAAGCGCAGACGTAGGTTCGTCCATCAATATTACATCCGGCTCCACAGCAAGACATCTCGCTATGCAAAGCCTTTGTTGTTGCCCTCCGGAAATCGAAAGAGCATTTTTATTTAAATCATTTTTCACTTCGTCCCATATTGCAGCAGCCTTTAAAGATTTTTCAACAATCCCGTCTAAAGTACTCTTGTCAGTTATTCCATGAGTTTTAGGCCCGTAAGCTATGTTGTTATAAATTGACATTGGAAATGGATTTGGTGATTGGAACACCATCCCCACTCTCTTTCTAAGAGCATTTATTTCGTATGAATTTATATCTTTCCCATCAAGAGCTATCCTGCCCTCGATTCTACAACCCTCCACCAAATCATTCATTCTATTTAAACACTTTATGGTAGTTGATTTGCCGCATCCGGAAGGCCCTATAAAAGCAGTTATCTCATTAGATCCTATTTCCATATTTATTCCCTTTAATGCTTTAAAATCACCATAGTATAGATTTAAATTTTCTATATCAAAACGTGTCAACTCTTAACCTCCATAAATTTACTTGCTATTTTATTTGAAACAAAATTAATTAAAAGCACTATCAAAAGTAGTACAGTCGCTGTTGCATAAGCCTCTCCCACGTGCATCCCTTCAGAGGAGAGCATATACACATGAAGCGCCAAAGTTCTCGAAGAGGAAAATAGACCTGTCGGCATCTTTGTCGCAGTTCCAAGAGTGAACATAAGACAAGCAGTCTCTCCCACTACACGTCCTGTAGCAAGCACTATGCCCGAAATAATCCCAGGCATTGCAACTGGAAGTACAATCTTAAAAATTGTTCTGAGCTTTCCCGCTCCAAGTGCAAATGACGCAAATCTTATACTGTTGTTGACAGCTTTCAAAGCCTCTTCTGTCGAACGTATTATCAAAGGTAAAATCATAATTGCAACTGTGCAAACTCCAGATAGAATTGAAAAACCAAACCCAAGCCAAACGGAGAAAAACATCATTCCAAATAATCCATACACTATTGATGGAATACCTTGTAGAGTTTCAGCCGCAAGTCTTATGACTTCCACAACCTTTGAACCGCTCTTTGCATATTCCACTAAATATATCGCCGTAAAAACTCCTATTGGTGCTGCCACGAGAATCGCAAGCGCCACGACTATAAGAGTGGTTATAATGGCAGGTAGCATGGACACATTTTCAGAAGTGTATTCCATTGCAAAAAGAGATGGTTTTATATAAGGTAGCCCTTTTGAAAGTACATATTCCACTATCAGCACCAAACTTCCGAAAGTAAAAATAACTGAAAGTGTTGTAAAAAATCTATAAGGACTCAACATATTTTTAGACTTTAAAAATATAGCAGTTCCTATGAGAATTGTTGCCAATATAATTAATATCCAAAGTTTAGTGCTCATAGTCTTTCGCTCCTCTTCTTAAAAATCCAAAAAGTAAAGTTTATTATAAGGATGAATATAAATAGGACACATGCAGTTGCTATTAGAGCCTCTCTGTGCATTCCTGATGCATATCCCATTTCCATTACAATGTTAGTAGTTAGTGTTCTAATTCCCTTGAAGATGTCAAATGTAAGACGTGTTTGATTTCCAGCAACCAATATCACAGCCATTGTCTCCCCTATTGCACGACCTATCCCAAGAATTATTCCGGCGAAAATTCCGCTCTTAGCCGCCGGCATCAAAACTTTCATAACAGTTCTTTCGTGAGTTGCTCCGAGTGCAATGCTTCCTGTGTAGTAAGAATACGGAACAGAACGTATTGCATTTTCAGAAATAGAAATTATAGTCGGAAGTATCATTATCAAGAGAAGAATAGAAGCAGTTAAAATGCTCATTCCTGTTCCGCCAAACAAATCTTTCATCTTTGGAACTATAAAAGTCAGCGCAAAGAAACCATAGATTATAGACGGAATTCCCGCCATTAGATTTAGAGCTGGCTTTAAAATTTTGTATAGCCACTTCGGGCAGTCACAAGCCAAAAAAGTTGCCGTAAAGACAGCTATCGGCACTGCTAACGCACTCGAAATCAAAGTTGCCATCACAGAGCCCATCACCATTGAAAAAATTCCAAATGAAGCTGGTTTGTTCATAGGTGCCCATTTAGAGTTAAATAAAAAATCTTTTATCCCTACTTCTCTAAATAAATTTATTCCGCCACTAAATATAAAATATGAAATTAAAAGAATGAATATTACAGATAACATAGCACTGAGTAAAAAGAGGTATCTTGCGATACTCTCTTTAAACTCTTGCTGACTTTTAACTTTGTATACTACTTTATTTTCCATTTACCTCAGTCCAATCAGTTAATTTACCATTGAATATATCTCTTACTTGTTCCATAGTGATGTCAGAAGTTTCATTTGCCTTGTTTACTATCACAGCTATTCCGTCCATTGCTATAACTTCTTTTTTAACTTGCTTTGCTTCATCTTCCTTAAGCTCTCTTGAAGACATTCCTATTTGAGCAGAACCGTCTATCGCAGCTTGAATACCTGATGATGAACCTGTTGCTTGGATATCAGCTTTGAATTCAGTATTGTGTGCCTTGTAAGCCTCAACTAATTTTTCCATAAGTGGTGCAACAGAAGTTGAACCAGCGATTGTGATGCTTGCAGTGTTGTTTGTAGCTTGATAAGGTTGCACTTCTTTGTTTGCAACGTATCCCGCTTCTTCAACCACCTTTTGTCCCTCAGCAGATGCCATAAATTTTAAGAAGTCTTCCACTTCAGGTGTGATGTCTTTGTAAACCACGTTAAATGGTCTTGCAATTGGATAAGAACCATTGGTAATATCCTCAGCACTTGCCTCAACTCCACCGATTTTTAAAGCCTTTATAGTGTCGTTAACTGATCCAAGAGAAATATATCCTATGGCACTTTCGTCATTTGCAGTTGCTGTCATAACTGCGTCAGTAGAATTTTGTATAACCGCTTCAGGAGAAGTTAAATCAGTTTCATTTCCATCTGCATCTTTTTCTATCAATCCCACAATTTCAGTAAAAGCTCCTCTTGTTCCAGAACCATCTTCCCTTGAAATGACGTCGATAGCTCCCAAAACAGATTCTTTTGATTCCTCTGCAGTGTTTTTTGGGTTGTTGCCACATGCCACAAGTCCAATTGTAAAACTCACTACACAAACCATAACAAATAATTTCTTAAATACTTTACTAAACATTGAATTCATCCTTTCTAAAGTTCCTGTTTTTTATTACACGCTCATTATATTGTCCGATTGTAAAGTTATTAGCATCAGATTGTAAAGTTTATGTAAAATAATATGCACTTTAAAAATTTTGATAATTTTATGTCGAATGATATAATACAAATGGTAAAATTGATAAAAGAGGTAAGAAATGACATTACAACAACTTAGATATATAATACAAGTCGCTCATACTGGCTCAATTCACACAGCGGCTCAAGAATTATTTATAACACAACCTACTCTTTCCAAATCCATCATGGAACTTGAAAAAGAAATGGGCATCACAATATTTTACAGAACAAACCGTGGCGTCAGCTTAACTGATGATGGTACAAAATTTTTATCCTATGCAAAACAAGTTATAGAACAAGCAGACCTCTTAGAAGGACAATATAAATCCGAAAAATCAGTTAAGAGAATATTTGCCGTCGCTTCACAACACTACGCCTTTGTTGTAAATGCATTTGTTAAATTAGTTAAATTGCTTGGTAAAGATGAATATGAATTTTCTCTAAAAGAGCTTAAAACTTTTGAAATTATAGAAGACATTCGCACAAGACGTAGCGAAGTCGGAATACTATATCTAAGTGACTTTAACAGAGAAATTTTAAAGAGAAGTTTCGTTGCAAACGACTTGAAATTTGAACGACTATTTAAAGCAAGACCCCATGTGTTCTTCAGTAAAAACCATCCGCTTGCAAACAGAACTTCAGTAACCTTAAAAGACCTTGAAGACTACCCAAGATTTACCTATGACCAAGGCCTTAACAACTCTTTCTATTATGCAGAAGAGTTGCACTCAATAGAATACGCAAGAAAATCCATAGTAGTAACAGATAGAGCCACTCTGTTCAATCTTTTAATCGGTCTTGATGGATACACTATTTCATCTGGAATACTATCTCGAGAACTAAACGGAGACGATATAGTTGCCATACCTCTTGAAAGCGAAGAAGCCATGGAGCTTGTCTATATATATAGATCCGACAATCCAATATCAGAAATCGGCAAGACCTATATAGACATTTTAAAGCACTATGTAGAGCAATATAAAATAAACGAAAACTATTAATCCGCTTTTAATTTATAATCTCTTGGGTATAAGTCAAATGATAAACTCATACTTTTAGGAGGTCGTTATGGAAGTTAAAAGAGGACAAAACTGTTATTATATAGGCGAAAGCGAACAAGACTACAAGGGAATCTTAACATACGTTGAAAGAGACGGAAAAATAGACGCAGAGCATACAATAGTAAAACCTGAATTCGGCGGACAAGGTTTAGCCGGAGAATTAGTTAAAAAACTTATTGAAGATGCAAGAGCTGAAAACAAAAAGATAATTCCAACTTGTTCATACGTCAACAAAAAACTAAGCGCTACAGAATTTGACGACATCAGAGCATAACAAAACTAAGTTCCTTAAATTTATTTTGAGGAACTTTTTTTACAAGAGTAAAAGCGCATTGATGATTTTTGATAGACACGCGAATCTAAAATATAAATATGGAAACTGACACTTTTGGTGCAGAGGATATTTTGTAGATACCGTGGGAAAAAATGAAAAGAAGATAAGGGAATACATAAGAAATCAGCTTGAAGAAGATTATGCTAAAGATCAAATCAGTATGAAAGAATACTTGGATCCTTTTACTGGAGAAAAAATAGAGAAATAGAGAAAAAGTCACTTTGAGTGGCAACAGTGATAGTGATGCGATAGTTAAATTCAATACCACTTCAGGGTAAGCAAGAGATAACCCTTCTAGGATGTGGAAAATTGTAGGGTACGCACGAGCAACGCGAAGCCGTAGCGTTTTGTAGGGGTGGCAAGAGTGTAGCGAAGCCCGCCCGTGATACAGTTCGTGTGCGATGCAATTCACAATTCCCAAATCAATTGTTGGGTTATCAATTCCAACCCCAACATTCCATCATCACCTTTGGCTTTCGTCTGGTTCGTGCTACGACGGGCGGGCCTCATTCCATTCGTGCCGCCCCTACGATTTTGTGTTACAAACGAGGCGACCTGTCGCTCCCCGTACAATATTAAATAAAAAATAGGGCGGAATAATCCGTCCCACTACTCACCTTTCTATTTCCAATTCAAAAACTTGTACAAATACTTTACACCGGCAAGTCCAAGCGCTGTTCCGAGTCCAGAATAAAACACCGCAATAAAAACTTCCGACACCAAACTATAAACTCTCAAACTAATTCCCATGGTCATCATAAATGCCATGATTATAAATGATTTCAAATCAAAAAACACCCAAAAATTGCGCTTTTCACCAATCATATTTTCAATTCTAACAACATTCTTGTCCACCATCTTTTTGAAAATCATGTTCCAAAAAATCATAAACACAAAAATACTTCCAATAACATTTACAACAGAAATATAATTTCGGTAAGCCTCTATTCCTATTTTCAAAACATTAAACCCAGCCATAATCCAAACTATGGCTGAAATCAAAACCAAACTTCTCTTTCCTACTTTCATAACCCAACTCCTAAATACATTTAACTGTACGAGTATATACCCAATTACACAAAAAAAGAGCAACATCAGTTGCCCTTTTCTTGATAAGTGAGTTTATTTAGTTAGTTGTATTTTAACTTCTCTCTTTGCTCCATCCCATTCAATGTTCTTGTTGTCGCCCTTGTTTCCAGTTGTCATTCCAAGTGCTTTACCAATTTCAGAAATTGGAAGCATTGTTCTGCCTTGTTTAATTTCAGGGTCTACACTGAATGTGTTCTTAATACCATCTACATAAAATTCTCTTGAATCTATATTGATGATTACCACTTTCTTGCCATCTGTGAAAGTTGCAAGTCTTGTTGTATCATTAAAAGTTACATTATATCCCAAAGCTTGAGCTACAAATCTGATTGGTAGCATTGTTCTGCCTTCTTTGATATATGCTTCAACATCCATAGTTGTTGTTGTAGTTACTCCGTCTTTTGTTGTTGTCAATCTCTTGTCGCCTATTGCTAAGTTTACAACGTAGTTGTAAGTGTCTTTCTTAGATTCTCCAGCTACTTTATAAGTTGTGCTGTTTTCTCTTAGGTTTGAGTAGTTAGCTGTAACTTTGATTTCTTCGCCAGCTTTTAGGTTTCTGTTTAAACTGATGTTGAAATCTCCATTATAGTATGCTGTTCCACTTCCAAGTCTGATTCCCTTAGAGTCATATACTGCAACTGTTGCATATCCGTTAACTCCACTTCCCTTTACAACGCTTGTTCCTGCTGTTGCTTGAGTGATTCTTGGTGCATATGCATAGTTGTTGTAATATCCGTTGTTATATCCATCAGTATAAGCTCTGTTTAAATAGTATTTATCTGAATATTTTCCATCTAATTCAGCTTGTAGATAGTAATCAGATAAATCATAGTATCCATAACCATTGTTATATCCGTTGTTATATCCATTTGTGTAAACTACAGTATTATTTCTATTGTATACATACTTATTAAAGTTTATAGTATAGTATCCTCTAGAATCAGAATATGCAGAACCTAAATATTCTCCATTGTTATATGCTTGAACATAAGTGTTTGCAGTTGTATAACCTGATACATATCTATCTCCATAAGAACTTATTGAAGCTGTTCCATTGTATCCGTTATATCTGTAGTCGCCAAATCTATAATTTATTGTATAGTCACCATATTTATCTGCTTTTACATAGTCAATACTTCTTCCATTTCTATATAGAGTTACAATTGCAAAAGGATTGGTTCTTCCTGTAACTTTGTTATAATATACAGTTGGTCTGTTTAAGTATACTGATGTTGGTGCAGGAGTTGGTTTTACTGTTTTCTTTTCAAGTTTTACTTTTTCAAGAGTTTCTTTTGCTGTAGTATACTCTTGTGCTGTCTTGTCAGCTTTATAAATACCTTCAGCTGTTTCTATTGCAGTTTTTAATTTATTTATAGACTCTTGAGTATAAACATCTGTAGTCGCTGTCTTTAAACTACCGTTAGCTATATCTATAGCTGATTTTAATTCAGCTTTAGCTTTTTCTTTAGCAGCTTTTTCTTGTTTTTCTTGTTCTGCTTTGTTAATTACTGCTTCAGCTTCTGATATTTTTCTATTAGATTCATCTATTATATTTTGTTGTTCTTTTACAACTTTTTCTTGTTTATCTTTTTCCTTATAAGCTTCTAATAAAGCTTTTTGAGCTTCATCGTATTCTGCAGTTCCTTCTTTAATTTTACTCTTTTCTTCAATTATGGCCGTTTGTCTCTTTATTTCTTCTTTTGCTGTAACAATAGCAGCTTCTGCTTTTTGTTTTGCGGCTTCTGCTTTTTGTTTTTGTTCTTTAGCTTCTTCCTCTGTCATCTCTTTTGCCGGTGCAGCTGGTGCAGCAGCTAATACTTTATTAAGCCCTAAGTCTAAATTTGTAAAATTAGCTTTTACTGGTGCAGCTACTGCAAGTGTAAATGCTAATGCAACTGATGTAACTCTTCTTTTATTAATTTTATTCATACATTTCCTCCTTTTAGGTGTATACAACTCTCACTTATATCTTATTTCAAAGTATACCCCTAAATGCTTAAAATTTCCAGTAAATTCCATTTTTTTAACATTTGTAACATGAATTTAATATTTCTTTTACAATAGTTTAATTTTTATAAATTATTTTCCAATTGTCTCCATAAATCTCGTAGGGGCGGCAAGAGCGCAGCGAAGCCCGCCCGTTCAAATATAATGAAATTCATATTTTTTTTAATATTTTTGGGTTATAATTTTCAGCACAAATGTTTCAACAACGCCTTTGCCTGTCTTTTGATTTGGGCTACAGCGGGACGGCCTCACATTCGTTCGTGCGTCCCCTACGGATATATTTTCCGCCTTACATTTTACTGAAATTCTTATTTATTAATCACCAATTCCAACACAATTTTTTCAACAACACCTTTGGTTGCCTTTTGGTTCGGGCTACAACGGGACGGCCTCACATTCGTTCGTGCGTCCCCTACGATTTTGTAAATTCTATTTAATTTTACATTTTATAAATTGTTTTGTTTAATAATTTTCAACACAAATCTTTCAACAACATCTTTGGCTGTCTTTTGGTTTGGGCTACAACGGGACGGCCTCACATTCGTTCGTGCGTGTCCTACGGTTTTTGTAAATTTTATTTGAATTATAAATCGTCTTCTATTACACTGCTCTTTGCATAGGCTGAAACTTTTGCTTCGAAAAAGTCTGTCTTTACCATGTTTGGATCTGAATACTCACTCACCCAAGCCATACTCTCCGGCTCTTTTTCAAATCCAGGATAGATTATTCCAAATCCTAGTCCCTTACTTCTAAGGTTTCCAAGATATTTTATATAGCTTCTAATCATATCCATGCTAAGGCCTTTTACATTGTTTCCAATTGCATATTCTGCCCACTTGATTTCTTCTTCAACACCTCTTATTATCATCTCTCTATACACTTCAATTTTCTCTTCTGTGAATAGTTGAGGTTCTTCTTTTTTGAGTTCTAAGATTATGCTTCTAAACAACCAAAGGTGTGAATTTTCATCTCTGTTGATGTATCTTATCTCTTGTACTGTGCCCGGCATCTTGCCTATTCTTCCAAGCGAATAGAAAAACATAAATCCTGAATAGAAGTAAATTCCCTCAAGCACATAGTTTGCAACCAATGTCTTGGCCAAGTTATCAGCTGTTCTATCATAGTAGAAGTCGTTGTACTGGTCTCCGATAAATTTATTTCTCGCAAGAAGTATCGGGTCATCTTTCCATTGGTAGAGTATTTCAGTTCTCTCTTCCGGTGAACAAATGGTATCTAATATATATCCATAGCTTTGAGAGTGAATGGATTCTTGATATGTTTGAATGTTCAGACACAAATTCACTTCGTTTGCTGTTATAAATTCAGACAAGTTCGGCAAGTTTGCTGATTGTAGAGAGTCTAAAAACACAAGGAAAGAAAGTATCTTGTCATAAGCTGTCTTTTCGGTTGCGTCTAGCTTTCTGTAGTCCTTTATATCTTGTGTCATGTTTATCTCTTCCGGAATCCAGAAGTTGTTCATGGCAAGTCTGTACCAGTCTGAAACCCATGAGTACTTCATATTGTTGAAGTCATTTAAGTTAGTAGTATTACCATTTATCATTCTTCTCTTGGAGAGTTCTATATCTCCTCTTTCGTTAAAAAGGGCCTTTCTCTTTACTTCCATTTCTCCTCCTTAAGCGCTACAGCTGTCGCACTCTTCGACTTCTAACGACTTACTTCTGATATAGTAAAGTGTCTTTACTTCTTCTTCACAAGCTTGTATATACAAGTTCAAAATTCGTTTCATTGTGTACTCTGTGGTTATATATAGGTTCACTGATTGGGATTGGTCGAGATGTCTTTGTCTTATCCCCGCTGATTTCACTACCCAAGTTTGGTCTATTTCGTGAGCGTTTTCATATAGCCAGAATGTTTGGGCACTAAGCGATGGTGCAACTCTTGGAACTATTTGACCTTTCTTTTCTTCAAGGAAGTATCTCATCATAACAGGGTCTATGGCAGCAGTTGTGCCGGCGATTATAGACGTTGAACCTGTTGGAGCAACTGCCATCAGATAGGCATTTCTCATTCCCTTTGCAACTTCTTTTCTAAGCGCTTCCCATCTATCTGAATTGTAATTTCTCTTTTCAAAATATGCGCCAGTTTGCCAGTCTGAACCTTCAAAGTATTGGTAGCTTCCCTTTTCTTTTGCAATTTCTGAAGATGCTTTAACTACATAGTAGTTTATATTCTCATAGAGCTCGTCTGCAAATTTTAAATGTTCTTCGCTTTGGAACATAATTCCCTGTTTTACCATTGCATGGTGGTACCCACTTGTCCCAAGCCCTATTGCTCTATATCTTCCGTTTGTAATCTCTGCGTATTCGATAGGGTAGTAGTTCAAATCTATTACATTATCCAGCGCTCTTACCACTGTTGTAACTACATCTTCAAGTTCTTTTTGGTCTGTTATGTCTATATTCCCAAGCACTAATGATGCAAGATTACATACTACAAAATCTCCCGGCTTGGTTGTTGTCACAACTACTGTATCTCCGTTCACTTCCACAATTTCTTTTGAAACTGATTCAATTTCTGATGTGTTTTGAGCAATTTCTGTGCAAAGATTTGATGAGTATATAACTCCCTTGTGTGGGTTTGGATTGTATTTATTTACTATATCTCTGTTAAAGACAAATGGTGTGCCTGTTTCGACTGTAGATTTTATTATAAGCCTTACCATATCCTTTACGCTCATAACTCTCTTTTCTATTCTGTCGTCTTCAATACACTCTTTGTATTTTTCAACCCATTCATCACCGAAGTAGTCTTCGAGTGCATATCCTCTATACGTCAAAATTTCGTGAGGACACATCATATACCAATTTGCATCTATATCATTCTTTGCAAGTTGCCAGAAATAGTTTGGGAAACAAACTGCCGGGAACACGTCATGCGCCTTCATTCTATCGTCGCCGTTGTTGGTTCTGATTTGTAAGAACTCTGGTATATCCTTGTGCCATACGTCTAAATACACAGCACAAGCGCCTTGTCTCATGCCGAGTTGGTCTACTGCCACTGCTGTATCATTAGCAAGTCTTATCCAACGGATTACGCCTCCTGCAACGCCTTTAAATCCTCTAATGTCTGAACCCATTGCTCTAACTTTTCCAAAGTATAACCCCATTCCTCCACCGTGTTTTGAAACTTGTGAGAAATTGGTTATTGAACGGTATATTCCGTCCAAGCTATCAGGTACAGTGTCTATAAAGCAAGATGATAGTTGGTGGAAAGGCTTACGTGCGTTGGACATGGTTGGAGTTGCCATGGTAACTTTTAAGTTTGAAAGTATGTCATAGAATTTCTTTGCCCAGTAGACTTTTTCTTTTTCTTTCATTGCAAGGTGCATTGAAATCCCCATAAACATCTCTTGCACTTTTTCAAGCACAACGCCATTTCCGCTCTTTATAAGGTATCTCTTATATACCAGTTCAAGTCCTGAGTAGTTGAACAACTCGTCTCTCTCCGGCTTGATATAGCTTTCCAATTCTTCGATTTCATCGCTTGAATAGTGTTCAAGCATATATTTTCCATATAGTTTTTCTTTTGTAAGTAGCTTAATTTTATCGTTAAAGCTATATATATCGTGTTTGTTACATTCTATATCTATGTTTCTATTTATGTTGAAGCTTAAAAATCTTCCTGCAATGTACTCCCATTTTGGTGCGTCTTTTGAAGTCAGTTCACTTGCCGCCTTTATAAGTGAGTTTACTATATCTCCAAAGCTCATATTTTCTTTTGCGAATGAGCTGAACTTAGTGTATAGATTGCCAAGCTCATAGACGTCTTCTTTAAAGTCTTTTTGAATTTTCTTCATGACTTCCATAAGTTCTGGATCGTCGAAGTATTCTGCAAAGTCCTCTAAAACTTTTCTCATCTTATGGTGTGAGGCTCTGTATAAAATGTATGATTTAACCACTGTATAGTAGTTATGTTCGATTAGTGTTATCTCAACTAAGTCTTGAATTTCTTCCACTGTCACCACATGGTCTTTAGGAAAATTATTTTCAGCCTTTGTTTGAACGTCTGTTGCCATCTGTTCTAATATCTCTTCTTTATACGGCTTAGAAACTGAGATAAATGCCTTTTCTATTGCTCTTTTTATCTTTTGCGAATCGAACTCTACCGTCTTTCCACTTCTCTTTATTATTATCATTTCTACTCCTAAATCTTTTTCATCAATAGATTAAATATACCCATAAAGACTCCATTTTAAAGTTTACTCTTCCGCCCAGTCAAAAGCTCTCGAAACTGCTTTACGCCATAGTTTCAACTTGTTTTCTCTCACTTCTGCTGCCATATTAGGTATAAAATTTTTATCTATATTAAATTTTTCAGAGATTTCGTCTATGGAACTAAACATTCCCACTCCAAGCGCCGCCAAAAATGCCGCACCTCTAACTGTGGATTCTATATCTTTCGGTCTGACTACTTCTCTATCTATAATGTCTGCTTGGAACTGCATTAAAAAGTCATTTGCACTCGCTCCACCGTCCACTTTTAATATCTTTAGCGCTCCCAAATCTTCTTCCATAGCTTTTAGTACATCATTTGAAAGGTATGCCATAGACTCTAAAGTCGCTCTCACCAAGTGCGCCTTTTTCACACTTCTTGTCAATCCGCAGATGGTTCCTCTTGCATATTGGTTCCAATACGGAGCGCCAAGTCCTGTGAAAGCCGGCACAACATAACAACCTTCTGTATCGCTCACCTTGTTTGCCAAGTATTCTGAATCTTCTGCTGAATCTATAAGTTTTAAATCGTCTCTTAACCACTGGATTGAAGAACCTGCTATAAGTATTGAACCCTCCAGTGCATAAGTTATCTTTCCGTCGATTCCCCAAGCAATTGTAGAAACCAATCCGTTTTTAGATTCAACTTTCTTATCGCCTGTGTTCATCAACAAGAAAGCTCCCGTTCCGTAAGTATTCTTTGCTTCTGCCTTTTTAAAACAACCTTGTCCAAAGAGAGCTGCTTGTTGGTCTCCAACTGCGGATGCTATTTTTATCTCTTCGCCGAAGAATTCTCTCGCCGTCTCTCCGTAAACTTCTGCCGTTTCCTTTACTTCTGGCAACATACTCTTTGGTATGTCCATTAGTTTTAAAAGCTCATCATCCCATTCGAGTGTGTTTATATTGTATAGCATTGTTCTGGAAGCGTTGGAATAGTCTGTTACATGCACACCTTTTGTCAATTTCCAAATCAAAAATGTGTCCACAGTTCCAAACAACAGCTCGCCTCTCTCTGCTCGCTCTCTCGCTCCGCTCACATTATCCAATATCCATTTTATTTTTGTGGCTGAAAAATATGCGTCTACTTCAAGACCTGTCTTTTTATATATTTCATCTCTATAGCCCACTTCTCTAAGTGAGTCGCAATATTTTGACGTACGTCTACACTGCCAGACAATTGCATTGTATATAACTTCTCCGGTCTGTCTGTCCCACACAATTGTAGTTTCACGTTGGTTTGTTATACCTATCGCTGCAATGTCGTTCGCATTTATATTCATCTTAGCCATCGCTTCTACTGCTGTTCCAAGTTGAGTTGAAAATATTTCATTCGGGTCTTCTTCCACCCAACCTGGCTTTGGAAAAATTTGCTTTAGTTCTTTTTGAGCTGATGATATTATGTTAAATTCGCTATCGAATATTAAAGTTCTGCAACTTGTAGTTCCTGAATCAAATGCCATTATATATTTTTTCATGAGCACCCTCCTGTTTAAATTTTAGCATATTTAGAATTTATTTTTCCGCCAATTTAAACAATCACTCCCAATTTGCAAATAAAAAAAGACCCGACTTTCGTCAGGTCAATCTCTCTTAAAATGCTGGAACTATTGCTCCCTCAAATTTTTCTTCTATTACTTTCTTAGCTGCATCTGAGTTTAGCACTTCAATAAGTTTCTTAATTTTTTCTTGTCCTTCTTCACCTGTTCTAACTGCAACTATGTTTGCATAAGGTGAGTCGCCAGCTTCTAATAGCATTGCATCTTTTGCTGGTGTAAGTCCGGCTCCAAGTGCATAGTTTGCATTGATGATTGCAATTTCTGCGTCCTTATATGTGTTAGGAATGTTTTGTGCTTCCATTGCCACAAATTTTAAATTCTTTTCATTTTCAACTATGTCTGCCTCAGTTGAAAGAAGGTTTGTATTGTCTTTTAATTTAATAAGTCCAACTTGTTCAAGAAGAAGTAGTGCTCTTCCGCCATTTGTAGCATCGTTAGGAATTAAAACTTCTCCACCGTCTTTAATCTCTTCAATAGACTTAACTTTGTCTGAATAAATTCCCATTGGTTCAATGTGTACACTTCCTATTGAAGTAAGGTCTAAATTATTTTGCTTTTTAAACTCTTCAAGGTATGGTCCATGTTGGAAGAAGTTTGCATCTAAGTCTCCTGCCGCCAATTGTTCATTTGGTTGGATATAGTCATCAAAGATTACAGCTTCAACTTCTATTCCAGCTTCTTTAAATTGTGTTTGAAGTGCTTCTATAATTTCTGCGTGAGGTGTTGGTGAAACACCAATTTTAATTGTAGTTTCTGATGCTTCTGTCTTTGTTGCCTCTGGGCTATTTGCCGCTTGGTTTGTCTTTTGCGCTCCATTTCCACAACCTACAAGCGCTAACGAAAGTCCTAATATTGCTAATACTTTTTTCATGATTCCCCCCTACTTTTTATCAATCTTATTTTCTAAATATGTTCCTACAAATTGTATTATCTGAACAAGAGCCACTATCAGTATTACTGCCACCCATAGTATTTCATATCTCTTGTATGAATAGCCATATCTAACGGCAACTTCTCCGAGTCCACCGCCTCCAATAGCACCCGCCATTGCTGAATAACCAATTATATTTATAATCACCATTGTTATGCCGTTTATTATTTGAGGCATAGCTTCTGGAATTAAAACCTTTTTAATGATTTGGCTGTTTGTTGAGCCCATTGACTTCGCCGCTTCAAGTATACCCTTATCCACTTGTGCAAGGTATCCTTCCATAAGTCTACCGAAAAATGGTATTGCTGAAACTGCAAGTGGAATTATAGTTGCCGCGGTACCGTAGGCCTTGCCCACTATAATCCTCATCAACGGTATCAATATCAACATCAAAATTATGAATGGTATTGACCTAAAAAAATTCACTAAAGAATCCAATACTGAATACAGTTTTTGGTTTTCCTTTAGACCTTCCGGTCTTGTGAGTGTGAGTATTATTCCAAGCGGCATTCCAAGCAAAACAGCTATTGCAGATGAAGCAAACACCAATATCAACGTCTGTGGTATTGCCGGAGCCACTATTTTCCAAACTTCTGATACAAACTCCATTACAACACCTCCACACTTACTTTGGAATTTTTAAGATACTTTATCGCCTTGTCTACTTCTTGGTCTTCTCCTGTAATCTCAATTGTCAAATAACCCATTGCTCCCTCTGTAAGTTTATTTACATTGGCAGAGATTATATTGAAATATACATTGTATTCTTTTAGACACTTAGATAAAATCGGCTCTGCTAAATTTTCTCCGTCATACACAAGTCTTAAAATAGTTCCCTTGAACTCACTTGCCACAATTTCCTCTGCAACGTCTAAGTGTTGTATAAAGGATCTTGTCAAAGCAGTCTTTGGATTTTTGAAAAGCTGTTCTGTTTCATTTTCTTCCACTATCTTTCCGTGGTCCATAACCGCAATTCTATCGCATATATCTTGAGCCACTTCCATCTGGTGGGTTATCATGACTATCGTCATCTTGTATGTTGCTACAACTTTTTTTAACAGTTCTAAAATCACTTTGGTATTGGCTGGGTCAAGAGCTGAGGTTCCCTCGTCGGATAATAGTATCTTTGGATTGGTCGCTATACTTCTTGCTATTGCAACTCTCTGTTTTTGTCCTCCAGATAACTCTGACGGATATGCATTTTTCTTTTCTTCAAGGTCTATGAATTTTAACAGTTCATTTACCCTCTCGTCTATTTTGTCTTTTGAAACATTTGATATTTCAAGTGGATAAGCTATGTTTTGGTAAACTGTCTTTTGCATAAACAAGTTGAAGTTTTGGAATATCATTCCTATTTGTCTTCTCTCTTCCAACAATTCCTTTTCAGACAAATCAAGTATGTTCTTTCCATCTACTATAATCTCTCCTGAAGTTGGCTCTTCAAGTCTGTTTAGACATCTCACCAAGGTACTCTTACCTGCACCCGATAATCCTATTATTCCGTATATCTGACCTCTTTCAACCGAAAAGCTTACATTGTCTACCGCTTTAAATTCGGCTCCATCTAATTTAAACTCTTTGATTAAATTTTTTACCTCTATCATTTGCTCCTCCAGTACCTCTCATGTATGTAAAAAGTATAATTTTATTTAGTATGTGAGTCAAGCTATCTAGTGCTTGTTGTTTTTCATACTCCACTATAGCTTTTACGCATATCAGCAAATAAAAAAACTCGAGTTTTACCTCGAGCCTTTATAACTTATTTCTTTTCAATTAATTCGCCAGTTTGAGCATTGTATGAATACTCTAATTCAGGCACATCATGTCCGTGTAATTCAACTTCTACTACGTTCACTCCGTCCTTAACTGAGATTTCCCAAGCTGTGTTGTAATATTTATCTCTTCCAGCATCTTCAATTGCCTTCTTAGCTAAATCCATTGCCTTTGCAACAAGAGTTTCATCGATAAAGCCATCATTGTCAGAATCTTTTTCTTTTTCATCTCTTGTTACATCACCTGTTACAGGATCAATTTCAACTTCAAATTCTTCGGCTCCATTTGAACCTTGAACTTCATAATAGAATCCTTTGTCGTCGTCATTATCTAAAGATACAGATTCTATCTTTGCATCTGCATGAGCTTCTTTAAATTTAGCTACTGCTTCTTCAGGTGTAACTTTAATGTTTTCGTGAGTTGCTGCTGTTACTGCATCTGATTTTTCTTCAGCTTTGTCTTCCATAGCATTTTTAGCATTTTCAACTTTTTCTACTGCGGCGTTCTTAACTTCTTCTGCCTTATTGGCTGCACTGTCCGCTGCGTTCTTAGCTTGTTGTTGACAACCAACTAATGCCACAGATAGCGCTATTACGGATAATAATTTTTTATTCATAGTTCCCTCCCGTTCTTTCTACTTATATGCCCATATACGCAAACTATCAAACACCTTTTACAAATGATTTGTATATGGCTTCTATCGCCTTATCATAATCTTGTTCAAGTATTCCGACAATTATGTTGAGCTCTGATGAACCTTGAATAATCATTTTTATATTTATGTTTTCTGTAGCCAAGGCTGAGAATATCTTAGCAGATGTACCAACTCTATCTTGCATTCCTCTACCTACTACTGTTATAAGTGCTATTCCATAAGATATAGAAACTTTGTTAGGATTGCAGAAAGTTTTCAATTCTGAAATGATTGTGTCAGTCTTTCCTATTATCTGTGAACTTGGCACGATTAATGAAAGAGAGTCTATTGAAGATGGCATGTGTTCTAAAGTTACATCATTTACTTCTAAAACAGACATTACCTTTCTGTGAAATCCCTTATCTGAATTCATTTTTATTTTCTCTATATTGATTACGGCAAATTCTTTCTTACCTGTAACGCCAGTGATTTCTATGTCTGATTTTGTTCTCTCATCAGGCACTATCATAGTACCATCGTCTTCCGGAACAAATGTATTCTTTATCTGTATTGGAATTCCCGCTGATTGCACCGGTAATATCGCCTCTGCGTGTAGTACAGATGCTCCTGCGTAGGAAAGCTCTCTAAGTTCTCTATAAGTTAGTTCTCTAACTTCTCTTGGGTTTTGAACAATCTTAGGGTCTACTGCCAAGAATCCACTCACGTCAGTCCAATTTTCATATAGGTCAGCTTCTACGCCCCTTGCTATGATTGAGCCTGTTAAATCTCCGCCACCTCTTGAAAAAGTTTTAACTTTACCATTGATGTTTACTCCGTAAAATCCTGGTATGACAGCATATTCATGTTCTTCTCTCATTTTAGCTATGGCATTATATGTCTTTGTTTCATCTATATTTCCATTCTTATCGAAGAAAATTAATTCTTTAGCATCTACAAAATCATACCCCAAAAGTTTTGCTAAAATCTTTGCGTTTAAATATTCGCCCCTTGAAGCAATATAATCTTTAGATTCATTTGCCATGTTCTTAGTGAACTCTTCAAATTCTGAGTCCAAGTCTATTTCAACATTCACTTTTTCAATTATATCCTGGTATTTTTTCAATACTTTATTTAATATATCATCACTATTTATATTATTTACTGATAAATCATAAGCTAAATATAATAAATCCGTTACCTTAGTGTCAGAGCTGTTTACTTTCCCCGGCGCTGAAGCAACTATGTATCTTCTTGTTAAGTCGCTTTTTAAAATTTCTCTTACTTCTAAAAATCTATCTCCACTCGCTAATGAAGATCCTCCAAATTTTGAAACTTTAATCATGATATTCTCCTTTTGACACTTTTTGTATATATTACACTATTAGAGAAGTATTTTCATCTTTAATTACAATATTTTGAAAATTTATTTTTCTAAAAAAGGGCATAAAAAAACCTTGAAGAAAATTCTCCAAGGTTTCGCTCTGGTGCACCTTCACGGACTCGAACCGTGGGCCCACTGATTAAGAGTCAGTTGCTCTACCAACTGAGCTAAAGGTGCATACCTTTGATAACAAAGGATATTTTACACTTATTTTTTTATTAAGTCAAGCTTTTATTTTTAGAAATAGATTTTATTTTAATTTTTGTTTCTATTTTGAACATAAAAAAAGAGCCTAGGCATTTGGCTCTTTTCAATATCTAAGCTCTTCTTCCTAATTCAGCATCGTAGTGATACAATCCAGTCCAAGATTCGCCTAATCTTTCCATCTTTTCAACGATTCCTCTAAATGTATTTTCTTCTTCTACTTGCTCTTTGATGTATCCGCCTAAGAATTCAAGAATTTCATAGTTCTTTTCTTCTGTTGCTTTTTGATAAAGAGCTCTGATTCTTCTTGTAACTTCTTTTTCGTGTTCTAATGCTTGTTTAAATAACTCTGAGAATGTTCCATATTCAGTTGCAGGTTTTGCGATTGCTTCGTATTCTGGAACTGAATTTAAAAGGAATATGAATTTATAAAAATCCATTGCGTGTCCAAGTTCTTCTTTTGCTTGGAAATCCATGAAGTGTGCGAATCCTTCCATTCCCTTGCTCTTGCAATAAGAAGCCATAGCTGCATAAATATATGCACTGCTGATTTCAAAATTCATTTGTTCATTTAAGCCTTCAATTAAATTAGTCATATTTCCTCCTACTATAATCCCTACTAATTTGAGCCATATAACTCATAGACTCCGTATATTTTTACTTTGAGTTCTACCAACTTTTCAATAACTGCAGGAATTTCACTTGTTAAAATATTTAAACTCATTCCATTGTATTTTAGTTTTCCCAATCCATAATATTTAGAATCTACTGAATTAAAATTATCCAATAAAATTTTTATATTTTTATCCATGTCTCCTATCAGAAAGAAAATCTCTCTTTCTTCGTCAGTTCCTTGAATATTTATTTTATTTATCAACAAAGTGTTGTCCATTAGTCATCTACCTCTCTGGAAATACTTTTACCCCTTTTAAGCTTTAATAAACTCTTTATTCTGAATATCCTAAATTATCTACTGCTATATTAACCCCATTGGCTTTTAGCTTTATATATTTGATTTTATTTTTATCTACACTAAATTCGTCAATAGGTATTCTAACTGTTTCAAAAGAACCTTTATATGAGTAATCTTCTGTCAGCTGTTGCAATTTTGAAGTCTCAACTTTTATCTTAGGTTGTAGCTCGATATAGTCTCCCACTTTGACACTCTTTGAGTTTCCAAAGTCATCTATCATCTCAACTTCTAAGTCAGTGCCCTTGTAATTATATTCCTTATCTAGAACCATAATATCCATGTTCAAATATTTTTTAGTCGGCACAAATGTATCGAAGCTAAAAATATATTCTCCACTTCCACTTAGAACCAACGCATTGTCTTCTGTGTCGAATCCTCCGATATAGCTACTCTCTTCTGTCACAATCAAATCATCAAATCTCGTCTTGCCGTAAATAAAAGTAGTCAAATCGTAATCTTCATCAAAATTTGCAATGGTATTGAATGATGAATTTTGATATCTGCTCCAGACAGGAGTTGCGATGTCTTTGTAATCCTTTGGATTTTTAATAATATCTAAATCCCCTGTGTGGAAGAAACTCGCTTTTAAAAATTGTTCTATTAATGAACTCGCTATCTTTTGTTGGTGTTCTTCTTCTAAAAGAGACGCTCTATTTAAAAACCAACTCTTTGGCGGATCCGTATCCCCTAACCACTCAGAATTAAATCTGCCGTGGTTTGCATATCCAATGTATAAAGCGGCTTTAAATGCATCTCCCATAAGAGATGCATTGTCATATATTTTCATACCACTAAATCCATCTACATCTGAATCGTGAGTTCCGTGTATGGTTAGAAAATTAACTCCTCTAAGTCTCAAATTTTTATCCGCAGGATTATATTGATCCACCGTTGGTGCTATTGCCACTACAGCTTTTGCATTGAAATCATATCCTATTTCTTTGCCATTGTCCGGATTATACTTTAAATTTAGTAATTCAGCTGCTATACTCGCCGCTTCTCCACCTCTTGAATGTCCTATAAAAGCAATTTGTTCTCTATCAAACATATTGTCAAATTGTCCTTTATTTTCACTGTTGTTTATTAGATATTCAAGGTTGTCGAGTAGTAGATATGCTCTTGCATCATTTTCATTTTTCAAACCAAACTTCAAAAATCCGTTTAGCATATTCATATCTACACTCGCCATTGCTATGCCCTGTCTTGCAAGTTGCTTGCCCAAGTAGTCATAACCCAAATAGCTTGGTGTTGTAAATCTGTGGTTGCCATGCGCTAAGACAACAAGCGGCACATTGGTAGCTCCCTTCGGATACCACAATCTCCCCTGTATTGGAACTTCATTTAATGTGGTCTTAAAGAATTTATCTCTAACCCACTTAGTCTTTCCTGAATACTTTACATAAGGTCTTAAATTCACCGAATTTCCCTTATAGTCTACGTATTCTGCCGAATATATTATCTCTTCATCAATTGTTTTGTTAGCTTCTTTATCTGCAACATATCCATTTTCATTTCCTGGATAGATTACGAATAAAAATCCCAAAACCACTACTATCAAACTCAAAACCGTAGTTATTATAGGCAATGCTTTTTTATTTTTTAATGCACTCAAACTCTTGGCAAATACCATCAGCAAAAGCGTAATTACAATAGCCATGACTATTTCCTCGAACTGAGTCCAATCTTCATCTGCAATGTCTTCAATAAATCTGTAACTTATAACTATCCCAAGTATTAAAAACACTAAGTTGGAAGTTCTCATTCGCTTAGCTATCAAGGCCAAAATTTTAAATACAAATACACATAGACTAATTGCTATGTAGAATAGAATGGAAGTTCCTATAAATGCAACTGCTGTTGGAATCTCCAAATCTGCTATATAAAAATAAAAATCTGTAGCCAACAATCCCGCAAAAATTGCTTTTAAAATTCTCTCTGCCGGTTTTACTCGCCCATATTGAGAACTAAAAAAACTTTGAATTTTTGCAATTATTCTTATAAGTATCGCTTTAATTTTCATAAAAAAGGGCGGTTTTCCCGCCCATCACTCCTTCTCAAGTTCTTTTAATTCTTCAGGTCTTGCCTCTTCATCTTTTAGCGTCGAAGTCATACCTAAGTAATTTTTGTTATATTTACCTGTTCTCTTAACTTCTCCTATTTCATAAAGTTCTATTTCAGAGTCTTCTTTATCTGAGAACATAACTTTTACCAACTCTTGAATTGTATAAGTAGATATGACAGTTCCCTTACCTTCTTTAGTTTCTACTATTTCTCCAATTCTTGGCATTTTTTTAATTATGCACTCATAACCATCTTGTTCATATTTAAGACAGCACATAAGCCTTCCACAAACCCCCGAAATCTTAATTGGATTTAATGAAAGTCCTTGGTCTTTTGCCATCTTTATAGATACCGGACTAAACTCTGATAAAAATGATGAACAACAAGTTTCTCTTCCGCAGCAGCCAAGCGCTCCTACTACTTTTGCCTCATCTCTAACCCCAATTTGTCTAAGTTCTATTCTAGTTCTAAAAATAGTCGCAAGGTCTCTTACAAGCTCTCTAAAGTCAACTCTGCCCTCTGCTGTAAAATAAAATAATAACTTTGATTTATCAAATGTATACTCAGCATTTATCAGATTCATTTTCAATCCGTGGTGTTCTGCTCTGTCTTCAAAGATAAGCATTGCCTCTCTTGCTTTGTTTCTATTGTCTATATGTTCAGATTTATCTTCTTCTGTTGCAATCCTTAAAACTGGCTTTAATTCAGATTTTATCTCTTCTTCGTCAATACTCTTTTTAGTTACGACTTTACCATATTCCAAACCTCTAATAGTTTCAACTATTACGTCATTATCTATTTCTGCATTAGTTTCATTTGGATCAAAATAATAAATTTTACAAGTTTTTTTAAACCTGACGCCCACTACGTCTAACACTATATTCCTCCTATAAAAAGTTGGCCAATGGTCAACTCAAAATTTGCATTATCTTTTAAATATTTTTGTGTCTTTTGGACTTGTTTGTACATCCTTATGACTTCTTTTGTAGATATATTTTGTTTTTGAATGTAATTTAACTTATCTATATTGATATAAAATTTATCGTCTATATTTTCATTAAATATAATTACATCTCTTAAAAAAATACTGTATATATTAAAAAATTCTTCTAAATTTTCTTTGTTTTCTTCAAAAAAAGGCATCTCTCTAAAAGGATCTGTCTTCAAATTTATAAGTCTGTCTATTAGTTCAAAACTCTTATCTCTAAATGCAATCGCAGATGGATCTGTTGCATATCTCATCGCTCTCTTTATAGAACCAACTGCTATTTTAGAAAATAGCTCTGCATTTTGTGCATCTAAACCAATATTTTGAACTAAAAATTCACTTATTTCTTCATCATCAACATCTTTAAACTTTATAAGCCTACTTCTTGATGAAATAGTTGGCAGTATATTAGTAATTGATTTAGCTATTAAAATTATCTTTAAATATTCTTCAGGTTCTTCTAAAGTTTTTAAAAGAGCATTCTGTCCACTAATGCTCACATTTTCAAAGCCATCTATTATGAAAACTTTATATCTTCCAGAATAAGGATTTTTTTTGGCTTCACCAATCAATTCTTCTATCTGTTCTTTTTTTATAGAGCTTCCTCTTAGAATATGTAAATCCAGAGTATTCTCACCAAGTATTCTTTTTGCAAAAGCCTTCGCAAGTGTAAATTTTCCAACGCCTTCGCTCCCTAAAAAAAGATATGCATGGTTTATATCCCCTGTGTTTATATTCTTTTCAAGCTCTAACTTCGCATCTCTATTCCCTACGAAATCTATTAACATTAAATTCTCAAATTATCTTCAACGTCCACTACGAAAATTGTAGCTCCTGAAACGTCAAATTCTCCCTTTTCAGTTTCGATATGTTCTTCTTTTGTTATTTTTTTGAATATAGAATAAACTTTTTCAATCTCAGATTCTTCGCAACCTAAAAGCAAGGTTGAGTTTCCACTCTTAAAAAATCCACCTGATGAAGAAATCTTAGTTACATAAACTCCTTCGTCATAAAATCTATTCATGATTTCATCTATAAATTTGTCTTGCACTATGGCAATCATCATTTTCATAATTTAAAACCTCTTAAAATCTTCTACGTTTAAAACAAATGAAGTAGCTCCACCAACAGTCACTTTTATCGGCATTGGTAACATTGCTGTGCCTGGTATATTTATAGTCTGTATAGTTTTAGTAACTTCTCTTGTCTTTGCATTATTTTTTACAACTGTTAGATACTGTTCAACCTTGCCATCCTCAACTCCAGACAATAGCGTTGAGTTTCCACTCTTCAAGAACCCTCCAGTAGTACTCATCTTTGTAACTCTGAATCCTTCTTTTGTGATTTCTTCGGTTAGTTTTTCAGCATCCACGTCTTGAACAATTGAAATTATTAGTTTCATTTTCTATCCAACCTTTCCAAAATAACATCCATACAGTTTTGGAAAACTTCTTCCACTGACTGTGTCGCATCAATTACGGTGTACCTGCCACTTTGAATTAAACTTCTGTAGCCTTCTCTTACCCTTGAGTGGAACTCTCCCTTTTCAAGCTCAAGTCTATCTCCACCTTCTTTTAATTTTCTCTCTACAGAATTGTTTTCCTTTACATCAAATAGGAAAGTTATATCCGGTGCAACCTCTCCAACTGCAAAATCATTTATCTCTTGGACGCTTTTTTCTCCAAGTCCCCTTGCATATCCTTGATACACCAAAGAAGATACAATAAACCTTTCACATATTACTATTTTACCCATTTTCAGTGCCGGTTCTATCAACTGTTCAACATGTTGCGCACGAGATGCTGCATAAAGCAACGCCTCTGTTCTCGATGTCATGTCAACATTGTTATTATCTAAAATAAAATCTCTGATCTTCTCAGAAATCTCTGTTCCGCCCGGCTCTCTGGTCTTTATACATTCAAATTTCTTTGAGAGCTCAGCGTACACTTTATTTGAAATCGTAGTTTTTCCGCACCCATCCGGGCCTTCAAAAGCTATGAATAAACTCATTTAACTACCTCTACCTTACTTTCTACAACTCCTGAAAGTTTGGGATATCTCTTCAGCTCTCTGACTACCTCTTCAGTAAACTCTTCTCCATAAGCCACAATAGGAACTCCCGGCGGATATAGCATCACCATAGAGCTTGAAACTCTGCCCACTGCCTCTTCTATATCTACCATTTCACTTTCACTCTCAAAAGCTTTCTTGGGAGACAATACAATCTTTGGACTTATCTCTTTATAGTCTCTGTCTATATAGTCATATTCTCCAACCGAAATTTCCTTTAAAGCATTCTCTAAGTTTTTAAAATCTTCAGTTTCATCAACTACAGACAAGATGCAAAGAGCATAGTACAAATCCCCCATCTCTAATCTTATATTATACCTTAAAGCTAACTCATTCACAACGTTAAGCCCACTGTTGCCGCGAGTTCTAAAAGCCAATTTTAAAATATCCATATCAGCTATTGAATTGTCTTTAATCTCTAAAAATTCAACCTCTTCTCTTAAATGTTCTTTAAAATTATCTACTTCTCGCTCAATCTTTTCAAATCCACCAGTGTTTTCTAAGTATGCAACTCCAAATTCACTAGACAACATAGATAGATATGACGGCGAAGATGACATGAGTAGACTCATCATTTTAAGCACTCTACCGTGCTCTATTTCACAATTGATGTGGAGCATTGACGAGCCTGTCAAACTCGGCAAAGTCTTATGTGTAGAATGCACCACTACATCTGCATACCTAACAGCAGACAACTCACTCTGTCTTGAAAAAATCAAATGTCCACCATGCGCCTCATCCACTATTAACTTGCATCCATGCTTATGCACAACTTCCGACAACTCTTTTAAATTCAAAATCATTCCATAGTAGTTTGGACTGGTTAAAACTACAACTTTTATACTTTTATTTTCATTTAATTTTTTATCAAGTTCCTCTGTTTCTATACCAAGTAGCAATTGTTTTTCAACATCAAACTTTGGACTTATATATTCCAAATTCAAGTCAAATTGCACAGCGCTATTGTATATAGACTTGTGTGAATTTCTCTGCACCAAAATAGTGTCCTTAGATTTTGTCAAAAGAGTTATTGCTATCTTTAGTGCCATGGTTGAGCCCTCCGTTATAAAATAACTTCTCTTTACTCCATAGACCTTTGCAATCTCTTCTTCACTCTTTAAAATACACTCTTCCGGTTCCATCAAGTTGTCAGCTCCAACAACTTCTGTTATATCATCTCTAAAATCAAAATCGTATATATCTTTGGACTTATGACCTGGCATTGAAAATGCAGTCTGTCCTCTCAAACTCTTTAATGCTTCGTAAATATATCTCTTCATAATTCCATTATAGTTAATTTTAAAAATTATTTCGATGTTTAAATAAAAATGAATCTTAAAATATTTTTAACTCTCTCCATAAAAAAACAGCAAGCTAAAAGCTTACTGTTCTATAAATCAATTTTCTCTTTTATATCTATATACCATCTAAATCAAGTGTCGTAGAAAAATAATCACAACCATAAATCTTTATCCGAAAGTTCTTCCAACAAGATGGTTTTATATTCCTCGTCAAAAAGAGTAGTAAAATCATTGGTTAACGCTACTAAATTTTATATCTATTCAGGTGGATTGTTAGCGACAAATTTGAATTTATCTATTCTTCAAAAGATTTTAATAAATTAGATATTTCTTTTTCATCATAGATATCTCCTGATGAAATGAACTTCTCTATTTCGAGATGACCATCTTCAAAAACTTCAATTTCCCATCTTTCGCCAGGCACAACCACCTCAATTAAAACTGAATCTCTTATTCTTGCTAGTTTATAAAAAATATTTTTATCCTCTAGTTTTTTAAGAATACTGAATAAATTGTTCATAATCTTGCCCCTCATAAATTATAGTTTATCTCTGTATTTACTCAAAACAATTATTTCTTTCCTTGTAATCTTTTGATACCACTATCATTAAGCTTTTCAAGTGACATCATCTGAGTTCTTGCAATCTTTCTAAGTTCTATCATTCTTTCTTTTTGATCAATCCTTTTACCAATTAAGATTGCATTGTAGCTTTCCATATTTGCAAGCACCAATAACTCGTTCAGACTTGCGTAATCTCTCTTATTTCCTTTTAGGTCTTGATTTTCTTCACGCCACTGTTTTACTCTTTTATTAAATAAGGCAACATTTAACATATCTGCTTCACTTACGTATTTATAGGATAACTGTTCGTTGGTAAGATCCTTTAAGAGATATTCTTTGATTGCGTCTGTATGAATTTTATAGTTAACCTTAGAAATTTCTCGATTAAGATTCCAATTTAATTATAATTTTGAGTTTTCATCTGACTTAATCCTTTTATAATCTTGGATTAAATATAGTTTAAACTCTGCTGAAATCCATGAAGCAAATTCCATTGCTACATCAGGATGAGCGAACGTTCCTCCTCTCCCAGATTTAGAAACAATGCCAATCGCATTTGTGTTTTCAGTCCATCTTTGAGATGATAATGTAAATGCATTTGTTCCTGTTTCCTTTCTAAAGGAGTCGAATTCGACCCCTTTAAAATTAGGATTGTGAATAGTCTCCCAAAGACCAATGAATTCAATTGTATCTCTTACTCTTAGCCAGTTTTTAACAACATCTTTAGGTTCATGTGCATTCTTATATCTCGCAATATCCGTAAGACTTATATAATCGTTTTTAAAATCTTCTGTATACACTTGAATAGCAAAACCTTTTGCTTCAATAGTTTATTTTTTTATTTTAGACATTTGAGTTCCTCCTCTCTGTTAATACACTATTAATATAATTTTATTTTCTCAAAAATTCTTTCAATCAATCTATTAAGCATTTTCATAGTTTCTTCAATTTAGTAGCAGCTCTAAAACCCTTACTTTTCTATTTACATCTTAAGCTATCCACCAATCTCCGCTCGGTGCTCGATATAGACTTCCTAATTCTTCAGATATTACATCTCCGTCAACATTTTTCACTATTACTTTTTCATAGTATTTATATTCGCTTGTGGCACAATTGGTTTTATCATCCCTTCCTTCTTCAATCCATGAATTAAAATATAGTTTTTCATCTTCTATAAATTGTATTGACTCATTTTCTTTTTTAGGAATTTTAAATTTCTTTGGATAATAGCATTCCACTTCTTCATCACTGCTCACTATGTAAAGTGGATTTCCTATAATCACAAGATTGTATAGATTTACCTCATTCATCTCTAAACTTACTACTTCTTCTAAAGACTCATTTGGAAAACACCTAAATAGCTTCACTGTTTTTTTATTATAGTCACCTTGTAAAAAATAATACATTCCCTCCACAAAGACAGGGGCTCCGTAGACTACATTTTGCATTTTCTCAAATGGTTCATATACATCTCCGGTTTCAAAATCATAGAATATAATTGTAGAACCTTGATAGCCTCCATACTTTGCCCATTCAATCAAATCGTAAAAATCTGTCATATCAGATATAGCAAATGCAAATCTATCTTGTCCTATAATCTTTTCAATATTTATTCCCATAACTTTTTTAAATTGTTTTATCATATCTTTTCCTCTATTTAAAATACTTATATTTATTTTAATGCAAATAAAAAGGCTCTATAATATCTGTTGGGGAGTAAATCTCTAACAGATATTTTTATGCAGATAATTTATCATAACAAGTGCAACATAAATAAACTCATAGCTAATCAGCTGTGTTAATATGTAAGTGACCAAACAAAACATATTAAAAGGAGTGATTAACTATGAGCTATAACCATCTTACCATAGAAGAAAGATCTTGTATTTACCAATTTTTAAATTTAGGAATGAGTATAAGGAAAATTGCACAAGCACTTAAAAGGTCACCTAGTACAATATCTAGAGAAATTAAAAGAAATTCATCTAAGATAAAAGTTAGTAGGGGAAGTTACACTAAGTACTTTCCGATAAAGGCAAATGATAAATATATTGATAGAAGAAAAGACTGCCATAGAAAAAGTAAATTTTCTAAAGATGTTATTGATTATTTAACTGTAAAGATTAACGAACATTGGTCCCCTGAACAAATATCAAATAGAAACACAAATGAGATTCATGAATTACCATCTACATCAACGATATATAGAATGATACACGCCAAAAAGCTGCCAAAAACTAGTATGAAAAATTTGAGAAGAAAAGCTAAATTTAAAAGGCCAGCAGAAAAAAGAGGAAAATTCAATGATAAAGGTAGAACAATTAAGAAAAGACCTAAAGAGATATACAGAAGGCAAGAATTAGGCCAACTGGGAAGCAGATACAGTGGAATCAGGCAGATTAGATCATAAAAGGAAAAGTAGATGTTGTTTCGTAACTTTAGCAGAAAGAAAATCTAGATATTATATAGCAATCCTCGGAGTGGAAGTGGATGTTCCAATGGACATGAAATACAACGATGAATGGTCTGATCCACCTTTACACATAGATCTTAAAAAGGGACTTCAAACTTTAAAT
>NZ_FWWR01000015.1 GCF_900176115.1 Peptoniphilus asaccharolyticus DSM 20463 | reverse complement strand
ATCCTGGGCATTAGAAAATGTTAGAAAGAGAATACAAAAGGATGTATCATCAAAGCTTAGGAATATTTTAAAAGAAGTAAGAGTTTAATTACAAAAACCTGCCTCTAAGCTAACTTCAGAACAAGCTAATGAAGTATCACTTATGATTGAACTGAACAAGGAATTAAAAGAAGCATACAAGTTAAAAGAATTGTTCTACTGTGTGCCCTGTGGGTACCAGTATGTACTTAGTCAGCCAAACAAAACTAGAGCTAAAAAAGCTTTAAGAGAATGGATAAAAAGAGCAGATGAATCAAAATTAAAAGAATTTAAATCTTGTATCACTTCTTTTAATAACTGGTTTGAAGAAATATGTAATTCATTTGATTACTCTTGGTCAAATGGACCTCTTGAAGGAACTCATACAAAGATAAAAACATTAAAAAGAAATTGTTTTGGTATGAGAAATTTTGACTTGTTTAGAAAAAGAATTATGTTTTCATGTAAGTAGAGATTAGGAAAACGGGAAAATTTGCAAAACCCCTAGGGGTTTTATTTGCTATGCTTATTTTTAGTTGTTTTTTGCTATTTTAGTTTTGATATCTTTATTAGCGTCTATGTGCCCATTTTTACATAAAGAAAGAGACTCGAGTTAACGAGCCTCCCCAATATTTGACATAGAGCCTTTTTTTTAATCCATATTTAATTTTAATAATAACTATTTTACAAGTTGTCTGTCTTTTACTACTAATTCTCCATTTTTATAAACTTGAGAAACTAAGTTAGTTGCAAAGAAATACATTGTATAGTCTAAGTTTTTAGCATCAAATATAGTTATATCAGCTCTTTTACCTTCATCGAATGAACCTATGCTATCCCCTCTTGCTACTGAATATGCAGCGTTGATAGTTACAGCGTTAAATACTTCTACAGGTGTTAATCTCATATATAAGCAACCTAATTGCATTGCGAATTGTAGGTTTGCTGTTGGACAAGAACCTGGATTTGAATCTGTAGTAAGAGTTATTGCCATACCTGCTTCAAGCATTTTCTTAGCTGGCGCATAAGTGTCTTCTATTAAAGAGAATGTTGTAGCTGGTAATAAGTTACCTATTACATCAGCTTCAGCAAGTTTTTTAATATCTTCATCAGTTATCATCATTAAGTGTTCTGCACTTACAGTCTTTACTTCAGCTGCAACGCTTGAACCACCTATTGATTCTATTTCATCTGCGTGAATTCTTGTTTTAAATCCTTGCTCTTTTGCTGCAGTAAGCAATTTTCTTGATTGTTCTGCATTGAACACACCTTTTTCACAGAATATATCCACGAATTCAGCTAAGTTTTCTTCCTTAACTTTTGGTAGCATTTCTATTACTTGATCTATAAACTCATCTGGATTTTCTTTACATTCTTCTGGTATAGCATGAGCTGCCATAAAAGTTGAAACAAAATCTACTGGAAGGTTTTTATCTAATTCTTTTACAACTTCCATTTGTCTCTTTTCAGTATCCCAATAAAGACCATAACCACTCTTTGCTTCTATAGTAGTTACTCCGTGGTACATCATGTGGTTTGCAAGTTGTTCTGTCTTATCATATAATTCTTCAAAACTTGCTCCTCTTGTAGCTTTTTGTGTTGAAAGAATTCCGCCACCTTCAGCTAAGATGTCAAGATAGCTCATACCGTTTAATTTTTTTGAAAATTCATGTTCACGGCTTCCACCATATACAAGATGTGTATGGCAATCGATAAGTCCTGGAGTTGCAATCTTTCCTTCTAAATTCACCATTGCTGTTGAATCATCTATTAAATCTTTAGGAACTTCACCTTCGCCTACTTTTAAAATTTTTCCATCTTTTATAGCAATGTATGCATTTTTTAAAATTGTTGCTTCATTCATTTCAGAGCCTTTTAATGGACGCCCTAAATCATTCGGACAAAAAACTTCATTCAAATTATATAAAACCTTATTTGCTGCCATAATTCCTCCTATTGTTTATCTATTTATAACTACACTTACTCTAGTCTAATTTAATCTAATTAGTGTCAAAAATTAGATTGATTCACTGAGTTTATACCCATATTCACTAAAAACTAAATTTTATCGCGTCTAATTAATTGACTATTTTAAGACGGACAACGTTTATGATATAGAAAAAGTTAAGTAATTAATATTATGAGGAGGAAATATGATAAATAATACACAAATAGCAGATTCAATGAAAATCAAATTAGAATTTGACGAACTTCCTGAAATGCCAAAATTTGAAGAAGGTATTCGTCGTGCACCAGACAGAGGATTCAGACTTACTAAAGAACAAACTGAAATCGCTCTTAAAAATGCTCTAAGATATATCCCAGAAAGATTTCACGAAGAATTAGTTCCTGAATTCTTAGAAGAACTTAAAACAAGAGGAAGAATTTACGGATATAGATTTAGACCAGAAGGAAGAATATACGGAAAACCAATTGATGAATATAAAGGAAATTGCTTAGAAGGTAAAGCAATGCAAGTTATGATTGACAACAACCTTGACTTTGCTGTTGCTCTTTATCCATACGAATTAGTAACTTATGGAGAAACTGGTTCTGTATGCCACGACTGGATGCAATACAGATTAATCATGAAATATCTTGAAGAAATGACTGATGAACAAACATTAGTTATGGAAAGTGGTCACCCACTTGGACTTTTCAAATCACGTAAAAACTCTCCAAAAGTTATCATCACTAACGGATTAATGGTTGGTCTTTACAACAACCACGAAGATTGGGAAGTTGCAGAACAAATGGGAGTTACTAACTACGGACAAATGACTGCTGGTGGTTGGATGTACATCGGACCTCAAGGTATCGTTCACGGAACTTTCAATACAATTCTTAACGCAGGAAGACTTAAATTAGGTCTTAAGGCTGAAGACGATCTTTCAGGAAAATTATTCGTAACAAGTGGTCTTGGTGGAATGAGTGGAGCTCAAGGTAAAGCCGGAGAAATCGCTAATGCAGTTGCTATCGTAGCTGAAGTTGATATCTCAAGAATCGAAACTAGACTTGAACAAGGATGGATTTCTAAACTTGCTGAAACTCCAGAAGAAGCTTGCGCAATAGCTAAAGAATACCTAGAAAAGAAAGAAGCTATGAGTATTGCTTACCACGGAAACATCGTAGACTTACTACACTACATGAACGAAAACAACATTCACATTGACTTGCTTTCTGACCAAACTTCTTGCCACAACGTATATGACGGTGGATACTGTCCAGTTGGAATTGACTTTGAAGAAAGAACAAGAATGCTTGCAGAAGAACACGATAAGTTCAAAGAAATGGTTGATGAAACATTAAAAGCACACTTCGAAGTTATCAAAGCTCTTGTAGCTAAGGGAACTTACTTCTTCGACTATGGTAACTCATTCATGAAAGCTATATTTGATGCTGGCGTTAAAGAAATTTCTAAGAACGGTAGAGATGACAAAGATGGATTCATTTGGCCAAGCTATGTAGAAGATATCATGGGGCCTCTTCTATTTGACTACGGATATGGACCATTCAGATGGGTATGTCTATCAGGTAAACACGAAGACTTAGTTGCTACAGACCACGCAGCTATGGAAGCTATCGACCCAACAAGAAGATATCAAGATAGAGATAACTACAACTGGATTAGAGATGCTGAAAAGAACCAATTAGTTGTTGGTACTGAAGCTAGAATCCTTTACCAAGATGAAGAAGGAAGAGTTAACATCGCTCTTGCATTCAACAAACTTGTAAGAGAAGGAAAAATCGGTCCTGTTATGATGGGACGTGACCACCATGACGTAAGTGGTACTGACTCACCATTCAGAGAAACTTCTAACATTAAAGACGGTTCTAACGTATGTTCAGACATGGCTGTACAATGCTATGCTGGTAACGCTGCTCGTGGTATGAGTTTAATCGCTCTTCACAATGGTGGTGGAGTTGGTATCGGTAAGAGTGTTAACGGTGGATTCGGACTTGTACTTGACGGTTCTGAAAGAGTTGATGAAATCATCAAACTATCACTTTCTTGGGACGTTATGGGTGGAGTTGCTAGAAGAAACTGGGCTAGAAACGAAAATGCTATGGAAACTTCTATCGAATTCAACAAAAAACACGAAGATGGACACATCACTATCCCTTATGTAGCTGACGAAGATTTAGTTAAAAACGCAGTTGCAAAATTATTCTAAGAAATAAAAATATTAAAGAGCTCTTCTAAATTAGGAGAGCTCTTGTTATATATAACCTACTGCAAGTTGACAAACACTCAACTTTTGTAGTAGGTTATATATATTAATAAACGGAGGTGAAATCATGGACAGTTGTGATAGGTCGTATAAAAATATTTTGCGGTTACATAGGTTCTTTTTTTGTGCACAATTTCCATGTGTCACGTCAAAATTTAATTCATAAACCTTTAACCGCATCCTAATACTAATAATTTTTAATTTTAGGACCTATTTAGCGGTATTTTTTATACCTTTATTTAAAAGGAGGTTTTATGAACAAAGAAAAATATAACATTGAAGAAATCAAAGAACTACAAAAATCCATTAATGTAATGGATCCTGTTGACTTGGCAGAGATATTTGAAACTCTATTGCCTTATGAGACGGCACTTAGAATAAAACTATTGAACAAAGATCTTCTCGCAGATACATTCGCTCTGTTGAGTAGAGATAAAAAAGTCGACATTATAAAGAGTTTGTCAAAAGAAAATATAATGGAACTTATAAAAGAATTGGATGAAGACGAGTTAGTTGACACACTTCAAGAATTGCCTGCAAATATGGTGGGTAAACTTATGAACCACTTTATTGAAGAAGGTCGTCGTCCAATTATAAATGAGCTTTTAGGCTATCCAGATGAAAGCGTCGGTTCCATAATGTCTGTAAACTTTATGGCAGCCAAAATATCTCGTAGCATTAAAGATATAATCGACAAAGTTATAAGTTCAGATTTAGACGCAAATAAGTTAGAACAAATTTGGATTACAGACAATTCTTTAAAACTACAAGGTTTTGTCTACTTAGCAGATTTGCTCAGGCATACAGACGGCAAAATTGAAGATATTATAAATCCAATTAACAAGACAGTAAGAGCTCATGACGACCAAGAAATTGTTGCCAAACTGGCTTTTCGTTACGATCTTTCTGAAATTCCTGTAGTTGATTCTGAAAATAGACTTATTGGTACGGTGCCAGCTGAATGGGCTATTGATGTCATGGTTGATGAGTACAACGAAGATATTTCAAATATCCATGGTATCACAGAGCTTGATGATGATTCATACATGGAAGTTTCAAATTTTAAAATTGCTAAGAACAGAATAACTTGGCTTATTATTTGTCTTATAACTGCAACTATGACAGGCTTTATAATTAAAAGATATGAAGCCACTTTAGCCACAAGCGTTGTTTTGGCAGCATATATACCAATGTTGATGGATAGCGGCGGAAATGCCGGAAGTCAAGCTTCTACGACTGTCATTCGAGCTCTTTATGTTGGAGAAGTTGACTATCATACAATTCTTAAAGTTATGCTAAAAGAATTAAAGATAGGCTTTCTTGTTGGTATAGCGCTTGTATTTATAAATATGATTAGAATTTTGGTAATGGATTCTGTTTCAATGCAAGTTACTCTCACAGTTTCGATAACACTTTTAATTACAGTTATGATATCAAAGGTTATCGGAGGAATGCTTCCTCTTATAGCTGATAAGTTTAAAATCGACCCTACAGTTATGGCCGGGCCTATTATCACTACAATCGTGGACACTGTTGCCCTTTTGATTTACTTTGAAGTAGCTAGTAAATTAATAAACCTTTAAACTTTATACTGTTTAATTTTTAAAAGGAGTTCTTATGACTTACGATAGAGAAAAAGAAATTAAGGAAGCTATTCAAGCTTCAGAAGATGTTTTAGAATATTTATACAATGCAAGAGATTTATTTAAAAGTGCAAAAAATTGGGGCTATTTCGATATATTTGGCGGCGGAATGATCAGCACATTTATCAAACACAACAAGATGAATATGGCTGAAGAAGAGTTAAAGAAAACTCGTCAAGCTGTTCAAACTCTAAAGGCCGAACTGTTAGATGTGAATACATCAATAGGCTTCGACATACCAGATAGTTTTTTGACCTTTGCAGACTATTTCTTCGATGGAATTGTGGCAGATTACTTGGTGCAATCCAAAATTCACAAATCTTTATCACAAGTCGAAGATGGAATCGAACAAATTGAACAGATTATTAAAAATTTAAAATCTCAATTATAAAAAAAGAAGGCTCTTTGAATTTAGAGTCTTCTTTCATTTTATATTCTCTTTTGTATTATTTTTGTGCCACTACATATTTTTCGATGTATTCATCGTATGTCATTGGTACATCTCTGTAAGTTCCATCGTCAAATATCTCAACTATTCTATTTGCAACAGATGATATAAATTGATGGTCTAGTGATGTAAATAGTATATTAGATTTAAAGTTTATCAAACCATTATTTACAGCTTCTATACTTTCAAGATCAAGATGGTTTGTTGGCTGGTCGAATATCAATAAGTTAGCTGGTCTTATCATCATTCTTGAGAACATCATTCTAACTTTTTCTCCCCCAGAAAGTACATTTGCTTTTTTTAGCACTTCATCTCCAGAGAATAACATCTTGCCTAAGAAACCTCTTAAATAAATTTCTGATTGTTCTTCTGAGAACTGTCTCATCCAATCTATTAAGTTAAGGTCTGAGTGTTCAAAATATTCTGTGTTATCTTTAGGGAAATATGTGTGAGTTATAGTTTGTCCCCATTCGATTTGCCCATCATATTCTGTCTTAGCTTCTATGGCTTCAAAGAACTTAGTTATAGCAATTTCATTTCCTATAAAGCCAATCTTATCGCCCTTGTTAACTCTCATGCTCATATTATCAAGAAGAACTTTATCCCCTTCTTTTAGAGTTAGATTATCTATATTTAATATTTCATTTCCAACTTCACGAGTTAAATCAAATCCAACGAAAGGATATCTACGACTTGATGGTTTAATATCATCTAAAGTTATCTTATCTAAAAGTTTCTTTCTTGAAGTCGCTTGACGAGATTTAGATTTATTTGCAGAGAATCTTGCGATAAACTCTTGTAACTCCTTAATCTTGTCTTCTTTCTTTCTGTTTTGCTCTTTAGCCATTTTTTGAGCTAATTGAGATGCTTCATACCAGAAATCATAGTTACCAACAGTAACTTGAATTCTACCAAAGTCAATATCAACCATGTGCGTACATACATTATTCAAGAAATATCTGTCGTGAGATACTACAATTACAACTCCGTTGAAATCTGATAAGAAGTCTTCAAGCCACATTATAGCTCTCAAATCAATACCGTTTGTAGGCTCGTCAAGAAGCAAGATATCCGGATTACCAAATAGAGCTTGTGCAAGAAGTACCTTAACCTTGTCAGCCTCTATAAGTTCACTCATCTTTAAATCATGTTTATCTGTAGTTATTCCAAGCCCTTGTAGTAGAGATGCAGCTTCAGATTCTGCTTCATATCCACCCATTTCAGCGAACTCCGCTTCAAGTTCTCCAGCTCTTATTCCATCTTCATCTGAAAAATCTTCTTTCATATAGATGGCATCTTTTTCTTTTCCTATATCATAAAGTTTTTTATTTCCCATGATCACTGTCTCTATAACCACTTCATCTTCAAAGGCGTAGTGATCTTGGTTAAGCTTACTCATTCTGGATTCTTTATCTATAGATACATTCCCAGTTGATGGTTCTTTCTCCCCAGAAAGTATTTTTAAAAATGTTGATTTTCCCGCTCCGTTTGCGCCTATTATTCCGTAGCAATTTCCTGGTGTGAATGATAAATTCACATCGTCAAATAATTTTTTATCAGGAAAGATTACACTTACATTATTTACTGAAATCATTTTATTCCTCCAATCACGTGTCGCGTGTATTATAGCATAGTTGAGCTAAAAATGATACACTTAGCGCCCTTAAGTATTGAGATAAACCCAATAAAATAAAATTCCCTTTGAATTATAAATTTAGCTCTTTCTAAAGTTCTTTTAAAAACTTTTAAAAACTTCCTTTACTTCAAAGGGATTTCTCTATTCATCTATTTTTTTATACTTACCAAAAAGTATTGCTCCAATTACTATTAGACAAGTTAAAATCATCATACTTCTATTCAGCGCCATAAATAGAAGTCCAACTTGTATCAATCCCAAAATTCCCGCTATAGAAGTTAGAAAGTAAATCCCTCTCCTACTAAATTTATACGGTGAATTTGCAAACTCTAAAGGTCTTCTGTTCATAAGACCAATAAGAGAATATATAATTAAAAGAGCATTCAATTGGTAAACTGCAACTATACTGGCCCCTAATTCAGCCATATCTAAATTAAAAATAATCGGCACTATTCCAACTAAATACAATATGGTTAATAGTCTGTTTGGAGTTCTGGTGTTTGGATTTAAAATTGCAAGATGTTTTGGCAGCCATCCTTCAATAGCCGCTTGTCTTATAGGTTTAGTGGCCCATGCAAACTGCCCGTTTAAAGGTGATATAAGCGCAATTAAAGCTCCCCCCACGCAGAAATAAATAAACTCATACTTACTCAATATAACTCTTGCAACATCTGTCATAGGCTTGTTAGCAACTAGCTCTACATCTAAAACACCAGATGCCACAACAGCTATTGCAGCATATAAGAAACCTACAAACACCGTACATATAACTATAACCCTTGGCAAATCCCGAGTAGGATTTTTACACTCTCTTGATAGATTGGCTATATTTGCTCCACCTACCACAGCGAAATTTAAAAGTGCCGCTGCCTGTAAAAGTCCCTTTAGACCTCCAGTTAAAAACTTATCGTTAAAATAATTCGGGTCAACGTGACCAATGCCCCTGTATATAAAAATAGAAAATGATGCAAGTAGTGTAAACACTATCCATCTTTGGATTTTGGACACCTTATCTATTCCAAGCATATTTATAATATAAAAAACAGTAAGTACCGTACAGGCAACTACTCTCTTATCTCCAAATCCGAAAAAAGAAATAAAATAATCTCCAAAAGAAAGAGCGTATAGAGACAAAGACATATTTGAGGCAATGAATATAAATATAAAAAATCCACCCGCTCTTTTAGAAACAAGCTCTGTAACTTGTGAATACTGCCCGCCTTCAAAATGTAAAGTTCCATTCGCTATAACTATAGGCGATGATGTTATAAGAGTTAGTATAGCTGCAATTATGTATGCAACACTAACGCTTCTTCCCGTCATCCCTATTGCAACTCCAGTATATGTAAGAATTCCAGCACCGATTATTTGGCTCATGGTAATCCCCATTAAGTCCCAAAATCCTAAAACTCTTTTTAATTCTACCTCCATTTATACCTCCAATTTCCAAAATATATATTAACACAAATATCTTGTATAATCTTCACCAAATTGTAACATATTTTAATATTCCCACAGCTTGAAAAATCCACCCCTTTGTTATATTCTTTTATTGGAGATAATTTATCATAACAAGTGCAACATAAATAAACTCATAGCTAATCAGCTGTGTTAATATGTAAGTGACCAAACAAAACATATTAAAAGGAGTGATTAACTATGAGCTATAACCATCTTACCATAGAAGAAAGATCTTGTATTTACCAATTTTTAAATTTAGGAATGAGTATAAGGAAAATTGCACAAGCACTTAAAAGGTCACCTAGTACAATATCTAGAGAAATTAAAAGAAATTCATCTAAGATAAAAGTTAGTAGGGGAAGTTACACTAAGTACTTTCCGATAAAGGCAAATGATAAATATATTGATAGAAGAAAAGACTGCCATAGAAAAAGTAAATTTTCTAAAGATGTTATTGATTATTTAACTGTAAAGATTAACGAACATTGGTCCCCTGAACAAATATCAAATAGAAACACAAATGAGATTCATGAATTACCATCTACATCAACGATATATAGAATGATACACGCCAAAAAGCTGCCAAAAACTAGTATGAAAAATTTGAGAAGAAAAGCTAAATTTAAAAGGCCAGCAGAAAAAAGAGGAAAATTCAATGATAAAGGTAGAACAATTAAGAAAAGACCTAAAGAGATATACAGAAGGCAAGAATTAGGCCACTGGGAAGCAGATACAGTGGAATCAGGCAGATTAGATCATAAAAGG
>NZ_FWWR01000017.1 GCF_900176115.1 Peptoniphilus asaccharolyticus DSM 20463 | reverse complement strand
CCCGTAGGAGTTTGGACCGTTTCTCAGTTCCAATGTGGCCGTTCACCCTCTCAGGCCGGCTACTGATCGCTATCTTGGTGAGCCGTTACCTCACCAACTAATTAATCAGACGCGAGTCCATCTTTGACCGCTAATTCACTTTGATCGTTATGACATGTGTCACTACGGTTTCATCGGGTATTAATCACCGTTTCCGGTGGCTATCCCCGTGTCAAAGGCAGGTTACTCACGTGCTACTCACCCGTCCGCCGCTAATCCTTCCAAACTTCACCCCGAAGGGTTCTGTTTGATTTTCATCGCTCGACTTGCATGTGTTAGGCGCGCCGCCAGCGTTCGTCCTGAGCCAGGATCAAACTCTCGATTAAAATTGTTTGGTTCCTTAGCACTCAGTTTTTTATTCACTGACTTTTCCGCTAAGCTTTTTGCTTTGCTTATAGTTTTATTCTTTTCTACACTATTTAATTATCATTGTTCTTGGCTCCCTCTTTCGAGTTAGCTTGTTTAGTATAGCTCTTTTCGTTTTCCTTGTCAAGAACTTTCTTCATTCTTTTTTAAGTTTTTCTTCTAGAGCCCTGCTCCATTGGAACAGCTTATTTATTATAATACAGCTTAGACTTCATAGTCAAGAACTTTTTATCTTTTTTTGAAGTTTTTCTGTAGCAACTTGTTCAGTTGACTTTTATTAGTCTAACATCTCATATATTCTCTGTCAATATAATTTTACATTTTTTTGTAAGTTCTATTCTATTTTTTATATGCAACTTTCTATATAATTCTGTTAGATTGTTCTTAACTGTTTTTTCACTTAAATAAAGATCTTTTGCAATTTCTCTATTGCTCATTCCAGCGATAATTCTTTCTACTAAGGCGCTTTCTCTTGGTGTTAATTCCCCCATCTTAATCTTCAATGAGTCTATTTCTATAAAAGAGCTTTTTATTTTATGTTGTATATATCCCTGGCTTAGAATTGCTTTGTCTATTGCTTTATTCAACTCTGAAATATCTACATCTCTAAAGAGTTTTATTTTAGCTTTCGATAAAAATGCTCTTTTAATGTCATTAAATATAACTATCTGTCTTTTTGCATTAAGGTCTTCATCTGTTATTAGAATAGTTTCATCATTTATTTCACAACCATCTATTAACCTAAGGCCTCTTTCTATACAAACTTGTTCAACGCCTTTTTTTAAAAGTTCTTCTTTTATGTGAACTCTTGCTTTCATTATTTTATTGTCTTAACTGAATCTCTTTCTATTATACGAACTGGTAGTACTATAGTCTCATCTTGTGATGATTCAGTTTTTTCTATAGATTTTAATATTCTTCTTATAGCTACTGCTCCTATATCATAGTAGGAAAGTTGGACTGTTGTAAGTTTAGGTCTGTATATTGAAGAAATTTCAGTTCCTCCAAATCCTGTAACAGATACATCTTCCGGAACTTTATATCCGCTGTCTACTAAGTAGTTTATTGTGTGTATAGCTATTTCATCATGTGAACAGAAGAATGCTGTATATCCATCTTTAACTGCTTTTTCTATCTTATTGGATACTTCGTTTATATCTTCTTCTGTTAATCCCATTGTATAGACTACTTCTTCCTCTAATCCAAATTCTTTAATAGCTCTTTTGTATCCTTTTAGTTTTTTCTTTTCTTGAGTTCTATCTATATCTTTTTGTATTACTATTGCAGCAACTTTTTTGTGTCCATGGCCTGCTATTAACTTAACCATTTCATAACTTATGTCTTCATAGTTTATTTGAACTTCAAGTTGGTCATTTGAGCCATAGTATTTGTTAAGATTTATAAATGGTATTCTGGACTCTTCAAGTTTGTAAGTTAACTTTTGATTTAATGCTGTTGAAATTACTATAATACCTTCCACTTGTTTTTGAGCTAACAGTTTCACAAATTTCAATTCAGCTTCAGCGTCTCCAAAAGAACTTGAAATCAATAAGTCGTAGTTATACATTCTTCCTACTTCTTCAACTCCTCTTAGGACTTTACTTACATAAGTGCTTCCAATGTCATCAACTATTACTCCAATTACGTTTGATTTTTTTGTTACAAGACTTCTTGCAATTTCATTAGGTCTATAATCTAGAACTTCTATCGCATGTAATACTCTTCTTCTTGCCTCAGGGCTTACTGGCTTTGAATCATTGATTACTCTTGATACTGTAGAAATTGATACGTCAGCCATTTTTGCAACGTCTTTTATTGTAGATGTCATAACTACCTCCTATTTTATTATTAAATTTATAGCTTTTTCTAAAACCTTAAATGTTAGAGGCAATTTTTGCGCTCTTTCGCCATCTACATCTACAGTTATAGATTTATCTGTTGAGAGTTTCATCTCTTTGGTTTGAAAGTATATAACTTTTTCGTGTTCTATATGCTTTCCTCTTGTAAAATTACCCACTAAAGTAGGTATTTCTGACAGGTCTAAATCTTTGACAATCAACATGTCAATATATCCGTCATCCACAGTTGCCTTCGGCGCGAGTTCAAATCCTCCTACAGAAATCGAATTGGCGCATATAAAAGCCAGCACTTTCTCTTCTGCAGTATATTCTTCACTCTCTATTTTTAGGTTGAAGTAATTTTTCTTTCTTCGGTCCCCTAATTTTGTAACTTCTTTAAGGGCTTCTATGTAATAAGCCGCTCTACCAAATATGGTCTTTTTTTCTTCCGGTACATTGTAGGCTATTTCTGTCATCATTCCGCCAGCTGCTACATTAATAAACTTTCTCTCTCCTGCCACTCCAACATCCACAGCTTTTGTCTTTTCCGCCTTTAACATCTTGCAGAATTCTTCAACATCTGTAGGTATCTTCATAGCATTTGCAAAATCGTTAACTGTACCTCCGCTTAGGACTGCAAGCGGAACCTCTTTGTCTGAGTCTATTATACCATTTACCACTTCGTTTAGAGTGCCATCTCCACCAATGGAGATTATAATATCTTCCCCGTCATCTTCTTTTGCAAATTCCATTGCATCTCCAGATTTCCCAGTTAGTCTTAAATCTATTTTGCAACCATCTTCTGACATGATTTCTATTATCTGCGAGATTTTTTCGATTGCAGTTTCATTTCCTGATTTTGGATTTGCAATTATTTTATATTTTTTCATATCAACACCTCACTCTTTAATTTATAAACCTCATCTTAAAGAGAATTACATGTATTATATACTAGTATAAATTCTATGCAACCCTTTTTACAAGTTATTTCCAACTCCTACATAAGTTATTTTAAATTGAAAAAAGCGAAATTCTATTTAAGAACTCCGCCATGAAATCAGTTTCTCAAGAACACATCTTTTAGTGCTTCAACTACTTCTTTTAAAATATAGAAATAGTCTACAACATTATTTGCATTCAACGATATCGTCTTTGCTGTATCTGAAATTGTGTCTGACACACTTGATACTGTGTTTGTAAGTTTCAATGTTGTATGGTCAACTGATCTTGATATATCATCAACCGTATTTGTTATAGAACTTACTGTTCCAACCAATCTCTCAACTTCCGGTCTTGCTATCACAACAAGTTCTGAAGCTTCTCCGCTTATTAGATTCACATTTGAAGTTATTTCAACTGCATTATCTGTAAGTTTCGGAACTTTTTTCAAAGTGTCATCTATTATTTCTTGATTGTTTTCTATTGTTAGATTTACTTTTTTAACGATACCTAGTACATTCTTTAAAACTAAAATTAGGTATATCAAAACGCCAGCACCAGCTAAATAAAGCACTATTGTCAATAAATCTTGAACATTTATAGTTGCTTGCATACTTGCCTCCTAATTACTTGTTTTCAATTTTGTTCTTTGTATTTTCTACTTCTTTTTTAATTTCTCCTGAAGCTTCACTAACTTCTTTGGCAACATTTGAAGCGCCCTCTTTTACTTCTTCTTTAATGTTTTCTGCGCCTTCTTTTAGAGTTTCTTTAGTGTCTTCAACATCGCCTTTTAAATCTCTCATATCTTCTTTGACAACTTCTCCAACTGCCTTAGCTTTTGCCTTTGCAATTTCTATATCGTCTTGAAGTTCAGATTTTTTTTGCTCTGCTTTTTCTTTTAAATCGCCGTAAGTCTTTTTAACTTGCTCTGATGCTTGATAAGCTTTGAATTGAATGCTATCTGCAGCATCTCTTGTAGCACTTTCAAGGTAATCTTTAGTTTCTTGTGCTTTATCACTGATGTCTTTTCTTGTCTTTTCACCAGATTGTGGTGCGAAAAGTAATCCTAATACAGCACCAAGTGATGCTCCTGCTACTATCTTACCTGCGTCTCTCATTTGTCTCTTAAGTTGTGCTTCTCTTCTTCTTGCTTCTAAATAATCAAATAAACTCATAATATCTTCTCCTTGTTTTATCCTCGAGTTTTCGTCTTCTTTATCTTTATAAATAGATGATACCCTGAGATATATAATAATAATCACAAATATTAAAATTAGAAAATATTTATCTAAGTAATAATTTAATTTTCAGACAAAAAAATGCTCCACAATGGCGTGTCCCCATTAATTCAGACCCGCCCCAACATTAGGTGGGTAACCTCATCTACATATCTAACGTCCTGTCGAGCAGGCTTGCTATCCAATAAGAATGTGGTCTCCCGGATCTTTTTTGTCGGTTGAATTAAATGAAGAATATTCGCTCACCGTAGAGTATTTATATTATATATTAATTCTAGGCTTTTTTCAATTTGTTAATATATTCAACTTTTGAATATCTGAGTTTATATATCTTAATACCTTTTAGTTACTTGTTAAATTTATCGTTTATCTTATTAGTAATTGTTTCATATCTTCGGGTAGTTTAGCCGTTATTTCCACTCTTCCATCTCTTGGAGATTTAAACGATACTTTAAATGAATGTAGAGCTTGTCTAGGTAAAGTTGTGTCTTCTGAATATAGAGTGTCGCCCAAAAGCGGATACCCGATATATTTCATGTGCACTCTTATTTGATGAGTTCTGCCGGTATACAATCTAAGTCTCACCAAAGAATAGTCTCCAAAGCTTTTTAAAAGTCTAACTGAAGTCTTGCAATACTTCCCATCTTCTCTGACCTCTCTTAAAATACCCTCTTCAGTTCTTGCGATCGGAGCTTCTATCATCATATCTTTTGGAGTTCCTTTGACAAGAGCCAAGTATTCTTTTATAACTCCTTTTTGGAACTGTTCAGATATCATGGCATGAGCAAAACTATTCTTTGCAGCAATTACAAGCCCGGATGTATCTCTATCCAATCTATTTACAAACCTAACTTTTCTCTTTAGCCCTATCTCTTCAAAGTAGCCAAGAGTATAGTTCAAAAGTGTATTGGACATATCTCCTCTTGAAGTATGAGTAACCATATTGGGTGGTTTATTTATAACCAAGATATCTCTGTCTTCATAAACTATATCTAACTTTGTATGTTGCACTTCTCCATTTGGGTTTTCATCTGGAAAGTCTACTCTTATTACATCGCCTTTTTTTAAATTAGTATCTCTAATAGAAAGAACATCATTTTTATAGATATGGTTTCCCTTTATGCTGGATTTTATAAATCTGCTTGAAAGTTTATCTCTCATAAACTCTTTTTGAGATGTAGGTTCTTCCACTACATAAATTAAACTGTCATTTATTTTCATTACATTCTCTTTTCACTTTAAATTTTAGCTTTTTTATTATATCATATTATTTAATAATTTAATTTGGAGGATAATGTGAGCGATAAAATTATAAACATAATGTCCAACTCCAATTATGATTCTCGAAAGACAACATCGAGACTTATACAGATTCTTATTGATAATGGGTATACTCCTACAACTACCTTTAATCAAGATGCAGAACTTACAATCTGCGTTGGTGGGGATGGTTCATTTTTAAAGGCTGTTCACAAAAATAGCTTTTCATCTATACCACTTGTTGGAGTAAATACAGGACACTTAGGATTCTTCCAAGAAATAAGTCCTGAAAATTTAGAAGAGTTTGTCGAAGCATATAAAAACGAAAATTATACTGTTGACGAGTTAAAATTGATTGGCGCTGAGGTTTTTACCAGAAATAAATCTATAATCTTAACAGCCATAAATGAGATAGTGGTAAGAGCACAGGCTTCAAAAATAATCCACTTGAATGCTTATGTAAATCGCAACCATCTTGAAAAATTTTCAGGTGATGGGATTTTAATCAGCACACCATCTGGCTCAACAGCTTATAACTTTTCAAATGGGGGAGCAATTTTGCATCCATCCCTAAATGTCTACGAGCTAACTCCTATAGCACCTGTAAATAGTGTAGCCTATAGATCACTTTCAAGCTCCATAGTGATTCCCGGCAACTATATAGTTTCTATAGTTCCTGAAAAAAGATATGCCTCATCCAACTTAATATTAGTTGATGGTCAAGAGTATTCTTTTAAAGGTCTTAAAAAAATCAACTTCAGAATGTCCAATAAGATAATCAAAAAGTTGACTTTTGAAAACGAATCATATTGGGAAAATTTAAAAAGTAAGTTTTTATAAATCCGGTTTTATATCGGATTTATTTTTATTCATCTAAAAACTTTAAAATCTTCTTCTTATTGTCTTTATCTATCAAAATATTCCTCTTCTCTCTGCGGATTAAACCCCTCTTCTCCCATAAGTTTAGATATCTATAAAGAGTTCTCTCACTTATCCTAAACATATCCGCTACAAAAGAGTTCTTTAAATTTATAATATAGTCCTCGCTATCTTTCGATATGTGTAGATAATATTTTAATATAGCTTTTTCCACTTCATATTTTTCATATTCCATTGAGTGTTTAATCACCCCATAAGAAAACTTAGCCAAGTATTCTAAAGATGCATTCTTTACTTCAATATCATTTATCTTTTCTAAAAACTCCTCAATTTGTATTTTCAGTATCTTAACATTGTTTAGAGCAAATACATCACTTAGAACCTCTTTTTCTGAATTCAAAACCTCTATTAAGGACAGAATCTGTGGCGCTTCTAAATTATTTGCTATCACTCTTTTGCCATCTTTTAAATTACGACTTATGTATACATTACCATCAACTAAAAAATCTATTGTCTTTATTTTAGAACCCTCTTGTAAAACAATATCTCCTTTTTTAAATTCAACTTCTTTTTTATTTTTGAAATACTCTAAAAATTTATACAAATCTAACCTCATTTCTGACATCTGTCATGTTGTTTTATTTAGCTATATTGTATAATTTAAACAGATATTGGTAAAGATTTAAGGAGGAAATTATGGAAAGATTTTTTGATATAGAAAATTTTAGAAAAGAAGTGTTAAATACAATCAAAGATACTTCACTTACTTATGAGCAACAAACTTATCGTTTGGCTAAACTTGCAGAAAACTCTCTAGAGTATCCAGTTGATGGGAATGAATTTTATGACTTATACAATACACTTGAGATATGCGACTTGGACGAAGGCCATGCTCCTTATGCCCCAAGATATATTCTGCCAGATTATGAAAAACTACTTAGAGAAGGCTGTGAATTTTTAAGACTTGAACCGGCTAAAAATTTAGATGAAGCCTTAAATAATTTATTAATTTTCTATCACCATGTTCCTTCAATCACAAGATTTCCTGTATATATAGGTTCATTAGACAAATTGTTAGAACCTTTTGTGGAAGGACTTGAAGAATCTTATATCAGAAATAAAATAAGATTGTTTTTAATCCAAATAGATAGAACTGTAGACGATTCATTCTGCCACGCAAACATAGGACCTGAAGAAACTGTAGTTGGAAATATCATCTTAGATGAACTTGCAGATTTAAACAATGCCACTCCAAACCTAACTCTACTTTACGAAGAAGGCGTTACTCCAGATTCATTTGCAGAAAAGGCAATTGTAGCTTCTATGGATTCAGCTAATCCAGCATTTGCAAATTATAGATATTACCAAAATGACTTTGGTGATAAAAAATACGGTATAGCATCTTGCTACAATGCACTTCCTCAAGTTGGTGGAGCATTTACACTATCTAGAATTAGATTAAATAAAATTGCAGAACAATCCACTTCCGTTGAAGACTTCTTTGAAAATAGATTGCCTCATGTAGTAGACACTATGCTTAATTTTATGGAGTCTAAAATTAAATTTTTAGTTAATGAAACTTCATTCTTTGAATCCAACTTCTTGGTTAAAGAAGGTTTTGTAAAAAAAGAAAATTTCGTAGGTCTTTTTGGTGTAGTTGGTCTTTATGAATGCGTTGAAAAGCTAACTTCCTTCTCCGGAGAAGGACTTGTGCTTGGAAGTTCTGAAGTAGCAGATGAAATGGGAATCCGTGTGATGGATGCAGTTGAAAAAAGAGTAAATTCATTTAAAAGCGAATACTCAAATATATGGGACCACAAATTTATGCTCCACGCACAAGTTGGTGCAGCGAATGATATTGGAACAACTCCTGGAGCTAGAATCCAAATAGGTCATGAACCGGATATGTACTCTCATATTTCAAATGCAGCGAAGTTCCACAAATACTTCCCATCAGGAATAGGCGACCACTTCCCATTTGAAGAAACAGCTAAGAAAAACCCCGCAGCCGTAGTGGATATATTCAAAGCAGCTTTTAGACTTGGTATGAGATATATCTCATCTTATGGAGCAGATGCAGATTTAATTCGTGTAACAGGCTACTTGGTTAAGAAAAGTGATGCAGAGAAATTTAGAAATGGTGAACAAGTTTCTTACGATACAGTTCAATACGCTCAAGATGCCCTTTTCCAAAATGGAGTATTAGAACGTAAGGTGCAAAATGCTAACAGCTAAAGTAAATAAAATCATACCTCTTAGTATGGTAGACGGTCCTGGGAATAGATGTTCAATCTTTTTTCAGGGCTGTAATTTTAATTGCAAATATTGCCACAATCCCGAAACAATTAATATGTGTAACAACTGTGGTGTGTGCGTTAGCCATTGCGAATATGGAGCAATAAAAAAAGTAGATGGCAAAGTTATCTATCATAAAGAACTTTGCGTAGATTGCGATTGTTGTATAAAATCTTGCCCGAGGAATTCTTCTCCAAAGACCGTGTCGTATACGGTGGATGAACTTTTTAACGAAATAAAAAAATATTCTCCATTTATAACGGGTATCACCACAAGCGGTGGAGAATGTAGTTTAAGATATGATTTTATAGCTGAACTATTTAAACGTGCTCACACTTTAAATTTGAATTGTCTTGCAGATACCAACGGTGGACTTGACTTTTCAAATCCAATCTACAAAGATTTCGTACAGAACACAGATGGTTTTATGCTCGATGTCAAAGCTTTTGCCAATGAAGACCATTTAGCTTTGACTAACTCATCAAATGAGTTTATGCTTAAAAATTTAAAATACTTAGCCGATATAAACAAGCTTGACGAGATTAGAACTGTGCTACTAAGTACAGCTGATAACGAGTCAATTGTGCGTGGAGTTGGAGAGATTCTATCCCCGTATCTAAAAGAAAAATCCATAAGGTACAAGCTTATCTCTTACAGACCTTTTGGTGTTAGAGATGAATTCTTGTACTTAAACGGAGTTTCTGAATCAGAAAAAAATAGACTCAAAGCCATTGCAGAAAGCTATGGTTTTAAAGATGTAATCCTAATATAATTTATGCTCTGCGTGGAGCATTTTTTTATATTTTAAATCACTTTACTATGAAAAACTTTGAATCTATAATCTAATTAGGAGGTGCGTATGGAAAAAATATTAATCGGACGTGGTGATAAAGACTGCGTAATGCTATCCAACAAACTAAATCAACATGGCCTAATCGCTGGTGCAACTGGTACAGGAAAAACTGTCACATTAAAGGTCATGGCTGAGAACTTTTCAAAACTCGGAATACCAGTAATCTTATCTGATGTAAAAGGAGATTTATCAAATATCTCAAAACCTGGCGAAAACAACGAAAATATTTCTAAAAGACTTTCAAATCTAAATATAGAAAATTTTGAATTTTTAGGATTTCCAACTCGTCTATGGGATGTATTTGGAGAAAGAGGTTTACCCCTTAAAGTTTCCATAAGCGAAATGGGTCCTATACTACTTTCAAGAATAATGGACTTGAACGAAACTCAGTCCGGAGTTTTGAACATCGCGTTTAGAATTGCCGATGAAAATGGACTTCTTTTACTCGATATAAAAGATTTAAAATCCATTCTAAAATTAATTCAAACTCATTCAAAAGAATTTAGTGAAAAATACGGAAACATTGCTCCACAAACTATTAGCGCACTTCAAAGACGTCTCTTTGTTTTAGAAGATAATGGAGCGGACATATTCTTCGGTGAGCCGTCTATTTCAATATCAGATTTGTTACAAACTGACTCAAACGGATGCGGAATTGTAAACATAATAAACTCAGAAAAACTTATCAATAATCCAACAGTCTACTCTATGTTTTTATTGTACTTGCTATCTGAGCTCTTTGAGAATCTTCCAGAAGTTGGAAACCCCGAAAAACCTAAATTAGTTTTCTTCTTTGACGAAGCTCACTTGTTATTTGATAGCTTACCTAAAGTTTTGGAAGATAAAATCGAGCAAGTTGTCAGACTTATACGCTCAAAAGGCGTTGGTGTATTCTTTGTGACTCAAAACCCACTCGATATTCCTGACAAGATAAGTTCGCAACTTGGAAATAGAGTGCTGCATCAATTACGAGCTTTTAGTCCGTCTGAATTAAAAGTTGTAGACAGTGTATCAAAAACCTTTAGGCAAAATGAAAATTTAAATTTAAAAGATGAAATCACTAATTTAAAAACCGGCGAGGCTTTAATTTCATTTTTAAACGAAGATGGAAGTCCTGAAATAGTTGAAAAAGCAATGATACTTCCTCCTCATTCAAGCTTCACTCCGCTAACTCCAATGGAAACTTTAAATTTAGTTGATAATGACATGCTCTATTCAAAATATAGCGAAATAATCGATAGAGAATCTGCGTACGAAGTGCTTGAAGAAAAAATGAAAAACTCTCCTCCAAAACAAGAGAATAAATCAACTTCAAGAAGAACTTCTTCGCCAGTAGACCAAATTTTAAATTCATTTATGCGTAGCGTTACAAGGCAAATTGGTTCAAGCCTTGCTCGCGGTCTTATTGGCTCTCTAAAAAAATTATAAATTATTTTTTCAAAAATTTATAACATTGTTCAAATAAAAAATATTTAATTTTAATTAGTTTGAATATTTTTTCTAGAAAATGCTCTATAACTTAAACCTATAAATTCATATTAACATTCTTAACTAAGGTACTTTCTGTAACAAATTAAATTGTTTTTTTGCAGAAAGTACCTTAATTAATCTATAATAATTTATTTTTTTAGATTTTTAAAATTCTATCTCTTATACAAGATACTTGATAAAAATTTTTAGTGTACTCTTTAAATAATTAATCAAAATGTTATTACTCTTTGCTTAAACTTATATAATAACTATAACAATATTATTTATAAAGAATTTAGTATTTATTGGTATTTATAAGATAGAAATAAGTAATTAAATGTAAAGAAAATTATTGTTGATATAATGCAATAGTAAAATTTTGTTTTACCAAGTTTATAATCCCCATAAGTTTTTAGTGGATACATAAACAATATAAATTGCATTAACATATAATATATTGTTCTTATGTCAGTAAGAAAATTAAAATTATTAAACATTATCTCACTGAGCTCCAATAAGTAGTACCTATAAGATTTCCATTTGAGTCATATACTTTAGCATATTTCTGATATTCTATATGAGTTCCAGAATTTCTCCATTTACCACCACTAACACAAGTCACATTCAAATATCTGCCGGCACTTATTCCTCTTAAAACACCAGCTATTCCCAAAAATGCTCCTATTGGACCTCCAAAAATAACTGAAAGAGCTGTAGCTATAGCCGCTTGAGAACTTTCAATTGTTAAGCGCTCATTAGTTACAGTTTCGCCTAATTGGTGCCATTCATCAGAATATGCAGTTTTATATAATACTTTAGCTGAAGATGAAAATTGGTTTTCATTAGAATTTATAGGAGCTTTAATAATCATATTTTCAGTTCCACTCACTTCTACTATATTGAAGCCATCTTCTACTTTATGCATAAATTTATAAAAATTTCCATCTATAAAATACTCTTCAACAAGGTACACATTATCATTCAATTTCGGATCTATATATCTCGTGCTAACCTCAATAATATCATTTTTCATTGCCTGATTTGCATTTTCCGCGCAAACTGTAGATAAATTTGTAAAAATTATCGATAACATTAAAATCGTAGTTATAATTGATTTTTTTAAAGTTCTATGCACACGTTCTCCTCCTTAATTTAAATAAAATAGTTTTCGTATATTCTTCTACATAATCTCTCAACTTATGGTTAATTATACTCTAACTTATAATTAACCATAGGTTGTCTCCGTTTTTATATCTTTTAGGATTAATCTTTTTCATAACGATTTTCTCCTCTTCTGTAAATCCGCTTGCTCTAACTACCAGCTTTATATTATCAAAAAAAAAAACAATATTTTATCCATACTAAAATAAACCCCTTGTATGGACTTATCCTAAATTTGGAAAATTAAGCTGTCTAAGAGCTTCAAACAAAACAATATTTGCTGAATTGGCTAAATTTAAACTTCTCTTTATCGAAGTAATCATTGGAATTTTTACACAATGTTCTAAATCGTTGAAAAGTATATCTTCAGGTATACCTCTTGTCTCTGGTCCAAACATTATAAAGTCTTCATCTTTATACTCTACATCTGTATACAATTGCTCTGTTTTTGTAGTTCCATAATATACAGTTGCATTTGGATTTTTTTCTAAAAACTCATCGTAATTTTTGTAAACTGTTATGTCTACTAATGGCCAATAATCAAGTCCCGCTCTCTTTACCATTTTATCGCTTATATCAAATGCCAATGGCTCAATTAAATGTAACCTTGTATTTGTAAGTGCACAAGTTCTTGCTATCGCACCAGTGTTATGTGGTATTTCCGGTTCATATAAAACTATATTTAACATCAATTTCCTCCTAAAATATTTTCCGCTGCCTTTATCCCATCTATTGCAGAAGATACTATCCCGCCAGAATAGCCACTACCTTCTCCAATGACATACAAATTATCAATCCCTATGGATTTTAAATTTTCATCTCTTAACATTCTAACCGGAGATGAGCTTCTCGTTTCAGCTGCTGATAAAACAGAATCTTCTGAGTCAAATCCCTTTAATCTCCTGCCCATATAAGCAGTAGCTCTTATGATCATCTCTTCTATCTCTCTTGGATAGATGTTTCTAAGATTAGATTTTACATAGTTCTCTGCGCTAGGTTTAATCTCTCCAAATTCAGATGTCTCTACATCCTTAATGAAGTCTCCAAGTCTTTGAACGGGAACTTTTCCCTTTCCAAGCGCATAAGTTTTAGATTCAATTTCTCTTTGAAATCTCATTCCGTCTAATACATCTGTTCCAAAAGTATTTTTATCAATTGTTACAATTAGCGCTGAATTTGAATTTTCTCCATCTCTACTGTGATAGCTCATTCCGTTTATACAAGTTCTATCCAACTCACTCGAACCATCTACAACATATCCTCCAGGACACATACAGAATGTATACGCGCTCTTTCCAAGTTCTTTATCATTATAACTCAACTGATAACTAGCTGCCGGCAGTTTATCTTTTACCTTGTACTGAGCAAAATCTACATCTTCTCTCTTGTGCTCAATTCTAAAACCAACGGCAAATGGTTTATTCTCCATCTCTATTTTTTTAGATAATAACTCAAATGCTTCTCTCGAAGAATTTCCAAGTGCCAAAACATATCTATCAGCTTTTATCTCATTTCCATTTACAGTTATATTTTCAACTCTATCTTCGATTTTTAAATCTTCAAACTTGTGTGAGAAATAATACTCTCCACCATTTTTTATAATCTTTTCTCTCATAGAAACTATTACACTCTGTAAAATATCCGTTCCTATGTGTGGTTTTGAGTCGTACATTATTTCTTCCGGTGCTCCGTGAAACTTAAATATCTTTAAAACTTCTCTTACTCTTTTGTCTTTAGATCTAGCCGTAAGTTTTCCGTCCGAAAAAGTTCCAGCTCCTCCCTCTCCAAATTGAATATTTGAATTTATATTTAATTTTCCCGTTTTCAAATAGTTCTCTATGGATTCCATTCTCTTTTCAACCGGCTCACCTTGTTCATAAATTCTTACCTTAACTCCGTACTGACTTAATATATATGCACAGAATAAACCTGCCGGTCCGCTTCCAACTATCGCCACTTCCTTTGGCGGATTCTTCACGCCGATTTCAAAGTTTTCCTCTTCATAATACTGAGCACCCTTTATCTTATCCATTTCAGACTGAGGCATATCTACATCAATTAAAACTTGAAAGTTATAGCTTATTCCCTTTCTCGCATCTATTGATTTTCTATATATTTCCCAATCAAATTTATCTCGTCTTAAAATCTTCTTTAACTTTTGCTGTAGCTTTTTAGTATCATCTGTCGGCATAGTTATATTTTTTATAATAATCATAAAATCTCCAAAAAAATAGTAGCTTTCGCTACTACTTTATAATCTATTTAACTTTTTATAAATACATTTTATAGCGATTTCTTATAAATCTCAAGTACATCTTGAGTATTTAAATCTTGGAAACCATTTATAACTCCGCCGCAGTGCTTGATTGTGTTCTCTGCCATCTCTTCAAGGTGTTCTTCGCCTATTCCAACTTCCTTTAAAGTCATTGGAATTCCTATCCCAACAAAGAAATCATGTAGAGCATCTATTCCCTTTTTAGCAGCTTCCATATCATCATCTCCAAGCACTCCAAAAACTTCTCTTGCAAATCTTGCTACCTTTTTCTTTGTATCTTCATTCAAAACGTGTTCTAACCATCTTGGAGTGAGTATGGCAAGTCCAACCCCGTGAGTTATGTCATAGTATGCTGATAGCTCATGCTCCATAGCATGCACGCTCCAATCAGTATCTTTTCCAGTTTCCAACAATCCATTAATAGCCCATGTGTTTGACCACATCAAATTAGCTCTGGCTTCGTAATCAGTTGGATTTTCTATAGCTGTTTTAGCATATTTAACACAAGTTTTTAAAACCCCTTCCGCAAAACTATCTTGCAAATAGCATTCATCATAAGTTGTAAAATAGTTTTCCATTGTGTGGCTCATTATATCTGCAACCCCGGCAGCAGTATGCCATTTATTTACAGAATAAGTGTGCTCCGGATTCAAAATAGAAAACTTAGGTCTTGCAAATTCACTACCCCATGCCAACTTTTCCTTTGTCTCAAGATTGGTTATTACAGAACCCGCATCCATCTCTGAACCTGTGGCAGAAAGTGTTAGCACAACTCCCAAAGGTAAAGCTTCTTCTACTTTATGATTTTTTATCACTATGTCCCATGCATCCGCATCAGTTAGAGCTGCTGCAGCTATAAGTTTAGAACAGTCTACAACCGATCCTCCACCAACTGCCAAAACAAAATCCAACCCATGCTTTTTGGCTAATCTCGCTCCCTCTCTTGCAGAGTCAACTCTTGGGTTAGGTTCTATTCCATCTAATTCCACAAACTCAATATTTTCTTCTCTAAGTATATTCACAACATTGTCATAAATTCCATTTTTCTTAATACTGCCCCCACCATAAGTGAGCAATACCTTTGAACCATACTTCTTTATTTCTTTACCTAAACTCTTTAATTCTTCTCTTCCAAATAGTATCTTTGTTGGATTATAAAAAATAAAATCTTTCATAAATTAACTCCTTTTCGATTAATTCCACTAATACAATTATGCCCCTAAAGTGACAATTTAAACTGTCGCTTTAAGGGCATTGTTTTATTTATTTAGTTTTTCTAAAGCTTCCCACAGACCATTTAAATATGTCAGTCCTAAAGCTCTATCATATAAGCCGTATCCAGATCTACCTTTTTCTCCCCAAATCATTCTTCCGTGGTCAGGTCTAATATATCCATCAAATCCTGTGTTGTGGAATGCTTTCATTATCTCAAACATATCCAAACTTCCCGCAGAAGTTAAGTGTGAAGATTCATAGAAGTTTCTCTCTCCTAAGAATTTGATGTTTCTCACGTGAGCACATCCAATTTTATTTCTCTTTCCAAATTCTCTTATAATCTCCGGCAGATTATTATTAGGATCAGAACCTAAAGAACCTGTGCATAGACAAAGTGTATTTGACGGAGAGTCAACCAAATTAACTATCTTTTCCAATTGTTCCGGAGTGTGAGTTATTCTAGGTATACCAAACACCGGCCAAGCTGGATCATCTGGGTGAACTGCCATCTTAACTCCACACTCAGCAACATTTCTTATTGATTGCTTATAGTTTTCGATATATTGATCTCTAGTATCTAATCCCATCTTAATATCTTCATGCACATTGATACTTTCTATAACTTCAACTTCCAAGCCCGCAGCATTAACCTTTTCTACAAAGGCTTTGAATATTTCTTTATCCCATACCTCTCCAGCTTTGAAATCATCCATCATAGCCATAATTCCAGAACAACCAGGAATTTGTCTTATATATTCTAATGATATTGGATCAGAATTTCCATACCATCTAAAAGTCATTTTCATATTCAGTCACCTACAAATACTTTTTAAGAGTGCTTCTAATTGCTCCCTTTCCTTACAACATTTCTTCCAAGTAGCCACATGAATTAAATTTATTAAGCTAAGTGTTGCAATAATTATTGCAAATCAACGAATATTGAATATTGAATATTGAATATTGAATATTGAATTTTTAATTTTTATTTTTAACTCTCTCCCTAAAATCAGTTGGGTTAGTATTATAAAATTTTTTAAAATTCCTATTATATGTCCTACTGTTGTCGTAACCAACTTCTTTGGATATTTCTGTGATAGGTTTGTCAGTATCAATTAACATTTGTACCGATTTGTTTACCCTTACATAATTTAAAAAACAGTTGAAATTCTTCTCCACAAGAAACTTTAAATGATAATTCACATCTAATGCACTTATTCCAAATTTATGAGATACATCTTTTATGTTGAGGTCCAAATCATAATTGTTATAGATATAATCAACAACCTTGTATGAAACAGGACTTTCCTTAATCTTACAAATCGTATTCACCTTTTTATAAGTTTTCTTATATTCACTGATATTTATATCTGCTTTTGAGTTAAACACTTTTGATACATAAGATGAATCTGCATATCTTAAAAAAGTTGAAATTTCATCTAAAGTCATATCCGTATAAAGCAGGAAGTTTTGTATTCTCGCAATTTTCATTTGAAAAACTAAATCTGAATAGTTATAACCCGTCATTTTCATTATGTAGCTGCTTATACTCGAAGGACTCATAAAAAATATTTTAGAAAGCTCTTTTAAAGTTATGTTTTGTCTTAAATTCATGTATATATATTGGATTATGTGGCTATAATTTTCTTCACTATCCAATTCTTTTTTGGTCTTTTGCTTATTCTCTCTTAAAAAGAGAGATATAAGCTCTAAAATTTGTGAGCTGACATACACTCCAGTAAAATTATTTTTAGGCTTAACTTGAAAGTTTAATGACTCTGTTCCCAATTCATCTTTTAGTTTTTCAAAAATGTTAATTACCTGTTCAAATTTTTCATCATCACATTTCACAACATTACTAACTGATATTAGTTTAATCAGATTTATATCTTCATTATAAAAATTCATATGTATTTTTATAAGCTCGTTGAACAATTCAAAATTGAAAACAACCAAACTATACACCAAGGGCTTTTCTACTTTTATTATTTTTGTGTACTGGTATGGCACGATACAAACAAGAGAGTTCTTCTCGACATCATATATTCTGCCTTGGATGTTGATTTCTGCCTTGCCATCAAGTATTATCCAAAACCTTGATTGTTGATGTAAAATTGCATCTGTAGGTTCCGAAGCAAGTTCCACATCACAAGAGCATATTGAAGTCACATCGTATGGTGAACATTGATTTGTTTGTAGTAAAAATTTTTCATCAAAAGACTTGCTCATTTTATCACATCCTCGGATATCTAATTACAGATTTTATATAATAATCTTATATTTTATCGAATAAAATACAAGACAATTTATACTGACTATTATGTAAAATTCACATAAGAATTCAATTCTATTGATATTAATTATACATTTTGTTATTCTCAATTTAAAGATTAAGCTTAGTCCAACACAAAATTTAAAATATTGAGAGGAGAGATTTAATTGAAAATTAAAACTAAATATATCGACTTAGAAACTATGTCCAACTACATAAAAGAAGTTGGTGTTGAATCTATTATGGAAAAACTTATTCCATATTTAGAAGAAGACTATGGCAATTGGGAAGATTTTGCTAAAATCCCTAGACCTACACACCATTCTCCTGTTGGCGTAAATGAATTAATGCCTGTAGGTAATCAGGAAACGTTTACTTGTAAGTATGTAAATGGTCATCCGGACAATCCTAAAAATAATCTGCTTACTGTTGTGGCTATAGGTTTATTAGCTGAAGTTTCAAGTGGATATCCTCTTCTTTTGTGTGAAATGACTTTGCTTACAGCTATAAGAACTGCAACTAACTCAGTTATGGCTGCAAAATATTTAGCAAAAGAAAATCCTAAAAAGATGGCTCTTATAGGTAATGGATGTCAAAGTGATTTCCAAGCTATAGCTTTCCATAAGCTACTAGGCATAGAAGAAATAAATTGTTATGACGTTGATGAAGCTGCAACTGATAGACTTATATCTAACCTTTCTAAATACACAGATTTGAAAGTGACTAAGTGTAGCAGCACAAAAGAAGCTTGTAAGGGTGTTGATATAGTAACAACTGTTACAGCAGATAAGAAGTTCTCAATTATACTTACAAAAGATATGATTGAACCTGGAATGCATATAAACTGCGTTGGTGGAGATTGCCCAGGAAAGACAGAATTAGAATCTGATATTCTATTTATGGGAGATGTTTATGTAGAATTTGAACCTCAAAGCAGAATCGAAGGCGAAATCCAACACATGGCAGATGACTTTAAGGTAACTGAAATTGCTGAAGTTATAAAATCTCAAAAACGTATCGATAGAAAAGAAGATGATATCACAATCTTTGACTCAGTTGGATTTGCGCTTGAAGATTTCTCAATCTTAAGATTGATTTATCAATTAGCTAAAGACAACAACATTGGTACTGAAGAAGTTTTAGTTCCACTTATTGACAATCCTAAAGACCTATATAGCTTAATTAAATAATTATATTAATATTGTTAATGCATAAATTTGCTCACTATTTGCTAATTTAAATAATAGTTGTAAATTTACTTTTCTGTAAAAATAGTTTAAAGGTAGTATCTCAGCCTATTCTCACTGAGACACTACCTTTATTTTTATTATAATTTTAATCTTCTATTGTTGCTACAAGTTGACCGCTTACTACACTTTCCCCTTCTTTAGTCAAAATCTCTCTGACTTTACCATTTTGTGTAGCAATTATATTTGTTTCCATCTTCATAGCCTCTACCACCATCAATGGTTGAGATTCTTTTACGATATCTCCTGGTTTAACTAATATTTTAACTATTGTACCAGGTATTGAGGAGCCAACTTCTGATTTATTTTCTTCATCTGCAAGTCTAACCTCTTCTGCTTTTACACTTAAACTTGATCTCTTTGTCTTGTCTTCAATTTCTATTGAACGACGTAATCCATTTATTTCAAATGTTAAACTACGCTTTCCATCTTCTTTTATCTTTCCAACTTCAACAAGAGTTACTATTAAATTCTTGCCGTCATCAACAGAAATTTCAGCTGTCTCTCCTTCCATTAATCCATGGAAAAATACATCTGAACCCATTCTCCAAAGTTGTTCATATTCATCAAAGTTCTTAGCATATTCTTCAAACACTTTAGGATATAGAGAATAAGATATTAAATCTTTTTCAGTTGGTTCTCTTCTTAGTATCTTCTTTAACTCTTCCCTATCTTTTTCGTAATCTTCGTCTTCTAATAAAAGACCTGGCCTTACAGTAATTGCCTCTTCATCTTTTAAAACCATCTTTTGTAGTTTTTCAGGGAATCCTCCATAAGGTTGTCCCATCATTCCCTTGAAATAAGTCACCACTGAATCTGGATAGTCTAAATTAGCTCCTTTTTCATAAATATTTTCCGGAGTTAAGTTGTTTTGAACCATAAAGATTGACATGTCGCCTACCATTTTTGAAGACGGAGTAACTTTTATAATATCTCCAACCATTTGGTTTACTTCTCTATACATTTCTTTAACTTCATTAAACTTATGTCCCAAGCCAAAACTTTCAACTTGTGGCTTTAAGTTTGAATATTGTCCACCCGGAATTTCGTATTTATAAATTTCAGTAGTGCCACTCTTTAGTCCAGATTCAAAATTTGAATACACCGGTCTTACAGCTGACCAATAGTTTGAGATTTCATTTACTCTGTCAAGACTTATCCCTGTACTTCTATTTGTATTTTCAAGAGCTGCCACAACAGAGTTTAGAGCTGGTTGAGAAGTTAAACCACTCATCGAATCTATCGCAGTATCAACTATATCTACACCAGTTTCAGCAGCCATCAAAATTGTAGCCACTCCATTACCAGTTGTATCATGTGTATGCAAGTGAATTGGAATTGAAATTTCATTCTTTAATGCCTTTATAAGTTTTCTAGCTGCATAAGGTTTTAAAAGGCCACTCATATCTTTTATTCCAAGTATATGACAACCAGTTTTTTCAATTTCTTTTGCCAAATCAACATAGTATTTTAAAGAATATTTGTCACGGCTTTCGTCTAATATATCACCTGTATAGCACATGGTTCCTTCGGCAAGTTTCCCAGTTGCAAGAGTTTCGTCTATTGCAAGTCTCATTCCATCTAACCAGTTAAGTGAGTCGAAGATACGGAACACATCCACTCCTGTCTCAGCTGACTCTCTGATAAATTTCTTAACCACATTGTCTGGATAGTTTTTATATCCAACTGTATTGTTCCCACGAATCAACATTTGCATCAACAAATTTGGCATTTTTTCACGTAAAAGCTCCAATCTCTTCCATGGATCTTCATGTAAAAATCTATAAGCGACATCAAAAGTTGCTCCGCCCCACATTTCAACACTAAACAATTCTTTCATGTTGTAGTTTGTAGCTTCTGCAATCTTTAACATATCCTTAGTTCTCATCTTAGTTGCCATTAAAGATTGATGTGCATCTCTCATTGTAGTATCAGTTAACAACAGTCTATCTTGCGCCAATATCCAATCAGATAATTTTTTTGCACCTAATTTATCAAGAAGTTGTTTTGTTCCTTCAATTGATTTCACTTCAAACTTAGGAACTACAGGCACATCAAAAGTATTTTTATCAAGAGTATTCTTATCATTTACTACAATGTTCCCAATATAATTCATTAAATGAAGTTCTGCATCAGACTTTGGCTTTATATCGAAAAGCTCTGGGTGGTCAGAAATAAAACCTGTGTCGCAACTTCCGTCTTTAAACTCTGCTGTATTTAAAACATTCAGTAAAAATCCTATATTTGTTTTTACTCCGCCCACTTTTAACTCTCTGATAGAACGAATTGCCTTATTTACAGTGTCGTTCCAACTTCTGCCATGAGTAATTACTTTTACAAGTAGCGAATCATAATATGGACTTATTACAGCGCCTTGGAATCCATTACCTCCATCAAGTCTTACCCCAAATCCAGAACTTGACCTATATAAAGTTATTTGTCCAGTGTCTGGAGCAAAATTGTTTAGTGGGTCTTCAGTTGTCACACGACATTGAATTGCATATCCACTTGACTTAATATCTTTTTGACTCTTGATATCTATTTCTTCGCTGTTAAGTGCATATCCTTGAGCTACTAAGATTTGTGCTTGAATTATATCAATCCCTGTAACCATTTCAGTGACAGTGTGCTCAACTTGTATTCTTGGATTAACCTCTATAAAGTAATGGTTGTGATTTTTATCTACCAAAAACTCAACAGTGCCCGCAGATCTATATCCTAAACTCTTAGTTATCTTAAGGGCATCTTCACAAATTCTATTTCTCAAATCTTCTGGAAGTGAAAAAGCTGGAGTGTACTCAATTACTTTTTGGTGTCTTCTTTGAATAGAACAATCTCTTTCATATAAATGGACTATATTTCCATATAAGTCTCCTAAGACTTGTACTTCTATATGTTTAGGTCTTTCTAAATATTTTTCTATAAACATTGAATCATTTCCAAATGCCTTTTTAGCTTCACTCTTAGCCGCATGGAATTTATTTAAAAGCTCTTCCTCATTGTTTACAACACGCATACCTCTTCCGCCACCGCCAGCAGCCGCCTTTATCATAACAGGATAACCTGCTTTTTTAGCAAACTCCATAGCTTCAGCATCAGATTTTATAGGCGAATCCACGCCCAGTATAGTTTCCACTCCCGCTTCATGCGCTACTATCTTAGAAGAAATTTTATCTCCTAACCTTTGCATTATTTCAGGAGTCGGCCCTATGAAAGTGATGCCCGCTTCTTCACATTTTTGTGCGAACTCAGGATTTTCAGATAAAAATCCATATCCCGGATGTATGGCATCCACTCCTTTGTTAAGAGCAAGTTTTATTATTTCATCTATATCTAAATATGCATCTACTGGAGATTTGTTTTTACCTATTAAATAAGCTTCGTCCGCTTTCGTTCTAAATAAAGAAAGACTATCCTCTTGTGAATATATTGCTACCGAACGAATTCCCAACTCTCTACAAGCTCTAAAAACACGGATTGCAATTTCTCCACGATTGGCAACGAGTATACGCTTGAACTTTTTAATTTCCATCTTCTCCCCCTGCAATTATATCATTAAAACTATTTTTATTATAACTTTTTATCTATTGTACATCTTTTTTAAGATTATTTAAAGCCTAATTGAATTAAAAATAAATTTATACTATTATTTGAAGATTTGATAGTTTTTTATTCAAATCGAGCACATGTAATCTTTTAGACTATACTATTTCTATGTGATTTTACGCATGATAATTTATCATAACAAGTGCAACATAAATAAACTCATAGCTAATCAGCTGTGTTAATATGTAAGTGACCAAACAAAACATATTAAAAGGAGTGATTAACTATGAGCTATAACCATCTTACCATAGAAGAAAGATCTTGTATTTACCAATTTTTAAATTTAGGAATGAGTATAAGGAAAATTGCACAAGCACTTAAAAGGTCACCTAGTACAATATCTAGAGAAATTAAAAGAAATTCATCTAAGATAAAAGTTAGTAGGGGAAGTTACACTAAGTACTTTCCGATAAAGGCAAATGATAAATATATTGATAGAAGAAAAGACTGCCATAGAAAAAGTAAATTTTCTAAAGATGTTATTGATTATTTAACTGTAAAGATTAACGAACATTGGTCCCCTGAACAAATATCAAATAGAAACACAAATGAGATTCATGAATTACCATCTACATCAACGATATATAGAATGATACACGCCAAAAAGCTGCCAAAAACTAGTATGAAAAATTTGAGAAGAAAAGCTAAATTTAAAAGGCCAGCAGAAAAAAGAGGAAAATTCAATGATAAAGGTAGAACAATTAAGAAAAGACCTAAAGAGATATACAGAAGGCAAGAATTAGGCCACTGGGAAGCAGATACAGTGGAATCAGGCAGATTAGATCATAAAAGGAAAAGTAGATGTTGTTTCGTAACTTTAGCAGAAAGAAAATCTAGATATTATATAGCAATCCTAGTTGAAAATAGAAAGTCGGAAAGCGTAACACCAGCAATAATAAATGCATTAAAAGATTATCCAAAAGAATTAGTAAAAACAATAACCTTTGATAGAGGTAAAGAATTTTCAGAATTTGAGAAAATAGAAAAAGAATTAGGATGCAAAACTTATTTTTGTGATCCCTATTGTGCATGGCAAAAAGGTACAAATGAAAATAGTAACGGACTTTTGAGGGAGTTTTATCCTAAGGGTATGGATTTATCAGAAGTGAATATTGATGAATTAAATTATAACTTAAGTTTAATGAATAATAGACCTAGAAAATGTATAAAATATAAAACACCTAAAGAAGAACTTTTTGGTCTCTTACCATAGGTGTTGCATTTGATTTGACAATTCGTCGCATAAAAAAAGAACATAACGGTATATGCTCTTTTCTAAAATATTATGATTGATTTTGACTATGTTAGAGTACAGTTCTGTGTGGATTCAAGTTCCGCTTCCGACACCAATAAATTTTATACATTATTTCTAAACAAATAATCATGTATAGAATATTGCTTTAATTAAAAATACTTTACAACATAACTTATTAAAAAGAGAACGTTCACTATCATATATATGTAGCTAAGTATGGTATATGTTCTAGTTGGTATGTTCTTTTTGAAATACAAAAATAGCATAAAAAAATTGTTAGTAACGTTATTATAGGAAAAACTTTATTCATCTTCAAATTACCTCAAAATACTTTAGTTTGACTCTCATTGGAAATTACATCATTCTCAAACTAAGACGCATCTTATATTGTATTTACAAGGTTGATGAAAGTCAAGTAAAAGCCTTGTAACCCTCTTGGCTTAAAGGTGGTGGTAAAATTGGATAAGAAAGAAGAAAAAGAAAAACCCCACAATGCTGAGTACTTAGAGTTAATAACTGCAATTATTAACTTACTTACAACACTTGTGGAGCTAATCAAAATCTTCAAAGGGTTAGGCTTTTAGCCTTTCTCTAATTCTTATCTATATTTTAACAGACAAAGGAGGTAAACACAATAGAAAAAGAATGCAAAAGCACAGAATCTCAAAGAAAAGCTTCCGCTAAATGGAGCAGTGAAAATAAAGATAAAAAATATCTAAGATACAAGAGTGTTCGACTCTCATTGGAAATTACATCATTCTCAAACTTATCATTCTTCGTCAGCTTCACTGAAAAAAATCTATAATTGCAAGTGACTCTTCATCACTTGAAGCTCTTATATTATCATCTTCCATGATAATATATCTATACAATCCTTCGCAACAAAATTCTTATAAATATATTAAATTATATATCTTAGCTCCTTTATGTTCCCTAGATATTGTACTGTTTTATATCCTAATTTTTCTACAAAATTTTGTATCTCTTTATCCATAATTTCACCTTCTTAAGCATTTTATTTACAATGTCATTATTGAAATTCAAATTTTAATTCCTAAAAGTTTAGTAACTTTCGCCCCCCATTTCAGACACTGTTGTTCTCAAACTTGCCGACTTAAAGTGTTATTTTGAATCTCATACTTACCTGTTTTCTCTTAGTATATATTAAAATCACATTAAGTTTTCATTTGAATAACATAATCTCAAACACATTTAACGGAGTATTATACGAAAGAAGAACAAATTTATATTTCACTTTGATTCTATTAAAACCTCAAATTGTTCCGGATCATATAAATAATCTTCTTCTGTATCATCAATTATCCTTATAAATCCGCTTTCATAACCTAGGGCTTCATATATTTTATTCTCTGTTAGGGATATTCCTTCGCTTTTCCCTAGATATTTAACTTTCATCCTCAAACACCCTTTGTATTTTTATTTCTTTCATATGACCATTTGCTTCATACCAATGTATTTCGGCTTTTAAGGTTTTTCCTTTGTATTTTATATTCGTCACTCCACTTACCTTTTGCCATCTTTTTTGATTTACATTTCACTTTGATTCTATTGAAACCGTATACCATCTGTCAACACCTTTATCCACATATTTATATTTACATTTCACTTTGATTCTATTGAAACTTGATAAAAATTCAGAGTTTGGTGTTAATACTGAAGAAATTTACATTTCACTTTGATTCTATTGAAACGCTATGTTGTAATACATCTTACCGTCTGGCAATCTATATTTACATTTCACTTTGATTCTATTGAAACTAGTACCATTTTATTATGAGGAGTGATGGAATGAACTATTTACATTTCACTTTGATTCTATTGAAACTAGCCATTCTCCCCCTTGTAGCAAGAGGTACGTCTGTATTTACATTTCACTTTGATTCTATTGAAACCGAAACAGATTTGCTACAAGGCTAAAAGACTGAATAGATTTACATTTCACTTTGATTCTATTGAAACTTGGCAAATTGTTGACAACTCCGCTCCATGAAGTTATTTACATTTCACTTTGATTCTATTGAAACCAAATAAGAATATAACATTGATACCTCTATACTCATATTTACATTTCACTTTGATTCTATTGAAACTTGAAACTAAATATATTATGTTTTCTTCTCCACTAGATTTACATTTCACTTTGATTCTATTGAAACACAGACTTTACAAACTGTTTCATTTCGTCATTTTCTTTAATTTACATTTCACTTTGATTCTATTGAAACTGAAATCTCTGAAACGCTTAAATCTCTTATTGTTCTTGAATTTACATTTCACTTTGATTCTATTGAAACGTGATGTAAAAAATGTATCATACGCAAAACCTAAAGTATTTACATTTCACTTTGATTCTATTGAAACGCAACAGGTTTTGAATTGACACTTGAAGCATTACCTGAATTTACATTTCACTTTGATTCTATTGAAACCTTTCCAGCGTTGACATGTCTGTTTCAATTCCCTGCATTTACATTTCACTTTGATTCTATTGAAACTCTGAATTGACATTAAAAGAAGTTGATAGAGTAGATGATTTACATTTCACTTTGATTCTATTGAAACTTAGAATCGATAATTCTTTTAAGTTCTTTACCTTGATATTTACATTTCACTTTGATTCTATTGAAACTGTTTTAATAAATCAGACATAGATTTTTTTGAATATATTTACATTTCACTTTGATTCTATTGAAACAAGCTGCTTTTAAAGATGTGTTAGGAAGTTTGGCTATATTTACATTTCACTTTGATTCTATTGAAACTTTTAACTCACTATTAATTAAATGCACAAAAAAACAATTTACATTTCACTTTGATTCTATTGAAACTCTTTTAACTCATACATATAGATACTATCGTCTAAATTTACATTTCACTTTGATTCTATTGAAACCGTAAAAGGACAGTTCCCAAGAAGTGGCGGTAGTGCGATTTACATTTCACTTTGATTCTATTGAAACTTCAAAAATTGACAGGACTTCCTGTAGAAATTTGTTAGATTTACATTTCACTTTGATTCTATTGAAACCGATAGAAAACTTGAGATACTTGAAGAACTTGTTGAAGATTTACATTTCACTTTGATTCTATTGAAACGTAAACTTTAAGCTATTTGAAAAGCAAATAAACGGATTTACATTTCACTTTGATTCTATTGAAACTTTGAAATGTATATGAAACTACAAGATGCTATCAAATTTACATTTCACTTTGATTCTATTGAAACATAGAAGCATACCCATCATTTTTGGATTCTGATATTCTATTTACATTTCACTTTGATTCTATTGAAACTGAATTGTTCCATATTTCCACTCCTTTTCTCTAAAAAAATTTACATTTCACTTTGATTCTATTGAAACCCATTAGATGATTGACTAGCTAAGCCATAAGTTGTATATTTACATTTCACTTTGATTCTATTGAAACCTTACATCAGAATCAATACAGCCGTCAAAAGCATGATTTACATTTCACTTTGATTCTATTGAAACATTATAGTCTCAACACTTTTAGTACAGTAATGCCAAATTTACATTTCACTTTGATTCTATTGAAACTGCATATGGAGACATAACCCCTTTAGCTGTAGGGCAGAATTTACATTTCACTTTGATTCTATTGAAACTAAGTGTTGCCCTTGCAGTCTTAGCCGCGACGATTGGGATTTACATTTCACTTTGATTCTATTGAAACATACACTCTTATTAAACATTTACTTTGTCTACTTCCAATTTACATTTCACTTTGATTCTATTGAAACATACGATATTAATTTGAATATGAATCCTAAATTAGCATTTACATTTCACTTTGATTCTATTGAAACCGTAAACCTCACATCCAAAAGCCCTGGTAAAAAGAATATTTACATTTCACTTTGATTCTATTGAAACTTGTTCTTTGATAAATCCAATACATTTATTAAAACTATATTTACATTTCACTTTGATTCTATTGAAACTATACTGATTATGAAATAGAAAATGGTAGATATATATTTACATTTCACTTTGATTCTATTGAAACCATGTTCTTTAGTATAAAGTCTTTGATAGTCTAACAAATTTACATTTCACTTTGATTCTATTGAAACACAACGGCGAAAAAAATGGATATTACTATGTGTATAAATTTACATTTCACTTTGATTCTATTGAAACCACCTTTGTATTCTTTAATAGCTGTATAAATCTCTGATTTACATTTCACTTTGATTCTATTGAAACCTCGATGTTATATTAGCTATTGCGCTGGCTCCGGCAGATTTACATTTCACTTTGATTCTATTGAAACTCAACAAGTATAACGATCATGCTATGATGTATATATTTACATTTCACTTTGATTCTATTGAAACCGCCAAAACACAATTACAGTTACAGTTGATGATGGGAAATTTACATTTCACTTTGATTCTATTGAAACTATATTCCACACCAAACAACCTTAAAGCATCTCTCTGTATTTACATTTCACTTTGATTCTATTGAAACAGAAACTCACTTAATGGCACAGTAGTCATTTTTTTCATATTTACATTTCACTTTGATTCTATTGAAACGATGATATGATTCAATATGAAAAAGTAATGCCAAATATGATTTACATTTCACTTTGATTCTATTGAAACTGAAACAAGAGAAAAAGATATAGAAACAGCAATTGACGGATTTACATTTCACTTTGATTCTATTGAAACACAAGTTATCAGCTGGAACTAATGTTGAAATAACAAGATTTACATTTCACTTTGATTCTATTGAAACCTCTCTGTCTTTATATTATATCTCGCCCTGTCAAAAATATTTACATTTCACTTTGATTCTATTGAAACTAAAGCTTTGCTCGTCTGCTACAACTACGATGCGACATTTACATTTCACTTTGATTCTATTGAAACGCAATTAATGTTGAACCGCTGCCACCAAACAAATCAATTTACATTTCACTTTGATTCTATTGAAACGGCCGCATTACTTTTTTCTAAATTGCCGATTAATCGGCATTTACATTTCACTTTGATTCTATTGAAACAGCTCCATCATATAGCAAATCCTATTTAATTGTTCACATTTACATTTCACTTTGATTCTATTGAAACTAGCGAAGTTGAGTTGATAAATACTGCTATCGTAAAATTTACATTTCACTTTGATTCTATTGAAACAATTTTAACGGGGTTAAACGTGGAGCTATTTGGTTTGAATTTACATTTCACTTTGATTCTATTGAAACCTATATAATGAAATCATGTTCATGTTAGCAAAAGCAATATTTACATTTCACTTTGATTCTATTGAAACTATAATTCAAAAACTGAAATAAAAGAAAATATTAAAATTTACATTTCACTTTGATTCTATTGAAACCAGTTCATTAAAAAAACCTCCTTAATTGTATTTTAACGATTTACATTTCACTTTGATTCTATTGAAACTACAAACGGGGGAGTTCAACAAGCGGATTTCATAAACATTTACATTTCACTTTGATTCTATTGAAACATAGCCTTTTTGTCTCTCATTCTGTTGGCGCAGAGATTTACATTTCACTTTGATTCTATTGAAACCCTACGATTAGATTTTCTTCGTCTGTCCAAACCTCAATTTACATTTCACTTTGATTCTATTGAAACTTTGCCGAACACAGTTAACAGCATTGCTCCGTTTTCTTATTTACATTTCACTTTGATTCTATTGAAACATCAAATTTAAAGTAGCTCTATCCATTAGCGCTCTTGTATTTACATTTCACTTTGATTCTATTGAAACAATATTCCACTTTATAAGACAAATTTAACTGGAATAAAATTTACATTTCACTTTGATTCTATTGAAACAAATATTCTTCTTTGATATTAATTTTTTTATCATATTCATTTACATTTCACTTTGATTCTATTGAAACGGATGAGCTTACTCAAATGCATAAAGAAAGCATAGATTTACATTTCACTTTGATTCTATTGAAACGTAGAGTACAAATTTAAGGGAACACATGAGTTTATAGAATTTACATTTCACTTTGATTCTATTGAAACTATATTGGAGCTATGAGACTTGATTCATGTAAAGAATATTTACATTTCACTTTGATTCTATTGAAACGTGCTCTGTCTCTCTTTTATGAAAATCAAAATTTTGATTTACATTTCACTTTGATTCTATTGAAACTTCTTCCCTAAATCCTCTTTCGTGAACACTCGATACTTATTTACATTTCACTTTGATTCTATTGAAACTTTATTATGAGCTTCTTTGCGAAAAAGTTGGAACTGTATTTACATTTCACTTTGATTCTATTGAAACTCTTCACCCCCTTGTTATAAAATTGCAATAAAAAAGAGATTTACATTTCACTTTGATTCTATTGAAACAGTAAAGTTACCTACGGCGAGAAAATAGTTATTCCGATTTACATTTCACTTTGATTCTATTGAAACGCTATAGCTGTAGATAATAATGGTAATATATATAGATTTACATTTCACTTTGATTCTATTGAAACTTTATAGTGGATTTTGTAAAAGGTAACATCTACTCAATTTACATTTCACTTTGATTCTATTGAAACAATCGCCGACCTAATATCAACTATGACAATATATTTAAATTTACATTTCACTTTGATTCTATTGAAACTCTAATTTTTTTAACTTAACTGTTTTCTCTTGTTTTTATTTACATTTCACTTTGATTCTATTGAAACATATTTAGATACTCTTGATTTTGTTCTAATCTCTTATTTACATTTCACTTTGATTCTATTGAAACAAATTAAGACGTTCGCAACTTGTGCTATCTTTTAATAGATTTACATTTCACTTTGATTCTATTGAAACGGAGATAACTAAAGATGTTATTGTTTATGCTGTTGAACCATTTACATTTCACTTTGATTCTATTGAAACACCTTGTTTCTGATTTCCAAGTTCAATTGTAGATTCATTTACATTTCACTTTGATTCTATTGAAACAAAGTGTTGAATTGAGAAACTGGCAGACTAGCTATAGATTTACATTTCACTTTGATTCTATTGAAACAAAGTAAAGAGTGGGACGAAGTATCAACCCACAGAGATATTTACATTTCACTTTGATTCTATTGAAACACAAATTCAAATAGCTTTTGTATATCCTCACTAGGTATATTTACATTTCACTTTGATTCTATTGAAACGCAATAACTGTATGCCCGTTATTTTTACCTTGAGTTTTATTTACATTTCACTTTGATTCTATTGAAACCTAACAGCTAAAGTTGATATTGAAAGAGAAACTATACCAATTTACATTTCACTTTGATTCTATTGAAACCTAACAGCTAAAGTTGATATTGAAAGAGAAACTATACCAATTTACATTTCACTTTGATTCTATTGAAACAAAGTGTTGAATTGAGAAACTGGCAGACTAGCTATAGATTTACATTTCACTTTGATTCTATTGAAACTCATATCTGACAAAAGGTCAAACTTTATGGGCAAAAGAATTTACATTTCACTTTGATTCTATTGAAACAAAACAAGCACAAGAACAAGCTAAACAAGCATTAGCGGAATTTACATTTCACTTTGATTCTATTGAAACTAGCGAAGTAACAAACATATACGGCGATAACGGAGTATTTACATTTCACTTTGATTCTATTGAAACAGGAGTGAGTGTTGAAAGCGTATTAAACGGAATTGTGCTATTTACATTTCACTTTGATTCTATTGAAACTTTAACCCGTATGTCCATACATTTTTTTCAATGTAATTTACATTTCACTTTGATTCTATTGAAACAAAACAACAAGCTCCGGCGGTGGTGATTATACATCAACATTTACATTTCACTTTGATTCTATTGAAACGAAAAGGAGTGAAAATATGGAACAATTCATAAATAATTATTTACATTTCACTTTGATTCTATTGAAACAGAACAAGCGATGCTCAACTGAAAGCATCAAAAGCTTATTTACATTTCACTTTGATTCTATTGAAACCTTATTTAAAAGAGCATAGTTGCGAAGCAGTGCTCTTATTTACATTTCACTTTGATTCTATTGAAACATTTTGATTCGTTGATAATTCCGCAACAATATTACGTATTTACATTTCACTTTGATTCTATTGAAACAAGCTGTCTTAGCATGTGCTAGAAGCTCCCTAAGATTTACATTTCACTTTGATTCTATTGAAACTGCCTGTCTGTAAATGCAATTTTACCAAAATCTTGAAATTTACATTTCACTTTGATTCTATTGAAACTAAAAGAATATATACAGCTTAAAGAAAATGAAACTATAATTTACATTTCACTTTGATTCTATTGAAACAACAAGCTACTAGAGAAGAGATTCTTGCTACATATCCAATTTACATTTCACTTTGATTCTATTGAAACGCATTAAATCCATGTCTGTTCCTCCTAAAAATGAAAATTTACATTTCACTTTGATTCTATTGAAACTAAAGAGTGGGACGAAATATCAACACACAGAGATATTTACATTTCACTTTGATTCTATTGAAACTACTTCTTATATTAAATTTTCCAATATTAAATCTATTATTTACATTTCACTTTGATTCTATTGAAACCTTTAGTGCATTTATATAAACTCCCCAAGGATCTTTATTTACATTTCACTTTGATTCTATTGAAACTTAGATTCACTAATAAAACATAGCTTGGACAAGTATTTACATTTCACTTTGATTCTATTGAAACGGATTCAAGCTGAAGCTTCCTGTCATTTTGAAATGATTTACATTTCACTTTGATTCTATTGAAACATTCTTCAAATGCCAACTCATCTCTTGTGAAGATGCTATTTACATTTCACTTTGATTCTATTGAAACTTTTACAAGCTATAGAAATAGCTTTCTCTTGATGTGAATTTACATTTCACTTTGATTCTATTGAAACATTTGGGACGGTTTAACAACAGTATTTCAATTTGTTATTTACATTTCACTTTGATTCTATTGAAACTAAAAACACGAACAATAAACAACCCTGATGGCTCTATAATTTACATTTCACTTTGATTCTATTGAAACAACAGAAAAGTTGAGTTTGACACAAACTGCCCGACTTGATTTACATTTCACTTTGATTCTATTGAAACATTCTTCAAATGCCAACTCATCTCTTGTGAAGATGCTATTTACATTTCACTTTGATTCTATTGAAACTTTTACAAGCTATAGAAATAGCTTTCTCTTGATGTGAATTTACATTTCACTTTGATTCTATTGAAACAAAAGTGCGATATTTGGAGCAGCTATAGTCTTTATCTTATTTACATTTCACTTTGATTCTATTGAAACTTAACTTAATTTATGAAAGAATTCAATTTCAAACTTACATTTACATTTCACTTTGATTCTATTGAAACACAACATATTAAAGGAATTTAATAAACATATTGAAAGATTTACATTTCACTTTGATTCTATTGAAACTAGAAAAATAAAATTTCATATAACAAAAAAGACTAGGGATTTACATTTCACTTTGATTCTATTGAAACAACCTGTCTGCGAACCATCTTGAAAAATTATCTTGTATTTACATTTCACTTTGATTCTATTGAAACAGCTATGCACTAGATAGCGTATTCTCTCCTAAAGCGTATTTACATTTCACTTTGATTCTATTGAAACTAACAATGAGCTGTTTTTAAAATTCGCACCCATTAACTATTTACATTTCACTTTGATTCTATTGAAACTAACAATGAGCTGTTTTTAAAATTCGCACCCATTAACTATTTACATTTCACTTTGATTCTATTGAAACAATTCATTAAAAAAACCTCCTTAATTGTATTTTAACGATTTACATTTCACTTTGATTCTATTGAAACATGCTGGAGCTAATGCTAAAAATCATAAAAACTATGTATTTACATTTCACTTTGATTCTATTGAAACCAGCAAGGCCTGTAAGGAGTTTTTAAGGTCTGGAACGAATTTACATTTCACTTTGATTCTATTGAAACAGATTTTTAAAAAGCTTTGTAGACAGAGAGGTTAAAGATTTACATTTCACTTTGATTCTATTGAAACAATTCATTAAAAAAACCTCCTTAATTGTATTTTAACGATTTACATTTCACTTTGATTCTATTGAAACCGATTTTTACTTTTCCGCTTTCTTCGTCATAAAAATATTTACATTTCACTTTGATTCTATTGAAACGTCCAGCAACTTATTTAAAAGAGCCACTAGTTCCTGAATTTACATTTCACTTTGATTCTATTGAAACATAAGAGACATTACCTCGCTTTAATAGATGGCCACAAATTTACATTTCACTTTGATTCTATTGAAACTAAATCTATCATCTTGGGATTTAACAAAAGACTTCGAAATTTACATTTCACTTTGATTCTATTGAAACCCTGCTGTACATCAATCAAATCAGCAGGAATAATCCAATTTACATTTCACTTTGATTCTATTGAAACAACTCTTTGATACAGATTCACAGCTTCTGTATCATTATTTACATTTCACTTTGATTCTATTGAAACCAAGATTTTTAAAAAGCTTTGTAGACAGAGAGGTTAAAGATTTACATTTCACTTTGATTCTATTGAAACCGAATTGGTATAATACTCTTTTTCTATCTTGAAATCATTTACATTTCACTTTGATTCTATTGAAACGGTAAATTTTGCGAAATCTAAGCTAAAAAACTTTGAATTTACATTTCACTTTGATTCTATTGAAACAAATGTTGAAAAACGCATTGAAATAAGCAATTTAAAATTTACATTTCACTTTGATTCTATTGAAACTCATTTTCTAATTTCTTGTTTACCTCTTCTTCAACATTTACATTTCACTTTGATTCTATTGAAACACGTACAAATTTACAGTAGTAAATACAATGCTTTAAATGTACTATTTTGTCGATGAATAATTTTATAAAAAAATATTGTCATCTTTACAATATATTTTTGTCAATATATATTATAACGCTAGTATCTAAGTCAATTTATATATACTGTCGATACCTATACATTATAACATAATTCCACATCGACATATCAAATAAATTGAGATGTTGCATCATCCACTACTCCTAAGAAGTCTTTTTTCAACCATTTTGAATTATTACTATGAAATACTATCACTGAATCTCTATCTTTTCTTATATTTCTCGAAAGTTCTTTTTGTAATTTGACATATTGCAGTTCTCCAAGTTCTCCTTCAAAAACAGATTTTTGAATATGTGTAAGATACTTTTTGCAAATCTTAAAAGTATTTCGTGAAACTTTAGCTCCACCTTCATCTAAAGTAATATCATAAACTAAGATTATATACATATTACCACCATATTTTAAATCCTTTGTATTCTTTTTCACCTGTAAAATGCTTTATAAGTTTATATGCTTCTAGTCTCATAAGGTATCTATATGACACATTCTTGTTCAATTCTTTGTGCTTTATAGTTTTCTTAAGGCGTTCATCATACTCTTTTACAATTTTCAGTCTAGCATTGTCTTTTATATATAAAAAGTTTGACTCCTCTTCAAAATCACTTTCTGTAATTATATTTTTATTCAATAATTTAAAAATCATCCTGTCAGCAATCAAAGGCTTAAAAATCTCAGCTATATCCAAAGATAATGAATATCTCTTTTCCCCTGGTACATGCAAATAACTGATTGTAGGATTTAATTGAGTCTTGTATATTTCTGACAAAACGCTAGTATATACCAATGTGTTTATAAAAGATATTAAGGAATTAATCATATTATCCGGGGGTCTTTTAACTCTTTTTTCAAAGTTAATATCTTGCTTTATTATTTTATTCCATGTTGAATAATAATACTTTCGTATATTACCTTCTATCCCCATCAATTCTTCAACACTGTCTACTGTATTAATTTTTGTACGCAAAAATTTTATTTCAGAAATTTCTTCATCTAAATCAATACCTCTTTCTCTATAATACCTTAAATTTCGATATATATTGAATGAACCAGCCTCTATAAATTCTTTAGCAAGTTTTAACCTGCAATCTGGATAGATAAAATGTTCAGCTTGTCTTATAAGCGTATAACCACTTAAATTTTTTGTTCTTGGTAAAAATGAACCCGAATAAAATCCATAGTAATTAAAGAAATGAATAGCAATATTATAACTTGCAGCATGATTTAGAAATTTAGTTGTTAATGTTTCTTCACCAAAGATATATAAATTAGATATTACTTCTATAGGTATATCTTTTTTTATATTATCTTCGGTAATAATTGTAATAGTATTATCTTTTCTTTTAATCTCACCATTTTGAAAAATATAGTAATCATTTTGCATATTATCACCTCATATATAACAATATTCAAAATAAGCACACTTTGAACATATTTTTCTCTCTGTTAAATTAGGTGCTTTTTCAGAATTAATTATTAAATCTATGTCTACCATAACTCTTCTTAAATAGGTTATATCTTCTTTACTTAATTCTATTATTTCTCTACTCCTAAGTAATGGAAAATCAATAATTCCTTTTTCTACCTCTAAACCTTTTTCCTGTAAAATCATCATATAATATTTGGTTTGCCATATAGAAGCTTCTTCTATTGTTTTTGATTTTTTAACTTCATGCACAATTTTCCAATCTTTTAAAAAATCGATGTTTATGGATTCATCTATTAAGATGTGTTTTTTCTCTCTGTCATACGATGTCTCATCGAGTAATTTTCCCATTCCGACAATTTCACTGTTTTGTTCCATGTTTAAATCATGAGCAAAATACCATAATTTTCTTTTACAAACATGATAGTAGTAAACCATCAGTCCTGTAACCCGCTTCATTTAATTCACCTCTAAAAGAAATTATCGTATAATTCCAACTTTTCTTCTTTCTCTTTTATTCTGAATCCCAAGCTAAAGTCATAATCACAATCAACTATTTTGAGTTTTTCATATCTATTAATATCAATTTCCATATAATCCATCTTATTTAAGATTCTTGTTTCTATATCAAGTGTGTAGTTTAGCAATTCATTCCTTGCTCTTAACTTCTCATATTGGCTACTATCGTTTGACTTTAATTTTTCTATATATTCATTGATTTCAACAATATTCTCTTCATAAATCCCTTTAGGAATTATGGTTTCAGACAATATGTTTCTAAAATTCTTTTGTGCCTCTTCTTTTGATAATTCAGCATGGAATAAATTCTTAATGTATTCTATTGTCTTCTTAATTTTTTGATAATAATCTGTGTCCCTAACATTTTCCATCGAAAGTATTTCTTCAACTAACTTCATTTTATTTCTCTCACTCAATGTACTTGGATTATTTTCAAAAAACTCTCTAATATACTTCTTAGAAAGATTAAAAATCTCTTTATCTATTATATTACCTATTCCAGAAGTTTTTTTATCTCCTCCATCATAAACATAACAGTTATATCCTTCTCCAGTCCACTCTCTCTTTCTATAGCATCTTCCAAATCTTTGAAATAAACCCGATACTTCTGATAATTCTGTTAGTAATATATCAAAATCAATATCTAAAGAAGCTTCTGCTATTGAAGATGTAATCCAAATTCCCTTGTCAGTGTTAGGAATTCTTTCATCATGAAATAATTTGCCAAATTTTAATATATCTTTTGTCTTACACTCTTTGTCCTTCTTTATGTACTTTGCATGAAGCATATTCAATGGAATATTTAAGTTGTCTTTTTTTATAATATTTTCCAAATCTTGATATACTTCCTGACATTTTTTTACGGTATTACAAATTACCAAGACTCTATTATTGTCATACTTCTCAATCACATCTTCTGCATATAACTGATCTCTTACTATAGCAACACTATGTCTAATCTTATCATCAACAAACTCCTTTTCAGGCATTTCAAATTTAAGTCCTTCTTTCTCCATCAGTTTTTTCAAAAATCCTGGAAATGTAGCAGTTAATATTGCATATTTTCCTCCAACATCTTGAATCATCTTAAGACCGCGTATTAAATATGCAACCAAATCAGCGCTATACATCTGGATTTCATCAATGATAATTTTTGAATAAGATAGTGTTGCCAACTTAGACTCATAATTCCTATGTAAAAATACAAATGTAAACAACTGATCCAGTGTGCAGATAGTTAGCGGCAAAGAAAGTTGTCTTGTACTTGAAAAATATTCATCTAAATTATTTATCTCACCTTTATCTAATTCTTCTAGATATATGCTTTTCGTTCCTGAATGTAAAACCCCTACTTTATTATCAAAATTCTCTCCATCTAATAGCTCTTTTTTTACTCTATCGTATATGGCGTTTATTGCAGTTCTTATAGGTAAAGTAAAGAATCCCTTATTATTACCTATCCACCAAAGACCAGCTTCTGTTTTTCCCATGCCAGTTTGAGCAATTACAACTAAATTTTTTTCTTGATTACTCATCATGTATTTTTGAAGTTCATTCCAATCTGGAGTTTCTTTATTCATCTTTTCTAAGCTAATTGCCAACTTACGCATAAAATTAGATAATGCTTCTTCAAGAAAATCATTTTTTAATTCAACATCCAAATATTTATTTGAAGAATCTATATACGCACTTGCAGAGTAGTCTATTTTATTTAATAATCCTTTGAGCATTACATATTTATAATACAATTCAGTTTCTCCACTTATGTCAGATAACTGCATATATTTACTGTTTAATGCAATATTTTTTGGGAATTTAAACTTATCATATTCAAATTCATCTCTATATTTTTCTAAATTGGCACATGCTAGACTAATGTCTGTCTTATCTACAAGTTTAATTTTGCTCCTATGATGATGAAAATAAACGGCTGCATACAATATATTTATTTCTTCAGGAGAGTATTTCTTACTTAATTCTTCAATATCTAAAAAACAAGCGCTAAGAATTCCATGTGGAATTTCATTTTCTAGTCCTTTGAATTTTTCTTTTCTAATCTTATATTGAAAAAAATCATTCATCTTGCCTAAGTCGTGATATATACATGCAATTTCTAGCAAAGCCCAATTAACATTTATTTCTGGATATATATCCTTTAGTTTTTCTAATTGTCTTAACAAATTATCAGTGTGTTCTTGAATCGTTTCTATTGGTTTAGACTTTGCTAAAAATTGCTTTTTCATAATATTACTCCTTAAGCTAAAAATACAAATTGTCCTTCACTATCTTCGCATTTTTTACCTTCGTTAGTTGCTATAATCTTTGAAGTATATATAACTTCAACCTTATTCCACAACCTAATATTTTTTATATTCTTGTTAGTTCCATAGTTTTCTAAAAAATAATCTTTGTTAATTAACATTTTAGTTCCGCTTTGAATCGTGCTAAAAGCTGAATCTTCTATCAATATATTTTCAAAAGAATTATACAAACTTTCTTCGTAACTCTCTCCGTTATAATGTATATACTTCAGTGGCACATAAGCATAATAGTCATTTTCTAAATACTCTTCACGTTCAAGCTTCCTTTCGATTATGTCCACTATCTCAACAGATTTGATATTTAATAAATCTTCTCTCCTACCTAAAGAAGGATATTCCCACGGAGTTTTTAATGAACTATAAATTTCTTGTACTATTTCTTGATCTTCTGGCACTATATGAATAATAAGCTCCATTTGTGATAAAAGCTCTGCTGTAGAAATTCCTTGTGCTACACCGTACCCATCAACATTTATATTGTGTCTTCCTTTCTCAAATTTGGTCCCATTGTTAAATTCATATCTTGTATATAAATCATTTGTCTTAGATACATATTTCCCTTGAACACTTACTTTCATTGGAATATACGATTCATATTTACACAAGTTATGTACCATTCCTATAATTGTAGAATAAGGTGGCAAAGGATAACTTTCTTTAATTTGGAAACTCATTGGTTTTCTATAGTTTACTAGATCTTGAAAAGCCACCATCTTAATGGCTCTCATAATAATCCTTCACCTCTTCTTTTATAGCTGAGAAAAATTCAGGCATCTTAACAGCATTTAGCTTTTCAATAACTTCATTTTCATTTATAAATTTCCCTTTAACAATCGCACAATGTGTTTGTTCTTTTATATTTTCATAAAGTAAATCTGTTATAGCCTCTACTTCAATCTTTCCATCATTCACCTCTACAACACTACTGAAAAATGGATTTTTAATATCATAAACACCACCTATAGCAAATAAAGGTTTTAAATCTTCTCTTCTACCTCTTATATCTCTATATAATAAAGCAACTGTATCTAGTAACTTACCAACTCTTCTTGCTTTTTCAGTATTTTCTATCTCAATGTTATAAACTTTATCTATGCCTATTTGGTCTAAATCAACTGTTATAGTATATCTATACAATGACTTGTGTATTTCCGCTTGAGCAATGTTCATACTTTTAGACAATCTGTCTGCTAATCCCTTATTTGTTAAAAAGTCTAAATCCCCTTTAAATGTTTCTAGAGAAATTGCATTTGATAATCTTACTTTTGCCGATCTTTTCTTTCCTCCTGTTCCAGATTCAGTTTTTAAATAACCAAAAAAATCTATCTCAGGATACTTATCTATAGTTGCATCTTTAGAAAATTGAATAACTTTTTTGTCACCTTTCCCTTCTTCTTTAACATCTGCCATAGGTTCAGCTAATTGCTCTACTATGTTGTATCTGAGAGCTTGTCTGGAAATATACGTAAATTGTTCACCTTTATTTCTTGCTACTTTTTTAAGTGAAGCCACATTACCTACAGATTCGCCATAATTCGCACTTTCAGCTTCAAAAATGATAGTTAAAGTTAATCCCTTTGGATTTAATTGATTATTCATATTTCTCCTCCATTATCTTCAGAATCGTTCTTTGAATTGTTTTGTTTTCCTAACATTCCCGTTATAAATGAATATCCTGCATTTTTAAACTTCAAATCATCTTCCATAGTATTTGAAAATATATCATCTATTGCTTCATTTGCATACATACTCGCCTTAATCAAAGTATCCATGAATGCATGCTTATTAGAGGTTTTTAGTGCATTCAACATTCTATATGCTATTCCGTTCAACTTTTCTACAGCATCCATTTTTTTATATGAAGCTCTTAAATTCTCTCCTGATACCCTGGAAAAATATAAATATTTTCCATTACTCTTGTCATTCATATATCCAACCTCCCTCAAATAACTATTGTTAATTCTAATGACATTTTGAATATGTTCACTGCTATACCTAGTTTTATCTGGATTTGATATCTTATAATGAAGCATTTTATGAATAATTAAAAAATCATTTTGATTATTAAATAAATTGTTCATTACTTCATTATAAACATATACATTTTTCTTACCTTCTTCAAAGTAAGCCCCTCTGATAAATTTCAAACTGCCTGAGCACTCATTAATAACTCTCTGAATTGGTCTATTCAAAATATTGAAAGAATACTTTACCTGATCCGAATCAATATTTCTAAAAAATCTTACTATTTGAACATCTGATAACTCATACTTCATATCTTCATTTGACTTTTCATCCATGTTCTTTTGGATTGCATAATAGATTGAAGTATTTTTACTGGTTTCTTTGAATACATCCTCTTTGATATTATTATTTATTTCTATTAAGCTCTTAAAATTGTTAGAATAATTTACAAACAAGCCCCTATTATAGGCATAAGTAAATCCAGCTGGAATACACGTGTACACAAGTTTACACATTGGACATATTCCTACATAATTATTAAAATCATATACATGACTATTTTTTTTCTTTGTATCAAATCCTAATTCTCTTATAAAGCAAATATCGTTATTCAAAGATGGAATCCTCGAACCACATGACATACATAAATATTTATCTTTATTTTTACTTTTCTCATATCCGTCTAAATACTCAATCGCTGGTTTCACAAAATAATTTGCAACTTCATCATACATATCAGGATTTTTATTTTGTCTATTTAAAATACTCACATTATCCCAAGCATTGCGAATTAAAGTATACATTACATTTTTAGCTCCTATATATTTTATAGAATCCTTTCTTTTGAAATATTCTATAATTTCATTTAATATAGAAACTTGATTTTTTATATCCTCTAGTCTCCCTTCTATAGTATCTTTTTTAGACAATTTTATTTTCTTTAATTGTTTTTCTTTAATTAGTGGATTGAATTCACTATCTATAAGTTGATATGCACTTTTGTATGAATTGCTTGTAATGTACTTTTTAACGCTTTCTATTTGCAAATTAAGAGTTTCTAAAGATTTTTCATCAAATACTTTAAAATCTTCATCTTCCCAATTTGAGATAATATTTTCAAATGAATTTATCTTGTTTATGGACAATGTACTGTAATATTTTTTAATCAAATATTTAAAATAATATTCTTCAAATCCTTCAAGAGCTTCGAGTTCAAAGCTAATTCCATCTTTCTTTACTTCAACAAATTCATCTTTATATTCCAATATATTGTATAGGCCTAATAAACCTACGTTATAGATCCAATCAGATACTTTTAACTCAATATTCTTGCTCATACCTCCTCCTACACTACTGTAAGCATCCCGAAACCTGCACTTTTAAAACTTCCAACCCCTGCATTTAACATGTAACTTAATATGTAAGGTTTTGCAGTAACTTTAAAAGTTGCCAAATTCGAAAGCACTTCTATTCCATAATGCTTCACTTTTACTGTCTTATTTGAAATTACTTCAACCTTAAATTCATTCAAATCATATTCACTCCCAGGCAAATCCAATAGTACTTGATTCTTTAAACTCTCAATAAATAGCTTATATCCCTCCTCTGTTGATAGATCATAGTACCAGTCTTTATTGGTATCTTTGTTATGTTCTCTTATTACAATTGGAGAACTAGTTCTAAATACTGTCGAATTAGTAGTGAATACTACTTCTTTATGAAGTGCTATATTCACTATTTTTAATTCTAAGTCCTTATACTTTATGACTTTTCCTTTCGCTCTAATAAAGGCATTATAAAATGCTATTCCCAATTTCAAATCAGCAGCTGAAAAAAACAAGCTAATCTTTTTTTCAGGAATACTGATCGTTTCTCTATTAAATTTGCACTTTGGCATATTTATAGAGAATGTGAAATCTTTTCTTTCCGTTTTCCCCTTATCATAAAGCTCATGATAAGTTTGTTCATCCGATTCCAATAGTATAGTTTTAAATAAAGATATAAAGATACGATTTTTATCTTTAAGTATCTCATCTTTATTTAAAAGCAAATCTATCTTAAATCTCATTCATTCTACCTCCTTTATTACTTGTTACCATAATAATATTCTTGGCAAACGTTTTTGTCAACCTTACTTTATTTGGAAGACAATTTATGTTATAATAAATTGTAAATAAATTCAAAGTGAAATGTAAATTACTTTATTTGCAAAAGAAAAATTTAAAATAGAATCAAATTGAAATTATCCATTCAAACTTCTTGGTTGCTTTGCATAAAAAAGAGAGTCTTTCAACTCTCCTTATTTCAAACCTAAATTAGGCATTGCATATGCTTTTTTGTCATAATCACCTGAAAGATAGGTGAAGTATCCAGCTGATGCTATCATAGCTGCATTATCTGTGCAGAGTTTAAGATCAGGGTAATATATTTTTACTCCTTCTTCTTCTCCTCTTTTTTCAAGTGCATTTCTCAAACCTGCGTTGGCAGCAACTCCACCGGCCAATACTATTTTATCCATGTTTTCTTCTTTAGTAAGTCTGAAAGCTTTCTCTACCAACACATCTATAACTGCAGCTTGGAATGATGCCGCTACATCTTCTGTTTTATACTCTTCGTTTTTCTGTTCGCATTGATGTAGATAATTTATTACTGCTGTCTTAAGACCACTAAATGAAAAATCATAGCTGTCTTCTTCCAACATTACTCTTGGAAAATCTAATACATCTTTTCCTTCTTTTGCAAGTTTATCTATTATAGGCCCACCTGGGTATCCTATTCCCATCTTCCTTGCAACTTTATCAAATGCTTCCCCAACCGCATCGTCACGAGTTCTTCCTACCAATTCAAAGTCCACAAAATCTTTTACTTTTACAAGATATGTATGTCCTCCTGAAACTATAAGTCCAATAAATGGTGGTTTTAAATCTTTATGCGCTATATAATTTGCACACACATGTCCAAACATATGATTTACTCCAACAAATGGGACTCCCAAAGAGTAAGCTACTGCCTTAGCTCCTGACAATCCTACTAAAAGAGCGCCTACAAGCCCCGGCCCCCTAGTTCCAACAACTAAATCTATATCTGAAAACTCAAGTCCACTCTCTTTCATAGCTGTTTCAAGTACTCCATTAAATGCTTCTACATGCTTTCTTGAAGCAACTTCTGGTACAACTCCACCAAATTTTTGATGAGTTGCTATTTGAGATGAAATGATATTAGAATAAACCTCTCTGCCATCTTTTACAACGGCAACTGATGTTTCATCGCATGAACTTTCAATTCCCAATACGTTCATTATCTTCCTCCACTAAATACTTCTTTTCCACATTATATACGCATGTCGACCTTTGCCATAGTAATCCTGTCTCATGCCCTCTATTTTAAATCCAAATTTTTCATATATACTCTTTGCAGGTTCGTTATCGTGCTCAACTTCCAAGGTTATTTCATTTTCTTTAGAAAACTCCATAAGTCTTTCTAATAATTTATTGCCTATTCCATTTCCTCTACACTCTTTTAAAACTGCTATATTATCTAGGCTAACTTCAAACAACTTAGAATAAATCATAAATCCTACAATTTTTTCTGTTTCTGCAACCCATATCTCTGTGAGTGGATCTGTCAATGCAACTTTAAAAAGACTTTTCGACCATGGGTCACTGAATGATTTTGATTCAACGTTGTGAATGCCATCTAAATCTTCAAAATTAGCTCTGCGTATATTAAAGTCCATGTTTTTCATTAAACTGAGCTTCTGCCTGAGAAACTGCTAAATAATTTGGCAATACTTCCTCTAAGTTATCTGCTCCTCTTTCCTTGTAAATCATTTCTCCAAGCTTAGCTATGTTAACTCCTCTTATATTTCTATTGATTATATTATCTGAATTTAATTTTTCTTCAAAAACTTTAGTGCCTGTCCCTGTTATTTTAAATGGCTTATCCATAGTTTCAAGAATCTCATCTATATTTTTAATTCCATCTTCCATTATAACTTCTTCTCCATTTCTAGAATAAAGTCCGTAATAAGCTCTCTTTCTCTTTGCATCAACAAGTACCAATACATCTTCTTTTGAATCAATCATGCTCATAGCTCTCAATGAAGATACGCCCACTATTGGTTTCTTTAAAATTTGTGAAAAAGTCCTTGCCATTGTAACCGCAATTCTCGTGCCTGTAAATGAGCCCGGTCCAACTCCTACCGCAAATAATTCAACGTCCTTGATTGTGTATTTAACATGAGAAAACATATCTTCTATCATATCTGTAAGTTCTTCTGAGTTAAATACTCCTTCTGTAATTTCATAAGATACTATTTCCTTTTGACCGTCTGAAAGTCCGACAGTTGCTGTCATGGTTGATGTATCTATTCCAAGTGTCAACATTCTATCTTCTCCAATATTTCTTCAAAATGCTCTCCAACAGCTTTTAATTGTGCTGTTCTATCTTCTCTAATGTTTATCTCCAAGTATTCTTCCGGTAAAAAACTTTTAATCCTGTCTGCCCATTCTATCACGCAGACTCCTTCTCCATAAAAATACTCATCAAATCCTAAGTATGAAACTTCTTCTACATTTTCTAAACGATATGTGTCGAAATGATAAAGGTTAAGGTCTCCATAATATTCATTTATTATATTAAATGTCGGAGATGTTATATAGTCTTCTATTCCCATTCCCTTAGCTATGCTCTTCGTTAGGGTTGTCTTTCCCACTCCAAGTTCACCGTTTAAACAAACCACATCTCCAGCTCTTAGCATCTTACCTAAGCTTTCTCCAAACTTTTCTGTATCTATCAATGTATTTAATTTAATATTTTTCGTAGTGCACATCTTCTTTAAAATTCTTTTCCTTTTTATCTTTAGGCTCTTCAGCCTTATATCCTAATGCAATAACACATTCCACATTATACTTACTTGGAATGTTTAGTATTTCTCTTATTCTTTCATCGGCAGGTTTTCCATTCTTGTCGAATTTATTATATACATTCACCCAACAAGCTCCTATATCTAAATCTTCAGCTTGTAGCAATATAAAAGAAGCTGCTATGCAGGCGTCTTGCCTATTGTGATCTGGCGAAACTTCTATATTCGATATTACAGCAATTGCACACTTTGCATATTTTAAATGCTTAGCCGCTGTTTCTCTAAACTCAGAGAGCTCTTCGAGTGTCTTTTCATTTTCAACCACTATGAGCTCAACTGTATCTAAGTTCTTTGCAGTTGGGGCTTTTAGTCCTGCCAAAATCAAATCTTGTATTTCGCTATCTTTTAATGGCTCTTCTGTATATTTTCTAATAGATCTTCTCTTCTCTACTAAGTCTTTAAACATACCTACCTCCCTTAAATTATTATAACAGAAATATTATAAATGTTATTAAACCTCTTTTAAAATAACCAATTTTCTGTAATAATATAACTTTAGGAGGATTGAATGAAACTATTAGAAGATAGAATTGAAAAAGATGGATATATACTTGGAACAAATATCATAAAGGTTGATTCTTTTTTAAATCACCAACTTGATATAAAGTTTTTATCCGAACTAGGTGAAGAAATTTACAACCATTTTAAAGACAGAGGAATTAATAAAATTCTAACAATCGAAGCTTCAGGTATAGCTTTAGCTACTGTAGTTTCAGAAAAATTCGGCTATTTGCCAGTTGTTTTTGCAAAGAAACAAAAGACAAAAAATATCGGTGGCGACCTTTATGAATCAAAAGTTCAATCTTTCACTACTGATAAAGAATATACCGTTACAGTATCTAAAAAGTTTTTAAATGAAGATGACAAATTGCTTCTAATCGACGACTTTTTAGCTGAAGGTAACGCACTTAAAGGTTTAGTATCTATTGCAGAACAAAGTGGAGCTAAAGTTGAAGGAATTTCTGTAGCGGTAGAAAAAGGATTCCAAGAAGGTGGACAAATTATAAGAGATGCTGGACACGACCTACTATCTCTTGCTATTATCGAAAGTATCGATAATGGAGAATTTACATTTAGAAAATAAAATACTTAAAAAAATCAGATTACATTGAGTAGTCTGATTTTTTATTTAAATACGGTATCTATAAGTTTTTGGTTTATTAAGCTTGCATTCTTAGCCACTGGCAAATTTGTATTTTTCCCATTCTCTCCTAAAACTAATCTTCCATTTAGCAAATCTTTTTCTGTAGAAATTATATCTACATAATTATCTTCAAATAAATTTTTATCAGTCAAATATATGGCTGCTATAACATCCCATAAAACTATCGAATCATAATTATACATCTCTTTAAATTCATTCATCCACTTGATTATCTTATCGTATATAAACTTATTTTTTACTTGTCCTATTTTTTCTATCTTATCTAAATCCTCATGAGTAAACTCAATATCCAGACAGTTGTTGCCAGTGAGTATTGTCAAATTTTTAAATTCATTTATCACACAATGAGCAGCTTGGCTACAAACAGAAAAATTTAATTCTTTCATAACTTTTCCGTCAAAATATAAATCCGATGTAATTCCACCCATCACCACAATCTCTCTTATCTTATCTGCTATGCTGTTATCAATTTTCCAAACATCATATATATTTTGGAGAGACCCCGTAGCCAATATAGATATTTCATTTGGAGATTCATTTACCATTTCTACAATATATCTTGCAGCTTTATTCGATAAATAATCTTCACTTTCTTCTGTCTCAAACTTACATTCCACATAATCTAGCATATCTAAACTACCATTGCCCTTTAATACAGGAACATCTATGTGCAATCTTCTACAAAGCTCTGTGGTTTGCTTAAACACTTTTTCTAAGCTATCATTCCCATAAGTACAAGTTATGCCCTTTAAATCTACTTCATCATTATTTAGCAAATATACTAGAGCCAATCCATCATCTATATCACGATTATCTATTCCCATGGTATTATCACAATCGAATATAACTTTTTTCATTTATAACTCTCCAATCAATAAACTACATAGTGCTTAATTCTTATGCTAACTTCGTCTCCAACTTCAAATTCATTTCGTCTGTAGTAGTCTACGATCAACCTAAAACCCTTTATTTCAACTTGATATTTTATCTTGCCTATTGAATATTTTTTGTCTATTACCTTTGCTTTAACACCATCTCTATAGTAGCCTAATTCTATATCCTCTGGCTTAATTAAAAATGAACTTTCTTCTTTAAAATCACTAATATCTTTGCTATCTATAACTCCAATTTCAATTGCTTCTTTTAGCCCTACATAGTTATCGCTCATTAAGAACTTAGCCACCTCTATACAACTTGGAATGTTATAGACGGTTTGTGGCTCGTCTATTTGCTTTACTTCGCCTTGTAGCATTACGCATATTCTATCGCTAAACATCATAGCTTCTTCTTTGTCATGTGTTACCAAAATTGTGGTTATATTGTGTTTGTTGTGTAATGATATGGTAAGCTCTCTCATCTTATGTCTTAGATTTGTATCTAAACTTGAATATGCTTCATCCAACAATAGAATTTCCGGCTCTGCAGCTAGCGCTCTTGCAAGAGCTATCCTTTGCTTTTCTCCACCGGATAATTTATTTACCTTCTTATTTTCATATCCATTTAGTCCTATCTCGTTTAAAAGTTCTATAACTCTTACTTTAATTTCAACCTCTTCAAACTTTCTAACTCGCATCGGGAAAGCTATATTCTCATACACATTCATATGTGGAAACAAAAAATTATCTTGGCTAACTATCACAATATTTCTCTTATTAGCAGGCTTTGTAGTTATATCTTCCTGATTTAAAAATATATTGCCGTCAAACTCATCTATCAACCCCGCCATTATATTTAAAAGAGTGCTCTTGCCACAACCTGATGGCCCAAGTATGCTAAGCTTCTCACCTAATTTAACTTCTAATGACAAACTTTTTAATACTGTTTTTTCCCCATATTTCTTAACGATTTTACTCAATCTCAACTTAGTCTCATCATTCCTATACATAATAATCCTCTATTTCCTTTTTATAAAAATACTTTATTATTAACTCCATAGCTATTAAAAAAAACATAGTACTAAATATAAATATTATTCCATAAACAGAACCCATCATTCTATCTCCAGACTGTATAAATGGAAACATCTCCATAGTGAAGGTTATTATCTTGCCTCCCCCTATTAAATATGCCAAAAAATATTGGCTGAATGAAATTATATAGCACATCATACCAGATGACAGTATGCCCGGAAGTAGTAGAGGCACCACTATTTTCTTGAATATATATATATTATCTGCCCCTAATACCTTGGCTTGTTTGAAATGCTCTTGGCCCACTATCCTAAATACTTCCTCAATCATTCTCACAGCATACGGTATGCACGGCACTATACTCACGAGCACTATACCTGTGAATGTACGTGCCAACCCCAATTTTATAAACTGTATATTAAGTCCCATGCCTATCGAAACCGACGGTATAACTAATGGTGAAAGAACTAATACTTCAACCAATTTTTTCCCCTTAAATTCTTCAAATGCCAAAGCTCTTGCACAAGGTATAGATATAATCAGAGTTATAACAGTAGTGAACATTGAGATAATAAAACTATTTCTTAAGGCATTTAAAACTCTATTTGAATTTTGAAAAACATACTTCCAGCCTCTAAGACCGTAACTGCTTGGAAAGATATTTGGCCACATATAGTTGTTCGTAAACGACCAGACTATCAAAATAAAAATTGGGAGCACTATAGCTATCACAGTCAACCATAAAATCAATCTGCACCCTAAAAATCTCTTATGCATATTATTTCTCCACCAATCGTCTAATAATTGAATTAAAGAGCATTACAGAACCCACACAAAATATAATTATCACTATATTCATTGCCATAGCATAAGGTCTATTTAACAAGTTTGGGTTTTGATACTCTATAAATGCTTGCACAGGTAGTGCACGTGGTTTGGTCGCTCCGAGTAGCATTGGTATCTCATAAGCCCCAAATGAAAATGCAAATATTATCGTGAATGTAGATAGTATTGTAGGCAATAACATAGGTAAAGTAACTTTTCTAAAGGTATAAAATCTACTAGCCCCCAAGTTGACTGCAACGTCCTCATAGCTACTATTCATTCTTTTTAATACTGTGAGTATACTTAACATCACATAGGGAGTCTGCTTCCATACATAAGACAGTATCACTCCGAGTCCATTTTTATTAAATAATACTTTTGAAAAAATTTGCTGTGAATTTTCTATGCCTATTAAATAAGCTATTCTTGAAAAAATACCTGTGTCTGATAGAAATGTAATAGCAAAAAGCACCACTGTTATGTGCGGTATAATTATTGGTATTTTATAAAAGAATTCTATTTTCATTTTAGTTTTAAATAGTATTCTTGCTATTATAACGCCCATACAAACAGATAGTACAGATGATATAAGCGTTGTGTAGACTGTATATATTAAACTGTTTAAAAATATTTCTGATTTAAACACTTGAATGTAGTATTTCACTGTAAATTCTTTTAATCCAATAATAGGAAAATATCCGAAGCTTTGTATCAAAGCCCCGAATATTCCCATAATCAATATGAATAATAAAAGAAATACAATTGGCATAACTTCCAAGTATGGTCTTAATCTTTTATTCATTATCCTATCCTATTTAGTTAGGTATTTCTTCCGCCCATATTTCTTCGATCACTGGTACCATTGCAGCTGGTAACTCAGGTTGTCTCTTTGAAATAAGTTCATCTTGGGCTATTGTTGCAACACCTAGTTTCACACCTGCTATTGCTGTTTTTTCTTCTTCTGAAAGTTTTGAGTTGTCTATTACTGGCAGATCTCCCCAAACTTCAGGTTTATATTTTTCCATTTGAGATTCAAAATTTAATATCTCATTTATAACTACCATTGCCCCTTCTTTGTTAGGTGCGTTCTTTGCTATAGCTAGGAAATGGGTGTTGCCTATTGTGCCTTTATCAAATACTGATGTTCTAGTTGACTGTGCAAATACTCCCTTATCAACCATATTAGAAGCAAAGTTTGTATTGTAGCTTACATCAAAATAAACTGTTCCATCTGCAAACATATTATCTAATTGAGTTGAATCTGCAGGGTATGTTTTTCCTTCTTGCCATAAATAAGGCTTTAATTCTTTTAGATATTCAAGAGCTGGCTTCATAGCTTCTCTTACAGCCTCTTTATCCTTAGGATCTATATCCTTTAATTTTTCATATCCAACTTTTTCATATACAATATTTCTAACGAACGCTGAACCTGTAAAATCTGGTGGTGCTGGATAAGTCAACTTACCTGGATTTGCCTTAGCAGCTTCTAAAAATTCATCCGCACTTGTAATTGGACTTAATTTATCCGAATTGTAAATCATTACTACTTGCGCCTTGCCATAAGGAGCTTCAAAACCTTTAGTCTCATATCCAAAGTCATACTTAATATCTTCGGATTCTGTATCTACATACTTTTCAAAGTTTGGAAGTTTATTTACAAATGGTCCAAAGAGCAAATTACCCTCCATTGCTGTATAGAAGTTCTCACCATTAATCCATATGACATCGATATTTCCCTTTTCTTCATTTGCTTGAACACTGTTTTGAAGATTATTAAGTATTTCATCGATATTCATACCTGTTCTCTTAAGTGTTATGTTATATTCTGATTTCAATTTATCAGCTAAATAGTGGTCTATCCAATCATTGGTTTGGTCTGAACCACCCCAACCATAGAACGTAACCTCTGTGCCCTTAGACTTTTCTAAGTAGTCTTCAAAGTTTAAGCTCAACACTTCATCTTTTTTTACATCTTCTGCTTTTTTCTCTTCTTTTGCCGTACAAGCTACCAAAGATAATACAAAAGCAAAAATCAAACAGACTTTTAAAAACTTTTTCATACATCCTCCTATTTAATAAAAATATTTCCTATCATTTAGTTTATCATAACTATACTTTTAAATGAATTACAAATATTTGGACATAAAAATAAGTGTAACAATTATAGAGGCTCTATGTCAAATATTGGGGAGACTCGTTAACTCGAGTCTCTTTCTTTATGTAAAAATGGGCACATAGACGCTAATAAAGATATCAAAACTAAAATAGCAAAAAACAACTAAAAATAAGCATAGCAAATAAAACCCCTAGGGGTTTTGCAAATTTTCCCGTTTTCCTAATCTCTACTTACATGAAAACATAATTCTTTTTCTAAACAAGTCAAAATTTCTAATACCAAAACAATTTCTTTTTAATGTTTTTATCTTTGTATGAGTTCCTTCAAGAGGTCCATTTGACCAAGAGTAATCAAATGAATTACATATTTCTTCAAACCAGTTATTAAAAGAAGTGATACAAGATTTAAATTCTTTTAATTTTGATTCATCTGCTCTTTTTATCCATTCTCTTAAAGCTTTTTTAGCTCTAGTTTTGTTTGGCTGACTAAGTACATACTGGTACCCACAGGGCACACAGTAGAACAATTCTTTTAACTTGTATGCTTCTTTTAATTCCTTGTTAAGTTCAATCATAAGTGATACTTCATTAGCTTGTTCTGAAGTTAGCTTAGAGGCAGGTTTTGTAATTAAACTCTTACTTCTTTTAAAATATTTCCTAAGCTTTGATGATACATCCTTTTGTATTCTCTTTCTAACATTTTCTAATGCCCAGGATACTTGTCTTATGAAGTGGTACCTATCTATGATATGTATTGCGTTTTTAAAGAATGATTTCTTAACTGATTTAAATGTTTTAGACATATCACTTACAAAAAATTTTACTTCGTTTCTTTCTTTGTTTGGTATCTTTTCAAAGTACCCATACAATGTATTCTTATCTCTTGATGGTAAGATATCTATGATAGAGTGTTTAGATCCATCAAGAAGAGAAGTCTGATACTTAATATTTCCACTATCACCTTTAAATTCGTCTATACATAATACTTCTGATAGCCTATCTCTAGAAGCACTTAAACAATTTAAAATTCTTAATACTGTGTTTGATGAAACATTATACCTATTAGCAATAGAAGATATAGAATAAAGCTCATCAAACTCAGAAACAATAGCAAAAACAAGTCTATTGGTCATAGTATGACCTTTGGCAATAAAATCAAGATTCCTCTCAAAACGAGAACCACAAGACTTACAATCATATCTAGTTTTCTTTAAGAAAATCAAAGATTTCTTACCTCGGATGTGAGTATCCCTAATCTTTTGAATTCTATGATCATGAACCCAAATCTTTTTAGAACCACAATGAGGACAAATAGACATCTTAGAAACAGAAGCGTGAACATTAACAAAATTATTACTCTCATCAACACTATACAAAAACTACATCTTTAAAACCAAACAAATTCATGATATTATTATTTTGCACTTATATGCACCTCCAAGCTTTGTTGTTGGTTACTTAAAGTTTAGGACTAAAAGCGTATAAGTGCAATTTTTTTGCAGACGAATTGTCAAATCAAATGCAACACCTATGGTAAGAGACCAAAAAGTTCTTCTTTAGGTGTTTTATATTTTATACATTTTCTAGGTCTATTATTCATTAAACTTAAGTTATAATTTAATTCATCAATATTCACTTCTGATAAATCCATACCCTTAGGATAAAACTCCCTCAAAAGTCCGTTACTATTTTCATTTGTACCTTTTTGCCATGCACAATAGGGATCACAAAAATAAGTTTTGCATCCTAATTCTTTTTCTATTTTCTCAAATTCTGAAAATTCTTTACCTCTATCAAAGGTTATTGTTTTTACTAATTCTTTTGGATAATCTTTTAATGCATTTATTATTGCTGGTGTTACGCTTTCCGACTTTCTATTTTCAACTAGGATTGCTATATAATATCTAGATTTTCTTTCTGCTAAAGTTACGAAACAACATCTACTTTTCCTTTTATGATCTAATCTGCCTGATTCCACTGTATCTGCTTCCCAGTGGCCTAATTCTTGCCTTCTGTATATCTCTTTAGGTCTTTTCTTAATTGTTCTACCTTTATCATTGAATTTTCCTCTTTTTTCTGCTGGCCTTTTAAATTTAGCTTTTCTTCTCAAATTTTTCATACTAGTTTTTGGCAGCTTTTTGGCGTGTATCATTCTATATATCGTTGATGTAGATGGTAATTCATGAATCTCATTTGTGTTTCTATTTGATATTTGTTCAGGGGACCAATGTTCGTTAATCTTTACAGTTAAATAATCAATAACATCTTTAGAAAATTTACTTTTTCTATGGCAGTCTTTTCTTCTATCAATATATTTATCATTTGCCTTTATCGGAAAGTACTTAGTGTAACTTCCCCTACTAACTTTTATCTTAGATGAATTTCTTTTAATTTCTCTAGATATTGTACTAGGTGACCTTTTAAGTGCTTGTGCAATTTTCCTTATACTCATTCCTAAATTTAAAAATTGGTAAATACAAGATCTTTCTTCTATGGTAAGATGGTTATAGCTCATAGTTAATCACTCCTTTTAATATGTTTTGTTTGGTCACTTACATATTAACACAGCTGATTAGCTATGAGTTTATTTATGTTGCACTTGTTATGATAAATTATCCATTAAAAAAGAGCCTCTATGGGCTCTTATTTATACTAATTGAATTATAGCCTTTTCTGCGCCATCCCCAAGACGGTTACCAAGCTTTAATATTCTAGTGTATCCACCATTTCTTTCTGAATAGTTTGGAGCTATTTCAGTAAATAATTTAGTAACTACATCTTCATCATATATATAAGCTAAAGCTTGTCTTCTTGCGTGAAGATCTCCTCTTTTTCCAAGAGTGATCATTTTTTCAGCCATTCTCTTAGTTTCTTTAGCTCTTGTAACTGTAGTAGTTATTTGTCCTTCTCTTAAAAGTGAAGTTACAAGATTTCTAAGCATAGCTTTTCTATGTGCAGTTGGGCGACCAAGTTTTCTTAACTTTGCCATGTGTCCCTCCTCTTTATTCGTCTTCTTGTCTCAAACCAAGTCCGAGTTCATTTAACTTATTAATAACTTCTTCTAAAGATTTTCTTCCTAAATTTCTAACCTTCATCATTTCATCTTCAGTTTTAGAAGCAAGTTCTTCAACTGTGTTGATGTTGGCTCTCTTTAGACAATTGAAACTTCTAACAGATAAATCCATTTCTTCAACTGTCATCTCTAGAACTTTTTCTTTATCATCTTCAGGTTTTTCAACCATGATGTTGACCTGATCCACATGGTCAGTTAAACCAATAAACAAATCTAAGTGTTCTGTTAGGATTTTTGCAGCAAGAGATGTTGCTTCATCAGCTTTCATAGATCCATCTGTTGTAACTTCAAGAATTAGTTTATCAAAGTCAGTTCTTTGTCCAACTCTTGTGTTTTCAACTTTCCAATTAACTTTCTTAATTGGAGTATAGTTTGAATCTATTGCTATGACGCCTATTTCAGAAATTTCTTCTTTCTTTAATTCAGCTGGTTCATAGCCACGTCCCTTTTCTACAGTCAATTCCATATAGACATCCGCATCTTCATTAAGTGTAGCAATGTGGTGATCAGGATTTACTATCTCCACTTCTGGTCCTACTTGAATATCAGATGCAGTAATTACCCCTTCGCCCTTCTTTTCAATAATAAGCTTAACAGGTAGCTCTTCATCCATTCTTAGAACTAATCCCTTAATGTTTAATATGATTTGCGGTACATCTTCAAGAACTCCCGGAATTGTATCAAATTCATGCTCAACACCTCTGATGTTGATAAATGAAACTGCAGCACCGGGTAGTGATGAAAGAAGAACCCTTCTAAGAGAGTTCCCTATGGTAATTCCATAGCCACTTTCAAGTGGTTCTACTATAAACTTACCATATTCACCGCTATCACTAATTTCTTCTATCTCAATGCTCGGTTTTTCTATTTCTATCATGGGTCCTCCTCTTTGTGCCTACAGGAGTGCGTTAAACTCTCCTACGTTTAGGTGGTCTACAACCATTGTGTGGAATTGGTGTTACATCTTTGATCATTGTTACTTCTAATCCTGAAGCTTGTAATGATCTGATTGCAGCTTCTCTTCCTGAACCCGGTCCCTTAACATAAACCTCTACTTGTTTTAGTCCATGTTCTTTAGCTTTGTTTGCAGCTTCTTGTGCAGCTTCTTGTGCTGCAAAAGGAGTTGATTTTCTTGATCCTCTAAAACCAAGTTGTCCAGCACTTGCCCAAGATATTACGTTTCCTGACATATCAGTAAGGGTAACCATGGTATTATTGAATGTTGAAGCTATGTGAGCTTGACCTTTTTCAATGTTTTTACGTTCTCTTCTTCTTACACGAGTCGCTTTTTGTTGTTTTTTAGCCATTTTACCCCTCCTTTACTTCTTTTTAGAAACTAATTTCTTAGGACCTTTTCTTGTCCTAGCATTAGTTTTAGTTTTTTGACCTCTTACTGGAAGGCCTTTTTTATGTCTCATACCTCTGTAGCAGTTGATATCTCTAAGTCTCTTGATGTTCATTTGAACTTCACGACGTAGATCTCCTTCTACTTGGTAATTAGCTATTTCTTCTCTTATACGAGCTACTTCCGCTTCAGATAAGTCCTTAACCCTTGTATCAAAATTTACATCGGCTTTAGTTAAAATCTCTTGAGATCTCTTTCTTCCGATTCCATAGATATAGGTAAGACCTATTTCAACACGCTTTTCTCTGGGTAAATCAATACCAGCGATTCTTGCCATAAGTTCCCCCTTAACCTTGTCTTTGCTTGTGCTTAGGATTTTCGCAAATGACCATTACACGGCCTTTTCTCTTAATTATCTTACATTTTTCGCACATCTTTTTTACAGATGGTCTAACTTTCATTCTGTATTCCTCCTAGTTCATGTGCCCTTACGGGTATTCCTTTCGGATATAGGATTATTTCTTTCTCCAGGTAATTCTACCCCTAGTCAAATCGTATGGGGAAAGTTCAACAGTTACCTTATCACCTGGAAGTATTCTTATATAGTTCATTCTCAATTTGCCTGAGATATGAGCTAAAATAACGTGTCCATTTTCCAACTCAACTTTAAAATGAGTGTTTGGAAGAGCATCAACTACTATTCCTTCAACTTCAATTACATCTTCTTTGGCCACTCTAAGGCTCCTTTCTCTTAGATATATTGCTTTAGCAACTTTCTTATGTGAGCATCTAAGATTTGAGGATGAATCTCTTCTATAGCATTATACACCATTAAGTGCTTCATCTTCTTTTTCTTAGGCTTTTCAAGCGTTCTTCTCTTGCCATCTACAATCTCAACATATTCGTTGTCTAAAACTTTATAGACTAAAAATATTCCCCCTGCATCACGCCCGGTTTTCGATTTGACAACTTGACCAATTTTTATATTATTTGTTAACTCCATTAGTCATTTTCTAACCCATTTACTACTGCTTTAAATACTTCACCTATTTCTTGCTCTCCATCAACATTTAATAATAATGATTGAGCTTTGTAATAGTCAATAAGCGGTGTTGTTTGGTCTAAATAAACCTTAATTCTCGTGCTTACTGTTTCTTCCGTATCGTCTGCTCTTTGAATTAGAGGTGTACTGTCCTTGTCACAAACTCCTTCAACTATTGGAGGATTAAACTTAACGTGATAAGTTGCACCGCAAGTTTTACAGATTCTTCTGCCAACTGCTCTTTCAACTAATATCTTAGGGTCTACTTCAATGTTTACAACACGATCAAGTTTAGTTCCCATTCTATCAAGCATAGCATCTAAGCTAACTGCTTGTTGTACTGTACGAGGGAATCCATCTAATAGGAAACCATCTTTACAGTCTTCACGTTGTAGTCTATCTTCTACTATTTCAATTACTACTTCATCTGGTACTAAAAGTCCTTTGTCCATGTAACCTTTAGCTTTTTTACCAAGTTCTGTTTCATTTTTTATATTTTCTCTAAAAATGTCTCCAGTTGATATATGAGGAATGTTATATTTCTCTATAATTGACTCTGCTTGAGTACCTTTACCAGCCCCTGGAGGTCCTAGTATAACGAGCTTCATATTCTCCTCCTATTTCTTTAAGAAACCTTTATAGTGTCTCATTAATAGTTGTTGTTCTAGAGTTCTTGTAGTTTCAAGGATTACACCTACTACGATTATCATACTTGTACCACCAAATGCAAATGGAAGTCCACTGATTTTATTAAGTAGTATTGGAAGTATTGCTAATATCGCAAGTGCTATAGCTCCTGGAAATACTAATCTGTTAACTGTTCTTTGTAAATATTCGCTTGTTGGTTTACCAGATCTTATTCCTGGTACGAAACCACCATTTTGTTGCATTTGCTTTGAATACTCTACAGTATTAAATTGAATTGATGTATAGAAATAAGTGAAGAATACTATTAAAAGTACTGTGAATACAATGTAAAGTATAGTTCCTACTGCACCTTGTGTTGTGAAATACTTTAATATAAAGTTCTTTGTTGACTCATTTCTTGTGAACATTGCAATTGTAGCTGGTATTGCTACGATTGAACTTGAGAAAATCATTGGCATTACACCAGTCATAAGTACCTTAATAGGTATATGAGTTGATTGTCCACCATACATCTTTCTGCCTACAACTCTTTTTGCATATTGCACTGGAATTCTTCTTTCACCTTCGTTAAGTGTAACTACAAAGAAGATTATTCCGATTACAATCAATAAGAATAGAACAAGGAATATAGGATTTGCTCTACCTGCTTTTACTAAAGCTATTGATTGTGCTATATCTTTAGGGAATCTTGTAACGATACCCGCAAATATTATTATTGAAATACCATTTCCGATTCCGTGTTCTGTAATTTGTTCTCCAATCCAGATTAGAAACGCTGTACCTGCTACTATGGATAAAACAACTACTGATTTTTCCATAAAGTTTGTTGCCATTACAGCTTTTCCAAAGAAACCGAAAGAATATCCTAAAGCTTGTACTAAAGCTATAACTATAGCTAAATATCTAGTGTATTTTGCTATTGTCTTTCTTCCTGTTTCTCCTTCTTTAGCAAGTGCTTCTAATGAAGGAATTGCTATTGTCAAAAGTTGCAATACAATTGATGCAGTAATATAAGGATATATATTAGCTGCAAATATTGTATAGTTACTTAAACTACCACCGCTCATCAAGTCGATTAGAGCAAATACTGATTGATTTGCTCCGTTAAATAATTTTTGAACGACTTGAGCATTCATATACGGAACCGGTATGTGTGAACCAAGTCTGTATACCAATAGCATTAAAAGAGTGAAAATCATCTTTTTACGCAAATTGGGTATCTTCCAAGCATTTCTAAATGTAGAAATCATTAGATCACCTCGGCCTTTCCTCCCGCAGCCTCAATTTTTTCTGCCGCAGACTTTGAGATGTGTTGAGCTTTTACAGTAAGCTTAACATTGATTTCTCCGTTGCCTAGTATTCTAACTCCGTCTTTAGCTTTTCTTGCTTTAACAAGACCTTGTTCTATTAAAAGTTCAGGTGTAACTTCTGTTCCTTCTTCAAATACGTTAAGAGCTTCAAGATTTACTATAGCCCACTCTTTTGCGAAGTTATTAGTGAAACCTCTCTTAGGTAGACGTCTGAATAGAGGCATTTGACCCCCTTCAAATCCAGGTCTTACTCCTCCACCGCTTCTAGCGTTTTGCCCTTTGTGTCCTCTTCCGGCAGTTTTTCCTGTACCTGATCCGATACCTCTACCAAGTCTCTTTTTGGCTCTTACACCGCCGCCTTCTGCAGGTCTTAAGTCATGTAATTTCACGTCTTACACCTCCTTATTCTTCGATTTCAAGCATGTATGCTACTTGCTTTATCATACCTCTGATTTGAGGATTATCTTCTTTTTCAAGTACTTGTCCTAATTTCTTGAATCCAAGTGCTTTAACTGTTTTCTTATGAGTCTTTTGTCTACCGATAGGGCTCTTTACTAATTTAATTTTCATAGTCTTCTACCCCCTTATCCTAAAATCTCATCTACAGACTTATTTCTAAGTCTTGCTACGCTTTCTGCACTCTTAAGTTCTGAAAGTGCTTTAACTGTAGCGTTAACAACATTTCTCGGATTTGAAGTTCCCAAGTTGTGAGTACGTATATCAGTTATACCTGCTAATTCGCATACCGCACGAACAGGACCACCTGCTATAACTCCGGTACCTTCACTAGCTGGTTTTAAAAATACTTTACCCGCTCCAAAAATTCCTGTGATTTGGTGAGGGATACTTGTTCCTAGTAAGTTTACTTTTATTAAGTGCTTTTTAGCATCTTGTGTTGCTTTTCTAATTGCTTCTGGTACTTCAAGTGCTTTACCAGTTCCAATACCTACGTGACCATTTCTGTCACCTACAACAACAAGTGCAGAGAATCTGAAGTTCTTACCGCCCTTTACAACTTTAGCAACTCTGTTTATTGCTACTACTTTGTCTTCAAGGTCTAGTTCTCTAGCGTCGATTAATGAACGTTCCATATTTCCCTCCCCTGTTAAAATTTTAGTCCGGCTTCTCTTGCTGCTTCTGCAAGAGCTTTTACTTTTCCGTGATATAGGTATCCACTTCTATCAAATACAACTTCAGAAATGCCGGCTTCTAAAGCTTTCTTTGCTACAGTTTCTCCAATTACCTTTGCTGCTTCAATGTTTTTAGTGTTTTCAAGTCCTAATGACTTATCTAAAGTTGAAGCACTTACAAGTGTGTTTCCGTTTACATCATCTATAATTTGTGCATAAATGTGTGCACTTGATCTGAAAACAGAAAGTCTTGGACGTGACTCGGTACCGGAGATGTGATTTCTAATTCTTTTGTGTCTCTTTATTCTATTCGCATTTTTATCGATTTTTTTAAACACTGTTTACCTCCTACTTACCTGTCTTTCCAACTTTACGTCTTACGTATTCATCAACATATCTGATACCTTTTCCTTTGTATGGTTCAGGTTGTCTGTATTTTCTAATTAAAGCTGCATATTGGCCAACTTGTTGTTTATCAATACCTGATACGATGATTTTAGTTGGAGCTGGTACTTCTGTTTCGATTCCTGCTGGATCTTCAAGCTCTAATGGGTGTGAAAAACCTAAGTTTAGGGCTAATTTCTTACCGTTTTTAGCTGCTCTGTATCCTGTACCAATTATTTCTAATTCTTTTTTGTAACCTTCAGTAACTCCCACAACCATGTTTTGAATTAAAGTTCTTACAAGGCCATGTAATGACTTATGTTTTTTGCTATCGGATGGTCTTTCTACAATAAGACTTCCATCTTGTAAGCTTATTTTCATGGAGCTATCAAAAGTTTGAGATAATTCTCCTTTTGGACCCTTTACTGTTACTGTATTTCCGTCGAACTTTACGTCAACGCCACTTGGGATCTCAATAGGTTTTTTTCCAATTCTTGACATATGTCCTCCTTACCAAACGTAGCAAATAACTTCTCCGCCTACGTTGTTTTGTCTCGCTTCTTTATCTGTTAACATTCCCTTAGAAGTTGAGATAATTGCGATTCCAAGACCCCCTAAAACTTTTGGCACGTCTTGACTCCCAACGTACACTCTAAGTCCCGGCTTTGAAATTCTCTTAATACCACTAATTACTTTTTCATTGTTTTCACCATATTTTAAATCTATTCTAATAACACCTTGTTTGTCATCATCAATTACTTCAAAATTCTTGATGTAACCTTCTTTTAATAAGATGTTTGATATTTCTTTTTTAATGTTTGAAGCAGGTATATCTACAGACTTATGTCTTGCGCTATTACCATTTCTTATTCTGGTGAGCATATCTGCGATTGGATCTGTCATCATGTGCTTTCGCCTCCCTTCTTAGGTTTACCAGCTGGCTTTTCTTACTCCGGGGATTTGTCCTTTGTAAGCCAATTCTCTAAAACAAATTCTACAAATACCGTATTTCTTAAGTACGGAATGCGGTCTACCACAAATACTACATCTTGTATATTCACGACTGCTGAACTTTTGTTTTCTTTTTTGTTTAGCAACCATTGATTTCTTTGCCACAGTTACCTCCTACTATTTTGTAAATGGCATTCCCATTTTTTCTAGGAAAGCTTTAGCTTCTTCGTCTGTGTTAGCAGATGTTACTATGATAATATCCATACCTCTTATAGCATCAACTTTATCATATTCAATTTCAGGGAATATAAGTTGTTCTTTAAGGCCTAGAGCATAGTTTCCTCTTCCATCAAATGCTGTTGGCTTAATTCCTCTGAAGTCTCTAACTCTTGGAAGTGCAACGTTCATTAATTTATCTAAGAAGTCATACATCTTTTGACCTCTAAGTGTTACTTTACATCCTATTTTATGACCTTCACGAAGTTTGAAGTTCGCGATACTCTTCTTTGCATAAGTTACAACAGGCTTTTGTCCTGAAATAAGAGTTAAATCATTTATAGCTGATTCAAGAAGTTTTGGATTGTCTTTAGCTTCTCCAAGTCCGATGTTAATTACAACTTTTTCAAGCTTAGGTACTTCCATTACGTTCTTATAACCAAACTTTTCAAGTAGATAGTTTACTACTTCATTATTATATTTTTCTTGTAGTCTTGAAGTCATATTCTACCTCCTTACTTAATAGTTTTTCCGTTAGATTTTGCATATCTAACTTTCTTGCCGTCTTCAATTCTGTAACCAATCTTTGAAACTTTTCCGTCTACAAAGTATTGTACATTTGAAACATGAATTGGAGCTTCTTGCTTTTCAATACCGCCCGCTTGTTGTGGTCCTCTAGGTTTTAAATGTTTAGTTACTACATTTACCTTTTCTACTACAACTCTATCTTCTTTTGGGAAAGTTTTAAGTACTTTACCGGTAGCTCCTTTGTCTTTTCCGGCAATTACTTTAACTGTATCACCTTTTTTAATACGCATTTCTACCTCCCGATTATAGTACTTCCGGTGCTAAAGAGATAATCTTCATGAAGTTTTCGCCTCTAAGTTCTCTTGTAACCGGTCCGAAGATACGAGTTCCTACTGGACTCTTATCATCCTTTATTATTACTGCTGCATTGTCGTCAAATTTTATATATGATCCGTCTGCACGGCTAATTCCTTTGCTTGTTCTTACGATTACTGCTTTAACTACAGAACCTTTTTTAACAACACCGCCCGGTGTTGCACTTTTAACAGAACATACTACAACATCACCAATGTTTGCGATTCTTCTGTTTGTACCACCTAGGACTTTAATGACAAGTAGTTCTTTAGCTCCGGAATTGTCAGCAACACGTAGTCTAGTTTCTTGTTGTATCATTGATCTCTCCTTACTTATTGAGCTTTCTCAATAATATTTACAAGTCTCCATCTCTTGTCTTTAGATAGTGGTCTTGTTTCCATAATTCTTACTTTATCGCCGATTCCACATTCATTTTTTTCGTCATGCGCTTTGAATTTAGTGGTTTTCTTGAATCTTTTCTTATAGATTGGGTGAACCTTGAAAGTTTCCACCGCTACTACTATTGTTTTATCCATTTTATCGGAGACAACTGTTCCTGTGATTTGTTTTCTATGATTTCTTTCCATGGATTATGCCTCCTTTCCAACTTCTAATTCACGTTCTTTAAGAATGGTCTTAACTCTGGCAATATCTTTCTTTACTGCTTTGATGCTTGCAGGATTTTCAAGTTGTCCTGTTGCAAGTCTGAATCTCAAGTTGAAGAGTTCATTCTTAAGTTCGTTTGCTCTTTTATTTAGTTCTTCACTTGACATTTGGCGAATTTCTTTAGCCTTCATTAGATTCACCATCCTTTTCTTTCATAACGAATCTTGTTTTAATTGGAAGTTTCATAGCTGCAAGTCTCATAGCTTCACGAGCTACTTCTTCGCTTACTCCACTCATTTCAAACATGATACGTCCTGGTTTTACAACTGCTACCCAATATGAAGGAGCCCCTTTACCAGAACCCATACGAGTTTCAGCTGGTTTTTCAGTTACTGACTTATCAGGGAATATCTTAATCCAGATATTACCGCCTCTTTTGATATATCTTGTCATAGCACGACGTGCCGATTCTATTTGATTTGAAGTAATCCATGCAGGTTCAAGTGCTTGAAGACCATATTCTCCGTAAGTAAGGGTGTTTCCACGAAGTGCCTTACCCTTCATTCTACCTCTATGAACTCTACGATACTTCACTCTTTTAGGCATTAACATACTGTTTTCCTCCTTTTAAAAAGCTCAGTTTGATCTTTCTTTAGAACCTCTTTGGTTATTACGATCGTTTCTAAAGTTTCTCTTTCTGTTGTTCTTGTTATCTCTATCTCTTTGATCTTTGTTTTTAGGTCTTCTTTTTCTGTTGTCATCGTTAACTCTGTTTCCTGACACTCCTGGAAGAACTTCTCCCTTATAAATCCATACCTTTACACCGATCTTACCATAAGTTGTATCAGCTTCAGCAAATCCGTAATCAATATCAGCTCTTAGTGTTTGTAGAGGTATAGTTCCTTCTGAATATCCTTCAGTTCTTGCCATATCTGCTCCACCTAAACGACCTGAAACAGCTGTTTTGATACCTTGTGCTCCTGATCTCATACTTCTTTGAATAGCTTGTTTCATTGCTCTTCTGAAAGAAACTCTTCTTTCAAGTGATTCAGCAATTGATTCAGCAACAAGTATTGCATCTAAATCTTGGTTTTTAATTTCTTCTATATTAATTACTACGCTTTTACCTGTTAATTTTTCAAGTTCAGCTCTAAGTTCTTCAACGCCTACTCCGCCACGTCCAATTACCATACCTGGTTTAGCAGTAGATATTGAAACCTTAACTTTGTTTGCAGCTCTTTCGATTTCTATTTTAGAAATACCAGCTGTATAAAGTTTTTTCTTTACATATTTACGAATTTCGTTGTCTTCAACTAATAGTCCTGCAAAATTCTTCTTGTTTGCATACCATTTTGAATCCCAATCTTTGATTATGCCGACACGAAGTCCATGTGGGTTAACCTTTTGGCCCATTAATACCCTCCTTATTCCATTTCTGCTACTACAACGCCGATGTGACTTGATCTCTTAAGTATTGGATAAGCCATCCCTTTAGCCTTAGGGCGAAATCTCTTCATTGTAGGACCATCATTAGCAAATGCATTCTTAACGTATAAATTTTCTCTATCTATATTTAAATTATTTTCAGCATTAGCTACAGCAGAATGAAGCACTTTATAAAGTTCTTTAGCTCCTCTTTTTGGAGTAAACTTTAACATTGAAAGGGCTTCGTCGACTTGCTTTCCACGAATTTCAGCACAGATGTAGTTTACTTTGAGCGGTGAAATTCTTACATATTTTGCAATTGCTCTTGCTTCCATCTTATCCCCTCTCTTACTTCCTTGTAGTCTTTTCGTTCTTAGCAACATGTCCTCTATAAGTTCTTGTTGGAACGAATTCACCAAGTTTGTGACCAACCATATCTTCAGTTATAAAAATTGGCACATGCTTTCTGCCGTCATGAACTGCAATAGTATGTCCTACCATTTCAGGGAATATAGTTGAACGGCGAGACCATGTTTTTATAACTTTCTTTTGATTTGATTCATTTAATTCATCTATCTTCTTTAGCAAATGTTCATCTGCAAAAGGTCCTTTTTTAAGTGATCTACTCATTCTATACCTCCCGCTTACTTAGTTCTTCTTCTTACGATATACATATCGCTCTTCTTGTTTTTCTTTCTTGTCTTAAGACCAAGAGCTGGTTTACCCCAAGGAGTCATTGGTGAAGGTCTACCTACTGGAGCTCTACCTTCCCCACCACCATGAGGGTGATCAACAGGGTTCATTACAGTTCCTCTTACATGAGGTCTCTTTCCAAGATATCTGCTCTTTCCAGCCTTACCTAGAGTGATAAGTTCGTGAGAAGCATTACCTACAGAACCAATTGTAGCTTTACAGTTTAAGAACACTCTTCTAAACTCTCCTGATGGAAGTCTAAGTTGAGCAAATCTTCCTTCCTTAGCCATTAATTGAGCTTCTGTACCAGCACTTCTTGCAAGTTGTCCACCTTTACCCGGTGTCATTTCAATATTGTGAACTGTTGTACCAACAGGAATGTCTTTAAGTTCAAGAGCATTACCTACTTTGATATCAGCATTTGAACCTGATTCAACAGTATCTCCAACTTTTAATCCTTCTGGAGCGATGATATATCTCTTTTCTCCATCAGCATAATTTAAAAGTGCTATATATGAAGTTCTGTTTGGATCGTATTCTATTGTTGCAACCTTAGCAGGTACTCCATCTTTATTTCTTTTAAAATCTATAATTCTGTATCTTCTTTTAACTCCGCCGCCTCTGTGACGTGAAGTGATTCTACCTTGAGCATTTCTACCGCCTGAACTCTTTAAGCTTACTGTTAAGCTCTTTTCAGGAGTGGTTTTTGTTATTTCTTCAAAAGTAGAAACAGTCATCTGTCTACGCGCAGGAGAGGTTGGTTTATATCCTTTTATAGCCATTGTCTACCTCCTTATTCCATTCCATCAAAGAATTCAATTGATTTAGAATCCTCTGTAAGTTGAACTATTGCTTTTTTCCAGTTAGGACGTCTACCTTGATGAGCACCTTGTCTCTTAAGCTTTCCTGCCATGTTCATAGTTCTTACAGTCTTAACCTTTACGCCAAAAACAGTTTCAACTGCTGCTCTTATTTCAGTTTTAGTTGCATGTTTATCAACTTCGAAAGTGTATTTACCATTTTCGATAAGGTCCATACTCTTTTCGCTTACTATTGGTTTTTTAATAATGTCATAGTAATTCATTAGTTAAATACCTCCTCAACCACTTTAAGTGCATCTTGAGTGATTACTAATGAGTTGTATTTTAATAAGTCATATACATTGATGTTACGAGCTTCTGAAGTTTGAACTCCCGCTATGTTAGCTCCAGCTCTTACAACATCTTTATCATTCTCAGCAGTTACCACTAATGCTTTTCTGTCAGCACCTATTGTGTTTAACATTTTTTGGAAGTTCTTTGTCTTAACTTCATCAAATTTGATGTTATCAAGTACAATTATTTCTCCATCTCTTAGTTTAGAAGTTAACACACTCTTAAGAGCAAGTCTTCTAACTTTCTTAGGAGTTGTGTAAGAGAAATCTCTTGGCTTTGGTGCAAATACAACTCCACCGCCTCTAAATTGAGGAGATCTTATACTACCTTGACGAGCACGTCCTGTACCCTTTTGTCTCCAAGGTTTTCTACCGCCACCACGCACTTCTGAACGAGTTTTAGCACTCTTTGTTCCTTGTCTTCTATTAGCTAAAATGTTTTTTACTACTAGATAGACAGCGTGTTCATTTACTTCTATATCAAAAATTTCTTCGTTTAATTCAACTTCAGAAATATTTTCACCGTTCATATTAATAACTTGAACTTTAGGCATTTAAAACCCTCCTTTCACTTACTTATGGTTCTTTACAGTTTGTCTAACTGTTACAAGACCCTTTTTATTTCCTGGAACAGCTCCTTTTACAAGAATTAGGTTCTTATCCGCATCAATTCTAACAACTTCAAGGTTTTGAACAGTAACTCTGTCATTACCCATCTTTCCAGCCATTCTATGACCTTTGAATACTTTTCCAGGATAAGAAGCAGCTCCCATACCACCAGGCATTCTGTGGAACTTAGAACCGTGAGTTTCTCTACCACGAGCGAAACCGTGTCTCTTAATAACACCTTGAGTTCCCTTACCTTTTGAAGTTCCAGTTACGTCAACACATTCGCCAACTTGGAAGATGTCAACTTTAATTTCGTCGCCTACATTGTAAGCTTCTACTTCTTCAGTTCTGAATTCTTTAAGGAATTTTTTGTAAGCAACAGACGCTTTATCAAAGTGTCCTTTCATTGGTTTGTTTACTCTTCTTTCCTTAACTTCACCAACAGCTATTTGAATAGCGTTGTATCCGTCAACCTCTACAGTCTTCTTTTGAACAACAACATTTGGTTCAACTTGAATAACTGTAACCGGTGTAACAACTCCACCTTCATCGAAGATTTGAGTCATCCCGATTTTTTTACCCATTAATAATTTCAATGTCTACCTCCTAAATTTACAGCGGATTGCTTCGCAATCATATAAAGAACAATTATTAAAGCTTGATTTCTATCTCAACGCCTGCTGGTAAGTTGAGTTTCATTAGAGAATCAACAGTCTTTTGATTTGGATTAACTATGTCAATTAGACGTTTGTGAGTTCTTTGTTCGAATTGCTCCCTTGAATCTTTGTACTTGTGAACAGCTCTTAGAATTGTTATGATTTCCTTTTCTGTAGGAAGTGGAATTGGACCTGAAACAGTAGCACCTGTTTGCTTTGCAGCTTCCACAATTCTTGAAGCAGAACTATCTAATAGTTCATGATCGTAAGCTTTAAGTCTGATTCTAATTTTTTGCTTGTTTGCCATTTTATTCCTCCTAATCGCTACGTTTTGCGAGTAGGGTTATTGATACACACTCCCCGGTGTTTCATGCCAGGGGTTAAAAAAAGAAAAAATAACCCACGCTGAAGTCCAGCTTCAACTTCTCGTCCATAATTACCTCAAAATCCCTTTTTCCCTCAAGATTCCAAGCAACTTATGGAGTCATCGCATATAAATATATTTCAAACGCTCATACATTATACAAAAACCAAGCCCCGATGTAAAGGACTTTTTCAAGATTATGTGATATTTTTTATATTTTTTTGAAAATTATTCCATTCAAAAAATTTTTTAAAAAATAAATTTAAAATCAACTGGTTTTTTAATGCCGTTGTGTATTATAACTCTTTTTAAAAATATTTACTACAACTATTTATATAACCAAAAGAAAAAGAGAACCCTAAAGTTCTCTAAATCTAATATATCTCTTCACCATATCTCAATTGTCTTCTAACTTCTTGTAACATCTCGTCCATCTTCTCAAGTTCTTTTAATTTTTCTTTTTCTTGTGGAGAAGTAGACAAGACTTTGCTTATCCCACCATTAGATATTACAACTCTCTTATCCGCCATTAGTGCCAACAACGGGTCATGTGTTGCCATCAAGACTATCTTGTCTTCTGACACCAACAAATCAAGAGCTTTCTTCCTATCTATTCCTGCATTTTCAATTTCATCTATTAAGACTATAGGAGACGTACTAAGAATTGCAGTATCCGCAATCATAAGAGCTCTTGATTGACCGCCACTTAAAGCTGTTATCTGAGTGTTGGTGTCGAATTTTTCACCAGCTAACCTGTTGGCTTCTTCTATTATTCTACTAACTGTACTCTCAACTTCTTCTATCATTCTACTCTGTGCATGCAGTTCAAGAAATTCTCTAACAGATAAATCCATTACAAAGTTCATATTTTGAGAAAGCTGTGCCACAAGTTTGTTATTAGAAGAAAATCTCCACTTCTTATCTGGAAATTCTCCATTTATCTTAATCGCTCTTTTGGTTGGAGTATCTCTATTAGCTGTCCACTCTATATCAGCAAGTAATCTCGACTTACCAGAGCCAGTTGGCCCAACTATCGAAACTATTTCAGAACGGTTTATCGTAAGCTCGTCAAACCCTTCTACATTCCCAGACTTGTCCATGCCCGACAGTATAGTTAAGCTTTCAACCCCATTGTCATTCATCCCCAAGAACTCTTTCATTTGAGTTATATAGCTAAAGAAGTCCTCTTCCATTCTCTCGATGTCTAATGCATTGTCCTCTATCTCTTCTATTGAAAAATGATTTAAAAAATCTCTATAAGTTGAATTTTCAAATCCGCTTATATCCAATTGGTTCTCTTCTAAAAATGAATCTATGAATGGATATTTATTTAAAAGTTCACCTATCGTTTTATTTTTCATCTTTATCTCTCATATCCATCTTTCTGACATTTCCCATTTGGTAGCTCTCACCTATTCTTCTTTCACCTAAACAATATGAACAAAGAGCCGCTGGCATAGGAAATCTAAGTTCCATTCCCTTTACAGATTCTATATTTTCATTTTCGTCATACAATAGCGTGCTGAGTTCATAAGCCCCTTGACCAGTAAGTCCATTCACATGCATAGTTATTGCCCTTGGATTCACAGAACTCACCTTAGCTGAAAACACCTCTCTTTCAGCTTGAGATACAATGTCTCCTTTTGTTATCACCACTATATCAGCCGATTTTAACATTGGCCCTATTTTCTTTGGAGTATTTATTCCTGATAAATTATCTATTACACAAATCCCCTTTACATCTTTTAAATATGGGGAACATCTATTGCAAAGCCCTGCAGATTCAGTTATCAATAAATCTAATTTGTTTTCATTTCCCCATTTAACCACTTCTTCAACATTAGAAGCAAAAAAATGATCCGGACAAAGCGCTCCTGACAGACCCTTTCTAACCATTATGCCGGCTTTTTCATAAAGCACATCATCATCTGTATATAGGCAGTCAAATTTAACTACTCCAACCATTATATTTCTTTGTTTCAAGGCTTCCGCCGTTTTTAAAATCATGCTTGTCTTACCAGAAGATGGAGGCCCTGACACTACTACAAAATTCATACTCTCACCCCAAAACTATATCATTAAATAAATTTTCACACTTATTTAAAATCTCGCCAATATCGTTGTTGTGTATATAATCCCAACCAACCCATTTAAAAGTCTTATCATCACTTAGTTTATTATCTACCAGTGGATTAGTTGATGGGAATTTACCATTCGATGAAAATATCTCTCCGACCTCTTTAGATGTAAAATATTTCATAAATGGCAATAGCTCTTCTCTGTCTTTCTTAGCCACCAAAAATATTGGACTTATTATAGCCCCATCTTCAGGCCACACAGCTTTCATATTTCCTTCAGCTGGAATCATCTGTGTAAAGAAATATGGTGAAATATTTATCGCCGGCCCTCTCTCTTGAGGTTTTAGCTTTACCATTTGCGCCGGATGCAAACTCTTGTAGAAAGACCTTGCCAAGTTCTTAATTCCATCTTCTCCAAATTCCGCATATATGTGTAGTATCACAGCATTGAATAAATCTAAGTCCTTCATTGGAAGTGCAAGAGAATTTTCAAATTCAGGCTTTAATATATCCGCCCAAGTCTTTGGACACTCCCTATCTCCAAGGAAAGTTTCATTCACCATCAAAACAGCCGGCACAACACCTATTATATAATATTCTCCCTTAGGGTCTCTCAAATCAATTGCATCATTGCAGAAATCCGAATTAAATTCTTTATTGTTGGTTTTAAAAATCCCCTTGTCGTTGTACTGTCCCATATATTTTTTATCAAAAAACAATTCAAAGCCTGCAGAAAGCATCATATCAGGCAACTTATTAACATCACCTGTCGCAACTTGTTCTTGTATGAACTCTATTCCCATGCTCGCAGAACGCAAATCAAATCCAATCTTCTTTTCCATCGTACTTTGAAGTTTTTCAACTTCGGCAGAGAAATTTTCAAGCAGAGGAAGTCTTATCGGACAAGGCAAAACTCCTTCTATTCTAATATCTCCATCAGCGAAACTCCCCTCTTCACTCAAAGTCTTATCAACTGAATTTCTATTTTGGCTTATGGCATCTTCTAACTTATTGCAAAATAACGCAACACTTATCTTTTTCATTTTAAGCGCCATTTCTAAACTCACTGAATTAGCCATAGTTTTTCTCATAATAGGATTACTCAACTGCTCAAATCCATTAGTTACAAACACATCCAGTGTTTCAGGATAATCTCCAATAATCTTTCCAATTTTATCTTCTATATTAAAATACTTATTCATAATATGCTCCTGTTTCTCATATAAATCTTCTATTCGTCTTATCTTAAATAAAATATAACACAAACTTCAAACCGATTACGTAACATATGATACGAATTATCTTTTTTACAAAAAAATAATTCAATTAGTTCTCTATAAATTAAAAGAATTTCAATAGTCAATCATATTTCAAAATAAAATAAGGGCATGAACTCTACGTCCACACCCATAAAATATAAATTTTATTCAATCCAAATCAATCTTCTGCTCTTAAAATATTTATGTCCTTACCATCCATTATTCTATTCATATTTCTAACAGAACACATCTTGCCACACATTGTGCAAGAATCGCCATGCATAGGAACACTCTCTTCCCTATATCTCTTACATTTTTCCGGATCCATTGAGAGTTCAAATTGAGCGTCCCAATCCAAAACTCTACGGGCTTCTCCCATCTTTCTATCCCACTCGAAAGCACATTTCACACCTTTAGCTATATCTCCAGAATGAGCAGCTATCCTACAGGCGATTATTCCCTCTCTCATATCATCAAGAGTCGGTAATCTCAAATGCTCTGCAGGAGTTACATAACAAAGGAAATCCACTCCAGCTGCAGCAGCAATCGCACCACCAATGGCTGAAGTTATATGGTCATATCCAGGCGCCACATCTGTTACCAATGGCCCTAAGACATATAGAGGAGCTTCATGAGTCAACTTCTTAGCTATCTTGATATTAGTTTCAACATCATTTATCTGTATATGTCCCGGCCCTTCTATCATAACCTGAACATTTTTATCCCAAGCTCTCTTAGCTAACTCACCCAATAAAATTAATTCATGTATTTGACTTGCATCTGTTCCGTCAGCCAAACATCCTGGTCTCATACCATCTCCCAAAGATATTGTGATGTCATATTCCGCACATATATCCAATAGTCGGTCGTAATATTCAAAATAAGGATTCTCTCTCTTATTCAACTCCATCCAAGCGTATGTAAGTGAACCACCTCTTGATACAATATTTAAAAGTCTCGGATTTCTTTTAAAGACTTCCGCAGATGAAAGATTAACTCCTGCATGAATGGTAACAAAGTCAACTCCATTTTCTCCATGCTTTCTAACAACGTCTAAAAATTCTTCAGCAGTTATATCTTGTAATTCCTTATCGTAAAATCCAACAGCATCATAGATTGGAACAGTCCCCACCATTGCGTCTGACACTTCGACAAGTCTCTTTCTAAATTGCTCAGTCTTTCCAAAAGATGATAAGTCCATTATTGCGTCAGCTTTCATGTTTAAAGCTTCTTTTACCTTTACAATCTCACACTCCACATCAGGACAGTCTCTTGATATTCCAAGATTTACATTTATTTTAGTCTTAAGCCCCTTGCCCACTCCAGCATATGTATTCCTCTTATGGTTTTTATTTGCTGGTATAGCAATCTTCCCCTCTTTAACTCCATTCAAAATAAACTCTACATCTAATCCTTCTCTTTGAGCAACTACTCTCATTTCATCAGTTACAAAGCCCGCCTTTGCAGCCTCCATCTGTGTCTTATACTTCAAAATATTCTCCCTCTCTTTTCTAAAAATAGGCTTTTGATACACTCCAGTTTTATAAATGAATACTGCAATAAAAAAACGTAGAATCCTCGTCAAAAAGTATTCTACGTTTCACGAATATTTCCCAACGTTGGCATTATCCAAATCTGGTTATAGGTCAAAGCCTGTTAGCTTACTCTCAGCCCAACATTATGAGCTCCCTTTATAACTAAATAATACCATATATTTTTTATAGTATGCAAACCAATAAAAAAACTCCCGAGTTTTCTCGAGAGTTTTGATTTTTTATATTAGTTGTATTCGTAGAAGCCTTTTTTAGTTTTTCTACCAAGTTGTCCCGCTCTAACCATTTTTCTAAGAAGAGTGTGTGCTCTGTATTTAGGGTCTTTAAATTCATCATAAAGTACATCCATAATAGCAAGCACTACATCTAATCCAACTAAGTCCCCTAATTCAAGAGGGCCCATTGGGTGGTTAGCTCCAAGTTTCATAGCGCTGTCGATATCTTCAACGCTTGCTACTCCCTCAGCATAAATTCCAATAGCTTCGTTAATCATTGGGATTAAAATTCTATTTACTACAAATCCAGGTGCTTCTGCCACTTCAACTGGAGTCTTACCTATTTCATTAGATAGATCAATTATAGTTGTCTTAACAGCTTCATCTGTAAGTTGTCCTGAAATAACTTCGATAAGTTTCATTGCAGGCACTGGATTGAAGAAGTGCATTCCTATTACCTTATCAGGTCTAGATGTTGCAGCTCCTATATCAGTTATTGAAAGAGAAGAAGTGTTTGAAGCAAGGATTGTTGATTCTTTGCAAACTTCATCAAGCTCTTTAAAAATTGCTTTCTTAATTGTAGGATTTTCAGTTGCAGCTTCAATTATTAAATCTGCATCTTTGATGTCTTCTATAGAGTCTGAAACAGATAAATTCTTAAGTGCTTGATCCATTTCTTCTTGAGTCATCTTACCCTTAGAAACATTTTTTTCATAACCTTTTTTAATTCTTTCTTGAGCTGCTTGAAGAGCTTGTGGTGCTATATCTCTTACAACAACTTCGTGTTTTGGTGCTAAAACTTGAGCTATACCAGAACCCATAGTACCTGATCCTATTACTGCTATTTTCATCTTTTCCTCCTTAGTTGTTTTGAAATTGTGGTTTTCTCTTTTCAAGGAATGCGTTCATTCCTTCTTTTTGATCGTTAGTTGCAAAGCATAGACCGAAAAGTGACTTTTCTATATTCATAGCTGTGTCGATATCTACTTGCATACCTGTATTCATAGATTCCTTACAGTTTCTAATAGCTGTCTTAGAGTTCTTTGTTATCTTTCTAGCTATTTCATAAGCTTGTTCCATTAAATTTTCAGGTTCTACAACGTGAGATACAAGGCCTATTTCGTATGCCTTTTCAGCCTTAATAGGTTCAGCTGTGAAAATTAATTCTTTAGCTTTAGCTAAACCTACTGTACGAGCAAGTCTTTGAGTACCACCAAAACCAGGAGTTATTCCAAGGCCTACTTCAGGTTGACCAATTAGTGCTTTTGTTGAAGCAACTCTTATATCGCAAGAAAGAGCTAACTCACAACCACCCCCAAGGGCAAATCCGTTTATTGCTGCAATTACCGGTATTTTTAACTTTTCAAGTTTTAAAAATACATCCATACCTCTTTTAGCAAATTCACTTGCTTCTGCAGGATTTAAAGTAGCCATTTCAGAGATGTCAGCTCCAGCTACGAAAGCTTTTCCAGCTCCAGTTATAACTACAACTTCTATGTCTGTAGATAATTCTATTTCAGTAAAACATTTGTCAAGTTCATTTATAACTTCTGAATTAAGAGTGTTTAAGCTCTTTTCCCTATTTATTGTAAGCGTTAAAATATTTTCGTTATTCTCAAGTTTTAAAAATTTGTAATCCATTTTATATCATTTAGCCTCTTTCAACTGTAAGTGCTGTTCCTTGTCCCCCACCTATACATAAAGTAGCAAGACCTTTCTTTGCGTCTCTCTTCTTCATTTCGAAAAGCAAAGTTGTTAAAATTCTAGCTCCACTTGCTCCGATAGGGTGTCCTACAGCGATTGCTCCTCCGTTTACATTTACCTTTTCCATATCAAATCCAAGTTCTTTAGCTACAGCGCCAGCTTGTGCTGCGAATGCTTCGTTAGCTTCGATTAAATCAAGATCAGAAACTTCCCATCCAGCTTTATCAAGAGCTTTTCTTGAAGAAGGGATTGGACCAGTACCCATTATTTTAGGATCTACACCAGCTGATGCATAAGATACAACAGTTGCTAAAGGTTCAATGCCTAATTCTTTTGCTTTTTCTTCTGACATAACTACCATTATAGCAGCTCCGTCGTTGATTCCTGATGCGTTACCAGCTGTAACAGTGCCACCATCTTTTTTGAAAGCTGGTTTTAATTTAGCAAGAGCTTCTTCAGTTACTCCGTCTCTTATAAATTCGTCTCTATCTACAACAGTTACATTACCTTTTCTGTCTTTGATTTCTACAGGCACGATTTCATCAGCAAATCTTCCGTCTCTACGAGCAACTTCAGCTCTGTTTTGAGAAACTGTTGCAAGGTGATCTTGTTCTTCTCTTGAGATGCCAAATTCTTCAGCTACGTTTTCAGCTGTGATTCCCATGTGGTAATTGTTGAATGCATCCCAAAGACCATCTTTAATCATTACGTCGATCATCTTACCGTCGCCCATTCTTGCTCCCCATCTTGCTTTATCAAGTACATATGGAGCTAATGACATATTTTCAGTACCACCAGCAAGAACTATTTCAGCATCTCCAGCTTTTATAATTTGAGCTGCAAGTGAAATTGCTCTAAGTCCTGAACCACAAACCTTGTTGATTGTCATTGCTGGAACTTCCTTAGGAATTCCTGCTTCTATACAAACTTGTCTTGCAACGTTTTGTCCAAGACCAGCTTGAAGAACGTTTCCTATAATTACTTCGTCAATTGTTGCAGGATCAATTCCAGCTCTCTTGATAGCTTCTTGAGCTGCTACTTTTCCAAGTTCTACAGCTGTAACGTTTTTAAATACCCCACCGTAAGAACCTACAGGTGTTCTTGCCGCACTTGCAATAACTACTTTTGTCATAAATTTTCCTCCTAAAATTAAATCTGGTCAACTTTAAAGCTACCTGATTGATTTGTGTTTTTTATTTTTTTGCTCTTTGCTTGAATTTTAACCAATTATGTTAAGTTAAAGTCCAAATAAACTTTTAAAGTTCCATAATCTAAATTTTATAGCTGTAAAGCAAAATGTTTTATAGCTATGTACTTATAAATGCCATAAATTTTCAGCAATTACAAATATCTTTTTTAAACTCTATCTGAAGTTTTTAGTTATTCCTTTACCAAGTTAATTTATAGCATATTATCAGCTAATATTAATATTACCCATTACAAAACTTTAATCAACAATAAATGTATTAAAATTATTTCCCACAATGTGAAATTGATTCTAAATGTTTCCATTGAGATTTTAACATAAATCTACTTTAAAAGCACCTTTTAGAATAGATTTAATTTATTTTTAATTCTATTCTACTAAAAATTGTGTTTTTATCTCATTTAACACTTAAAAAGTAAAGAACCTAAGTCCTTTACTTTCTAAAATTGTTTTCAATTATATCAATGATTTTAACAGCAGCAGTTCCATCACCATAAGGATTTACAGCATGAGCCATTTCATTATAAACTTCTTGATTATCTATAAGCTCTAAAAAGTTTTTATAAACATTTTCATACTTAGTACCAACAAGTCTTGCTGTGTTAGCATCTACACCTTCCATTCTCTCAGTTTCTTCTCTAAGAACTAAGACAGGCTTTCCAAGTGCCGGAGCTTCTTCTTGAACTCCACCAGAATCTGTAAGCACCAAATGAACTTTGTTCATAAGATTTGAGAAAGGAAGATAATCAAGAGGTTCTATCATGTGAACTCTATCTTCATCTTCAAAATATTTCTTAGCTATTTCTCTAACCTTTGGATTTAAGTGTACCGGGAATATAACTTCTATATTTTCCCTCTCTCTAACTACATCTTTTACTGCTTTAAATATATTTTCCATAGGTTGTCCTATATTTTCCCTTCTATGAGAAGTCAATAGCACAACTTTTTTAGAATAATCTATTTCGTTTAGAACACTGTCTTCAAATACAAAATCTTCTTTTACAGCTATCTTTAAAGCATCTATTACAGTGTTTCCTGTAATATAAATTTTTTCGTCATCATAGCCTTCTCTAAGTAAATTTTGTCTGTTGCCATCTGTTGGACAAAAATGGAAGTCAGTAAGCACTCCGGTTAACATTCTGTTAGCTTCTTCCGGATATGGTGAATATAAATTCCCTGATCTAAGTCCCGCTTCAACGTGCCCTATCTTGATTTGCTTATAGAATGCTGCAACAGCTGATGCAAAAACTGTTGTAGTATCGCCTTGTGTCAAAAGCAAATCCGGCTTTTCTTTATCCAAAATCTTTTCAAGGCCTAAAAGAGAATTTACAGTTATCTCTGTAAGAGTTTGACCCGGTTTAAAAATATTCATATCATAGTCTGGCACTATGTTAAATATCTTCAAAACTTGGTCTAACATCTCTCTATGTTGTCCAGTAACAGCAACTATGGTTTCTATATTAGTTCTCTTTTTAAGTTCTAACACTATAGGTGCCATTTTTATGGCCTCAGGTCTAGTCCCGAAAACACATATTACTTTCATTTATTCCTCCTTGGACTTAAACATCCCGCTAAATATTCCCATGACTATAATTCCGGCTATTACAAGTGCAGATATAAATAGACCTGTCTTAGCATCTACTTTAGCTACCACTATGGCTAATAACCCAAATATAATTGATATCACATAAAGTGTGAGAACAGTTTGCTTTTGCGTAAGCCCTAAAGCCAAAAGTCTATGGTGTAAATGACCTTTATCGGCTTGCATTATTTTTTTACCACTTAATTTTCTTCTTATCATAGCAAAAGTTGTATCAAAGACCGGCACTCCAAGTATCAACACCGGCACTATAATAGTTAGTGCAGCGGCTGACTTCATTATACCTTCAACTGATATATAAGATAGCATAAATCCTAAAAATAAAGCTCCGGTATCTCCCATAAAAATCTTTGCCGGATTGAAGTTATAGGGCAAAAATCCTGCACACGCTCCAACCAAAAGAGCTGCTATAATTGCCATGTTGCCATAGCCAAACTTATTTGCTATTACCATAAGAGAAATCGAACAGATTAGTGAAACTCCAGCCGCCAATCCATCCATTCCATCTATTAAATTAACAGTGTTAGTAATGCCCACAATCCAAAATATAGTTATTGGAATTGAAAGCACTCCCAAAAATATTACAGTCTCTCCTATTGGAAATGGATTGGTAAAAAATTCTACTCTGACATTTCCGACTATTAATATTAGTGCTGCTGTAAGTTGAAACAATAGTTTCATCTTAGGGCTCATGTCCGTCTTGTCATCTATAAGCCCTGAAATGAGAATTAAAGTTGCCCCTATCATGACGCATATCAATTCTCTATTCAATTTTAAGAAAACTATCATACCAATCATTATAGCAACATACATTGCCACACCACCTGAAAGTGGTATTGGCTTATTGTGCATTCTTCTGGCATCCTTAGGTATATCTAAAAACCCAAATTTTTTAGCAAGTCTTATCACAATCGGAGTCATGACAAGAGATACTAAAAACGCCAGAACAATAGGTTTTAAGAGTTGCGCCATATCAGACACCTCTTACTTAGTTCCGAATAATCTATCCCCGGCATCTCCAAGCCCTGGTAAGATATATGCGTGGTCATTAAGTTCTCTTTCTACTGATGCAACATATATATCAACATCTGGATGAGCTTCTTGAACTACTTTTATTCCTTCTGGTGCAGCTAATATGTTAAGAGTTCTGATGCTTGTAGCTCCAGCTCTTTTAACTTCATCAATTGCCTCTATTAGAGAACCACCTGTTGCAAGCATTGGATCTAAAAGTATAATTGTTCTCTCTTCGATGTCTTTAGGGAACTTTGAATAATAAGTAACTGGCTTTAAGCTTTCAGGGTCTCTATACATACCAATATGTCCTACTCTCGCACCTGGCACTACTGATAAAACTCCGTCTACCATTCCAAGTCCCGCTCTTAAAATAGGAACTATACCTATCTTCTTTCCGGAAATTTCTTTGCCTATAGTTTTTTCAAGAGGAGTTTCCACTTCTATATCTCTAAGTTCTAAATCTCTTGTAACTTCATATCCCATAAGCGCAGACATTTCTGTTACTAATTGTCTAAAATCTTTAGATGAAGTGTTTTTATCTCTTAAAATCGTAAGTTTGTGTTGTATTAATGGATGATCTGTAACTACTAATTTCCCCATATTTCCTCCTTAAAGTCCAAATACTACTCTACCTGAACAAGCTTTTAAAAGTCTGTTCATAATGCTAACTCCTAAGCCTCTTAACTCAAAGCCCTCTACATAAATTATATCGACCTTTTCATCATCACATTTTCTCAAGTCTTCGAATAAATTTGAAGCTATTTCTTCTAAGTTTTCTCTTGAGCCAAGTGAAGCTAAAAAATGTGCTCCTTCGTATCCTTCTACAGTTTCATCTGTAGCCAATACTGCTATCTTTTTATTTTTTTGCTCAGTAATTCTCTTATTAATTTCTTTTACTACATTATCCAAATTACCTACAAAACAGTATGCCTCTGCTTTTGGTGCATAGTGTTTATATTTTTGCCCTGGTGACTTTGGAACTATAGATTCATCTTTTGAAATAATTGACTCGTCAATCCCTATGTTCGGTACAACTACTTGTAAGTCCTCTTTAGTTACCTTGCCAGGTCTTAATATCAAAGGAGGATTTACAGTTGTATCTACAACAGTTGATTCTATACCTACTGTTGCCTTTCCTCCATCAACTATTACCTCAACCTTGCCATTTAAATCTTCAAACACTCTTTGGAAAGATGTTGTTGAAGGTTTCCCTGAAATATTCGCTGAAGGTGCAGCAATAGGTTTTTTACAATATGAAAGTATAGCTCTTGCAACTTCGTGAGAAGGCATTCTTACCGCTACAGTTTCTAATCCTGCTGTAGCTTCATCAGGAACGTTCTCAGTCCTATTCATTATCAAAGTCAATGGTCCCGGCCAAAACATCTCCATCATATTTTTTGCATCTTCGCTTATATTTTCTACAATTCCATCAAGTTGAGAAATTTCAGCAATATGTAAAATTAGAGGATTGTCTCCAGGTCTATTTTTTGCTTGATAAACTTTCTTTAAAGCTTCTGGATTTAATCCATCAGCACCTAAGCCATATACTGTTTCTGTTGGAAACACAACCAACCCACCTGAATCAAAAACACTCTTTATTTCTTCAAGTTGATCTTTTGTGATATTCTCTTTTACTTTTATAATTTTAGTATCCATAATGTTCAAACCTTTCTTTCTGCATTAAATTATAACAATTAGTTAAATAGCATACAAGTTAAGATACTTTTAAATTTCTTATTGCCTTTCATTAATATAACCCTTGTGGTATACTTTTATTGAGATTACATATGGAATATTTTAGGAGGTTTACATGGATAATCAATTTGAATTCGATGATTTTATTATCAAAGGTGACACTCTTGTTGGAATGACAAGACAAGGTAAAGACAAAATTAAAAATGAAGGTATAACTCACATGCCTATACCTAAAGAAGGACCAGATGGAACTCCAATCAGAAAGATTGGCCAAAACTGTTTCTACCGTAGAAAATTATCTACTTTTGAAATCCCTGAAACAGTTGAAGAAATAGGTTACGACGCATTTGGTGTTAACAATATTTCTGAAATAACTATACCTGATTCAGTTAAGAAAATCGATGGATTTGCTTTCTACAGAAATAAATTAACAAATATAAAATTACCAGCTGAACTTACTCACATTGGACCTAGTGCATTTGCTCTTAACAACATTTCAAACATTGAGTTCAATGACAAACTTGAACTTATCGATACTTCATCTTTCTATAGCAATGCGATTGAAAAACTTGAACTTCCAAGCTCATTAAAGAAAATCAATATGTTTGCTTTTAGAAAAAATAATATCTTCGAAGTAGAAGTGCCTGCTAACGTTGCTGAACTTCACAAAGATGCTTTTGAAACAACTACTATAATTAACAAATAAATAAGCTATTAAACATTTCCGAAATATATCGGAAATGTTTTTTATTATAGAAACTTGAGCCTTGCCTTGACTTTTAAATTTTCATAAAATATACTTTTTTAAAAGGATAGAGAGGAAATTTATGATATATATACTTGCTGGCCCTTCAGGTTCGGGAAAGACAACACAAGCAAACATTTTAAGTAAAAGAGATGATTTCAAAAGAATAATAACTTGTACCACTCGTCCTATGCGAGATGGAGAGGTAGATGGTTTGGACTATTATTTTAAAACAAAAGAAGAGTTCCAATCCCTACTTGAGCAAAAAAAATTAATCGCTGTAACTGAATACTCTGGAAATTTATATGGAGTTCCAAAACAGAGTTTAGAAAAATATATAAATTCAAAAACCGAGCACATTGTAATGGTTTTAGACTTAAACGGTGTCAGAGAATTAAAAGAACTCGGTGCATATTGCATCTGTTTAACATTGGATGCAGAGACTCTAAGAGAGCGTATGATAGAACGTGGTGACAATATGTGTGATGTGATTGCAAGACTTAACGATGGACTTGGACTCGTAAACTACTGCGATTTCTTTATAGACTCCAGAAGACCAATTGAATTCAATTCAAATGAAATAAGTAAATTTATAGAATTAACATGCAAATAGGGTCCTTTAAAGGCCCTATTAAAATTTTATTTCTTCTTTTAATGCAATAATTGCACTCTCTAACATTTGAGTAGTCAACTGATGAGAAGTTGCTTCCCACTTTGTAAATCTCAATTTTTCTTTTTCTGAATACACAACTTTAGCTGCTTCATAAAAACTTTCTTGAGCAATAGGTGAAATTACATCGTCATCTTCTCCGTTATATAATATCATTTCCCTATCTACCAAATTTTCTAAATGCTCCTTAGGATTCATCTGCAACATAAATTCATTTATCCTCATACTCTCGTATGAGACATCTCCTTTAGTTATTGCATCTACCAACCATTTCCAGTCGCACACTCCGTTGAACAACATTGCAACCTTCAAACTCTGCTTAAAGGTGAATAGCCCCGAAGCTGTTATAGCTCCCATAGAGTGACCACCCACAGCTATATTTTCTTCATCCACACCCAAATTTTGAACCATGTATCTATATATCTTAGGAAACTCTTCTATGTTGTGCATTATCACTTCGCAAATTCTATTTCTAAGCACACTTACATCATCATAGTCAAGTTTTCCTCTTTCACCATGGTATCTCGCCTCAGGTAGTATAACTTGGTAACCGTAACTCGCCAAGATATTTGCTCTAAAAATTTGGTTTTTAGCATTTGAGCCCCAACCATGATAAAAAACAATGGTTTTATATGTTTTGAAATCACCCTTTGGTCTGACTACATATATCGGCACTCCTTCAACATCTATAAGGGTTATATCAGTGTAATTGCTTTTTAAAAATTCCATTGTCTTTAAATCCTCCAGTCTATTTCCGGACATCCATTTATTCTTAAAAACTCATTTGTCTTTGAAAATGGTTTAGAACCAAAAAATCCTCTATTGGCAGATAATGGACTTGGATGCGGTGCTTTTAAAATCAAATGATTTGGATTGGTTATAAGTTTCTCTTTTGATTGTGCGTGTCTACCCCACAAAATAAACACCACTGGAGATTCTTTTTTATTTAGTATATCTATTACACTATCAGTGAGTATTTCCCAACCTATTTTAGAGTGGCTCATAGGTGTATGTGCTCTGACAGTCAGTGTCGTGTTTAAAAGCAAGACTCCATTTTCAGCCCACTTCACAAGACTGCCATGGGTTGGCGGCTCATATCCCAAATCAGATTTTAATTCCTTGTAGATATTTACAAGAGACGGTGGGATTTTTTGACCAACTTTAACAGAAAATGAAAGTCCTTCGGCTTGGTTTACATTGTGGTATGGATCTTGACCTAAGATAACACATCTCACATTTTCATAAGGAGTCTTTTTAAAAGCATTGAAAATATCTTCTGCCTTTGGGAAGATTTGAAAATTTTTATATTCCTCAATCAACAACTCCCTAAGATTCTTATAATATGGTTTCTTAAATTGTTCATCTAACAGTTCATCCCAACTATTCCCTATTATTCTACTCATACTCTCTCCTTATGAAAAAATACTCTGTATAAAGCTCCTTCGACTTTCTACGCCTAAAAATCTATTTAATTTATCCTTACTATCGTTTTTACAGAATATTACTAAATTGTCTCCCTTTTCAACTATAGTCTTACCTCTTGGAATAACAGCCATTCCGTCTTTTCTTATTATTCCTCCTACCAACATGCCCGTAGGAACATGCATCTCCATCAAAGTTTTGCCAATCAGAGCTGAATCATCTTTTAATTTAAATTCATATACTTCCGCTTGGTTATTAAATGCCATATAAATCGAAATTCCTCTATCAGATCTAAGTTTTTTTATAATCTGATTAGCTACTACGTCCATAGGTTTTAAAACAGAAGTAAAATTCATCTCATCCACTATTGATTCGTAACTTGTGTCAGATAACTTCACCATAACTTGATTGATTTTGTTTCTGTTGGCAATTGTTCCAAGTATCAAATTCAATTCATCGTTTTCAGTTGTTATTATTGTAGCGTCATAGTTTTTAAAATTCTTAAAGAATTCTCCACCTCTTAGCTTAGCTTTGTGAATGTAGACGTTTGAATATGCCGTTCTGTACTTTCTTATCTTCTCAATATTTTCTTCAACTATGGTTATATCATAGTCTTTAAAAACTTCTGCTATCTGCAAGCTGAATTCATTCACTCCAACCAGCAAGATTTTTCTATTAGGTTTGTATTCTATTCTAAAATGCTTGTTCTTGAAATTTAAAATATCTTTTGCAAGACCCATTATATATAGATAGTCATCTTCGTCTATAACCGTATCTCCGTTTGGAATTATAATATCTCCTCTTCGTGATATACCTACTACCAAAAGAGTTTTTAATTCTCCAATATCTTTTATCTTTTGTCCAACAAAGTTCCTATCCATTTCAACAGAATGGCCAACTACTTCTATTCTTCCCTTTCCAAAAACATCTGACTGATAACTCAAATTTCCCTTTATTATTCTTTCAACTTCAGCAGACATTTCTATTGCCATATTATACATTCTATCCAGTCCGATACTTTGCTTTAAAAAAGTTAACTGCTCGACAGAATCTTTTTGAAAAATAGATGCTATTGTACACTTTGTGCCATTCTTCTTGGCCATTGTAGATAATAAAATATTTGTCTTGTCAGAATTTGTAACCGCCACTACAAAATCATAGGACTCTTTAAACAAATTCATAACGAAATTTCTATCTTCTACATTCCCATAAATCGGATGCACATTGTCCGTCTCCACAATCTCTTTTATGCTATTTATATTTTTATCTACTACAGTAACATCCATTTCAGAAGATATGGCAGACAGAATTTTTAATCCAACATATCCACTTCCAACTAAAAGTACTTTTTCCATTAAAAGTCTCCCCTTATACTTTGTTTTGGCATTATAAGCGCTATTATGGTAAAGAACTCCAATCTACCAAGCAACATGAGTAGCGAGAACATCAGCTTATATCCGCTAGAATAAAATTCAAAAGTTTTGGTTGGCCCTACCATTGCAAATCCCGGGCCGACATTAGAGAGCATAGTCGCAACAGACGAAATAGAAGTCAATATATCCATTCCACTTAAGGTTACTAACAAACTTGCCCCTAAGAAAATTGCCATGTATATTCCCAAAAATGCAAATATGCCCATCACTATCTCTTCGTTTATTATCTTACCATTTATTTTTATAGGTATTACCGCCTTTGGATGTATTACCTTTACAATTTCTCTTTTTATTGTCTTATATAAAATCAATATTCTGATTATTTTAATCCCACCAGCTGTTGACCCTGCGCATGAACCAAAGAAATATAAAATCAACAGTACAAATTTAGACGCAGCGGGCCACATATCAAAATCTGCATTTGCAAAACCAGATGTTGAGGCAATTGATGTAACTTGAAAAATAGCTTTTACAATCACATCTTCAAGAGTTCCAAAACCATTTTGAAATAAATTTATAGTTATTATTAAAATTGCAGTAAAAATTATAAAATAAAAAGCTTTTAGCTCTTCATCTTTATATATGGAGCTAAGTTTCTTTTTGTATAAATAGTAGTGCATTGTAAAATTAGTACCGCATATCATCATAAATACACTCATCACAAGAGGTATGTAGTTGCCTTTGAAGTGTCCTACAGAATCTACTTTAGATGAAAAACCACCTGTTCCAACAACCCCAAAAGTATGTATTATTGAATCAAATGCACTCATACCGCCCAAGAGAAGTAAAACAAATAAGATTAATGTAATTACTAAATATATTGAATACAACCTCTTAGCAGTTTGGCTCATCTTTGGATCTATCTTACCTGCTATTGGCCCGGGAGATTCAGCTTTAAAAATTTGAAATCCACCAACTCCAAGTCTTGGTAATAGAGAAAGTGTGAACACCAAAATACCCATACCGCCAATCCAGTGTGTGGTACTTCTCCAAAGCACTACAGACTTAGGTACTATAGATATATCTCCTATTACACTTGCTCCTGTCGTTGTGAAACCTGAAACTATCTCAAAAAATCCATCTATATACGTTGGAACAGAAGCCGATAGATAAAGTGGCAATGCTCCAAAAAGCGAAACTACAATCCATCCGCATGTAACTATCGCGATTCCATCTTTCGGAGTTATTGTAGATTTTGTATCTATGAAAAAATATGCTGTTATTCCAGCGATTGATAAAACTGTAAGTGTCAATAAAAAAGAATTAAAAGCCCCATCATTTGTAATACCGGAGTATACAGTTGAAGGGAGCATAAAAACCCCCTCAATTAAAACAAGTATTCCCAATATTTTTACAATAAGTCCTCTATTCATATCAGCCACCTCTTCTTTTTAGAAAAGAAAAAGTTTTTAAGATTTCCAACCTGTTTGTTTGTCGCCAAGACAACTATCCTGTCCTCTTCTCTCAAAATGTCTTCTCCCTTTGGAATTATTACATCATTTCCTCTCACTATTGAGGTTATCAATATCCCCTCAGGCAAGCTAATATCTTTTATAGGTCTATCTAAAACAGGTATACCTTTTTTTAGCATTATTTCAGAAAATTCTGTCTCTCCATCACTCATTAAATTTACAGTTATAGAACCTGAACCTCTTATGGTCTTTATTATTTCATTAGCTGTTATATAAGCCGAATTAAATGCAGCATCAACCTCTAACTTATCCAATATTTTCTTATAATTTTGCCTTGAAATCTTCGCCACCGATTTATACATGCCAAATTGTTTTACGGCAAGTGCCATCAACAAATTTGTCTCGTCTATACCAGTTGCGCACACAAAAGCATCATATTCTTTTAACATTTCTTCTTGTAAAACATTAAAATCTGTCCCATCGGCATTTATTATTATACTCTCAGGCAATTTTTCCATTAATTGATAACATCTGCTTTTGGAAATTTCAACTATTGTGGTGTCTATCTTTTCCTTGCTCAATAATCTTCCAAGATAAAGCCCTAACTTCCCTCCGCCAACTATCATAACTTTTTTAAGCGAACGATGTTTATTTATACCAGAATGTTCTTCGTCGAATTTTTCAATTGTGGTACTTGCACCAACAATCATTATTACATCATTACTCTCTAAGATAGTTTCTCCGTTTGGAATTATAGTTCTGCCACTTCTCGAAACAGCCGCTATTAGCATCTTTTTAAAACCGTTTAATTCTTTTATCTTCTTCCCTACAAAAGTCGGATCTTGACCTATATTAAAATCGACTAACTTAACTCTTCCGCCCGCAAACTCATCACTCATCAGCATATATCTTTTAAGTAGATACTTTTCTATTGCGACAGCTGTAGCATAGTCAGGATTTATAATATAATCTATCCCAAGTTCTTCTCTAATCGCTTGAATTTGATTGTTGTACTCAGGATTTCTAACTCTTGCTATCACCTTCTTAACTCCTAATTTCTTAGAGATAATTGACATCAAAACATTTGACTCATCGCTATTCGTAGTCGCCAACAACAAATCATACTTTTCAATTTCAAGTTCTTTTAAAACTTCAAAGTTAAGAGCACTTTCATTTACAGTTAAAACATCCAGTGTATTATTTACGTATTCTATTACAGTTTCGTCCGAATCCAAAATTGTAACATCACAGTTTTCTGATATAAGGGCTTGAGCCAACTTTATTCCAAGTTTCCCAGCACCTGCTATCAATACTTTCATTTAAATTTCCCCTTTAAATATCTTGTCTATCTTTACAAAATTCTTTATTCCCTCTTCGTTTAAAATCTCAGCTACTATATTTTTTACATTAGCTTCGTCTTTTTCAGACCTTACTAAATTTCCATCAACTACAATATCTACCGTCACTTCTTCACCACTTATAGATAAATCGTGAAATGAACAAAATCTTTTGTCATCTCTTATGAGTTCATTTAATTTTTCTATAGTTTCTTTTTCTCTTATAGAATAAGAACCCACCGGATCTAAGTGTATGCTTGCGTGATATCCTTTACTTTCGTATATTTCTCTCTCTATTTTGTCTATTATCCTATGCGCTTGAACAATGCCCATCTTGTCATCTAACTCGACATCCATCCACGCATAGATTTTCTCAGGTCCAAAATCCACTATAACAATATCGTGAACACTTATAATCTCTTTATATGTCATGACAATTTTTTCAACTTCTTTAATTTCTTCAGGATTTGTATTTCCAAGAATTGTGCTTATAGTTTCCTTTATCAAATCATAGCCTTGATATAAAATAAAAAAACTAACTAAAAGTCCAGCCCATCCATCTACCAAGTATCCTGTAAATTTATATACAAAAATCGAAATTATAACTACTCCTGTCACAAACACATCTGAGATAGAATCCTTTGATTGAGCGAGTATAGGATACGAATTTATTCTATTTCCAACTTTTTTATAAAGTACACTCATCAAAAATTTTACAATGCATGATACAAACATTATAGCCACACTCAAACTTGTGTAGCTAACTTCTGAAGGATGTATAATCTTTCCTACCGATGCTCTAATAAACTCAAAACCTGCAAATAAAACCAATGCTGATACCACTAAACCGGCAATGTATTCCATCCTTCCATGTCCATAAGGATGCTCTGAATCAGCCGGCATATTTGATATCTTTGCACCAATTAGTGTTATTAATGAAGACATTGAGTCTGTTAAATTGTTTATTGCATCTGCCAACACAGAAACCGAACCAGTGCCAAAATATACAAACACCTTTAGCGTAACTAAAAATAAGTTTGATATTATTCCTACTGTAGCAGTTCTAAATGTCGTTTTTTCTCTATTATTCTCTATAATTATCTTTTCTATTTCAATGCCCCCTATTTTTAAAGCTATTATACAATAGATAACTTTTTAATTAAAGCTTTCTAAGTAAAAGTTAGATTGAAGTTACAATCCCTCTAATGTAAAATTAATATAGAATTTATGTTTAATTAAATATGAATTCTAGATTTTAAATCAAAGGTGATAAAATGACAAGTCTTGTTATAAAATGTGACCATTCAATAATTGATGATTTTAAATACGAAGTTTTTCAAGAAGATAAATTAATATACGAAGGTCATGTAGATTTGTATTCTCTCATTGTAAATCTGGTTAAGGGAGAGGGGATTTATTCTTCTAAAATAAGAGTGTTTAATGAAAATAAAAAACAACAACTGGTTATCTATAAACATATTAAAAATATAATAAACGATACTTTGTTCACTATTAAATCAAAAAATAATTCAATTATAGTCAGAGAGGGTAAAAACTTTAGAGTACCTGATTTATATTTCAGGACTCCTCTTGGGAAGATTACGCTTTGGGGAGAAGTCAAATCTCAATCCTATTCTGCGCTATTAAAAGGTATAGAGATTGCTTCCATTAAGGGAAACTTAGTTCGCTCTAAAAAAGAATACACTTTAATCTTTGATGAAGAATATTCAGACCTGACAATGTTTTTCTTATCAAGCGTATTTATGCTAGACTCCATGTATCACGATTATTAAGAAAATAATAAAAAGAAGAAAAGGATAATTATGAAAGAAAATTTAGAACTAAATAAACACACAACAGAAAGCTATTCAACTTACAATAAAAATCAAACTAACTTAGCACTCATAGTATTTGGCGGAATTTTGTTATACTTTTTCTTTTTGAAATTCACATCAGTTCAACTGATTTTCAGTAAAGTAGTATCAATTTTATTTCCATTTTTATTGGGTGGTGCAATAGCTTTTGTACTTAAAATACCAATGAACTTTTTCGAAAAATTAATTTTGAAAAAAACTAATTCAAAATTTTTGAAAAAAGCTGCAAGAGGTATTTCTTTATGCATTACTTTGTTATTGGTCATATCAATTGTAACATTTATGATGGCTATGGTAATTCCTCAGTTGGTTACCTCTTTACAATCTTTAGAAAAGCAAATGCCACTTTTCTTTAAAAGACTTATCGAACTCTTAAAAGGCTTTCCAAAACTAGAACCATTAGCAAAAAAAGTTCAACATTTTTATAATTCACTGAGTTTAAATTATTTATTTGAGCAAATTAAACACTTCTTTTTAAAAGATGATTTGAGCTTTGATGCAAATGCTGTTCAAACAGCCTCAGGAATTGCCAACAAAATTTTTTCCGGCTTTGCCAATGGTCTATTAGCTTTTGTATTTAGCATTTATGTTTTATTAGACAAAGATAATTTAGGCAGACAAACTAAGCGAATGTTATACTCAGTAGGCGGAACTAAAATCGGTGGTTTTATAATCCACGTTGGAAATCTAATTGATTTCTACTTCTTTAATTTTGTAAAAGGACAATTGCTGGATGCAGTTATAATAGGTGTGATGACTTTTGCATCGATGTTGGTTTTGAGAATGCCTTATGCACCTATGATATCCGTTCTTGTAGGATTTTCCGACTTAATTCCAATTGTAGGGCCACTTATCGGAGCTGCCATAGGTTTTATATTTATTCTTATAGACTCTCCGATGCAAGCAGTATTTTTCTTGGTATTGATGATTGTACTTCAACAAATACAAGGTAATATAATTTATCCAAAAATTGTTGGAGACAAACTTGGCATACCTGCCATGTGGTCTCTATTTGCTACCATAGTGGGTGGTGCTATTGGTGGTATTGTTGGAATGTGGATTTTCATTCCTCTTGTAGCTGTAATCTACACACTACTTGGAGAATATACCAACTACAGACTAAACAAATTGAATATGAATTCAAAACTAAAAGAAAATACACCAACATGATGTATCACAGAATAGAAAGTAAAATAAATTTCGACTTATCCCAATCGGATAAGTCTTTTAAATTAATTAAGGAGAACTTAAAATGAAAAAATATTTATTAATTAGTTTGCTGTTGGCTCTTATAGTCGGCTGTTCAAAACAAACTACACCTACTTATTCTAATTTAATAGATGAAAAATCAATCGACACTATTTCAAATAAACTTATTGAAAATGGAATATCTGCTGAACAAGTTGACACTTTTAAGAGTCAGATTTCAAAATTCTACGACTCTGTTGGCACAGAAAAAATGGTCGCGGACTTCACTCAACTGAAGGAACCAGAATATGACCCTTATGTTTTGCAAGATAATTGGAATGCGAAAAATGATTACATTGGCTACAACTGTAGAATAACATCATTTACTCTATATAAAAATTTATTTAATGGAAATGGATTTGATGAAAATTCTTTAGACTTTCTTATATTCGACCACGAAACATTAAAACATGATAAATTCTCAGAAGAAGATATGGCTAAGTTCAACACACTATATCAAAGTTTTAAAACTCAAAACACAAAGGATATAGAAGTCCACAAAGCTACAATTGCTGAGAACTATAAAAAATTTGATTTTAAATTTAAAGATTCAAATGTGAAATTGGTTTGCGTATACATTCACGACCAATCTATGAATCCAAATAAAAATAATTTATTTGTAGGCCATACAGGAATACTCATTGAAGAAAAAGATAGTTTGACTTTTATCGAAAAATTATCTTTTTCTGAACCATATCAAGTTGTTAGATTCTCAAATTTAACCCAACTCAAAGATTATTTACTTAATAAATATGATTTTTCTGAAGGTCAACCCGAATCACAACCGATAATCACTTTAAACGATACCTTTTTAAATTAACTTACACCGAGTTCCGAATTGGCGGGGCTCTTTTTTTCACATAAATTTTCAAACTAAAAAAGACCCCTAAAGGCTCGTTTAATTAGGGATTTTAGAAAAACTGATTTAAAGAGTCTTTAGGTGGCAAGAGAAAAGATTAAGAACAGAGATGTTCTTAGCCTTTTTAATTTGATTAATTGTATAATAATAGATTTCCATTGTCTTGACTTATCTTTAATAGTACGGGAATATGTGTATATCAAAAAGGGAGAATTGTGTATGAAACAAGAAATTTTGGAAAGAATAGAAACAGAAGTTAATGCTTGTAAAAGATACGCAGAAAACTCAGTTAAAAAAGGAAAAGTTGGATCAGCCATTAACTTTTTAGATATAGCTGTAACAGCAAAAAAAATGTGCCGATAGGCTTCATGTAAGCAAATAAGCAATTAAGCATTTAATACTTTCAAATTTCAATTTGTTTAGAAAGAGAATTATGTTTGCTTGTAAGTAGTGATTAGAAAAATGGAAAAATTTTGCAAAACCCCTAGGGGTTTTGTTTGCCATACTTATTTTTGGTTGTTTTTTGTTATTTTAGTTTTGATGTCTTAATTTGCGTCTATGTGCCCATTTTTACATAAAGAAAGAGACTCGAGTTAACGAACCTCTCCAACATTTGACATAGAGCCATAAAAAAACAACAAAACCCAGGAAGTTTTCCTGGGTTTGTCTTCACTCTGAGACGAAGTTTATAACCTCGTCTTTTTATCATAAATATTTTATTTTATGATTCTTATCCATTGTTCTACTTCATTACCTTTATCAACTTTAACTTGATGAGTATAAGCTGCGTCAATTATATCATAGTAAGCCCAATGACTTTCTTTTAAATCTTTAAAGCCTTCAACTTTTACATCCTTTAAACTATTTGCAGTTGTTTTTCTTCCGTACAAATTATTTAAAATTGTAACAATTTCTGCTCTTGTTATCTTTCCATCTGGTTTGAACTTACCATTTGGATAACCTTTAATTCTTCCATTTCCAAAAGCTTGATTTATTGCAGCTTCATATTTATGACCAATTATATCTTTAAATGGTGCTTTAGCATCGTTCTTTTTATCAATATAAGAAATCATTTTTGCAAACTCTGCTCTTGTCATAGCCTCATTTGGTCTAAAATTTTCTCCAATTTTTTCTTCAATCATGCCTTTGTTGTAAAGCGCATTAAGATATGGTAAATACCAGTTTTCTTTAGTGTCTTTAAATATATTATTTGACATATCATTTAATGCTAACCCTTCAAGTCTTGCAAGCATAACAACAGCTTCTGCTCTTGTAATACTCTTGTCCGCTTTAAATGTGTTGTCTGAATATCCAACAATATAGCTATTTACAATTTTAGTTTCTACTTTTTTATCATTTTTAGTAGTGTTTGTAGAATCATTGAAAATTCTAAAGAATGGATTGTATCCAAAATATCCATCTGAAGGTTCTTCAGGTTCTGAAGGTTCTGAAGGTTCTTCAGGTTTTACAAGATGATATATATTTTCTATTTCTTTTAATCCCTCATCTATAACCTTTATAACATCTTCCGGCTTAGTTGCTTCTTCTATTTTCTTTAGAATATCATCAACTGTATCTTGAACTTTCTTCTCTAACTCTTTCTTAGTATTGTCATTAATATATGGGCTATTAGCTATTTCAGATTTTTCTTCATCCGCTTTTTCTTTTATACGATCTTTAGCAGGATCTTTTAAATCTTCTACTAGAGGAAGCTCTGGAAGCACTAATATTTCAGGGTCTGTTCCATTTTTGTCCACCATAACTAGCTTATGACCAGGTACTTGATCAATAGAGTTATCAGTATAGGTAATTATAACTGTTCCATCTCCCAATACTTCTATCGTTGCTCCAGTAAGTTTTCCTTCATTAGCTTTCTTAATAGCCTCTTCAACCTTCGCCTTTTCTTCAAGTGTCAATGAAACTATATTGTTAACTCTTATACGATTTTCCGGTATTACAATATCAGTATTATCCGCAATAGTTGGATTAGGTTTTTGGTTAATATTTTGATCTTGTTCAACTAAATTATTCTTATCAATTGATTTTGTTGAGCCATCATCAAAGATTATATTAGCATTTCCGTCATTATCCACTTCAACCTTTACAGTATCATCTAAATTATTATTCTTATCACGGATGTTCTTTTCAACTTCTTTCTTTTCTTCATCAGAAAGTCTATTTGAATCCTTTACAACAACTTTTTTGTCAGGATTTTCTATATTAGCTTGATCTGCTTTTGATACAAATTTTTCTACTAACTCTGTAGAAGGGATTGTATTTTCGCTTCCATCTTCATACTTTAATGTCGCATTTCCAGTTTTAGAAACAATTACATCAATAGCTTTTTCATTTTCTTTTCTGATTTTTGAAGTAACTTCAGCTATTTCGTCATCATTTAGATTGTTAAGGTCTAAAACTTTTGTCTTTTCCTTTGGTATAACAGCAGGATTTTGACTTGCTATAGAATCAGGCTTTTTATTAGGATCTTTAGCTTCCACTAAATCTTTGCCTGGTATCACATTTTCTGACTTATCTTCATATACTAATGTTGTTGTACCATCTGCTCCGACAATGATATCCTTAGCATTAGGATTTTCCTTTTTAACCGCATCCTTAACAACATCTTTTTCTTCTTGAGTCAACTTAGTTGTATCCTCAACCTTAACCTTATCCGCTGGTTTATTAGCTGGATTCTTGTTTGCTAAAGTTTCTTCTTGAGCCTTAAGTTCAACTAATTTGTCAGCTGGTATTGAAGTAATTGAATCGTCAGAATAAATCACCTTAGCAGAACCATCATTATTTACAACAATTCTAGTTCCTTGTGGAAGATCTTTATTTGCATCCGCAAGTTTTTGTCTGATTTCTTCACGCTCATCTTCACTTATCTTGTTTTTGTTAACAACTTTAGTCTTTTCAGCAGGTATATTTATTTTTGTTTTTGATGCAATAGTTCCAGTGATTGAATCACTTTCAACTAATTTTTTACCTTCAATTGTCTTTGTTGAAGCATCTGGGAATGTTATAACAGCCGTTCCATCACCTTTGATATCAATATTTGTTCCTGTCTCAAAATTATTAGCATCCTCAAGAGCTTTTTTAACTTTTGCTTTTTCAGAGTCATCAAGCTTACTTGCATCTTTAACTTTTACCTTAGTAGTTGGAATATTAACTTCTTTTTCCAAAGCATTTGATTGTTCGACAACTTTATCTCCAGGAATTTTTGGTTTCTTATCCCTTTCATCCTTTCCATCTTTGCTTGTTATCTTAACACTTCCATCATCTCCAACTTCAATGTTATGAGAATCATCTGTTATATCTGGATTCTTTTCCTTGATCTTATCTTTAACTTTTTCTTTTTCTTCTTTAGTTAAATTCTTGTCATCATTAACTTTTACCTTGTCATCACTGTCAGGAAGATTATATCCATACTTATCTTTAGCCTTTTGTTCAACTTCAACAAAAATTGTTCTAGAGAATCCATCATCATAATCTAATTTAACTTTAACAACAGATTTTCCACCTAAATCCATAATTTTACCATCATTTTGAAGTGTTATTTTTACATTTGCTTCTTGAGGTTTTATGCTATTAGCTACTTTAGTAGAATCTCCAGGACTTAAAGCTTCTCCAACCTTATCAGAACCATCAATTTGAATAGGATTCTTTGTTTCTAATACATCCTTTTCTTTTTCAATCTTTATAGTTAAAGTTTTCTTTGTTAAATTATCCATGTCGTCTTTAGCGCTTACTGTGACAGTAATATCACCTATTTTAGCATTTTCTGGAATTCTCTTATATTTTTCTGAATCCTTTATAACTATTTTTTTGCTAGTTTGGTTATATTCCATATAGTCAGGAAGTCCCTCTACTGTAATTTTATCGCCTGCTAATTCAGCTCCATCATCTGTAGCTTCTATTTCTATGCCGGCAAACTTTTCGTACTTGGCTATGCTTACTTTATCATCAGTAACGCCCTTAAAGTTTATAATTGGCACAGAATTATCTTGTACTATAGGAACTGTTATTTTAGATTGTGAGAAATCCTTATAAGTGATCCTTACATCAATTACATTCTTATCTCCATCTTTTCTTACTGTTACGCCACGTTCTATTGACGCTTGGCCTCCGTTTAAATTTTCATTTGTTAGCGAATTTAATACCAAAGTTTCATCTTGTGCAGCTAATTCTTCTCCAACTTTGATTTCACCCTTAATTTTTACTGGTTTTATAGGACTTTTTGCTCTGGCTTTTGTTAAATTAAAAGATACCTCTTGACTGTCATTGTAATTATCAGCCTTAGCCTGCACTTTTACAGTTGACGTTTCCTTCGTAAGTTCATGTGATAATGTAATCTTTCCATCTTTCTCTGTAACGCCTTTAATTAAACCGTTCCAATCTTCTCCTGCTTTTGTAAGAGTTACACTTTGCTCCATGCCAGCATTATCCGTATATTTTATTAAAAGGCTTGTCGCATTTGGACCAGGTGTAATCTCTAAATCACTATTAAGCTTTTCTACTGCTGTTGGATCTCCTAAAGTTGTTTTTGAGACATTAAATATAACCTTTACTTCTGCCGTTGAATCATCAGGATATTTAACAAGAACCGTTTTTTCTATCTTATCTCCATCTTTATCAAGAGTAATGTCATCCTCTTCTTTTCCATTTTCCAACCACTTAAATGTTGTTCCTTGTGGGAAGTTTGTAGTTTCACTTACAAATACATAGTCGCTAGCATTTCCAGTACTATCTCCGGTGTTTTTAGTAAATTTATTTTCCTTTGGTTTTGCCGGGTACTTATCTTTTTGACTTTGCACTGTTATTTTAATAGATTCTTCTTTTGTATTTCCAGCTTTATCCTTTGCTTTTACTTTAATAGTAAAAGTACTTGCAGTCTTAGGAATTTGTGTAATTCCTGTCTTAAAGATAAATTTATTTTGTTGTTTATTAAATTCTAAATAGTCTGGAACTCCTTCGAATTCTAAATCTCCGTCAAGTCCACTTTCGTTATCCTTGGCAGTGATTCGAATTGTTGGGAATCTATCATCTAGCTTTGTAACTGTAGTTGACCCCTTTACTATTTCTATAGTTGGTTCTTTTGCATCCTTTTTGACTGGAACTTTTATTTCTTTCTTATCTCTTCCAACTACAATCTCAACTACAGCCTTCTTAACCCCACCTTCATCTACAACTGCCTTATGATTAATTGTAGCACCAGTAGGTATATCTTTGATTTTATCTTCTATTTTCTTTTGATCATCTGTATCTGTTATAACAGTTCCTACTGTAGGTTCTGTCTTAATATAAACTGCTTTGTCATCCTTTAACTCTAAATCAAATATACCATCTAATTTATTTTGAGCCTCTTGTAATTCATCTACCGCTCTGTCTATTGCATCTTGTTTTGCAGCTTGATCATCTTTTAATTGTTTAGCTTTTTCTAGTTTTTTATCAAAGTCTTTTTTCAAGGTATCAGTTGCATTTGTGTATTTTGATGTTCCTTTAACCTTTTCGGCTTCTTCTATAGCCTTTTCTAACTCTGTCTTTGATGTTGTTACATCTGCATTAGCTCCAAGATCTGCAATTGCTTTTTTAAGATTTTCTATTAGCTTATCTACTTGAGGTCCACTTGCTGAGTTACCATTTTCTTTGTCTGTTACCTTCTTTGCGTCCTCTAAAGCTTTTTCGAAAGCATCTTTCTTAGTTTGATCTGTTGTTTTATTTTTCGCATTTTGTACATCAGCGCCATTCGCTTTTTCAACTAATTTTTGAAGAGTTTCCATCTTAGTGTCAGTCTTAGTTGCTTCTGCTACAATATCATCAATTTGAGTAGGAGCTACATTGTCAATTTGGCTCTTGAATTCTTCTTTTTGTTTATTATTTAAATGTGTCAGAGCATCAATCTTATCCTTGCCATCTTTTCTCTTTGCATCCGCCTTTGCAAAATCTAAGATAGAATCCATTTCATCCTTTGATTTTGCTTCATCTATCATATCTTGATATTCTTTTTTCTTAGCTTCATCAAGCCCTGGTATATTTTCGATTTCTTTTTTATATTTATCTTTTAGAGCATTAGCCTCAGCCTTATCTTTTTCAGCTTTCTTATTAGCATCCTTTGCTTGAATATCTGCCAATGCTTTTTCAACATCTTCTACTGTAGTAGCTGTCGTTACTTTAGTTTTAGCATTATCTTTTTCAGTTTCATCAACTTCTTTTAATTTATTTATTGTTTCAATTGCTTTTTCTTTAGCTTTTTCAAGGTTTTTGGCTTTAGCATCATCTACTACTTTATTTATAGCTTGTTCATCTTTTGCTTCATCTATTTTTTTCTTGAAGTTATTCTTTTCATCTTCTGTCAGATATTTATTCTTATTGATTTCGTCTTTAGCCTTATTTTTAGCATCTTGAAGTTTTTCTTTATTCTCTTCATTCTTCTTTAAAATCTCATTAGCTAATTTATCAAGGTCTTCAGCAGTTTTATTTGGATCATCAATTTGCTTTTTAAAGTCTTCTTTTTCTTTATTTGTCAAATTATCAGAAGAATTAAGTGCATCTTCTGCTCTTTTTTTAGCTTCTTCCTTAGCCTTTTTTTCAGCCTCTTTCTTTTTATTTTCGTTAGATTCTTCTCTAGCTTTTTCAACTATTTTATTGATGCTTTCTTCATCTTTGGCTTCGTTAATATGATTTTTAAAGTCTTCTTTTTCTTGCTGACGAATTGTCAAATCAAATGCAACACCTATGGTAAGAGACCAAAAAGTTCTTCTTTAGGTGTTTTATATTTTATACATTTTCTAGGTCTATTATTCATTAAACTTAAGTTATAATTTAATTCATCAATATTCACTTCTGATAAATCCATACCCTTAGGATAAAACTCCCTCAAAAGTCCGTTACTATTTTCATTTGTACCTTTTTGCCATGCACAATAGGGATCACAAAAATAAGTTTTGCATCCTAATTCTTTTTCTATTTTCTCAAATTCTGAAAATTCTTTACCTCTATCAAAGGTTATTGTTTTTACTAATTCTTTTGGATAATCTTTTAATGCATTTATTATTGCTGGTGTTACGCTTTCCGACTTTCTATTTTCAACTAGGATTGCTATATAATATCTAGATTTTCTTTCTGCTAAAGTTACGAAACAACATCTACTTTTCCTTTTATGATCTAATCTGCCTGATTCCACTGTATCTGCTTCCCAGTGGCCTAATTCTTGCCTTCTGTATATCTCTTTAGGTCTTTTCTTAATTGTTCTACCTTTATCATTGAATTTTCCTCTTTTTTCTGCTGGCCTTTTAAATTTAGCTTTTCTTCTCAAATTTTTCATACTAGTTTTTGGCAGCTTTTTGGCGTGTATCATTCTATATATCGTTGATGTAGATGGTAATTCATGAATCTCATTTGTGTTTCTATTTGATATTTGTTCAGGGGACCAATGTTCGTTAATCTTTACAGTTAAATAATCAATAACATCTTTAGAAAATTTACTTTTTCTATGGCAGTCTTTTCTTCTATCAATATATTTATCATTTGCCTTTATCGGAAAGTACTTAGTGTAACTTCCCCTACTAACTTTTATCTTAGATGAATTTCTTTTAATTTCTCTAGATATTGTACTAGGTGACCTTTTAAGTGCTTGTGCAATTTTCCTTATACTCATTCCTAAATTTAAAAATTGGTAAATACAAGATCTTTCTTCTATGGTAAGATGGTTATAGCTCATAGTTAATCACTCCTTTTAATATGTTTTGTTTGGTCACTTACATATTAACACAGCTGATTAGCTATGAGTTTATTTATGTTGCACTTGTTATGATAAATTATCTGCTTAATTAATCCATCTAAACCTTCTATAGTCTTTTTAGCTTCATCTTTTACCTTTTGTAAAAGAGCTTCCGCATCTTTTTTCGCTTTTTCTTCAGCATCTTTCTTTCTAGCTTCATCTAAATTTTTTCTAACTTCATCAGTGTTTTTAGACTTATTGATTTTATCCTCAAAATTCTTCTTATCAGGTTCTGATAAGTTCTTTAATTTTTCAAGCTCTTCAAGTGCCTCTTTCTTTGCTTTTTCAAGTTCTTCTTTTTGCTTGCCTTCTTGAGCTTTTTTATTAGCCTCTTCAATAGCTTTGTCTATATCATCTTTAGTTAAACTTCCGTCATTCTTTTTCTTTTCGATCTCATCTTTTATCTTCTTGGCGTCGTCTTCTGATAGACCTTTTTTCTTTAAATCATCAAGAATTTTATTAAGATCTTCTACTGCTTTATCTTTATCAAAAGCACCAGCATTAGAAACGAAAAGGTCCGATTTATTTAGTTGGAATAACTGTTCTGTTCCGTATTTTTTAAAACCTTTAACCTCTATATACTCCGCATTGTGTGATATAGACTCTACTCCGTTAACACCAAATCCTTTTGATAGATTTAAATTTTGAGTACCCGCTTTAGGTGTAAGCTTAATATCTGTTTCTTTATTTAGTGCCCAACCTTGCCCTTGTGCTGCAATAGCTTTGCCACCGCCAATTACCATGAATTGAGACTTCTTTTCTTCTTCAAACTTTGATTTTTTACCATCCCAGTCATAGTTATCAAAGACAAAACGTCTAGCCGCATCTGCATAGTCAGCGTCTCTTATACTATTCATGTCTTTGACTAATATTTTAGTTAAGAAATATTTATAACCATTACTTTCTTTTGTTTCAGTGGTAATATTTCCAGCCTTACCATTTTCATATACAAGGTTTACTCCTGGAATTACATCTTTAGATTCATCTATATAAGTGAAAGTTGCAGTACCATCTTTTTCAATACTGATTCCATTTTTTCCATCTTTTATTTTATCTTGAATACCTTGATTTGCATCCCAAAGTGCATCCTTTAGTTGAGTTTTTTCGTCTTCTTTTAAATCTTTTGGATTATCTGAACCTCTACGTGGAGGTAACTTAGGCTCTACTTGTTCACTTATTTTAGGAATTTGATAAACTAAAGATGTTCCTGGAATTTTATTACTGCTTCCATCACCATAATCTATAGTAGCATTACCTTGTAGATCAACTTTTATAGCATCCTCAGTCAATCCAAAACCTGTAAGTTTCTCTTTATTAATATTCCAAAGTGCATCCCTTACAGTTTTCTGTTCATCTTGAGTTAAGGAGTTTTTGTTCTTTACTCCTGTTTGTACCGGAATAAGAGGAGTATGTTTACTAGCTAGTGTAATATATTGGGAAACAAGTTTGCTACCTTCGATTTCAGACTTACTTCCATCTTTATATTTAATTGTAGCTGTTCCATCTTTTCCTATCTCAATCTTATCCTTGCTTTCAAGTCCTTCTATAAATGTAGGATTTTTTTCATTTGCTTTCCAGATAGCATCTTTTATTTTTTCTTTTTCTTCTGGTTTTACATCATTAACATCTTTTACTTGAGTTTTTTGAGGAATATTTAAAGATATTCTTGTGCTATATGACTCACTCTTACCAAACATAAGATTTCCAGGTATAGTTTTCTTGCTGTAATCAGAATAATCAATAGTAACATCTCCATTATCAGCTACAGTTATACTATCCTTACTTTGATTCGTTACATCAAAACGCACACCCTCATTATTATTCCATATAAAGTCGCGAATTCTGTTTTTTTCTTCTTGTCCGATCTTTTGAGGATTTGGTACAAGTTTCTTGTCAGGAATTTTAACTTTATTCTTTTCTGCCATAGTTATTAAGTGTGGCGTCGCTACTTTTTCTAGAACAGCATGTCTCATATTCCCCATTTGAGTAAATACACCAGCACCAAAATATAAAGAACTTAACTTATAACCTGGTTTTAATTCTGTCTTTACCTCTATTGTAACTGTAGGTGAACTTGCAGACTCCCAGTCAATATATATTGAACGAGAGTTTTCTCTAAGTTCTCTTGCAAATTCAACTGTATTCCCAGAATTGTCATACCATCCGCCCTCTTGGTCATCAAGCATTCTGTTAAATTGCCAATTTAAAGAACCTAAGTAAGACCTTGAAGTTTCTTTTGTCCTATCATTATATCTTTCCCATTTATCTGAATGTCCCCCATTAAATGAATCAGAATCACTTTTATTTTGATAACGACTTGCTACGAATCTTGATTGTGTTTCCCATTCATACCAGTTCTTTAATACCTGTGTATTATTGGTATTCTTATTAGTCATCTTAATTTCTATAGGTTCAGTTACCCCCTTAGGCAGTGAAAACCAATAGAAAGGACGACCTCTAAAAGAAGCACCTACCTCGTTAAAAGTATATTTTATTGTAACTTCTCTTTTTGTCATGGAATAAGCATTATTTCCTTTTTCATCTTTTGGAAAAGTAATTTCCATTTTTACATGCTTTGCAACTTGTTCATTTTCAGGATTTCCATAATTGGAATAAAGCATCCTTGTGCCCTTTGGATCATTTAAAGTCTGATAAATTCCTCCTGCATATACGGTATTAGTTATCATCGGGAATATTAATGATGATGCCAGCAAAATACATGGAGCAGACAATTTGTTTTTTTGTTTGTGGGGTTTAAAATTGTTTTTATCTTCTTTCATTCTACATCTCCTTATTTTAATTTACACAAAAATACTACATTATAAAATACTACCTAAACTAAATTTAAATGCTAAATCAAAATATGATTTTTATATTACACATAAAGCATTCAAAGCTTTTCAAATGATATAAATTAACATCTATCACTCTAACGTTTCATTCATCGAATTAACTTCACAAGTATAGATAAATATTTATGAATTTATTTTTTCAATACCCCCCCCACTATATGTGAGTAATTCAATGTTTTTCAGCTTTTAGGATATTCTTTTATATAGTACTTTATTAATAGATTTATTATTTTTATATCATATTTATTAGAAATTTACAATGTTTTTTGTTTCATACACAACTCTCCCTTTTTGATATACACATATTCCCGTACTATGAAAGATAAGTCAAGATAATGGAAATCTATTATTATACAATTAATCAAATTAAAAAGGCTAAGAACATCTCTGTTCTTAACCTTTTCTCTTGCCACCTAAAGACTATTTAAATCAGTTTTTCTAAAATCCCTAATTAAACCAGCCTTTAAGGGCCTTTTATTTATTCTTCTTCAACTTTATTTATTGTTTCGATTTCTTTTTGATGTTCTATCTTAACTCTCTTAACTTCTTCTGCCGGAATGTCTATAGTAACTTTTTCAATCTCTCCAAGTTCTACAGGTCCACCTATAACGTACTCAATACCATTTGTGAAATCAGCAAACACTTCAAGTTCGCCATTTGGATTTTTGATTACTGTTTCAAAGTCAGGATCTTCATCTTCGTTTAATATATATGTTGCAGAGATTGAACCTGATGCACAAGAACCTTCTCTAACTAAAGTTTCTGCTGATGGTACATTCACATACGGAATAATTTCTTTTTTGTCAGTGTCTAAGAAAATAACCCCATAAGCTTCTGTTTCGACTTCATCTTTAAGTACTTTTAAAGCTTTTTCAACAAATTCAGAATCTTCTTCAACATCTTTCGCTATTAAATGCACTATTCCAGATAGGACTACTGCCTTAAATTCCTTATCGTCAACTTTTACATCTATAATTCTTTCAGGCTTTTCAACTTTTACATAAGCTGTTTTTTCTTGTTGGTTTACTATGACATTAGTAGGACCTTCTACTCCTGAAACATATACTTCTATTAGCACGTCTCCTTCGCTTTCATAGAAACTTGCTGAGTAAAGACCATAAGCTCTTGTAGCATTGCCACAGAACTCTCCTCCCATCATATCCATTCTAAGAGGTGCTCCATCATAGCTTGGACTTATAAATCCAACTTGCTCAACTGAAGGATCTCTCTTTATAATTTCTTTTGCGTAAGCTCTTCTATAACCTGGATACACAGGAGTTATTACATAACCTGTTATATTTCCCGCAGGATTTGCTCTAAAATATTCAAATGATTTTTTCATAATAACCTCTTTTCTAACTTAACATTTACCCAAGACGCTACATCTTTACACCGCTTTTTGAGCTATTATTTCCACAACTTTATCAATCTCTTCGTAAGTGTTAAAGCTAGATAAAGATAATCTCACCATGCCTCTACTTGCAGTGCCTAAAACTTTATGATGTATTGGTGCACAATGTATACCCGATCTTGTCATAATTCCATTTTCAACTAAGTACTCTGAAATTTCTTCCGATGCGAACCCCTCTATATTAAAAGATACTATCGGAGTCCTAATTCCGCTAAAATCGTGGTACAATTCTATTTTCTCTAAATCTTTAATTTTATTATAGAGGTAGCTTATCTTTTGATTTAAATCTTTTTCTATATTTACTATCCCTTTTGAATTTACATATTCCACACCGGCTTTTAATCCAGCTATAGAATGTATATTCCTAGTGCCAGTTTCAAAAATATCAGGCACATTGTCAGGTTGTCTTTCATTAAATGAATCAAATCCACTTCCGCCACTAAAAACTTGGGTAGGCTTTCTATCTGTTAATATTACCATCCCACCGGTTCCCTGTGGACCGTACAGTGATTTATGACCTGTAAAGCAATATACCATCTCTGGAAGTTCTCTGTTCAAATTCACTTCTATACATCCAACAGACTGCGCTCCATCCACAATCAAAAACAAATTGTGTTTTTTACAAAATTCGTAGATGAACTCAATGTCTGTTACTATTCCTGACACATTTGATGCATGACTTAAAACCACAGCCTGTGTATCTTCCCTTAACATGCCTTCAAAATCATCATAATTTAAACGCCCATTAGATTTCAATCTCACATAAGACACATCACCTATGTAGTCAAACAATGGTCTCAAAACTGAATTGTGTTCATTTTGAGTAGTTATCACATGTCTATTCGGTTCTAAGAAAGCTCTTATTGCCATATTTAAAGAAGCTGTAATATTTTCTGTAAATACAACCCTCATAGAATCTTCAATCGAAAATAATTTTGCAACTTCTAATCTGGCATCTAACATCAGCCCCAATGAATTTAGAGAGAGTGGATAAAACCCTCTAGACGGATTGGCAAATTCCTCACTCGCAATTGCATTATATACCGCTTCGGCAACTTCCTTTGGCTTGTGTATGGTAGTTGCCGCGTTGTCAAAATATATTCTATTCAAAGATTTCATATTTAATCCCATTCTCTTTCAAAATTTCTTCTACTTCTTCTAAATGGTCTTCAACTTTTAAACAAAGCCCACAGCCGGCATCTATTTTTGTAGGAAGAGGAATCAGTCTCACACCACTGAAATCTATAAGTCTATCAGCAGTCATAGCATGCCCTGAACTTTCAAAAGTCACATACTTTAACATGGTTTTACTGTTTTATATTTTAATTGTAATTCGCAAATTCTATACATATTAGTTACTGTTCCAACACTCAACTTTTCTTTTAGTCCATAGTTTTCTAAACACAATCCGCAAGATAAGATTTCAGTTCCCTTTTGCTCTAAAACTTTTAAATCTTGTACTGTCTTTTCATTTATAGTAGTTATTTCAACACCTTTGTTGTAGCACACAACATACTTTGGAACTCTATCTTGTTCTGTCAATGCATATACAAATCCGTTTAAAAGAGTCTTAGAGAAAGATTCTTCGCCTACACCAAGTTCATTAGATGAAAATACAACTATAAACTCGTCATTATCCTCTTCCATATCCATTAATTCACAAGCTCCTGCTTGTCTAACTAAGCTAACTTCATACTCTGTATTAGAAACTTTATTCACACTTGGAGTAAATCCAAGTTGCTCGCCCATCTTAGAAAGATTTTCAGTAGCTATCTCATTATTCACTCTAACTAAAACTTCATTTAAATTCTCTTCAACAATTGCCTTTTTAGTCATTATAACTGGTCTTGGACAAGCATGTCCCATTGCATTAATTTCTTTCATTTCTCTACCTCACATAAATTTTATATTCTCTCTTATCTACTACAGTTCCTATTTTAGACGCATCTATATTTTTTTCCACCAACTTAGCTAAGAGTTCATCTGCATCTTTCGCTGACACGCTTATAAGCAATCCACCTGAAGTTTGTGGGTCAAATAAAACTTCTTCCATCGCAAAATCGTTTACTTCAAAATTCACATTCTTACTATAGGCTCTTCTATTTCTCTGACCTCCAGCAGTAAAAAGAAAATCTGCCGCAGCTTTTTTAGCTCCACTTAGCAGTTTTATATCTTTTGAATTTAAAACCGCAGAATACTCTTCCATCATTTCAGATAAGTGACCAAGCAAACTAAATCCAGTGATATCCGTAAGAGCATGCACATCATAATTTTTTAACACATCAAAAGGTTCTTTATTCAGTCTTACCATGCTTGCCACAGCTTTTTCGTAATCTTCTTGGTTGACTTCACCTATGCTGTAGCCACTCATGAGTAAGGAAACGCCAAGCGGTTTAGTGAGTATGAGTACATCGCCTGACTCAGGTGTGTTGTTTCTATAAAACCTATTCAGATTTACACTTCCAAGAACACTCAAACCGTATTTTATTTTTGCATCATGAATTGAATGCCCACCCGTCAAAGTGCACTCAGCCTCTTTACAAACCTCTGCCCCCCCTCGTAAAATTTCTTCTAAAATCCCCAAGTCTTCACCCTCAGGAAAACAAACTAAGTTCATGGCGCTAATCGGTTCAGCTCCCATTGCATATAGATCAGAAAGCGCATTTGCCGCAGCTATTTTACCGAATAGATATGGGTCTTCTACCATTGGAGGAAAAAAATCTACTGAAGTAACAACTCCAATATCATCTGTTATCTTTACGATTGCAGCATCTTCATTCCCATCAAATCCTATTACTACATCATCTCTTTTGTGAATTTGTAAACTCTTTAAAATTCCGGTTAAGTCGCCTGCTCCAATTTTAGCATTGCAACCACCACATACATCAAGTTTCATAAAATCCCTCCGATTATTTAATTTTATCACAAATTTTGATTTTGGTTAAATAAATAACTAAAATCCTTTAAATGAGACTATAATTCCATAAAAAAGTACTGTAGTATTGTATGATATTATCTACCAACAATACTACAGTACTTTTTTATTTATCTATTTTTGATAATCTCTACCCTGAATGAATTACTAATTTAATTCTTCAACTCTTCCACTTCCTACTAACCTTGCACCAGGACCATAATTGTCAGTATCTGCATCTACACTTACTGTCAATGTATATTTCCCACCTCTATTGGTTTGAGTATATCTTGATTCCTCACTATACCTTGTATTATATGATAAATCCGCTCCCCCAAACCATCCTGTTCTCAAATGTATTTTATATGGAAAATCAGCATTTATATAATTGCCATATCCATCTTTTAAATGCCCGTTAGAGTATACTCTAACATCACTCGAATTAATAATAAACGCATCTGATGTAACATTCCATCTTATGTCATATGAAAAGTATTTTGCTATATGTCCAGCAGACCTCAATGTTACTTCATTAGGATTTACCCAAGCAAAATATTCCCCCGTTGTAGGATTATAGTAGTCTACTTTTTCAACTTTTCCTTGTTCATATAAACTTTGTAATGCTGGTGCCTTATCATAAGGCTTATCTACTTGAGCAAATAATTTATCACTGCTTCCATTAATCATAACTACTGCCATAAATAAAATTACAATCATTTTTCTCATAATAAACCCTACTAATATAAATCTAATAACGTTTACTTTCTTACATTATTAGTGTATCATATAAACGGAGGTGTATCATATAAACGAAGGTGTATCAATGAAAAAAATATTTTTATTTATCTTTTTAAGTACTATATTCTTGTTGACTTCTTGTACAAATTCTAAAAATAAGAATATAAATCTTGAAAACTTAACTCATGATGTAACTTATATTCGTACAAATACTAAAAATCTTAAACTCATAGAAAAGAAAAAACTTCAAAATGGATACCATTTGAAATCTGAAAAATATACAAATTTATCAGAACTGTCCAATGATTTAGAAATAAGTTTTATCAACTCAACTTATTTTTCTAATCAAGAATACTGTGCAAAATATTTCCAAGACGGTGTACTCTCTCAAATAGTTGTATTCCCTTCAAATATGATTTTTGATTCTCTTATAAATTCTTTTGATTTTAAAGTTAGTGATCCTCCTTTTCTTTCTATTGAATGGGTCAATAATCCTATTCAAAAAGGCATACCTAAGGAACTAATGGGTAATTTTAGTATTGAAGAAGAATATAAAATAGCCAACACTACTGTCTATATAATCAAATCCGGTTCAGAAGAGATGCCTACATATCTTGGAGTTTTTAAATTTGATAATAAGGCGTATACTATAAATAACGTAAAATCTATTGCCGAATTGAAAAATATTATAGATAGTTTTGAATTTTAAAAATTATGTTATATTGCGAGATGTATTGACATCTCGTTTTAAATTGCAAAAAACACCCTGTCGCCAAGGTGTTTAAACTGCTCTTATATTTTGTATTATATCTCTGTATATGTTTTGTATTTTGTAGATAAATCCTTTTTGTAAAACTCTATCCTTTACAATTAAATCTTGTTTTAAAATCTCTTCTCCACCCATCGTGTAGGTAACTTTTCCAACTACTTCTCCCGCTGGGATTGGAGCTAACAAACCTTCTTTTAAGGTTACAGTTTTTTTGATTTCACTTTTTCCGTCCCAAAGAGCATTGCCGGTTGATTTTTCAAAAACTTCAACTTCTCCCGCCTCTGAATTTTCAACTTTTAATTTAGCTATTGCCTCTTCCGGATTTCCTATGACAGTATATCTATACTTATCAAGTCCTCCGCCTATTAATTTCTTCGCAGCAACGTATCTCGCCCAATCACTCGGAGCTCCTGTTATTACACCTATTAGCCTTGTGTCCAAACTTCTGCCCTCGCCTTTTCTAAGTGCAGTTGCCATAAGACATCTCCCAGCAGCATTTGTGTATCCTGTCTTTAAACCATCCACACCTTTAACAACTCCAAGTATGGGATTGGTATTGTACTCTTCAAAGTTCCTCTCCGGTTCAATTATGGATTCTATTGAAGTATACTTCAATGCTTCAGGATAATCATTTATAAAATGTCTTGCCAATATAAACATCTCTCTTGTAGTCATCTTATTATACGTCTCGTTTGAATAGTCTGTAAGCCCTGTTGGATTTACCATCTCAGCATGTTTTAAACCAAGCTCTCTACATTTTTCGTTCATAGCTTCCACAAAAGCTTCTTTAGAACCATATATGTGTTTTCCAAGAGATGTAATCGCATCATTTCCTGAAACCACCATAGATGCCTTCATCAAATCATCAACAGATGCCACATCTCCTTCTTTTAATTTATAAGAAGAACCTATCAGCCTTGATGCCTCTGAATCTATGGTAACTTTATCTTCCTTCGAGATCTTGTTGTCTTTTATTGCATCAAAAACAACATATATACCAACTATTTTAGACATAGAAGCCATCCCTCTAACTTCATCTATATTATACGCTTCAAGAATTTTTCCACTCTTGTAATCGCCCAATATATATGAACCAGTCAAACTCTCTAAAGGTTTCTCTTCTAATTTTTTAATTTTATCAGCCTCTGCTTGAGTTGCTTTTTGAACACCTTTTTTAGTTGGCACTAATATATCTTGATTTCTAATTTCTTTTACTTCGTTTTCAACACTGGCTTCATTTCTAACTGAAGTCTGCTCTTCTGCAGCATACACCAAACCTTCAGTGCACATAACTAAAGCAAGAAGAAAAATTATAAATTTCTTCATATTTCACCTCTCAAATATTCTATCAAAGTTTATTTAATATACAAACTTTTAATTTACATTATATAAACTCTTCCTCTTCTATTTTCAAATATGAATAATCAGCTCTAAGTTTTTCTTCACCACTTCTATTACTTAAAAACTTAGGGTTATGAGCGTCATAGCCAATCGCAAACTTAGGTCCTATCTCTGAGATACTTCTAAATATTTTTTGATAAGGATAAAAATTAGATTCTTCTCCATCTATAAAACCCTTAGTTAGCAAAAACCCTTTTAAATTTAATTCCACATGCACATCATTTTCTTTCGCAGCTAAGGCAACTTCTCTAGCCCCTACATCACACTCTTTTGAATAAGTGCTCCTCGCCATCATAAAGTAATCCGGATGTGCTAAGTATTTAAAATACCCCGTACTAAGCCCACAGCAAACAAGCTCTGCCATCTTTCTGACTTCATAGTCAGTTGCACTTGCGTGTAAATATAAATCACTTCTATTAAGCGCATGTTGACCCAGAATTAAATAATCAACTCTTTGAGAAGTGTCTCTTATATAGCTATCCATATCTTTAAAATATTCTGTCTCATATCCAAGCAGTATCTTTATTTCAGGGTATTTAGTTTTTAAATCTATTACAATTCCCTCATAGTCATTTTTTTCTGACATAGATGGTCTTTCAAATGGGTCTACCCAATCTGCAAAAGGTAAGTGTTCACTAAAGCCCAATACTTTAAATTTATTTTCAATTGCAGATATAACATATTCCTCTTCAGTTCCAATTCCATGCCCACACCTGTATGTATGTGTGTGGTAGTTATAAGTTTGCATTTTATCACCTGTCATATATTATACCATTTATAACAATCATATCTTTTTAATTTATTTTTAAGATTAAAAAAATATCCATGCCAAGCCTAAGCTCGATAAGGATACTTCAAATTCTTATTTATTTAATTTTATAACCTATCTTATAATAAAAACAGAATAAAATATCAAGTGCTAGCACTAAAATCTATTGCTATAGATATTTTACTTTGTTTATTATACAATCTATGTTATGAAAACAATTTTTATAATAAGTTCTAAAGCGGGAAATGTGTATCCAAGCTTAGAAGACGAGATAATAGCTTTATATTCTAAAACTGATTTAGATTTTAAAGTGTATGTTACAGAAAATAAAAATAGCATTAAGGAAATAGCTAAAAAGTATTCTGAAGAAGATTGTGTAATCTACGTATGCGGTGGTGACGGAAGCTTAAATGAAGCGGCTGTGGAATTGGTCGAAAAAAAAGCTTCTCTTGGTTTGATTCCCCTTGGAACAGCAAATGACTTTTCAAAAAATTTTGACTACTCAACTTTTTCTTTAAAAGATACTTTAACCCCAATATTAAAACCATGCGATATCATACAGATAAATGATACCTTTTGTATAAATATCCTAAGCTTTGGACTAGACACCATAGTCCTCGCCAACACATATAGAGTGCTTAGCAAATTTCCAAGCTTGAAATCACGTGCGTACATCTTTGGTATTTTGATGTCTATATTCAAACCGTTCGACTTAAATTTAGATATCGAATTGAATTTAAAAGATGGTAGCACTTTTAAAACAAGTGACTTATTTACTTTAGGTGCTGTCTGCAATGGCGGATACTATGGCAATGGATTTAATCCTTCAAAAAATTCTATTGTGAATGACTCTACTTTAGAAATAATATTGGTTAAAAAATTAGGTCTCTTTAGACTTTTGAATTTGCTGCCACTTTATAAAACCGGCAACCACTTAAATTCTCCTGAAGTATTATCTATGCAAGTTGAATCCGGAACCATTAAAAGCAAAGACAAGGTGCTCGCAAATATAAATGGAGAAATTTTTGAATCAAACGAAATAAATTTTAAAATCTTAAAATCTGCTATTAACTTCGCATATTTAGGAGGTATAAAACATTGAAAAAAGTGCTTATAACTGGTGCGGCAAAGGGAATCGGCAAAGCCATTGCTGAAAAACTTTTTGAAGAAGGCTACCAAGTGCTAATCAATTATAATACAAGTGAAAAAGACGCAAAAGAACTTGCACATAAATTGAGTACCAAAGCTTACCAAACTGATGTCTCAAATTATTTACAAGTCAAAGATATGTACGAAAAAATTAAATTTGATTTTGGAAATGTAGATATCTTAATAAATAATGCTGGAATCTCAAACGTGTCCTTATTCCAAGATTTAACTGTTGAAAAATGGAACGAACTTTTTAGCGTGAATGTATGCGGTTGTTTTAACACTATACATTGTGTGCTTCCAGATATGATATCCAATAAAAATGGAGTTATATTAAATGTGTCTTCAATATGGGGCTCTCATGGTGCATCTTGCGAAGTAGCTTACTCAGCCACCAAAGGAGCTATAGAATCTCTTACAAAATCTCTCGCATTAGAACTTGCTCCCTCTAATATAAGAGTAAATGCCATTGCCCCAGGAACTGTAAAGACCGATATGATGAAATGTTATACTGATGAAGATATGAAATACATTTGCGAAAATATTCCGATGATGAGAATGGCAGAGCCAAAAGAAATTGCAGAACTTGTAAGTTTCTTAATCTCAGACAAAAATTCATATATGACCGGACAAATCATCTCCACAAATGGAGGTATGGGTGTTTGAAAATTAATATTTTGTAGCTTATCTACAAAATATTTTTTTATTTTAAACTACTCTATCTCAACATAATTTAAATTTATACTGTCAAAGTCTTCTAAAAATTTATTTATATATAATGGCATGCTGTGTTCAATAAGTGCAAGTCCCTCAGCCGTCACATAAACTAAATATGTGTTATCAAATAGCTTAGTCTCACTTATCAAACCTGAGGCGTAAAATTTCCTCAAATGTTTTTGAAAACTTTCCGAGACAGTATGAATTTCTTTTTTATTTCTGGACCTATCTACAATTTGATAAAACAACATCCCCATCTTAGCTCTATCAAATATCTCCGCTGAATTATCTATATAGATGCTCATCTTTTTTAGTTTCATTTGTTTTAAACACTGTAACCCATAAAAGTCCGAATATTTAAATTTATGCCAACTAATATTGTCTAAGTATTTCCTAATATTTTCTCTTAGTTTTTCTAAATCATTTTCTATATAAAAAGTCCTATTTGAATAAAACGGGCTTGTATAATGGTCACTCACTCTAAAACAAACATATTCATTTAACTCATTAACTAATATACAATAAGCCGATGAACTAGTTTTTGACGTTGAAAAAGCTATCATCCTCTCATCGCTTCTCAAAAGAGAATAAATAGCTTTTCTAATTTCTAACAGATTTCTTATTTTCATATGCTTTACGTTAACTATCTCCCTCTAAGGAATTCTCCTTATATAATGTATTTAGGTTGTTAAAGGTAACCTATAATCCTTTATCGACTAAATATTATTCAGGTTTGCTGTATAATATTGTTATTAGATAGAGTGTACTCGTTTTCTCCTTGAGATTTAATCTCGTAATTGAAAGAGTGAGTCCTCTAATCTTTTAACTGTTTACGAATAAGTTAGATGTTGACCCTCTTAGGGTACTTCGTATTTAGCATAAGGCAGTAACGTTATTAGATTTTGAGGTGTCTATCTAAAATACTTTTTTGTGAGGTTTCAAATGTTTTATTTAGGTATTGATATTGGTAAAAATACTCATGTTGCTTCATTAGTTGATGATAAGAAAAAAGTTATTTTTAAAGCTTTTTCTTTTTCAAATTCCATTTATGGTGCTGAGAGTTTAATCCTTAAACTAGAAGCTTTCAAAAATGAACTTGAAATTGGCATGGAGGCTACTGGTCATTATTGGTTATCTCTATACTCATATCTTGCCCAAAAAAACTTTACTGTTCGTGTTATCAATCCAATCCAAACTGATGGTTGGAGACAAGGTATCGAAATCAGAAAGAGAAAAACTGATATTATTGATTCTCTTTTAATAGCCGATCTTCTTCGCTATGGTGATTTTGTTGAAACTTCTCTTTCTAATGAGGACTATTTGTCTTTGAGAAATCTTTCTAGATTCAGATCTTATCTTGTATCATCAATTGGTGATCTTAAAAGAAAGACTATTGCTCTTTTAGACCAAGTTTTCCCTGAATATGCTTCTTCTTTTAGCAATATTTTTGGTAAGACTTCTAAAGAAATTCTTTCAAATTTCTCTACTCCTTTAGACTTTGAAGATATCAGTTCTGAAGATTTACAATATTTTTTAGACAATGTTTCTCGAAAGAAGTATGCTTCTAGAAAACTTGAAGAACTTTCTAAGAAAGCTTCTAAATCTTTTGGCATTAATTTCTGCATGGATTCTTTTAGACTTCAAATTAAAATGCTTATAGGGCAAATTTCTTTTATTCAAAATCAAGTTTTAGATGTTGAAAAAGAAATTGAAATTTTACTTGAAAAACTCAATTCTCCAATTAATACCATTCCTGGTATTGGTTCTGTTAATGCTGCTACTATATTAGGTGAGATTGGAGATATTAAAAGATTTTCTAATCCTTCTAAGCTTGTCGCTTATGCTGGTTTGGATGCTAGTGTTTCTCAGTCTGGAGAATATGAATCTACTTACAATCATATGAGTAAAAGAGGTTCTCCTTACTTAAGGCGTGCTCTTTTTCAATCCGCTCTTAGAGCTGAATTTTGTGACCCAGTTTTTTCTGATTATTATCAGAAGAAAATCAGTGAAGGCAAACATCATTTAGTTGCTACAAACGCTGTTGCTAGAAAGCTTTGTCATACTATTTTTGCTGTTTTAACTAAAAATGAACCATATCAACAACAAAGTTAGTTTTTGCTTAATTATGAATTAATTTTTGAAAAAGGTTCTGTAAATGACGAGCTTTGCTCGGGCATAGCCTTTATCATTTACAGGTTCTTTTGAGAAAATTACTATTTAAAAGGAAAAAACTTTGCTAACCCTATTTTTAATCTTAAACTTTAGGGTACTTTTTCATGCTTATTTTTATTCAGTTTTTATCAATATCATTACTTATATTTTCTTTGTTTCACCTCTTGGCTTTTAATAGTTAGTCTTTCTAAACAAAAATATTGTAAATTTTAACCTAAGTAATATTAAACTACTTTATATTACTATAGTTTTCTAAATATATTTTATACATATGTTTGTTAAAATTCAAACAAAAAAATAAATTTTTTTATTTAATTCTTTATTTTTTTGAATTAATATTAAATTGTAATAAATTTATATCAAGCTTGTCTAAAAGGAGTCAAAATGAACTATATAAAATACTATAATTCTCCAATTGGAAAAATATTTATGGTTAGTGATGGCAAAAACTTAATTAATTTATCATTTGAAAATTCTAAATATTATAGCAATACCTACAATGATTGCCAATTTAAATCAGATTTGCCTATCTTCAAATCTACTGAATCATGGTTGAATATCTATTTTAAAGGGGAATCTCCAAACTTTACTCCTAAAATTAAATTAATCGGTTCTGATTTTAGAATTAAAGTTTGGGAAATATTACTATCTATCCCGCATGGTCAGACCACAACTTATGGAGAAATTGCCAGAGAATTAGCTATTAGTTCAAATCTCAAACGAATGTCTGCACAAGCAGTTGGCGGAGCAATTGGTCACAATCCTATTTCAATAATAGTACCATGCCACAGAGTTGTTGGAGTAAGTGGTTCACTCACTGGATATGCTGGAGGTATAGATAAAAAAATAGCACTTTTAAAACTTGAAGATGCATATAAAGATACTTTCACTCTTCCAAAAACTCTATAAATTTGAGCATAAAAATACCTCTGACTTTTAGTCAGAGGCTTCTTATTTTTTAACTTGTTCTATAACTTTGGCTCCATCCATACTTTCAACATATATAAACTTTCTAAAATCGAAAAAGTTCATTATGGCAATCCCCACTATGAGTATAATCAAAACTTTAGCTATTAATTTCATACATACCTCAAAGTATTGGTGATAAAAGTCTCGAAAAACCTTCTCTAACTTTTATATGCCAAGGTCTATTTTTATAATTTTCCAATGTTATTTCAGTGGAATTTTCCACATCTCTATAAAAATCTTCCACCAATTGTGCATTCATTTCTCTATCAAAAATAAAAGCATTTACTTCGAAATTAAGTTCAAAACTTCTAATGTCAAAATTCGCCGTACCTACGCTTGAAACTACATCATCAGAAATAACTATCTTGTTGTGCATGAATCCACCTTCATAGTAGTATGCCTTGCATCCCCAATGAAGTAACTCACCGATAAAAGACAGTGAAGCCCAGTGCACAAATATATGGTCTCTTATGCGTGGTATCATTATATTGACTTCCACTCCAGATAGAGCAGCAACTTTAAGAGATTTAAAGAGTCCATCATCTGGAACAAAGTAAGGCGTTTGAATAAATATTCTCTTCTTCGCCTTGGTAATCATCTTTTCATAACCATTTCTAACTGAGTCCACTTTTGTATCAGGCCCACTTGTGACTATACAAATTTCAGACCCCGGTGTAAACATAGTTTTCTTCTCACTAATGGTTGTCATTGGTGACATACTTGCTCTTTTACCAGCAGCAAATTTATAATCTAAATAAAATCTAAATTCCAGCCCTCGGATTGCATCTCCCACTATTCTAAGATGCGTATCTCTCCAAAAACCAAATTTTTTACTCTTAGATATATATTCATCGCCTATATTAAAGCCACCAACATATCCTATTTTATGGTCTATTGCTATAATCTTTCTGTGATTTCTGTAATTTACACGTGTGTTGATGTTTTTAAAAATCCCTGGAAAAAATATTTCCACTTTCACTCCAGAATCAATCAAACTTTTTCTGTCGCTATTTTTAAATTTTCTTCCACCCATTCCATCAACTAACAAAATAACTTCCAATCCCTCTTTTGCTTTTTGCTTTAAGAGTTCTATTATTTCAGTTCCCAAGCCATCTGACTTAAATATATAGGACTGAATATAAACAGAAGTCTTTGCCTGTTTAATATCTTCAATTAGCCTATGAAAATAATCTCTTCCATCTACAAATCTTTCGACTTGATTTCCAAAATACATTATTTCATTTTCGCCCATATTAAACATGTGAATCATATCTAAATACCCATAGATATCCATTCCTTTTACAGTTTCTTTCTCCAAGGTCTCTGTTTGATTCCTTGCAATATAGAACATCTTCTTTTCTATTCTTTCTTTTTTTTCAAAAATTTTCTTTTTAGAAAGATCTTGTCCAAGTATTAAATAGAGTATAAATCCTATTATTGGCAAAAAATTTATTGTCATTACCCACAATAGTGTGGACGTAGGTTTTCTTCGCTCTATAAATACAATGATTATAGAAAATACAATATTTAGTGCAAAAATCAAGCCGTACGCAGAGAAAAAATCAATTATTCTATCAATGTTAGACAATGGCATTAACAAATTACCACCTACTTATTTTTTTTAGATTTGTACCTTGTTTGTGAATTTAAAATTTTCTTTCTAATTCTAAAAGTCAACGGAGTAACTTCTATTAACTCATCATCTTCAATAAACTCCAAAGCTTCTTCTAATGACATATCTACTGTAGGTGAAAGTTTAAGTGCATCGTCTGCCCCTGAAGCTCTGACATTACTCTGTTTCTTAGTCTTAGTTACCGAAACTTCTATTTCCACGCCCTTTGGAGATTGTCCTACGACTTGTCCTTCGTAAACTTCTTCAGAAGGTTTTACGAAAAGATCTCCTCTTGATTGAGCATTGTTAAGTCCATATGCAGATGCAGTACCAGTATCGAAGGATACTATTGAAGCATCCATACGTCTTGGTATATCCCCCTTATATGGCTCATAAGCTAAGAATAATGTATTCAATATACCATTACCCTTTGTATCACTCATAAACTCTGAACGATATCCTATAAGTCCACGAGCAGGCATTTTAAATTCAAGTTTAGCATAACCGCCTGTTGGCTCTTGCATTGAAACAAGTTCAGCCTTACGTCTTCCCAGCTTTTCTATTACACTACCAACATGTTCATTTGAAACGTCTATTGTTACAATTTCCATAGGCTCATGTAATTTTCCGTCTATTGTCTTAAATAAAACTTCTGGTTTTGAAATTTGGAATTCATACCCTTCACGTCTCATGTTTTCAATTAACACTGAAAGGTGAAGTTCTCCTCTTCCTGAAACTTTGAAAGAGTCTGTAGAATCTGTATCTTCTACTCTAAGTCCGACATCTGTTTGGAGTTCTCTTAAAAGTCTTGCTCTGATTTGTCTTGATGTTACAAATTTACCATCTCTACCGGCAAAAGGTGAGTCGTTTACTGAAAAATTCATAGCTAATGTAGGCTCTGAAATCTTTACAAACTCTAAAGGTGTAGGGTCTTCTGTGGAAGCTATTGTGTCTCCGATATTTATATCTTCTATCCCTGTTACTGCAACTATACTTCCCGCTTTAGCAGTGTCTACTGAAACTCTTTCAAGCCCTTCGTATTCATATATATTTGTTATCTTAACCTTTTTACATAGTTCAGGTTTTTCTTTATTTACTATTACTACTGTGTCCCCTTGGTTGAATTGTCCTCTTTCAACTTTTCCAACCCCAATTCTACCTACGTAGTCATTGTAGTCTATTGTTGAAATCAAAACTTGGAAAGGTGCTTCTACATCATAATCAGGAGCTGGTATATATTCAATTATAGTATTGAATAGCGCACTCATATCAGTAGTTTCATCTTCTAAGTTGATTTTAGCAATACCTGATTTTGCAGATGTGAACACATGTGGACTTTCAAGAGCATCGTCGCTTGCTCCTAAATCTATAAATAAATCTAACACTTCATCTACAACAGCTTCAGGTCTAGCGCCTGGTCTATCAATTTTATTTATTGCCACTATTACAGGCAAGTCTAATTCAAATGCTTTCTTCAAAACAAACTTAGTTTGAGGCATTGGGCCTTCAAAAGCATCTACTAACAATACAACTCCGTTTACCATCTTAAGTACACGTTCAACTTCTCCACCGAAGTCAGCGTGTCCTGGTGTGTCTATTATATTTATCTTTACACCGTTGTGTATTACAGATGTGTTTTTAGAAAGAATTGTAATTCCTCTTTCTCTTTCAATATCGTTAGAGTCCATAACCCTCTCTTCAACAACTTGGTTTTCTCTAAAAATACCAGATTGTTTTAATAATGCATCTACAAGTGTAGTTTTACCATGGTCTACATGGGCAATAATAGCTATATTTCTTATGTCTTCTCTTTTATTCATCTTTTCACTCCAATCTCTAAAAATTATATCACAGCTTGTTTATTTGTATATAAAAAATCACCTTAATAAGGTGATTTAGCTAAAAATATTTAAAATTTATAAGTGCTTTAAAACAATTACTTCATTTTTATTAAAAACTACTCTATCTGTAAGAGCTTCAACTAAAACAAGCCCTCTTCCATTACACTTTTCACTGTTGAAACATTCAGCTGTAGAATGATTAATTGTTCCACACCCTTCGTCAACAACTTTTATGGTGATTGAACTTCTCTCTAATATCACATTTAAATAAACAAATTTATCTCGATTTAGTTCATTGCCATGTAATGCTCCATTCACCACCAACTCGTCAAGAATTAGTTTTAAATCAAAAATTGTCTCTTCATCATATATATACTTTTTTATTTTCTTTAACACATCCTCAACAAAGGGTTTTATTTCTTTTATTTCACTACAAACTGCCCCTCGGTAAGTGTATATTGCATCCATAGTCTCACCTCTCTTCATGCATTTATTTTTTACCCAAATATTAAAAATTTAACTCTATTTTTATGTAATTGATATAATTTATCTAAATAATTATATCTCTATTACCATCTTTTGAACATATTTATTGTTTTTTTTATTTTTTAGTTAGATTTAAAATTTAGTGGGTAATAATTAACTATAAATTTTAAATATTTTTTAATTATGAAAGGAGAAATACCCCATGCAAAAATTTGAATGTACACTTTGTGGATATATATATGATCCAGCTTTAGGAGATCCAGATAACGGAGTTGAACCTAACACAGCATTTGAAGATGTTTCTGAAGATTGGGTTTGCCCACTTTGCGGAGCTGGAAAAGAAGATTTCGAAGTTTACGAAGACTAATTTAATCATAAAATAGAGCGGATATCCGCTCTTATTTTTTTGTCCAAATTTATTTCATCTTAAAAATCACCCAACTCGTTATAGACATAAAAAAGTTATGGCATAAACCATAACTTTAAATATCAACTCTTTCAATTTGCGCACCCAAACTTCTGAATTTTTCTTCTATATCTTCATATCCTCTGTCTATATGGTAGATTTCGCCTATTTCAGTTTCTCCATCTGCCATAAGACCTGCAAGTATTAGCGCCGCTCCTGCTCTTAAGTCAGTTGCGTTTACCTTAGCTCCTTTTAGTTTGCTAGGTCCAACCACTCTTGCCTCTCTGTCTTTTGCACTTATATCTGCACCCATTTTCACAAGTTCATCTGCATGCATAAATCTATTTTCAAATACAGTTTCTTTTACTGTACTCTTTCCGTTTAGAGTAGTTGTAAAAGCCATAAATTGAGCTTGCATATCTGTAGGGAATCCTGGATATGGTAGAGTCTTTATATTTATAGGACGTTTGATAGAGTTTCCTATAACTCTTAAACTGTCATCTTCTTCTATTACCTCTGCCCCAGCTTCTTCAAGCTTAGCTATTATAGGTTTTATGTGAGAAGCTATAACATTTTCAATTTTTATATCTCCTTCTGTCATAGCAGCTGCTACCATAAATGTACCTGCTTCGATTCTGTCCGGTATTATTTGGTGAGTGCAACCCTTTAGTTCTTCAACACCTTTTATTCTGATAGTTGAAGTTCCCGCTCCGTTTACCTTAGCTCCCATCTTTCTCAAGAAGTTTGCCAAGTCCACTATTTCAGGTTCCATAGCCGCATTTTCTATAACAGTTTCTCCCTCTGCAAGCACTGCCGCAGTCATAATATTTTCAGTTGCTCCAACTGATGGGAAATCTAAATATATTGTATCTCCAACCAATTTTTCACAACTTGCTGTTATATCTCCAACATTATTTTCTATTTTTGCCCCAAGAGCTTCAAATCCCTTAAGGTGTAGGTCGATAGGTCTTGCGCCTATGTTACATCCTCCCGGAAGAGAGTTTACAGTTTTTCCCATACGTCCAAGAAGCGGTCCCATTACTAAGAAAGACGCTCTCATCTTGCCCATAAGTTCATAGCTTGTCACGTATGAACTCAAATTTTTAGAATTTATAATTATTTTATTCTTGTCTACTCTTTTTACAGTGCTTCCCAAGTTTTCAAGAACTTGACACATTATATCTACATCTTTAAGACCCGGTACGTCTTCAAGAATTACATCTTCTGTTCCAAGTAGAGAGGCTGCTAAAATCGGTAGTGCTGCATTTTTAGCTCCACTTATGCGAACTGTACCTCTTAATGGCTCAGATTTTTTTACAATTATTTTTTCCAAGTTATATTCCTCCGAACTGTTATTATAAACATTATACCATGTGTTATATCAATTATTCATTTGATTTTAAAGATTCTACCATATTTATATTTTTTAGCTTATTGTGGAAAATAAACATTATAACTAAGTTCACCACCACAGTTATAAAAATCGAAATTAAATAAGCTTTTTTAGTCAATACCGGGTCCAACATGGATTGATTTGGTACCACTATTTGAATTACTACATGGTGCAGAAGTTTCCCAACAAACATCCCTATAAAGATACCAAATAATGTCAACATTCCCGTCTCTCTATAGACATAAGCTGTAGTTTCATTTGCATAAAATCCCAAAACCTTTATGGTTGAAATCTCTCTTAATCTCTCCACGATGTTTATGTTTGTCAAATTGTATAGCACAATCATTGCAAGTAGTGCCGATGCAACCGTTATAATAACCTGCACTTTCTCTATTGAATGCATATACTCATCCATTATCTCCTGTATTGCATCCATATCCACCGCTGAAACGACTGCTTTATAGTTTAAATATCTATCTTTAATCTTATTTACATCCTTGCTAATTTTATACAAGTCTGTGTTCGGTGTAAACTCTTTTTTAAACACTCTACTGTAATATTCACTACTCATAACGGCATAGTGGCCCATATACATTTCCATTATAGATTTTACTTCTACTTCAAAATCAATTCCCTCACCGCTAGTTATGGTTATAATATCTCCCGGCTCTGCCCCCATTAGTTTAGCTGTCTTTTCGCTTAGCACTACACCATTTTTAGGTAACTCTATTTTTTCTCCACTTTTTCTTTCTCGTAAATTCACAAAGTCTTTCAAAGCTTGGTCTGAACTTGCGCTAATAACTGTCAAATTCTCAATTACTTCGCCATATTCAAACTCAAACTGCTCTAAGTTAACTTCTGTTCTATTAAATCCATCAGCATCTCTTTGAGCAATATAAGATTTATAGGATTCGTTATCCAATGCATCATCATAAGTTATAGACAAGTCATATTGCATAATCTCATCGAACTGCTTATAAGCTATTCCATTTACAGAACCCTCTATACCAAATCCAAGAATGAGTAGAGCCGTACAGCCCATTATTCCTATAATTGTCATTATCATACGTTTTTTGTATCGACGAATTGTCAAATCAAATGCAACACCTATGGTAAGAGACCAAAAAGTTCTTCTTTAGGTGTTTTATATTTTATACATTTTCTAGGTCTATTATTCATTAAACTTAAGTTATAATTTAATTCATCAATATTCACTTCTGATAAATCCATACCCTTAGGATAAAACTCCCTCAAAAGTCCGTTACTATTTTCATTTGTACCTTTTTGCCATGCACAATAGGGATCACAAAAATAAGTTTTGCATCCTAATTCTTTTTCTATTTTCTCAAATTCTGAAAATTCTTTACCTCTATCAAAGGTTATTGTTTTTACTAATTCTTTTGGATAATCTTTTAATGCATTTATTATTGCTGGTGTTACGCTTTCCGACTTTCTATTTTCAACTAGGATTGCTATATAATATCTAGATTTTCTTTCTGCTAAAGTTACGAAACAACATCTACTTTTCCTTTTATGATCTAATCTGCCTGATTCCACTGTATCTGCTTCCCAGTGGCCTAATTCTTGCCTTCTGTATATCTCTTTAGGTCTTTTCTTAATTGTTCTACCTTTATCATTGAATTTTCCTCTTTTTTCTGCTGGCCTTTTAAATTTAGCTTTTCTTCTCAAATTTTTCATACTAGTTTTTGGCAGCTTTTTGGCGTGTATCATTCTATATATCGTTGATGTAGATGGTAATTCATGAATCTCATTTGTGTTTCTATTTGATATTTGTTCAGGGGACCAATGTTCGTTAATCTTTACAGTTAAATAATCAATAACATCTTTAGAAAATTTACTTTTTCTATGGCAGTCTTTTCTTCTATCAATATATTTATCATTTGCCTTTATCGGAAAGTACTTAGTGTAACTTCCCCTACTAACTTTTATCTTAGATGAATTTCTTTTAATTTCTCTAGATATTGTACTAGGTGACCTTTTAAGTGCTTGTGCAATTTTCCTTATACTCATTCCTAAATTTAAAAATTGGTAAATACAAGATCTTTCTTCTATGGTAAGATGGTTATAGCTCATAGTTAATCACTCCTTTTAATATGTTTTGTTTGGTCACTTACATATTAACACAGCTGATTAGCTATGAGTTTATTTATGTTGCACTTGTTATGATAAATTATCAGTTAAAATACCACTCGCATTATCAGTGATAATGTCTGGAATACAACTTAGTGCAGTATATGTAATTGCGTGGACTACACTTGCTTCCTATATAGGTGCCGGTGGGCTTGGAGATTTCATCTTTAACGGACTTAACAATTATATCCCTCCAATGATTATTTGGGGAACAATACCCGTTAGTATAATGGCTCTTTTAGCCGATTTTATACTTGGAAAAGTAGAAAGAAAATTGTCCCCTTACAAAGTATCAGGAGGTGCAAAATGAAACTCAAAAAAAATATAATTTTAGTTCTGATGTATCTCTTGCTCACAGCTTGTTCAATGCCGGGACTCGGTGCAAACACCGATACTCAGATTGTAATCGCATCCGGAAACACAAGTGAAAGACAAATTCTTTCCCATATCGTTTCAGAAATGGTCAAAGAATATACGGACCTAAAAGTAACCATAATAAATAATCTCGGTTCAACAACATTGATTCATACGTCCATGAAAGAGGGCGACGTCAATTTAAGCGGTGGAATGTACACTGGGACTTCTATCACCGGAGAACTCGGCTTAGAACCCATTATGGAGCCACAAGAGGCATTGAAAGTATCACAAGGTGAATACCTAAAGAGATTTAATAGAATTTGGTACGATTCCTATGGATTTTCAAACACTTATGCATTTATGGTGACAAAAGAATTTGCAGCCGAACACAACATCACAAAAGTTTCAGAGCTTGAACAGTTTAAAGATAGTTTAAAAGTCGGAGTGGACTCATCTTGGCTACAACGTCCGGGAGATGGCTACGAAGGATTTAAAGAAAAATATAACTATGAATTCCCAAACATCTATCCAATGGAAATAGCACTTGTCTACTCTGCGATAGATAATAATGAGATGGACGTAGTGCTTGGATACTCAACAGATGGAAGAATAAATTCTTATGGTCTACAAATCCTTGAAGACGATAGACAACTCTTCCCTCCTTACGATTGTTCTCCGGTTGCAAGCGCTGAAATAGTTGAAAAACATCCCGAAATAGATGTGATACTAAAAGTTTTGGCCGGTAAAATTTCAAGTGAACAAATGCAATATATGAACAAGAGAAGCGACGAAGACTTAATCGAACCACAAGTAGTGGCGAAAGAATTTTTAGAAGAAAATAATTACTTTAAAGATGAGGTGAAGTTATGATAAAAGAAATATTCACCTATTATTCAATTAATGGAATGTATGTAATGGAACAATTTATAAGACACTTTTTGATTTCAATCTATGGTGTGCTATTTGCAGCAATAGTTGCAATTCCGCTTGGATTTTTTATTTCAAAAAGATATAAATTGTCCGATGCTGTAATAGGTTTTGCCAATGTGCTACAAACCATACCATCACTGGCGATGCTTGCAATTTTAATGCTTGGTTTAGGGATTGGTTCCAACACTGTTATAATTGCAGTGTTTCTATACTCACTCCTTCCAATTTTAAAAAACACAGTCACAGCCATTAACTCTATTAAGCCTGAGATTATAGATGCGGCTAAGGGAATGGGCATGACAAGAATGCAGAGTATATTTAAAGTTGAGATACCTCTTTCCATCTCCGTAATCATGGGTGGAATTAGAAATGCTCTTGTGGTTGCAATAGGAGTTACCGCAATAGGCACATTTATCGGAGCCGGTGGCCTTGGCGACATTATCAGTAGAGGTATAAACGTAGCTCATGGGCAGGCGATAATACTCTCCGGAGCCCTTCCAACAGCACTTATGGCAATTCTTGCCGATGTTATTTTGGGTTGGATTGAAAAGAAATTACAGCCAAAATCTTACACAATAAAATAAAAATTTAGACACTGCTTAACAGCAGTGTTTTTATTTTGAAACGATATTTATACCACAATGTATGGTTCGCACTAACAACGTGAGGCCGTACCGTGACACATGCGCTCAACAATTTGTAGGGGCGGCATGAGCGTAGCGAAGTCCGCCCGTTACAGTTCGTGGATGATACAGTTTGTGATTTCCAAATAATTTTTGGTGGATGATTTTCAAAACCAATGTTTCGTAAACGATTTTGGATTTCGTTTGGCTTGGGCTACGGCGGGACGGCCTCACATCCGTTCGTGCGTCCCCTACGGGTTTATGTAATACACGGGACAGCCTCACATCCGTTCGTGCGTCCCCTACGGGTTTATTTTCCACCACCAATATCCAAACAACATCCCCAAATAAAAAAAACAGGCTGAAAACAGCCCTAAAAACTTATATATTCAAAAATAAACTAATACCTCAACATCTCCCTAAACTCCCACCATTCTTTCCAATTGTTCCCGCTCATTCTCGCCGGACAAACTTTTTTCGACGCATCATAATGCCTAACCACACGCTCCCATGGAATCCCATACGCATCCATCAAAAACTTTATCAACTCAATCCCATTTTGCTTGGTCTTTTCCCAATCATTCCCTTGATTCACACAAAGCTCCACACCAATAGAATTCGAATTAGTTATCCCGAACCTACCTCGCCCGTCGCCACAATGCCATGCCGCATTCGTAACCTCTATAATCTCAACAGCACCCTTCTCGTCCACAAAATAATGAGCCGAAGCCTGCCTATCACCCCTGCCAAAATATTTATAATGCGCAATCGCATCCGCCCCTACAGACGTATTCCCCGTATCATGCACTACAATAAACACTGGCCTTTGCATACCACGTTTTGAAAAATTGTACTTAATCGGTCTCTTGTCAATCAACATATAACTTTCCCTCCAATTCCTTTCTAACTAACTTAATCGCAGCCACTTTCGTATTTATTACAGTCCTAACCTTAATGCCAAGTTGGTCAGCTATTTCAGAATGACTTTTTCTTTTGAAATGACGAATTGTCAAATCAAATGCAACACCTATGGTAAGAGACCAAAAAGTTCTTCTTTAGGTGTTTTATATTTTATACATTTTCTAGGTCTATTATTCATTAAACTTAAGTTATAATTTAATTCATCAATATTCACTTCTGATAAATCCATACCCTTAGGATAAAACTCCCTCAAAAGTCCGTTACTATTTTCATTTGTACCTTTTTGCCATGCACAATAGGGATCACAAAAATAAGTTTTGCATCCTAATTCTTTTTCTATTTTCTCAAATTCTGAAAATTCTTTACCTCTATCAAAGGTTATTGTTTTTACTAATTCTTTTGGATAATCTTTTAATGCATTTATTATTGCTGGTGTTACGCTTTCCGACTTTCTATTTTCAACTAGGATTGCTATATAATATCTAGATTTTCTTTCTGCTAAAGTTACGAAACAACATCTACTTTTCCTTTTATGATCTAATCTGCCTGATTCCACTGTATCTGCTTCCCAGTGGCCTAATTCTTGCCTTCTGTATACCTCTTTAGGTCTTTTCTTAATTGTTCTACCTTTATCATTGAATTTTCCTCTTTTTTCTGCTGGCCTTTTAAATTTAGCTTTTCTTCTCAAATTTTTCATACTAGTTTTTGGCAGCTTTTTTGGCGTGTATCATTCTATATATCGTTGATGTAGATGGTAATTCATGAATCTCATTTGTGTTTCTATTTGATATTTGTTCAGGGGACCAATGTTCGTTAATCTTTACAGTTAAATAATCAATAACATCTTTAGAAAATTTACTTTTTCTATGGCAGTCTTTTCTTCTATCAATATATTTATCATTTGCCTTTATCGGAAAGTACTTAGTGTAACTTCCCCTACTAACTTTATCTTAGATGAATTTCTTTTAATTTCTCTAGATATTGTACTAGGTGACCTTTTAAGTGCTTGTGCAATTTTCCTTATACTCATTCCTAAATTTAAAAATTGGTAAATACAAGATCTTTCTTCTATGGTAAGATGGTTATAGCTCATAGTTAATCACTCCTTTTAATATGTTTTGTTTGGTCACTTACATATTAACACAGCTGATTAGCTATGAGTTTATTTATGTTGCACTTGTTATGATAAATTATCTATCTGAAAATATTTCTTGCAGTTACTTTAGATAAAAAGTTCATTCTATTCCATATAAATGGTATGCGTTCAAGTAAGATTCTATTTCCGCCCTTTGGAACTTTCTTTCTTAACAAGTCCGCAGTCTTTTCATGTAGAGTTTTTCTAACTGAAATGAGCGCTGATATTGCGCTGAATATAAGTCCAACCAATATCGACATCAGTATCTTCCATGGATAGAAATAGTAAACTAAATTATTTTCAAATATAGTCGTTGTAGAATATGCATTTCCTATTATTCGTGGGAGTAGGTATGAACCTACCAATGCTCCAATAGACCCACCTATTAGTGCCGCACTACCTCCATATCTAAAATATTTTTTGGATATTTCACTTGCAGTATAGCCCAAAGCCTTATACGTTCCTATGTTAATTCTGTTGTCTTCAACCATTCTGGTCATGGTCGTGAAAGTAACAAGCATTGCAATCAAAAAGAAAAATACAGGAAATACCAAGCTGAGTTTATCTACACTATTTGAGTCTTTTAAATATTCATTCAAATATGCATTTGAATAGCGAGGAGTGATACTATATCTTGGTATTTTTAAAATCCCCAAAATTCTCTTTGCATCTTCGAGGTCTTCTTTTCCCTTGCTAATTTTATCTTCTGCCTCTAATTTCTTTTCTTCGAATTCATTTTGACCTTTTATCAAATCAGCTTCGCTTTTATAAAGCTTTCGTTTGGCGCTTTCAAGTTCAGCTCTGCCGGCGCCAACTTTTTCATTGTATTCTCTCTGTGCATCGCTGTACTTATCAAGTCCATCTTCATATGCTTTTTTGCCGTCTTTTAACCGTTCAACACCTGTCTCGTATTCACTTTTTCCCTTCTCATATTTTATTTTTCCATCATTGTACTTTTCAAGACTATCATCATATTGTTTCTTAGCGGAGTTTAGTTTTTGTCTGCCATCTTCTATCTCAAATCTTGCTTGGTCTAACTTCTGTCTCGCCGCAGTCAGTTCTCTCTTGCCATCTTCATACTTGGCTTCTCCAGTTTTAAACTTTTCAAGATTTTCTCTGTATTCTCGCTCTCCTTCTTCTGCCGCTTTTATTCCCTCTTCAAGCTGTGCTCTTCCAAGTTCTAATTTCTTCTTTGATTCCTCGATTTGTACAGCTGCCTTGTCCAGTTCTCTTCTACTTTCTTTTAGCTTATCAACTCCAGCTCTCGCAACGCTCAATTCATTTAATATCTTGTCGTAATCTTTTACAATATCAACTCCGCCGTATTGCTTGCTAAGTTTGGAAATTTCATCTTCAAACTGTTTTTTCAAGTCAAGTATATTCTGTTGATTTTGTTTTAAGACTTGAATTTCTGCTTTCAAAGCTAAAGCCTCAGCTTGTTTACTTTTTATTTCAGCTTCTATCTGCGCATATCTTGGATCGTCATTTGAAAGAGAATTTTTTTCACTCTCTAACCTTACTATTTCATCTTCAAGATTTTTTAGCTGCGATTCACTTTGAGAAATTGCAGCTCCAATGCCATCTATTTCTTTCTCAACTTTTTTGTACTCTCCGACAGCTTTCTCCACAAGCTTCATATAGCTTTCATTTTCAACAAGTTTTCTATCTATTGCATCTATATTGGCTTCTGTCCCAAGTCCTTTAGCTAACTGTTCTAAACCGTCTTTATATTGAGCTTCTCCTGCTTGGTATTCCTCTAATCCAGTTCTATACTTCTCTTCGCCCGACTCCAATTTAGCCTTTGAAGTTTCAATCTTTTTCAAACCTTCATCGAGTTTTCTTCTGCCCTCTTCTAATTGAACTTTGGCTTGGTCTAAAGTCTTTCTCGATGCATCTAACTCTCCAGAGCCTCTCTCGTATTTCTTCTCACCCTCAAAGTACTCTATCTCACCATCTTTTAACTTTTTGTTCGCTGAATCTATCTCTCGCTTTCCACCATCTAATTTCTCTTTTCCATCTCTTAGTTCAGCTTCAGAAGAATCTAACTTGTCCTTACCATCCTTTAGAGTCTTTTCATTTTTATCTATTTCAACTTTTGAACTAGCTAATTTATCTTTTGCATCTTTTAATTTAGTGAGCCCTGTTTCAGATTCTCTATTTAATTTGTCTTCTCCATCTCTTAACTCTTTTTTGCCCTTTAAAAGCTTTTCCCTTCCATCTTCAAGCTCTTCAGCTCCGGACTTGATTTTATCTTCAGCATCTAAGATATCTTTTTCTCCTGTAGCTATCTTATCCTTTATATCTTCTTGTAGGTCTTGATATCTTTTCTGTGGCCTCAAATTAAAATCTATTTTCAAACTGTTTATATGAGGTTTCAAAGCTTCTCTATATTCTTTTGAACTTGTGTCCAAACTCTGTGTTTCGTCGTATATTAACTTTGCAAACTTTACTTCAGAATTAAAATTTTGCGGTGAGATATATCCAAATCCATGTATCTCTCCCAAACCTTCAAGAGACATTCCCCTTGTTCCATTTGATACAAATGACATGCTCTCTGCAAATCCAACCACTTCATAAGTATAATTTGCTAACTTGTCTTCATCCTCTGTACCAAAAAATCCGGACTCTTTTCTAAAATTTAAGACATCTCCTATTTTAAAATTGTCTCTTAACTTTGCATCCAATAAAATTTCTTTGTCATTTTGTATCTCTCTTCCTTCCAATACGGTTGGCTTTCCTATTTTATAAGGCATACTAAAAAGAGACACAAGTTTACCTGTCGTGTCCTCTTTTAATTGCACCTCAAATCCATACTCAAGTTCCTTAACTCCTTCTTGTGCTTCAATAGAATCTAAATCACTTTCTTCAAACCCTATTACAGAACTTACAAGTATATCCTCTGTGTTCTCTTGTTTAATTTTAATTTCAGCATTTTTGCGCATAGTCGGGCCAGTAGATGTCAAACCTACTAACACAAACACACCCAACCCCACTATTATAAGTATTGAAATGTATCTCGATAATGAATTTTTTATCTCTCTCAGAGTATCTCTTTCAATATTTTTCATAACTCTACCATTCTATTTCATCTATATCCATTGGCTCTTTATTTATCTCTATCGACTTGACTTTGGCATCCATAATCTCAATTACCTTATCTGCTATTGGAGCAACTGCTTTGTTGTGCGTTATAACTATAACAGTTGTGTCCGTAGTCTTTGCAGTATCTTTAAGTATCTTCAAAACTTGCTTGCCCGTTCTGTAGTCAAGCGCACCTGTCGGTTCATCGCAAAGCAGTAGCTTTGGTCTCTTTGCCAATGCCCTTGCTATAGAAACTCTCTGTTGCTCTCCACCAGACAATTGAGATGGAAAATTATCCATTCTATTTTCCAATCCAAGAGAAGTTAAAACCTCTTCAGATGGAATTGCATTTTTTACAATTTGCATTGCCAACTCCACATTCTCTTTTACAGTCAAATTCGGAATTAGATTGTAGAACTGAAACACAAATCCCATGTCATTTCTTCTGTAAGTTGTGAGTTCTCTATCATTTAACTTTGAAATATCTTTTCCATCCACTACCACACTTCCTGAAGTTGGAGTGTCCATCCCACCAAGTATATTTAATAAAGTTGACTTTCCTGCTCCAGACGAACCTATTATCAAAACAAATTCATTTCGCTCAACTTCAAAGCTAATTCCATCGTTGGCAAAAATGGTAGTTTCTCCCATTGTATATTTCTTACAAAGGTCTTTGACTTCTATAAATGACATTTCCTCACCTCCCCACAATTATATCACTTGCAATTTCACATTTAAACGTTTCCTCGCATAAACATAATTAAAAACTTTTACTCCTCTTATCTTTTATCTGCCATTAGCTCAAATGTCTAAATATGTTTGCTTTTATTTATATATGGGTAGGTAAATATTGTACGATTATGTACTAACATATTATAATTAGTTTATTTTAAAAAATTTTTTAACAAAGAAAGGCGAAAACATGATTGAATTTAAGGACATAGCAAAGATTTATCCCGGCAATCAGGTTGCCTGTGAAGATGTAAACATCAAAATTGAAGACGGTGAATTTGTGTGTTTCATAGGTACATCCGGTTCAGGGAAGACAACCTGTATGCGAATGATTAACAGAATGACAGAACCAACTCACGGCTCAATATTAATTGACAACAAGGATATCAAAAAAGAAAACCCTGTTGAGCTAAGAAAAAAGATAGGATATGTAATCCAACAAATAGGCTTGATGCCACACATGACAATTTTTGACAATATAGTTATGGTTCCACGTCTACTTAAGTGGGACGAAACTAAATTAAGACCTATAGCTGAAAATTTAATTGAACGTGTGGACTTACCAAAAGAGTACTTAGATAGATACCCATCCGAGTTATCTGGAGGACAACAACAGAGAATAGGAGTTATAAGAGCACTTGCTGCAGACCAAGACATTATCCTCATGGATGAACCATTTGGAGCTCTTGACCCAATTACAAGAAACTCTTTACAACAACTTATCAAAGCTCTGCAAAAAGAGATGGGCAAGACAGTTATATTTGTAACTCACGATATGGACGAGGCTTTGCAGCTCTCCGATAAGATAGTAATCATGGACAAGGGGCACGTTATTCAAATAGGTTCTCCGGAAAATATATTGAAGAATCCTGCCACAAATTATGTGAGAGAATTGCTAGGAGAAGAAAAATTAAACGAAGCGAAAACTTCATATAACACTGTGGAAACCATTATGCTAAAGAACCCTGTTCATGCTAATCTGCGCACCACAACACTCGATGCAATAAGACTTATGCGTAGCCGTAGAGTCGACACTCTTTTTATAACAGATGACAATGGAGTTCTCTTAGGACACGTCGGAATATTTGACTTAGTTAGAATAGGTAGAAAAAATGTTCCACTTAAAACCGTTTTAGAAAGATCACATCCGATTTTAAACACCACAAAAGTAATAGAAGCAATCCATCAGATATACAAACTAAAAGTTAAAAATCTACCAGTAGTAGACTCTAAAAAAAGGCTTGTGGGAATAGTTACAAGAGCTTCTATTGTTGATACCATCTACGAAAACTTGTGGAGTGAAGATGAGACAATCGAAGAAATTATAGACACTTCTTCATCTGAAGAGCTAAAAAAACTTACAGAGGAAGCACAGGTGAATCTAAATGATTAATTATTTTGTTTCAAACTCAAACGAAATCATTGCCAAATCTTTAGAACATTTATACATCGCCACCCTTGCACTCTGCCTTGGAATACTATTTGCAGTTCCAATTGGGATTTTAATTTCAAAAAATAGAACAGTGGCAAAAATTGTTATGGCAGTTGCTTCAGTTTTGCAAACTATTCCCTCATTTGCCCTACTCTCTATAATCACAATTATAGGAGTTGGAAAACTCCCCGCTATAATCGCTCTATTTATCTACTCTCTACTCCCAATACTTAGAAACACCTACCTTGGGATTACATCAGTAGAGCCAAACTCAATAGATGCCGCTAAGGGGATGGGAATGACAGAAAAGCAAATACTTTTTAAAGTTGACGAATTGTCAAATCAAATGCAACACCTATGGTAAGAGACCAAAAAGTTCTTCTTTAGGTGTTTTATATTTTATACATTTTCTAGGTCTATTATTCATTAAACTTAAGTTATAATTTAATTCATCAATATTCACTTCTGATAAATCCATACCCTTAGGATAAAACTCCCTCAAAAGTCCGTTACTATTTTCATTTGTACCTTTTTGCCATGCACAATAGGGATCACAAAAATAAGTTTTGCATCCTAATTCTTTTTCTATTTTCTCAAATTCTGAAAATTCTTTACCTCTATCAAAGGTTATTGTTTTTACTAATTCTTTTGGATAATCTTTTAATGCATTTATTATTGCTGGTGTTACGCTTTCCGACTTTCTATTTTCAACTAGGATTGCTATATAATATCTAGATTTTCTTTCTGCTAAAGTTACGAAACAACATCTACTTTTCCTTTTATGATCTAATCTGCCTGATTCCACTGTATCTGCTTCCCAGTGGCCTAATTCTTGCCTTCTGTATATCTCTTTAGGTCTTTTCTTAATTGTTCTACCTTTATCATTGAATTTTCCTCTTTTTTCTGCTGGCCTTTTAAATTTAGCTTTTCTTCTCAAATTTTTCATACTAGTTTTTGGCAGCTTTTTGGCGTGTATCATTCTATATATCGTTGATGTAGATGGTAATTCATGAATCTCATTTGTGTTTCTATTTGATATTTGTTCAGGGGACCAATGTTCGTTAATCTTTACAGTTAAATAATCAATAACATCTTTAGAAAATTTACTTTTTCTATGGCAGTCTTTTCTTCTATCAATATATTTATCATTTGCCTTTATCGGAAAGTACTTAGTGTAACTTCCCCTACTAACTTTTATCTTAGATGAATTTCTTTTAATTTCTCTAGATATTGTACTAGGTGACCTTTTAAGTGCTTGTGCAATTTTCCTTATACTCATTCCTAAATTTAAAAATTGGTAAATACAAGATCTTTCTTCTATGGTAAGATGGTTATAGCTCATAGTTAATCACTCCTTTTAATATGTTTTGTTTGGTCACTTACATATTAACACAGCTGATTAGCTATGAGTTTATTTATGTTGCACTTGTTATGATAAATTATCAGTTAAAATACCACTCGCATTATCAGTGATAATGTCTGGAATACAACTTAGTGCAGTATATGTAATTGCGTGGACTACACTTGCTTCCTATATAGGTGCCGGTGGGCTTGGAGATTTCATCTTTAACGGACTTAACAATTATATCCCTCCAATGATTATTTGGGGAACAATACCCGTTAGTATAATGGCTCTTTTAGCCGATTTTATACTTGGAAAAGTAGAAAGAAAATTGTCCCCTTACAAAGTATCAGGAGGTGCAAAATGAAACTCAAAAAAAATATAATTTTAGTTCTGATGTATCTCTTGCTCACAGCTTGTTCAATGCCGGGACTCGGTGCAAACACCGATACTCAGATTGTAATCGCATCCGGAAACACAAGTGAAAGACAAATTCTTTCCCATATCGTTTCAGAAATGGTCAAAGAATATACGGACCTAAAAGTAACCATAATAAATAATCTCGGTTCAACAACATTGATTCATACGTCCATGAAAGAGGGCGACGTCAATTTAAGCGGTGGAATGTACACTGGGACTTCTATCACCGGAGAACTCGGCTTAGAACCCATTATGGAGCCACAAGAGGCATTGAAAGTATCACAAGGTGAATACCTAAAGAGATTTAATAGAATTTGGTACGATTCCTATGGATTTTCAAACACTTATGCATTTATGGTGACAAAAGAATTTGCAGCCGAACACAACATCACAAAAGTTTCAGAGCTTGAACAGTTTAAAGATAGTTTAAAAGTCGGAGTGGACTCATCTTGGCTACAACGTCCGGGAGATGGCTACGAAGGATTTAAAGAAAAATATAACTATGAATTCCCAAACATCTATCCAATGGAAATAGCACTTGTCTACTCTGCGATAGATAATAATGAGATGGACGTAGTGCTTGGATACTCAACAGATGGAAGAATAAATTCTTATGGTCTACAAATCCTTGAAGACGATAGACAACTCTTCCCTCCTTACGATTGTTCTCCGGTTGCAAGCGCTGAAATAGTTGAAAAACATCCCGAAATAGATGTGATACTAAAAGTTTTGGCCGGTAAAATTTCAAGTGAACAAATGCAATATATGAACAAGAGAAGCGACGAAGACTTAATCGAACCACAAGTAGTGGCGAAAGAATTTTTAGAAGAAAATAATTACTTTAAAGATGAGGTGAAGTTATGATAAAAGAAATATTCACCTATTATTCAATTAATGGAATGTATGTAATGGAACAATTTATAAGACACTTTTTGATTTCAATCTATGGTGTGCTATTTGCAGCAATAGTTGCAATTCCGCTTGGATTTTTTATTTCAAAAAGATATAAATTGTCCGATGCTGTAATAGGTTTTGCCAATGTGCTACAAACCATACCATCACTGGCGATGCTTGCAATTTTAATGCTTGGTTTAGGGATTGGTTCCAACACTGTTATAATTGCAGTGTTTCTATACTCACTCCTTCCAATTTTAAAAAACACAGTCACAGCCATTAACTCTATTAAGCCTGAGATTATAGATGCGGCTAAGGGAATGGGCATGACAAGAATGCAGAGTATATTTAAAGTTGAGATACCTCTTTCCATCTCCGTAATCATGGGTGGAATTAGAAATGCTCTTGTGGTTGCAATAGGAGTTACCGCAATAGGCACATTTATCGGAGCCGGTGGCCTTGGCGACATTATCAGTAGAGGTATAAACGTAGCTCATGGGCAGGCGATAATACTCTCCGGAGCCCTTCCAACAGCACTTATGGCAATTCTTGCCGATGTTATTTTGGGTTGGATTGAAAAGAAATTACAGCCAAAATCTTACACAATAAAATAAAAATTTAGACACTGCTTAACAGCAGTGTTTTTATTTTGAAACGATATTTATACCACAATGTATGGTTCGCACTAACAACGTGAGGCCGTACCGTGACACATGCGCTCAACAATTTGTAGGGGCGGCATGAGCGTAGCGAAGTCCGCCCGTTACAGTTCGTGGATGATACAGTTTGTGATTTCCAAATAATTTTTGGTGGATGATTTTCAAAACCAATGTTTCGTAAACGATTTTGGATTTCGTTTGGCTTGGGCTACGGCGGGACGGCCTCACATCCGTTCGTGCGTCCCCTACGGGTTTATGTAATACACGGGACAGCCTCACATCCGTTCGTGCGTCCCCTACGGGTTTGTTTTTCGCCTCTACGTTTTTTTGGCATAAAAAAATACCTCAGATTTCTCTGAGGTACTTGTTTTTTTTAATTAGTCGATAAGTTTTGATACAACTCCTGATGCTACTGTTCTTCCACCTTCTCTGATAGCGAATCTTAGTCCTTCGTCCATTGCGATTGGTGTGATTAGTGTTACTGTGAATGTTGAGTTGTCTCCTGGCATTACCATTTCTACGCCTTCTGCTAGTTGGATATCTCCTGTTACGTCTGTTGTTCTGAAGTAGAATTGTGGTCTGTATCCGTTAAAGAATGGTGTGTGTCTTCCGCCTTCTTCTTTTGATAGTACGTATACTTCGGCTTCGAATTTTGTGTGTGGGTGTATTGTTCCTGGTGCTGCTAGTACTTGGCCTCTTTCGATTTCATCTCTTTGGATTCCTCTTAGTAGGGCTCCGATGTTATCTCCTGCTTGGGCTTGGTCTAGTTGTTTCTTGAACATTTCAACTCCTGTTACTACTAGGGTTCTTCTTTCTTCTGTTAGTCCTACTAGTTCTACGTTGTCGCCTACTTTTACTGTTCCTTGTTCTACTCTTCCTGTTGCTACTGTTCCTCTTCCTGTGATTGAGAATACGTCTTCTACTGGCATTAGGAATGGGTGGTCTATGTCTCTTACTGGTTCTGGAATGTATGAGTCTACTTCTTCCATTAGTTTTAGGATTTTGTCTCCCCATTCTCCATCTGGATCTTCTAATGCTTTTAGTGCTGATCCTACTACGATTGGTGTTTCGTCTCCGTCAAAGTCGTATTCGCTTAGTAGGTCTCTGATTTCCATTTCTACTAATTCGATTAGTTCTGGGTCATCTACTTGGTCTTCTTTGTTTAGGAATACTACGATCTTTGGTACACCTACTTGTCTTGCTAATAGGATGTGTTCTCTTGTTTGTGGCATTGGACCGTCTGCTGCTGAACATACTAGGATCGCTCCGTCCATTTGTGCTGCTCCTGTGATCATGTTCTTTACATAGTCAGCGTGTCCTGGGCAGTCTACGTGTGCGTAGTGTCTGTTTGATGTTTCGTATTCTACGTGAGATGTTGAGATTGTGATTCCTCTTTCTCTTTCTTCTGGTGCTTTATCGATGTTTGCGTAGTCTACGAATTCTCCTGATCCGAATCTTTTGTTTAGTACTAATGTGATTGCTGCTGTTAGTGTTGTTTTTCCGTGGTCTACGTGTCCTATTGTTCCTATGTTTACGTGTGGTTTGTTTCTTTCAAATTTAGCTTTAGCCATTGTAATTCCTCCTTAAGGTTTTATTTCTTGTCTCCAAGAACTTCGTCTGAAATGTTCTTAGGTACTGGTTCATAGTGGTCAAATTGCATAGAGTGGTTTGCTCTACCTTGTGTGTTTGAACGAAGTGATGTTGCATATCCAAACATTTCTGCTAGTGGTACATAGCTTGTGATGATTTGTGCACCATTTACAAGTTCCATACCTTCCATTCTTCCACGTCTTGAGTTTATATCTCCGATAACATCTCCCATGTATTCTTCTGGAGTTGTTATTTCTACCTTCATTGTTGGTTCAAGAAGCACTGGGTTTGCTTTTGCAAGTGCATCTCTTAATGCCATTGATCCAGCAATCTTAAATGCCATTTCTGAAGAGTCGACATCATGGTAAGAACCATCGTATAGTTCTACTTTAACGTCTAATACTTCGTATCCACCAAGTACACCTGATTTCATTGCTTCTTCGATACCTTGTTGAGTTGGTCCGATAAATTCCTTAGGAATTGCCCCACCGACAATGTTGTTTTCGAATACAAATCCTGAACCTGGTTCAAGAGGTGTAACTCTGATCTTACAGTGACCGTATTGTCCACGTCCACCTGATTGACGAACATATTTTCCTTCGCCTTCAGAAGCTGTAGTAATAGATTCTCTATAAGATACTTGTGGGTTACCAATGTTTGCTTCAACTTTGAATTCTCTTAGAAGTCTGTCTACGATAATGTCAAGATGAAGCTCTCCCATTCCTGAGATGATAGATTGGCCTGTTTCTTCGTCAGTGTATGTTCTGAATGTAGGGTCTTCTTCTGCAAGTTTTTGAAGTGCGATACCCATTTTTTCTTGAGATGCTTTTGATTTTGGTTCAATTGCAACTGAGATTACTGGTTCTGGAAATTCCATTTTTTCAAGAATTACTCTAGATTTTTCATCACAAAGTGTATCACCTGTTGTAGTATCTTTTAGACCTACTGCTGCAGCGATTTCTCCTGCGTATACTTCTTCAATTTCTTCTCTCTTGTTAGCATGCATTAAAAGAATACGTCCGATTCTTTCTCTCTTGCCTTTAGTAGAGTTGTATACATAAGATCCTGATTTCAATACCCCTGAGTAAACTCTGAAGTAAGCTAACTTACCTACGAATGGGTCAGAAACGATCTTGAATGCTAATGCTGATAGAGGTTCTTCGTCTGATGCGTGTCTTTCTATAGCTTCTCCGTCATCATCTATTCCCTTGATTGCTGGGATATCTAATGGTGATGGTAGGTAGTCTATGATAGCGTCAAGAAGTAATTGTACCCCTTTGTTCTTATAAGAAGAACCGCAAGTACATGGTGTTATCTTAACATCTACTGTACCTTTTCTTATAGCTTTTTTGATTTGTTCTTTAGAGATTTCTTCTCCTTCAAGGTATGCCATCATAAGTTCTTCGTCAAATTCTGCAACCTTGTCGATCATATTTTCTCTATATTCTTCTGCTTGTGCTTTGTATTCTTCAGGAATGTCAGTAACTTCGATTTCTGTACCGTCGTCATTCTTGTAGATTTCAGCTTTCATTTCTACAAGGTCAATCATACCGATGAAAGTGTCTTCTGCTCCCATTGGGATTTGAATTGGCACTGGGTTACCTTGTAATTTTTTATCTATTGTAGCAACTGATCTAAAGAAATCAGCTCCTGTAACGTCCATTTTATTGATATGAGCAATTCTTGGTACTCCATATCTATCTGCTTGTCTCCAAACAGTTTCTGATTGTGGTTCTACACCACTTTTTGCGTCAAACAATGCAACTGCACCATCAAGAACTCTTAGAGATCTTTCAACTTCTACTGTGAAGTCAACGTGTCCCGGAGTGTCTATGATGTTAAGTCTGTGGTTCTTCCAGTTTGCTGTTGTTGCCGCTGAGGTAATTGTGATACCTCTTTCTTGCTCTTGTTCCATCCAGTCCATTTGCGCTCCACCTTCGTGTGTTTCGCCTATTTTGTGGATTTTACCTGAATAATAAAGTATACGTTCAGTAGTAGTGGTTTTTCCGGCATCGATATGAGCCATGATACCAATATTTCTGACTCTATTTAAAGGTATATCACGAGACATGGGTTTCCTCCCTTACCATCTATAGTGAGCAAATGCCTTATTAGCTTCTGCTGTTCTATGCATTTCTTCTTTTCTCTTCACACTTGCGCCTAAGTTGTTAGATGCATCAAGTATTTCTTTTGCTAATCTTTGAGCCATAGTCTTTTCGCCTCTTGCTCTAGCATACTTAACTAACCATCTAAGTCCAAGTGTTTGGCGTCTTTCCGGTCTAACTTCCATAGGTACTTGGTAAGTAGCCCCACCAATTCTTCTAGCTTTTACTTCTAATACAGGCATTACATTGTTTAGAGCTTTGTAGAATACTTCTAGAGCTTCTTCACCTGTGTCCCCTTGAATACTTTCAAGAGCATTGTATACGATTCTTTGTGCTGTTCCCTTCTTACCATCTAACATTACGTTGTTGATAAGTTTTGTGATGATTACATCATCATACACAGGATCAGCCATTACTTGCCTTTTTTGGATGTGTCCTTTTCTTGGCATAACTTCCCTCCTTAACTATTTAGTCGATTCATTGGTACTCGATTAACGTAAGCCAAAAAATCTATATAAAGAATGTTAAATCAAATTAATCTTAGTTCTTAGGTCTCTTAGTACCGTATTTAGATCTAGATTGTCTTCTGCTATCAACTCCAGCTGTATCAAGTGTTCCACGAACAATGTGATATCTAACCCCTGGAAGGTCCTTAACTCTTCCACCTCTGATAAGTACAACACTGTGTTCTTGTAGGTTGTGTCCTATCCCTGGGATGTAAGCCATTACTTCATATCCATTAGTAAGACGAACTCTGGCTACTTTTCTAAGCGCTGAGTTAGGCTTCTTAGGAGTTACTGTTCTAACTGCTACACAAACCCCTCTCTTTTGTGGTGAGTTTACTTCTGTTTCAACTTTTCTTAGTGAATCATAGTTAACATCAAGAGCTGGTGACTTTGATTTAGTTTCAATTTTCTTTCTACCTTTTCTGATTAATTGGTTAATAGTTGGCATTCTTTCACCTCCATAAAATTAGTAAATTCCAACACACACATTAAGACTACCTTTAAAGGTAGTCTTAAATAGCTATCAAAATACTCAATAAGTATACCATTCAACCTGTTTTAAGTCAACTTTATTTAGTCAATATTTCTCTAATTTTGTAGCTTTAGAATACTTATAAACAAAAAAGCCTAAAATATATCACAAAAGATATTCTTAGGCCCTAAAAATTTCAACTAACTATTTTAAGTTGAGTTCAATACTAAAATATTAAGCTGTATTCTCAAAAATTTTCTAAAAAGTTTTATAGCTATTTAACTATAGATTTTTAATCTCTTCAGGAATTTTTATTTCCTCAACTTTATTTATATCTTCATACTTTCCGCTTTGGTTTATTTGTGTAACTTCATCATTTCCCTTATCTAAAAAGCTAGCTTTCCAGTCATATGAAATAGGATAATATGTATCCTTCTCAAAAGAAAATTCGGCTTTTATTGAAGTTAGCTCTCCTATAAATGAATTGCTTTCATCTTTTCCAAAAAGAATATTTTTAATCTCACTTATATTATCTGAGTTGGACTCAAGCTTTAATATATAAACATCTCGTGACTCTACGATTTCATAATAACTTTCAAGATTTTCTAAAATAGAATTTGAATCAAATGTAGTTTTAGCAACAAAAGTAGGTATGTCTTCTTTATTACCGTTCATATCATCAATTGTTTTCTTATTCCATTCTCCTTTGTTTTCTCTATAAAAATTCTCTTTGTCTATGATATAAACTTCGCTTTCATTTTTAGTGTTATCACTTATGCCTTCCCATTTTGCGTGATATATCTTAGGCTCCCTTGTCATTTCAACAGTCCCATTTGAATTAGTTACTTCTTTTTTCTCATCAGACTGAGCATTGAATATCGCTTCGCTTTTAGTCTTAACAACATAACTCATTAAATCTTTTTCTCTTAATAATTTTGAAAATACTTCTTTTTTGTTTACAGCCTCAGTATCTTCACTCGAATTACTTTTTGTCCCTTGTGAGCAACCCATCAAAAACATTACAACAATTAACGTAACCATCAAATATTTTTTCATAACACCCTACCAATTATATACCAAATTCAAACGATTAATTACCTTCAATAAAGTTCAACATTCTTATCGAAATATGCTACTACATTTATTGTCCCATTACCATATCCATCAATACCTAAATATGCCCACGCTATTCTAGCTGTATTGTTTCCATTATAGATAGGATTAAATCCAAATTTACCACTACTTCTATCTACAGAAACATTTATTCCTACAATTGTAACTTGCTTATTTACTAAGTTTCTATCTACCTTAACTTGTGCTCTACATTCAGCATAAGCTAACCCAGAATCATTGCTAACTCTAAAATACTTGTTACTAGTGTATGTATCTGTATCATATGAATAAGGTTTTATTTCATTATCTTTTAATTCAAATACATTCATAAGATTTTTGTTATCACCTAAAAAATGCAAGTCATCTTCTAAATTTTTTCTTTTAACAATAATAGTTAACTTTGGATTTTCTTTTTTTAATTTTTCAACTTTATTTATTTCACCTTCTGATATACACTGAAAAATTTCTTTAGTCTTATTAGATAAGAATTCTTCTTTCTCTTTTTCTGTTAACCCACTAAATAATTCATTTCTATCTTTTTCATCATAACCCACTACTACAGTATAATCGTCTTTTTCTCCATTTTCATAACTCATACCCGATGCTCTTACGACATTCGCATTAATTGATGCAAACATTACCACTAAACATAATACTAACATTTTTTTCATAAGAAACCTCCTTAAATATATTAGTTATAAACTTACGCCCTCATTGTATCAAAAAAAAAAAAAAAACAAGTCTGAAATATAAACTAAAATTTAAAAGTTTCTAGTTTGCATTGTCTTAACTTCTTCTTAGAGCCTTATATCTCCATTTGCAATACTAACAAACAAAACTTAGATCATAATATTTTTATATATTATATTATATCATATATAAAAAAGATAGTTTTAATAGTGACCTCACAAGTTATCATTAAAAATTAAACTCGTGAGATCATATATTTTTACTATCTTCGTTTTTTATTTATTATTAAATTTCCTCAACTTCTTCAAGTTCACTTTCATCAATGAATTCTGAATTTTCAAGAAGTAAATAATTTTCTTTTAGTTTTTCATCTACATCTAATTGTACAAGTTTATTTTGTCTTGCCCCTGTACCTGCAGGAATTAACTGACCTATTATTATATTTTCTTTAAGCCCGTGTAATTTATCTTCCTTACCTTTTATTGCTGCATCTGTAAGAACTCTTGTCGTTTCTTGGAATGACGCTGCTGATAAGAATGAATCTGTAGCAAGTGAAGCTTTAGTTATACCAAGTAGATTAACTTCTCCGATAGCAGGATTTTTGCCTTCTTCTATCATTTGCTTGTTTGTCAACTTGTATTCTGTTGCATCAACTAATGAACCTGGCAAGAATTCTGTATCTCCTGGGTCATCAATCTTATACTTAGACAACATTTGACGTACTATGATTTCAATATGCTTATCGTTGATGTCTACACCTTGAAGTCTATAAACTCTTTGAACTTCTTTAACGATGTATTCTTCAACACCCTTAGCTCCCATTACTCTCAATAAATCTTGAGGGTAAACCGAACCTTGAGTAAGCTCTTGTCCTTTTTCTACATAGTCGCCATTTTTAACTTTAAGTCTTGCTCCGTAAACTATGTTGTAGCTATGAGATTCCCCATCTCTTGGTGTTACAACAACTTCACGTTTTCTGTTTTGTTCTCTTATTTCTACTGTACCTTCAACTTCTGAAATGACTGCTAATCCCTTAGGCTTTCTTGCCTCGAAAAGTTCTTCAACACGAGGAAGACCTTGTGTGATATCGGCAGCAGATGCAACCCCACCAGTGTGGAAAGTTCTCATTGTAAGCTGAGTACCTGGTTCCCCAATTGATTGAGCAGCTATAACCCCTACAGCTTCTCCAATGTCAACGTGGTTTCCAGTTGCCAAGTTACGTCCGTAGCAGTGTGCACAAACTCCAGTCTTAGCTTTACAGCCTAATACTGTTCTAACTTTAACTTCTTTTATTCCAGCTTCTACAATCTTTTCTGCATCATCATCTGAGATTTCGTGGTTTGCTTGTACTAAGATTTCGCCTGTTTCAGGATGTACGATATCTTCGAATGAATATCTTCCTTCGATTCTGTCTTTTAATCCTTCAATAAGCTCTTTGCCGTCTTTAAAGTCTCTTGCAACTAAATATTCATCAGTTCCACAGTCTTCTTCTTTGATAATTACTTGTTGAGCTACGTCTACAAGTCTTCTTGTCAAATATCCAGAATCGGCTGTTCTAAGAGCTGTATCGGCAAGTCCCTTTCTAGAACCATGGGCTGACATGTAGAATTCAAGTACAGAAAGTCCTTCACGGAAGTTTGATGTGATAGGAACCTCGATAGTTCTACCAGATGGAGATGCCATCAGACCTCTCATTCCGGCCAACTGTCTAATTTGGTTCTTAGAACCTCTGGCTCCTGAGTCCGCCATGATGTAGATGTTGTTAAGTCTATCAAAGCCTTCCATAACATCGTCTGTTAAGTCGTCAGTTGCCTTGTTCCAAATGTCTATTACTTTTTCGTATCTTTCTTCGTCTGAAATCAAACCTCTACGGAATGCTTTTTCGTATTTATTTACTTCAGCCTTAGCTTGAGCAAGTATTTCAGGTTTTGTTTCAGGTACTTGAACGTCTCCCATTGATATTGAAATCGCTCCAATAGTTGAGTAATGGTATCCGTTTTCTTTTATATTGTCTAGCAATTTAGCTGTTACTATATTGCCGTGTTTTTTGTAAGTTTTTTCAATAATCTTACCAAGTAGTTTTTTATCTGTAACTTTATCTACTTCAAGTGAATATTTATCGACACTTCTGTCAACAAATCCCAAGTCTTGAGGTATAAAGCTATTCATTATAAATCTACCTACTGTTGAGTAAACTATCTTACCTAATTTATCATTTTCGTCGGCATATCTTCTAACACCTACATGTGCTTGTAAGTGTATGAATCCAGAATAGTAAGCGTGCATCATTTCATCTTCGCTTGTAAATACCATTCCGTCACCTTTCTTAGATTCACCTATATCTAAAGTTAGATAGTATGAACCTAAGATCATATCTTGTGTTGGTGTAGCTATTGGCTTACCGTCTTTAAGTCCCAAGATATTGTTTGTTGATAACATAAGAAGTCTAGCTTCAGCTTGCGCTTCTGTTGAAAGCGGCAAATGGACAGCCATTTGGTCGCCGTCAAAGTCTGCGTTGTAAGCTGTACATGACAATGGGTGAAGTTTGATTGCCTTACCTTCTACTAACACTGGTTCAAAAGCTTGAATACCAAGTCTGTGAAGTGTCGGTGCACGGTTTAGAAGCACTGGGTGGTCTTTTATTACTTCTTCAAGCACATCCCAAACTTCTTCTCTTGTTCTTTCAACCATTCTCTTAGCACTCTTAATGTTATGTGCATATCCTTGCGCAACAAGTTCTCTCATTACGAAAGGTTTGAATAATTCAAGTGCCATATTCTTTGGCAGACCGCATTGGTAGAATTTAAGGTCTGGTCCTACTACGATTACTGAACGTCCTGAATAGTCAACACGCTTTCCAAGTAAGTTTTGTCTGAAACGACCTTGTTTACCTTTTAACATTTCTGAAAGAGATTTAAGTGCTCTATTTCCAGGTCCTGTTACTGGTCTACCTCTTCTACCGTTGTCTATCAATGCATCCACTGCTTCTTGAAGCATTCTCTTTTCATTTCTGACGATTATATCAGGGGCATTGATATCAAGTAGTTTCTTAAGTCTGTTATTTCTATTTATTATTCTTCTATAAAGATCATTTAAGTCACTTGTAGCAAATCTTCCCCCGTCTAATTGAACCATAGGTCTGATGTCTGGTGGAATTACTGGCACTGCTTCAAGTATCATCCATTCAGGTTTGTTTCCTGATTGTAAAAATGCTTCTATTGCTTCAAGTCTTCTTGAAATTCTAACTTTCTTTTGTCCTGTAGCAGCCTCTACTTCAGCATTTAAAATTTCAGATTCTCTTTTTAAGTCTATGTCTTGAAGCAAATCTTTTATAGCTTCGGCGCCCATTTTAGCAATGAATTTATCGCCGTACTCTCTTTTGTATTCTCTATATTCAGTCTCTGTTAGAAGTTGTTTTTGATATAGAGGTAAGCCAGCATCTCTTTCAACATAAGTTACGATATAAGATGCAAAGTAAAGAACTTTTTCAAGAGCTCTAGGACTCATGTCAAGCACAAGTCCCATTCTTGATGGAATTCCTTTAAAGTACCAGATGTGAGATACAGGAGCTGCAAGTTCTATATGGCCCATTCTTTCACGACGAACCTTAGCTTTAGTTACTTCAACGCCGCACTTTTCACATACTACACCCTTATATCTTACTCTCTTATATTTACCACAACTACATTCCCAGTCTTTAGTAGGTCCAAATATCTTTTCGCAGAATAGACCTTCTTTTTCCGGTTTTAGAGTTCTATAATTTATAGTTTCTGGCTTTTTAACTTCCCCAAAAGACCATTCTCTTATCTTTTCAGGTGAAGCAAGCCCTATTTTAATTGAGTGAAATAATTCGTGTTCGCTCAAGGAGCATTCTCTCCTTTCTGTAGCTTATAAATAAGTTACTCATCATCGGAGTCATCATATGAATTTAAATCTTCTTCATAGTGACCGTCTAATTCATCTTCTTCGTTCTCTTCATAACCTTCTTCAAGAGCATCTATATCATCTGTAGATATTCTCTTAATTGCGCCTTGTGTTGGAGCTTGGTTATTTTCTATAAGTTCTTTTATCTCTTCATCATTGTTAGAAATGTTGTCTATTCTGTCTAAATCGTCTTCGTCCACTTCAAGATCAACATCATTTCCGTATTCATCTAAAACTTTTATTTCAAGAGCTAATGATTGAAGTTCCTTAATCAATACCTTGAATGATTCAGGCACTCCCGGTTGAGGAATATTTTCACCCTTTACAATAGCTTCGTAAGTTTTAACACGGCCTACTATGTCGTCACTCTTTACAGTCAACATTTCTTGAAGAGTATAACTTGCACCATAAGCTTCAAGAGCCCAAACTTCCATCTCTCCGAATCTTTGTCCACCGAACTGTGCCTTACCTCCAAGAGGTTGTTGAGTTACCAATGAATAAGGCCCAGTACTTCTTGCGTGGATCTTTTCATCTACCAAGTGGTGAAGTTTAAGCATATACATATATCCAACTGTTACAGGGTGGTCAAACTCTTCTCCAGTTCTACCATCTCTAAGTTGAATTTTACCATCTATTGGATATCCAGCTTGACTCAATGCGTTTTGAATATCTTCTTCGTTCGCACCATCAAATACAGGAGTTGCAACGTGCCATCCAAGTTTTCTTGCAGCAAGTCCCAAGTGAACTTCAAGTACCTGTCCAAGGTTCATACGAGAAGGTACCCCAAGTGGGTTTAGAACTATTTGGATAGGTGTTCCATCTGGCATATAAGGCATGTCTTCTGCAGGCATAACTCTGGAGATGACCCCCTTGTTACCGTGACGACCACACATCTTATCTCCGACTTGGATTTTTCTCTTAGTTGCTATAAAGACTCTTACCATTTCGTTTACGCCAGGTTGAAGTTCATCTCCAGCTTCTCTTGTAAATGTCTTTACATCCACTACTATACCTTGTTCTCCGTGAGGAAGTCTAAGTGAAGTATCTCTTACTTCTCTTGCCTTTTCTCCAAAGATTGCACGAAGAAGTCTTTCTTCTGCTGAAAGTTCAGTTTCTCCCTTAGGAGTTACCTTACCTACAAGGATATTTCCAGGTTTTACTTCGGCCCCAATTCTGATGATTCCTCTTTCATCCAAGTCTTTTAACATGTCGTCTCCAACATTTGGAATGTCACGAGTTATCTCTTCTGGTCCTAATTTTGTATCTCTAGCCTCTGATTCATATTCTTCAATGTGAAGTGAAGTCAATGTATCATCTATTACTAAGTCTTTATTTACAAGCATCGCATCTTCATAGTTATAACCTTCCCAGTTCATGAAAGCTATAAGTATGTTTTTACCTAATGCCATTTCACCCATATCTGTAGAAGGACCGTCAGCGATTATTTCGCCTTTCTTGACTTTTTGGCCTTTCTTAACTATAGGTCTTTGGTTGATTGTAGTTCCTTGGTTCGCACCAATGAATTTGTGAAGTTCGTATTTATCTCTAACGCCATCTGAATCTCTTCTAACAGTGATTTCAGTAGCATCAACTTTAACTATTTCTCCATCTTCTTTAGATACGATAACTACTCCTGAATCCTTAGCTGCTCTGTACTCAATACCAGTACCGATAACAGGGGCTTCAGTTTTTAATAGAGGCACAGCTTGACGTTGCATGTTCGCACCCATCAAAGCTCTGTTTGCGTCGTCATTTTCAAGGAAAGGAATCATCGCAGTACCTACCGCAACTATTTGTTGAGGAGATACGTCCATATAAGTTACTTCCTTTGAGTCGAAGATATCTACTACCCCTTCATGTCCTCTGGCAACAACTCTATCATTTATAAATTTTCCATTTTCATCTAATAATTCGTTTGACTGAGCTATTATTTGTTCATACTCAACATCAGCAGTAATGTACTCAATTTCATCAGTAACAATACCTTCTCCGAATTTTACTTTTCTATATGGAGTCTCTAAAAATCCGTATTCATTAATTCTCGCATAAGTTGTAAGCGAAGTTATAAGTCCGATGTTTGGACCTTCAGGTGTCTCAATAGGACACATTCTTCCGTAATGGGAATTATGGACGTCACGCACTTCAAAACCAGCTCTATCTCTACTCAACCCACCAGGCCCTAGTGCAGATAGCCTTCTCTTGTGAGTTAATTCTGATAGAGGGTTATTTTGGTCCATAAATTGTGAAAGTTGTGATGACCCGAAGAACTCTTTAATAGCAGCTGTTACAGGTCTTATATTTATTAGTGATTGAGGAGTTGTAGCATCTACATCTTGGACTGTCATTCTTTCACGTATGACTCTTTCCATTCTTGATACACCAATTCTAAATTGGTTTTGTAGAAGTTCTCCTACAGATCTAATTCTTCTGTTTCCTAAGTGGTCAATATCATCAACTACTCCAACGTTAAATGAAAGTCCAAACTCATAGTTTACAGATGCGATAATATCGTCAACTGTTATGTGTTTAGGGCTAAGTAGTCGATAGTTTTTCTTTAATTCTTGCTTTAACTTTTCTTCATCGTCTTCAAATTCTTCCACGATTTGTTTGAAAAGTGGATAATAAACTTTTTCTCTAAACCCTAATTCCTTTAAGTCAAAAGGTAGTTCAAAGTCGTCTGCATACGCAAAATTATTTCCAATAACAATTACATCTCTATCCGGTTCATCTTCACGAATTGATTTAACAGTTATAATAAGTTTATTAATACCTGCATTTTCAACAGCTTGAGCTGTTTCTTCAGTGAACCTAGTTCCTTCTTCTACTATTATTTCGCCAGTTTCAGGGTTTATTACATCACTACTTGCATAGTGTCCCTCAATTCTTGCTGAAATTCCAAGTTTCTTATTGAACTTATATCTACCTACATGAGCCAAATCATATCTTCTATTGTCAAAAAACATATTTTCAAATAGAGATTCAGCTGATTCTACTGTAGGAGGTTCTCCTGGTCTAAGTTTTTTATAAATTTCAAGCAAAGCTTCGTTTTTATTTGAAGTAGAATCCTTCTCCAAAGTCTTTAACAACGCTTCACTTTCACCTAATATGTCAGTAATTTCCATATTAGATTCGATGCCTATAGCTCTCATAAGAATAGTAACTGGAATCTTTCTAGTTCTATCAATTCTTACGTTTATAACACCTTGAGCATCTGTTTCATATTCTAACCAAGCTCCACGATTAGGTATAACTGTGGCTGAATACAATTTTTTACCAGTCTTGTCAGTTTCTACTTTGTAGTAACTGCCAGGGCTTCTCACAAGTTGAGATACCACAACACGTTCTGAACCATTTATTATAAAGGTTCCAGTTGGTGTCATAAGTGGAAGGTCTCCCATAAACACTTCTTGTTCCTTAACCTCTCCAGTTTCAGTATTTATAAGTCTTACCTTAACCTTTAAAGGTGCTGAATAATTTGTGTCACGTTCTTTTGCATCGTCTATTGAATACTTACGTTCTGAAGACACATAGTAGTCTACAAATTCAAGTATTAAGTTACCTGAGTAATCCTCGATTGGAGATACCTCATCAAAAACTTCTTTCAAACCCTCTCTGATTAACCAATCAAATGAGGCTGTCTGCACTTCAAGAAGATTTGGTAAACTTTGCACCTCCGGAATTCGAGAAAAACTCATTCTCTCTCTCTTCCCATATTTCACAGGATGTGCCAATTAATAATCACCCCTTAAATTCGACAGTTTTACTGTCGTCTAATTTAGAGAACACTAATCCATTTTTATAATTTTGCAATTTATTATTTTAACATTGTTTGATTAGTTTTGCAAGTATTTAAAATATCTTTATAGACTTTTTCATGTCATATATTAATTATTCTTCTAAACATATACTATCCATTTTTTATTACAAACAAAAAGCCTGCCAATAATATATTTATTAGCAGGCTTTAATTTATATCCCATTTGGTTTTATAACTGTTTCTATTAAATAATTTTCTTCTCTAATCCTTATATACAAAACCACCATGTAAAGCGGCAATATTATAATGCTAGTAATAGTGCTATGGCAAATCAAAGCAATTCCTATAAGCTCCGGAATAATATTTAAGAAGTAGTTGGGATGTTTAAATTTGTCAAACAGCCAGTGGCTATTAAACTTGTGTCCTTTTGCTATCATAAGTTTGACAGTCCATATCCCTTTTAGGATATTAACAACCGAATACAAAACTACCATTGAAAATATTACTAATATTAATCCTACCAAACTCACTTTATCAAATTCTACTCTCTTAACTATAGCTTCAATCAAACTTCCAAAATAAAATAGTATGTGTAATATTGTTATTCGTTTAGTATTCACAACTCCATATTCCATTCCGCCATTCGCTAAAATCGCTCTTTCATTCCTCTTAGATACTTTTAAAAACGCTAATCTTATAGCAAAAACTATTACTATAATTGCATAGATAGCATATCTTTGCATAATACCTCCCTAATTTATTTAAAATATTTTAAATAAATTATAATGCACGGTACTATACACTGTCAACCAAACAAAACATTAAAAATCTTAAATTTTTGTAAAGCTAAAAGTCCATATTCATGTTTCAAAAAATTTTTAGCTTTATTCATAGATAATATTTAAGGTAATATACTCTATTCTGTATTATCTAAAATAAATTTTATTCAAAGTAATTAGTATTTGCACAATAAACGATAGGTCTGCCCTTAACCTTTATTATCAATCCTTCTTGTTATAAAACACTAATCTCATCTCTTATTGTTTTTGCATAATGTCCATCTAAATATCCAACTATATCTTCTCTTTCTATTCCGTTATTATAATTAAAATAATAATCTTGTGAAAGTATAAACATTATATCTTTTTTCACATCAGTATCTAAAGTATTATCAATCATTATTTTTGCGTGAATTTTGTCGAGTTTTTCTACTTTATCTATTAAATTTTCTATAATATCAAATTGTCCTTCAATTAAAATACTGATAATTTATCATAACAAGTGCAACATAAATAAACTCATAGCTAATCAGCTGTGTTAATATGTAAGTGACCAAACAAAACATATTAAAAGGAGTGATTAACTATGAGCTATAACCATCTTACCATAGAAGAAAGATCTTGTATTTACCAATTTTTAAATTTAGGAATGAGTATAAGGAAAATTGCACAAGCACTTAAAAGGTCACCTAGTACAATATCTAGAGAAATTAAAAGAAATTCATCTAAGATAAAAGTTAGTAGGGGAAGTTACACTAAGTACTTTCCGATAAAGGCAAATGATAAATATATTGATAGAAGAAAAGACTGCCATAGAAAAAGTAAATTTTCTAAAGATGTTATTGATTATTTAACTGTAAAGATTAACGAACATTGGTCCCCTGAACAAATATCAAATAGAAACACAAATGAGATTCATGAATTACCATCTACATCAACGATATATAGAATGATACACGCCAAAAAGCTGCCAAAAACTAGTATGAAAAATTTGAGAAGAAAAGCTAAATTTAAAAGGCCAGCAGAAAAAAGAGGAAAATTCAATGATAAAGGTAGAACAATTAAGAAAAGACCTAAAGAGATATACAGAAGGCAAGAATTAGGCCACTGGGAAGCAGATACAGTGGAATCAGGCAGATTAGATCATAAAAGGAAAAGTAGATGTTGTTTCGTAACTTTAGCAGAAAGAAAATCTAGATATTATATAGCAATCCTAGTTGAAAATAGAAAGTCGGAAAGCGTAACACCAGCAATAATAAATGCATTAAAAGATTATCCAAAAGAATTAGTAAAAACAATAACCTTTGATAGAGGTAAAGAATTTTCAGAATTTGAGAAAATAGAAAAAGAATTAGGATGCAAAACTTATTTTTGTGATCCCTATTGTGCATGGCAAAAAGGTACAAATGAAAATAGTAACGGACTTTTGAGGGAGTTTTATCCTAAGGGTATGGATTTATCAGAAGTGAATATTGATGAATTAAATTATAACTTAAGTTTAATGAATAATAGACCTAGAAAATGTATAAAATATAAAACACCTAAAGAAGAACTTTTTGGTCTCTTACCATAGGTGTTGCATTTGATTTGACAATTCGTCTACTCAAAAAAGTATCTACAAAACAATTGAGTTCTCCTTTGTTTTTTACAGAATTGGTGATATCAAAAGCTTTATAATAATCATTTTTCTTCAAAAAGCTTCCTCTAGCTAATGACATGGCTGTTAAATAACCATAATCTTCCTTTATATACATACTGCTTATAAAACGCCCTGTTCTACCATTTCCATCATAAAACGGATGTATATATCCAAAATAATAATGCCCTATTGCAGTTCTTAATAACAGCGAAATTTTATTATCATTCAAAAAATTTAACATCATCTCTATATGATCAGAAATATTATCTTCCCCTAAAACACCTTCGTGAATACATTCTCCAGAAACAGTATTTTTTTCTGAACATAAATAGCATTTTTCCTAAAAATTTTACCGTCAGGAATACAATCTTTTTCTAATTCACCTTTAGTAATATTGTCATATATTTTCCTAATATCTTTACTATCTTCTGGAAGTTTTAATATGTCTTCACCTGATAAATATATGATTTAATCATGCTAACTAATCTGTCATTTGTTAATTTCTTATGCTCGATTATCTCTCTAGTGGTTTCAGCTATTTGTTCTCTACTACTCTCCACACCTTCAAGTTCATTTGAACTTTGGAGTTCACTAGAAATAATATCTTTAAGCAAAAATTTTTTTGCAACTTCAGGCAACTTTAATTCAATCTCATTGAGTCGATTATCATTTTCTCTTGCTAAATCTAAGTATCTTGAAGTTTCGTTGTTAAAAACATAATATAAACTTAAACTTTCATTTGTTTTGTAAGGATTTATTTTCAAATCTAACCTTAATGTAGTCTCAAACTCATACCTATTTTTATAGATTTTTTCATAATTTTTAAAATCCTTATAATATACTTTTGATATATAGTCCATATTTTCATCTCTCCACTTCTATTTATAAAAAAGCCTTGAAACAGTAATAAAATTTATTTTTATGGAAATATTTAATCTAACGCATTATTTAATGCTTTATAAATTAAATTTTATCGATATATTTAATTTATTATACCATTTATTATAAACAAATCATTTTTTTCCGATTTATTTAATTTATATTTCTATTTTTTATTAACAAATCAATTTTTCTTGATTTATTTGATTTATATTTATACTTTTTATTAACAAATCAATTTTTCCCCAGTTTATTTAATTTGTTATCACATTTATTATAAATAAATAAGTTTTTTTCGATTTATTTGATTTATCTTTCCATTTTTTCTTAACAAATCAGTTTTTTTCTACTTATTTCATTTGTATTATAAAAAATTGATTTTGTATTTATTATTCAATTAAATATATCTAAAAAATAAAAACGGGGGCTTTAAAAGCCCCCTATATTTATAGTCTATTCTTTTTGTATTCTGCCAATCCGTTTAAATAATATAATGTCATCCAACATCCAACGTGAGAAGCTGTTTGTAGTGAATTAGTTTCTGGATAGATTTCAACAAAGTCAAATCCTTTAGCCCCTGCTAATCCTGCTTCGTGAACCATCATAGCCAATTCATAAGAAGTAAGTCCACACATATCTTGTGGCCCTTGTGGCATAAATGCTGCGTCCAATGCATCTGCACATATTGTTACATATACAACTTCTGTATCCTTAAATGCGATTGCTATCGCTTCATCTATAGCTTCTTTCCATCCTTTTTCTTTAACATCTTGGCTCTTAATTACTGTTGCGCCAAATTTTTCTGCATTTTCATATTCTTTTTTATGATTTCTTGGTCCTCTTATTCCTATGTGAACTATCTTTGTAGGGTCCATATTTTCATCAGTGTATAGTCTATAGAAAGGTGAGCATCTTGAATATGGGTCATCTCCAAATTGTTCATAGTTGTCTAAATGGGCATCGAAGTGTAGTATACCTACTTTTTTAGGATGCTTTTTAGCCATCTCGCTAATTATTGGATAAGATATTGAGTGATCTCCCCCAAATGTTACAGGAATAACATCGGCATCTATAACTTTGGCAACTTTTTTTCTTATTTCTTCAAATGTAAAATCATAATTTCCGTTTTGTACTGGAACATCTCCAAAGTCTCCACCTTTTAAATATTCAAATGAATCCAAGTTGAAGTCAGGCAAAAATCCTGTATATCTTATTGATACACTTCTAATTGATTTAGGACCTTCTGTGCATGATGAATATCCACCTATTGTGCATCCACCTTCCCAAGGCACTCCCACTACAGCTATGTCTAATCCCTTTAAGTCTTCATCTTTTTCTATAACTGGAAGATTTAACCATGATGGTACTCCACTGTAGATATTGTTTGGTAAAAATTTTGGATCATATATTGTAGGTTTACTATTTCTCATTTTTCTCCTCCTAAATTTAAAATCTTAATTTAAAATAATGACATTATACTGCTTACACCAATTGTTAAAGATATTATAAAAACTCCAATCCCCAAAACTTTTTGAAGTATATTGTTTTTATATTCTCCCATAACTTTTTCTTTGCTAGCTAAGTACAATAATACGAACACACTCACTGGTAAGAAGATTCCGTTTACAGCTTGTGCCGCCATTATTATTGTAATAGGATTAAATCCTGTGGCTGCTCCGACGATACCAAAAAGTAAAATCAATACATTTGTCGCAAAGTATCTCTTATCTCTTTTATTAAGTTCCCATCCAAATAGGCCTGCCAATACATAAGACACTCCCAATGGTGTTATTACCGCACTTGAAATACCAGCTGCAACTAATCCTATAGCTAAAAATGGAACTGATAAGTTTCCTAAAAGTGGCTCTAATTGTTGAGCCATATCTACTGCTGATGAAATTTCCATTCCCTTTACTACAGTTCCGGCTGTTATCATTACAGCTCCTGTAATTATTCCGCCCACTATCATAGAGAAAGTTACGTCAAATTGAGCTAATGGTATTTGATCCGGATCTTTCCAAGTTTGTCTAGCACTTGTAGCATGGATGAACAAATTGTATGGAACTACAGTTGTTCCTATTAGCGCTACACAAGTCATAACAGAATTAGATTCAACACTTGGTATCAATCCTTTTAATAGCTCTGTAAAATCAGGTCTTACTACAAACATTGTTATAACAAATATAACTGCCATTATAGAAACACATACAGTCAATAATTTTTCCAACCATTTTATAGCATTGTTATGATTGCTTATAAATAGAATGCATATCCCCCAAATAGGAGCTATAACTCTTGAAGGTATTCCTGTAAGTGCTGAAAGTCCTATTGCTGTACCAGTTAAATCTCCACTCATGTAAGCAACCCCACCTAAAATAATGGCTGCTGATACCAAAATAACCATTATACCTTTTAAAATAGGTCTTTCTTTTAAATCTTCTATTAAATTTTCAGATAGTCCCGTTTGTGTTACTATCCCAAGTCTCGCAGCCATACCTTGCATAATTATTACTGCCAAAACAGAAAATAATATACACCATAATAGCTGATATCCATATGTAGCTCCCGCTCTAGTTGAACTAGTTATCGTTCCGGGTCCTATAAAAGAACCCACTATAAGCATCCCCGGCCCTAGGGCTTTTAGTTTTTCTTTGAAAGTATATTTTTTCATAACTTCCTCCTACAAAATTATCATCGATAAATTTTTAGCTAATTTTGTAAATATCATTGCGCATCGATAAATTACTAAAACAATTATATATCCTCCGGAAAACCTTTGTCAATACGGTATTATCATTTTTTTGTCTATATTGTCGTATTTTACTTTAATTGTTTCTAACGTTATAATCTACTTATGGATATTTAAGTGAAAGGAAATTACTATGCTTGATACATTCAAACCTATTCAATCTATAGAAAGAGCTATAGAAGTTATAAACTGTTTTACAGACAGCGTAAACTATCTCACTTTAAAAGAAATTAGTGAGATGACAAATCTAAAATTGAGTACCGCAAGAGGGATTGCAAACACACTTTTAATGTATGGTCTACTCAATTTTGATACGACCACAAAACGCTATAGTTTAGGACTGTTTTTTTCAGCTAAATCTAAACTTCTAAATAAAAAACAAGAAATATATACGCAATTGGTAAGTCCATTTGTCGAAAAGATTTCTGATGATTTATCTGTAACTTGTTGTTTTCAAATGGTTGAAAATTTACAAGTCTATACTATATACAGCTCAAGTGCTCATAAAGAACACTATCAGATACACGTTGCCGAGCAAGTTTTATTACCATTGTCTATTAGTGCATCCGGCAAATTAGCTTTAGCTCATAACTACAATTTGCAAAATATTAAATACGCTTTGGATAGTAAGCCCGACAACACCACCGACTATTCCTCAACCTCTGTTGAGATGTTGGAGACAAAATTAAATGATATCTTAGAAAAGGGCTATAGCTATGAAAACCAAGAATATCAACTAGGTGTGAGTAGTCTTTCAGTACCAATCTTTAATTCAAACGGAAATATTATAGCTACACTTAGCATAACCTCGTTTTCAACTTATATTGAAAGTATATTAAACGATGTAGTTCCCGAATTAAAAAACCAAGCTTCTCAAATAGCTAAATTAATATCAAATATTTAAAAAGAGAGTTCTCATGAACTCCCTTTTTGATTTGAAATATTTTAATCTTCAGCTTTGATAAATATCTTAGTTATATTAATTACTACCGTATATGAAACCCCAGCCACCGGCCATACTATCCATGTGAATCCCCAATCCATTGTGTATAGTGACCATGCTAAATATATTGCAAGTGCTATTGCCCAATATACAGAGCTCACTTTATTTATAACTGTGGCTATTTTTTTATTTGCTACTGTAAAATCCCCCTCTTGTAAAAGTTTGTCATAACTATCCTTCACTAAACCAACTTGCACCATTCTATTCACCGATACAGCTATAATAAAAATTAGCAGAGCTACCATGTTGAATATTATATAGTCCTCATTAGTGAGCACTGTGCTGACTAAAAGTGGAACACAAGCCAAAATACACGCTACAACACCTATCGCTATTGTGTTCGTATACTTATTTGAGAGATTGTTTTTCTTCTCACGAACCAAACCATCCACTCCATACGCAGTTTCTATTTCATTTCTAGATATAAACTTATATTTCCTAGCTCTATTTCCACAACTTATAGATATATATACTCCAAGAGCAACCATAAACAATAAAACAGGAACTCCCACAGATATTATCATATCCTCCGATACACCAAACAATTTGCTTTCAGCCAAGCCAGACAAAATTAACAAAACTATAGGAGACGCTGTATACAGGAAAATTGACAAAGCTGACCACATCGAATTTTCCTCACTTATCTTCAAAAAATCAACAGCCTCTTCCATGCTCACGGTCCTTATATTTTTACTATCTACTTCAACGGCAATGCTCTCAGAATTTTTTTGCACAGTATCTATCTCGTCTTTTAAAAGATAGTCTGTACTAACCCCAAAAATTTTGGACATATTTAATATCCTATTTAAGTCCGGCACAGATTGTGCACTTTCCCATTTAGAAACTGACTGTCTAGAAACTCATAACTTTTCAGCCAACTCTTCTTGGCTCCATCCATTTTTCTTTCTCTCTTCAATTATCTTATCAGCTAATATCATTTCTACTATTCCTCTCTATTTATTTTTACCAACTTATCAAAAATAGTAGTTGCTTACCATAAAGTAGGCTTTGAAGTTTGTCAACTGCCAGTTGCAACGCCTAAATTTAGCCATTTTTAAAAACTATATACTTAAACAAACTCTACAAAATTATAAAATATATATCTTGTATTTTCAAATATATCACTCTATAGTCTTATGTTTCAAATTTCTATTTACATCTCAATTAAGTTTAATATTATAAAATACTTTTCATTAACATAAAAAACGAGCCTATTGGCCCGTCTTAATTTATATATTATTTCCAGTATTGTAGTTTTGACTCGTCAAGTCCTATGCTCTTTCCAAAAAATACAGGATTTTTTCCTTGTGCTTTTTGTTCTCTATAGTCTCTTAGGGCCTTTATTGCCTGTCCGCCTAAAATAATGATTGTAGGTATGTTAATTATACACATAAGTCCCATTAAAAGGTCTGCAACGTTCCAAACTAAATCCATTTGCATTCCAGCTCCTATAAATATTAAAGCTGCTGCTACTATTCTATAGATAACCATGAATGTCTTTGATGGAACTTTTTTGTTTAAATATGTTAGACATGTGTCTACATAGTAAAGATTTCCTATCAAAGTTGTAAATGCAAATAATGTAAGAGCCACTGTTATAAATATTATTCCGTAGTTTCCAAACACTGTTGAAAGTGATGTTTGAACGAATGTCGCGCCTGCAAGTTCAGCTGTTGGTTCAATTCCTGATGAAAGAGCCATAAAAGCTGTTGCTGAACAGATTAATAGTGTATCTAAAAATACAGAAAGCATTTGTACTAATCCTTGTTTAACTGGGTGAGATACATCTGCTGCTGCTGCTGCGTTTGGAGCAGAACCCATACCAGCTTCGTTTGAATACAATCCTCTCTTAATACCTGCAACTAGTGATGAACCGGCTATACCACCGAAGATAGCTTTGAAATTAAATGCATCTGATATTATTTTTGAGAAAACTGTCGGAATGTAGCTTATATTTAAAACTATCATTAATATAGAAACTATTACAAAGATAACTCCCATAAATGGGACTAATATAGAAGTGAATTTTATAATCCTCTTTCCTCCACCTAAAATACAGTAGCCTGTGATTATAGCAAGCACAGCTCCTATCATCCAAGATGTTTTTTCTGGTACATAGAATTCATATATTTTGAATGAATCTTGTAAGTTGAAAGATGCCAACATATTAAATCCAACTGCATAAGTTAGTATTAAACATATTGCAAATAAAACTCCAACGAATCTACTTCCAAGTGCTGTTTCTATATAGTAAGATGGTCCACCATAGCTTGTTCCATCTTCTCCTCTTCTCTTATAGATTTGAGCTAGTGTGGATTCTATAAATGCAGATGCTCCACCAATTATAGCTATAATCCACATCCAAAACACTGCTCCATATCCTCCAAGACAGATTGCATTAGATACTCCAACTATGTTTCCAGTACCTACTCTTGAAGCTGTAGAAACCATAAGTGCTTGGAAAGAAGAAACTCCGCCTTCACCTGGTTTTTCTGTCACTACGTTTATAGATTCTTTAAACATAGATAATTGTAGAAGTCCTGTCTTAACTGAAAAATACAATCCACAACATAGTAACATCACAAGTAGTATTGGATAGTACAATACATCATTTATGCTAACTAAAATTTCATTTAATTTTATAGACGAATTGTCAAATCAAATGCAACACCTATGGTAAGAGACCAAAAAGTTCTTCTTTAGGTGTTTTATATTTTATACATTTTCTAGGTCTATTATTCATTAAACTTAAGTTATAATTTAATTCATCAATATTCACTTCTGATAAATCCATACCCTTAGGATAAAACTCCCTCAAAAGTCCGTTACTATTTTCATTTGTACCTTTTTGCCATGCACAATAGGGATCACAAAAATAAGTTTTGCATCCTAATTCTTTTTCTATTTTCTCAAATTCTGAAAATTCTTTACCTCTATCAAAGGTTATTGTTTTTACTAATTCTTTTGGATAATCTTTTAATGCATTTATTATTGCTGGTGTTACGCTTTCCGACTTTCTATTTTCAACTAGGATTGCTATATAATATCTAGATTTTCTTTCTGCTAAAGTTACGAAACAACATCTACTTTTCCTTTTATGATCTAATCTGCCTGATTCCACTGTATCTGCTTCCCAGTGGCCTAATTCTTGCCTTCTGTATATCTCTTTAGGTCTTTTCTTAATTGTTCTACCTTTATCATTGAATTTTCCTCTTTTTTCTGCTGGCCTTTTAAATTTAGCTTTTCTTCTCAAATTTTTCATACTAGTTTTTGGCAGCTTTTTGGCGTGTATCATTCTATATATCGTTGATGTAGATGGTAATTCATGAATCTCATTTGTGTTTCTATTTGATATTTGTTCAGGGGACCAATGTTCGTTAATCTTTACAGTTAAATAATCAATAACATCTTTAGAAAATTTACTTTTTCTATGGCAGTTCTTTTCTTCTATCAATATATTTATCATTTGCCTTTATCGGAAAGTACTTAGTGTAACTTCCCCTACTAACTTTTATCTTAGATGAATTTCTTTTAATTTCTCTAGATATTGTACTAGGTGACCTTTTAAGTGCTTGTGCAATTTTCCTTATACTCATTCCTAAATTTAAAAATTGGTAAATACAAGATCTTTCTTCTATGGTAAGATGGTTATAGCTCATAGTTAATCACTCCTTTTAATATGTTTTGTTTGGTCACTTACATATTAACACAGCTGATTAGCTATGAGTTTATTTATGTTGCACTTGTTATGATAAATTATCTATAGAAAATATTTTTAATACACTTTCCATCTGTTCCTCCTTAATACACATTTAAATTTAATTTTTCCGATAGATATTCAAGCATTCTAACTCCTGAATAGCTATTTCCATGGCTATCAAGCGCCGGGCTGTATACTGCAAGTCCGTATCCTTCTATGGAAGCTGTTACAATACCTCCACCTACACCACTCTTAGCCGGAATCCCAACTCTAACAGCAAAATCTCCGGAATAGTCATAAGTTCCACAAGTTGCCATAAGTGTTCTCAAAATTCTAGCATGTTCAGGTGATATAACTTCTTCTCCATCTGATGCCACACCATTGTTAGATATACAATAACTCATATTTGCCAAGTTCTTTACATTCACCATCAAAGAACAACTCTTAAAATAAATATCTAAAACTTCTTCAACATCAAGACTCGGCGGCAAAATTTTTCTTGATAACATTAAATATGTAAGTGTTCTGTTTGCAAAAGAAGAAACCTTCTCTGAAACAAAAATCTCCTCACTGTATCCAACTTCTTCTCCTAAGAATTTTGATGCCTTTTCCATAATCACTTTGAGAGTTCTTTCTTTATAAACTCTGTGAAGTAGCGCAACCACAACTATAGCTCCCGCATTTATAAAAGGATTCACAGGAACATTTTTCTTTGACAATTCAAGTTCTATTACACTGTTAAAAGCCTTTGATGATGGTTTTAAACCTACATATTTTTTTAATTCATCAACTGTAAAATTTTCAAGCGCTATTGCATATAAAATTACTTTTACAACTGATTGTATAGAAAATCTCTCTTCACAATCTCCTGAATAGATCATCTCTCCATCTTCCACAGTAGCTATTGCTATTTTATTTGGATCTTGTTTCTTTAACTCTGGTATGTAATCTGCAACTTCTCCCATGTCTGTGTATTTTCTTCCAAGTGCAACAGTTGAATCTAAAATTTCTTGATTAAATTTACGCAAACGTTTCACCCCCAGTTTTATTCTATCATACTGCTGTATTTTCTTGCTATAAAAAAATCTTATAAAAGCTATCCTTTTTTCATATTTCACAAAATATTCTTTTTGTCAAATAATGGATAAGGAGTATAATATAGTCAAGAAATATAACTAACTATTTATTTTAATTTTTAAGGAAGGTATTTATGAATAAGCAAAAAATTTTAGAAGAAATTAAATCTGACTTGTCATCCCTTGTTTCAAATTTAACCTTTGATAATCTATTGGAAAGCGATGGATATTTTAGAAACTATCTTTGTATTTTAGAATCTTTAAACGATTTACCCAACGATATCAGTACAGACTATAATTATTTTGAAGAGAGAGTTGAAGTAGTAGATAATGAACTAAAAGAAATTTATGATGCAAATAACAACATTTTCTTAGGACAAGCTCACATGAATTTGTCCGGTGCAAATATAGGAAGTTTTAAAATATTTATACCTGAAAAGTTTGTTAGAAAATTCGATATTGAAGAAGGAGATTGGGTTAAAGCTTCTGTCTTGAGAACTGGTTACAACCAAAAACCTGTCTATGAATATGAACTGATAGAAAAAGTAAATTCTCCAAGTAATAAAAATGTAATTAAATATGCCACTGTAGAATTCGACGAACTTTTAGAAGAATATTATATAAATACTTCTGAAGATGATAAGCTTTCAACAAAGATATTGTTAGACCAATATAAGACTGGTAATTTCCACCTTCAAATAGGAGATGTAGTAGACTATGCTTATTGGAATGACGAAATCTTAAACGGAAAAATAATTTGGCTTTACCCTACAGATGCAAACCAACTACACGATGTAACCATTCCAAAAACAACAGCACTTAACGGCCTTAACATTGGAATAATAGGTTTGGAAGCTGATAAAGTAGATTTTAAAAATGCTATAGAAGCAAATGGCGGAACTCTTTGCTACTTATCAGGTAATGAATCAGTTGAAACTCTTGCTCATGAAATATCAAAGACAAATATCTTAATAATATTTATAGACTCTGTTGGACACGATGCTATGTTCAAAATTAGAAATGTGAGCAAAGATTTTGAGATTCCTATTTTATATTCAAAGAGCGTTGAAAGTAATGCTCTTATCCAGCTAATATTAGAAGAATTAGGAATACAATAGCAAAAAAGAATTTTTAATATAATAAACCCCCAAATCCTGACACGGATGAGGGGGTATTTTAATCCATAATTATAGCTACTTTGCTCTCTTATTTTTTATCTTGTTTATAATATTTTGCACTTCAGATACTTTTAGCACTAAAATAGCTACTAAATAAACTACTCCTGCAACTGCAATTGCAATCAAAAGAGATAATATACTTCCAATAAATCTACTTGAAAAACTATAAGCAATGCTCGCTAAAACTCCCATACATACAGTCGCTATAGTTATCTTCACCAAATCCGAAATATTTATAGCACTAAACACTCTACCCAATTTACCTTTTAGACTTAGCACCATGAGTATGGCTCCAACAATAAATGAAATAGAAGTTGCAAGTGCAAGTCCTCTTATTCCATACACCTTCATCATCACAATACTCAAAGCTATATTCACTCCAACCATTACAACCGAATTTACAACAGGTGTCTTGGTGTCCATAATTGCGTAAAATGCTCTAGATACTATCTCTCTAACCCCTATACCAATTATCCCTATGGCATAGAAATTCAAAACAGTGGCAGTTACCACACCGTCTTGTACTCCAAAAGCTCCACCCACAAATAGTAGTTTTACAATTGGATCTGAAAATATAAACAAACCTGCCGAAGCCGGCACAACTAAAAGAGCCATAGATACCAATGCTTCTCCAACCGATTTTTTCAAACCGTCATAGTCCCCAATTGCTCCAAGTCTTGCCATGTCCGGATAAACTGCTGTCACAATTGAAGTGATTACAATACCTGTTACAAATGCTTGTAATTTGTAGGCATAGTTTAGAGATGCCATAGCCCCTGTAAATAAAGCAGACGCCAACGATTTTGAAATTATAAAGTTGAGCTCTATTACAGATGTTGAAATCAAAACTGGCACAATAATTTTCATCATAGTTTTAAAGTCGCCGTCTTTTAAATCTATTAATCCTTTATGTCTGTAACCTGTCTTTTTTATATAAGGTAAAAATATTAAATATTGAAATATAAATCCTGCCAAGATTCCAAAAGCTAAGTATTGATAACCAAGTTTTTTAGCAAATGCCATGCTCGCAATTATAATTACATTCATTAAAATGGCATGTGCAACGGAAACTATAAAGTGCTTTTTAATTTGAAGATAAGCTTTAAAGATAGAAAATACCGTAGTCGCTCCAAGACTTAATAGTGCAACTCTGGTCATAAATACAGCCATTTCCAAAGTCTCGCCTTCAAACCCTATCGCCATCACTCCAACCAGCTGTCTTGCAAATACAATTCCCACTATAGAAAGCAATAGAGTTCCTATAAAAATTATATTTGATAAATTGGATGTGAATTTATTTGCCTCTTGTTCTCCTTTGTTCTCTTTTATCTCATTGTACATAGGTATGTAGCCATTAGCAGTTGCCCCCGACAATATATTTGTAAAAGTCATCGGAATTTGAAAAGCAACTAAAAATGCTTCTACTACAATTCCCGTTCCGAAAAAATAAGCCAGAGCTTTTTCTCTAACTAAACCAAAAATTTTTGAGACGATTGTCACAATCATCAATATATAAGATGTATTCATTTCTAACCTCTTTTTATTTTTACTATATTACTATTGTAACAAAAAGATTTAATTAAAAAAATATCTTTGAAATTAATTAACTTTTGGTGCAATATCTTAAATTTTAAATCCATCTTTCGTTTGCATTAAAAAAGGTTCTGCACTCACATACAGAACCTACACTTCAACGTTTATTTAAAAATCTTGGCAAATGCCATTACTATCAAAGATAAAATCCCCAATACTATAAAGATAGAAAGCATCCCTTTGCCCATTATTTCAAGTGATATTAAAAAATTTGGATTCATATTTCCTCCTATAAAAACTGTTGTATTAAGTTTAATATAACTCCACCAGCTACAACCGAACCTATTTGCCCAGACACATTAGCACCCACGGCAAACATCAACAAGTGATTTGAAGGATCTTCTTTAAGTCCCATCTTTTGAACAACACGAGCTGACATTGGGAATGCAGAAATCCCCGCTGCACCTATCATTGGATTTATCTTTTTCCTTGTAAATAAATTTAATATTTTAGCAAATACAACTCCACCGATTGTGTCGAATACAAATGCCACAAGTCCTATTCCCATTATTAGAAGTGTTTCTATGTTTACAAAAGCTTCCGCTCTCATACTAAAAGATATTGTTATACCAAGCAATAAAGTTATTAAATTTGCAAGTTCATTGCTTGCAGTTTCGGTTAGGTTCCCAAGCACACCTGACTCACGAATCAAATTACCGAACATCAAAAATCCAACAAGAGAAACTGACATAGGCGCCACTAACCCAGCTACCATAGTTACCAAAATAGGGAAGAAAATTCTCGCCTTTCTTGAAACTCCCTTTGGATTGTAGTGCATTTTTATCTGTCTTTCTTTTTTAGTAGTAACCAATTTTATAGCCATAGGTTGCACTATAGGAACCAAAGCCATATATGAATAAGCCGCAACGGCTATAGCACCAACATACTTTGAACCCAAAACTTGAGATACCAATATTGAAGTCGGCCCATCAGCCGCCCCTATTATACCTATGGATGCTGCATCTCTAAGTTCAAATCCTAATACAGTTGCAAGCGATAGAGCAAAGAAAATTCCAAATTGAGCTGCTGCTCCAAATAAAAACATCTTTGGATTTGAAAGTAGCGGTCCGAAATCTATCATAGCTCCTATACCAATAAACAAAAGCAAAGGAAGCGCTTCTGATGCTTCAATGCCAATATTAAATAGCCACTCAACTATACCCGTAACTTCTCCTATACCAGCCATGGTTTGGTTTATAGCTCCTGATAGTGGTAAATTCACCAAGATAGCTCCAAATCCCATTGGGAGTAGCAATGCCGGTTCAAATTCTTTTTCAATCGCCAAATATATAAGCAGAAATCCAACTCCATACATTATTAAATCCTGCCAAGTTATAAGTTTTATACCCTCTGTTAAAAATTCCATCTTTCCCTCCTAATCAACTATATGGTATCACAGATAAAAAACTTTTCAACATAAATATCAATACTTTCTAAACATTAAAAATCTGTACACACCTTAGCATGTACAGATTTAAATCCATATTGTTTTAAGTTTAATCTTCGAAAAGCGGCTCTCCTAAGTCGAAGAAAGAAAAATTCCCTCTAGCAACCATTTTGCCACTCTCATCTTTAATTTCAACATCAATAACTTTTACAGTCTTCCCGTTCTTTAAAAGTTTTGACTCTCCTGTTAATTTGCTGCCCTTCATAGCGGGTGCCAAGAAGTTTATGCTTGAATTTAGAGTGCTGGCTTTATTTCCAAACGAATTTGCACATGAACCCGCTGTTACATCGGCTAAACTAAAAATAAGTCCACCATGTGCAGCTCCCATTGGATTTATATGCCCATCTCCAATTAAAACTTCTGTCTTAGCATATCCCTCTCTGATTTCAACAACATTGATGTCCAAGTGGTTTATATATCCACTCGCATTACGCTCATCAATCATCCTTTTATAGTCCATACTATACCTCCAACCTGTGAATAGAGCCTCTAGATACAATTACATTTCTACCTGTTATTTGGTATATCACATCTGAAATATATGGTTCATGACCTATTATTATATGATCCATCTCGTTAGGTAGACTTCTCACAAAATCTTCATATCTGGAGTCAGCCAACTCATCCACTATTTCAAAATCAGTTTTAAAAGTATCAGCCAATATCTCTGCGGTCTGTATTGTTCTCACTGCTGGGGATGCATATATCTTATAATTTTCAGATTTGAATTCATCTAAAAATCCAAGAAACGTTGCTCTTAATTTTATTCTTCCCTCTGTTGTGAGTTCTCTTGCAAAGTCAGATGTATTGTATGCTTCAGCTATTCCATGTCTTATTAAATAAATCATCTCTTTAAGTTGTAGAATCCTTTTAGTCCAGCATATTTTGCAGTTTGTCCAAGTTGATCTTCAATTCTTAAAAGTTGGTTGTACTTAGCAACTCTTTCACTTCTTGCAGGAGCTCCTGTCTTTATGAATCCGGCATTAGTTGCAACGGCTAAGTCTGCAATTGTAGAGTCTTCTGTTTCACCACTTCTGTGAGAAATTAGACAAGTCATGTTGTGAGTTTTAGCAAGTTCAATTGCATCTAAAGTTTCTGTTAAACTTCCGATTTGGTTGAACTTGATTAGAATTGAATTTGCAATTCCCTCTTCAATACCCTTTTGTAATTTCTTTGTATTTGTTACAAATAAATCGTCTCCAACTAATTGAACTCTGTCGCCTATCTTGTCTGTCATAATCTTCCAGCCAGTCCAGTCATCTTCTCCAAGTCCGTCTTCTATTGAGTAAATTGGATAATTTTCTACTAATTCAGCATAGAAATCTATCATTTCTTCAGAAGTTAGCACTTTGCCTTCGCCCTTTAAGTTGTATTTTCCATCTTCATACATTTCTGATGCAGCTACATCAAGTGCAAGTACAATGTCTTCTCCTGATTTATATCCTGATTTTTCTATAGCTTCAACTATTACATCAAGAGCTTCTCTATTGCTTTCAAGGTTTGGTGCAAATCCACCTTCATCACCTACACCTGTTGAAAGATTTCTTTCACGAAGAACTCCCTTTAGGTTGTGGTAAACTGTAGCTCCCATTTCAAGTGCTTCTTTAAAACTCTTTGCCCCAACTGGCATAATCATAAATTCTTGAATGTCTACATTGTTGTCTGCATGTTCCCCACCGTTTAGTATATTCATCATAGGTACTGGCAATGTTTTCGCATTAACCCCACCTAAGTATTGGTATAGTGGTAAGTTTAGCTCGTCAGCAGCAGCTCTTGCAACAGCTAAAGAAACTCCAAGTATAGCATTTGCTCCAAGCTTTCCTTTGTTTTCTGTTCCATCTTGTTTTATGATGTGTGAATCTATTGCAAGTTGGTCAAAGCAATCGAAGAAAGTCAAATCTTGTGCAAGTTGATTGTTAATGTTATCTATTGCTTTTTGAACTCCCTTTCCAAGGTATCTTGCTCCACCATCTCTTAACTCAACAGCTTCATAAGCTCCAGTTGAAGCTCCACTTGGAACTATAGCTCTTCCGAATCCACCTTTTGTAGTTCTAACTTCTACTTCTACAGTTGGATTTCCTCTTGAATCCAAAACTTCTCTTGCATATACATTTGAAATCAAACTCATTTCTCTTCCTCCAATAAACTCTTGCCTGTCATTTCTATAGGCTGTTCAATATTCATTATTTCCAACACAGTTGGCGCTAAATCACATAGAGCTCCACTGTTTAATTCTCTTTCAACTCCGACTAAATATAGCGGAACTTCATTTGTTGTGTGTGATGTAACAGGTTTTCCATTATCATCAATCATAACTTCACAATTGCCGTGGTCTGCAGTGATAAGAGCCGCTCCACCCAATAGCTTTAGGTTTGCCAATATCCTTCCTAAACATTCATCAACAGTTTCCACTGCCTTAACAGTTGCCGGTATTGAACCAGTGTGTCCAACCATGTCTGTATTTGCGAAGTTTAACATTATAAAATCATAATCACCCATTACAGGGATTAATTTTTCAGTTACTTCATACGCGCTCATTTCAGGTTTTAAATCGTAAGTTGCAACCTTTGGAGATTGAACTAAAATTCTATCTTCTTTTTCAAATGGAACTTCTCTACCACCATTTAAGAAAAATGTAACGTGCGCATATTTTTCTGTCTCTGCAATTCTAAGCTGACTCTTGCCATTTTTCGCCAACACTTCTCCAATTGTGTTGCTTGGAATAAATTCGTCATAAGCAACAGTCACATTTGTGAGTGTGGAGTCGTATTGAGTCATGCTCACTACGTTTAGATGGACATATTTAGCACGAAGTGCATCGCTAAAATCATCATCACTTAAAAGTCTTACAATTTGTCTTGCTCTGTCAGGTCTGAAGTTAAAGAAGATTACAGAATCTCCATCTTGAAGTGTCACATCACTTACCTTGCCAGGCTCTACAAATTCATCATATATTTCTCTGTGATAGTTTGAATCTATAAGTGCATCTACTGAAGAATAGGCTTCTCCTTCTCCGATAGTTAGAAGATTGTAGTATTTCATATTTCTATCCCATCTTCTATCTCTATCCATAGCCCAATATCTACCACTTACTGTAGCTATTTCTCCAACTCCAATTACATCCAATTCTCTTTGCAATTCTCTTAAATCTTCTTTTCCTGAGTCCGGAGCCACATCACGTCCGTCTAAAATAGCATGGACATAAACTTTTTCAACACCTTCAAGCTTAGCTAATTTGAGTAGCGCCTTTAAGTGTTCCATGTGAGAATGCACACCGCCATGAGAAACTAAACCCATTAAATGTAGTGCTTTTCCATTTTTTTCTACAGACTTCATCTCTCTAACCAAAACTTCGTTGTGGAAGAATTCTCCATCTGCTATATCTTTATTAATTCTTGATAGGTCTTGGAATATTACACGTCCAGCTCCTATATTTAAATGTCCTACTTCCGAATTGCCCATTTGTCCATCCGGAAGTCCAACATACTCTCCCGAAGCTTGTAGTGTAGTGCTTGGTACTGTTCTCTTCAATTCATCAATTGTAGGAGTATTGGCAAGATATGCCGCATTTCCTTCGTATTCTTTCCCAATACCAAAACCATCCAAGACTATAAGCATTGTAGGTTTCATATTATTCTCCAAAATTCACCAACTTTTCAAAGTCGTCAGCTTTTAATGATGCTCCGCCAACAAGAGCTCCATCTATATCTTCTCTTCCCATAAGCTCAGTTACATTGTTAGGCTTAACTGAACCACCGTATAGTATTCTTGTCTTTTCTGCAATTTCTTTTGCGTATAGTTCTTCAACTGTTGTTCTTATAAATTTAGCCATTTCTTGTGCATCTTCAGGGCTACAAACATCTCCTGTTCCAATTGCCCAAGTTGGTTCATAAGCTATAATTATCTCGCCACTATTTTCTATATCTTTAAGTCCATTTACAATTTGACCTTTTACTACATCAAAAGCTCTATTTTCATCACGTTCTGCCTTTGATTCTCCAACACAAAGTACAGGCACTATATTGGCTTCTAATGCTCTTCTTATTTTTTTGTTTAATAGTTCGTCACTTTCTTTTTGGTAAGTTCTTCTTTCAGAATGACCTATTAAAACGTGAGTTACATTTAAGTCAGTCAACATTTCCGCTGAAATTTCTCCAGTGTAAGCTCCTTCACTTTGCTCACTTATATTTTGAGCTCCAAGCATAATGTGTGTATCTTTTAAAACCTCATAAGCTTTTGGAATTGATGTGAATGGTGGTATAACCAATACATCAACATCTATTGCAAGTGGTTTTTCTATAAATTCAGTCAGCATCACTCCAGCTTGACTTGCATTTAAATTCATTTTCCAGTTTCCGGCTATAAGTTTTTTTCTCATTTTATGCCTCCTCTATTATGTCTATTCCAGGTAATACTTTTCCTTCTAACATTTCAAGACTTGCTCCACCGCCTGTTGAAACGTGGGATATTTTATCTTCAACTCCACTCTTTTCAACAGCAGCTCCAGAATCTCCTCCGCCAACAATTGTTATCGCATCTTCAAGATTTGCCAAAGCTTCTGCAACAGCGAAAGTTCCCTTTGCAAATTCATCTATTTCAAAAACTCCACAAGGTCCATTCCAGATAACAGTAGCAGCATCTTTTAATGCTTCTTCTATCTTCTTAACTGAATCCGGTCCTATATCAAAAGCAGCTTTGTCGGTTGGAATTCCATCAGCTGCTACAACTTCTGTAGCAACTCCTTCTTTAAGTTCTTCTGCAACTACAAAGTCAACTGGAAGTATCATTTCTACCTTATTTTCCTTAGCTCTTTCAATAAGCTCTTTTGCAAGCTCAAGCTTATCATCTTCTACTAAAGATTTGCCAACTTCATTGCCCATAGATTTTACAAAAGTATTTGCCATCGCTCCTACTATTATAATCTTATCTACTATTCCTAGTAAATTATCTATTACCCCAATTTTATCAGAAACTTTTGCTCCACCTAAAATTGCCACAAAAGGTCTCTTAGGATTTTCTATTGCGTTCTTTATATATTTTACTTCTTTTTCAACTAAGTATCCCATAGCTGAAGGTAAGTTTTGTGCTATTCCAACATTTGAAGCATGAGCTCTGTGAGCAGTTCCAAATGCATCATTTATATAAACATCTCCAAGACTTGCCAATTTCTTTGCGAATTCAGCCTCGTTCTTCTCTTCTCCCGCTACAAATCTTGTATTTTCAAGTAGTGCTATTTCTCCTGCTTTTAGTGCTCTAACTTCTTCTAACACTTTGTCAGATACAACTGCTTCGTCAGCAATAAACTTAACTTTTTTACCAATTAGGTTTTCTAAAACTTCCACAACTGGTTTCAATGAAAATTCTTCTACATATTTACCCTTAGGCCTGCCAAGGTGAGATAGCAACACAACTGAAGCTCCAGCATCTAAAACAGCATTTATAGTTTCAAGACTTGCTCTTACTCTTGCATCATTAGTAACTTTTCCATCTTTTAGTGGCACATTGTAGTCAACTCTTATTACCGCTCTCTTGCCTTTTAAATCCAAATCTTTTATAGTCTTTTTCATTTTTCCTCCATAAGAAAAAGCGAAAGCAAAAAGCTTCCGCTAAATTTATCTTAACTTAAAGTCCTTTGCTAACTTTATCTGTTAAATCAACAACTCTTTGTGAGTAGCCCCATTCATTGTCGTACCAAGAAACTAATTTCACAAGTTTGTCTTTTACAATTGTAAGTTGTGCATCAAAGATTGAAGAATGAGGATCTCCTACTATATCAGAAGATACTATGTCTTCTTCAGTGTATGCTAAAACTCCCTTTAATTCATTTTCAGAAGCTTTTTTGATAGCTGCGTTGATTTCTTCAACTGTAGCTTCTTTAGAAATTTCAAAAGTAACATCAACTACAGAACCTGTTGGAACAGGAACTCTCATTGCCATACCAGTTAAAATTCCTTCTACTTCTGGAATAACCTTAGCAACAGCTTGAGCTGCACCAGTTGTTGTAGGGATTATATTTTCAGCACCGGCTCTTGCACGTCTCATATCTTTATGAAGAGCATCGTGAATCTTTTGGTCATTAGTGTAAGCATGAACTGTTGTCATGATTCCTCTTTCGATACCAAAGTTTTCAAGAATAACCTTTGTTACAGGAGCTAAACAGTTAGTTGTACAAGAAGCATTTGAAATTACATCATGAACAGCACTGTCGTATTCAGAGTCGTTAACTCCCATTACTATTGTCTTAACGTCTCCCTTTGCAGGAGCAGAGATAATAACTTTCTTAGCACCAGCTTCGATATGTCCGTGAGCTTTTGCATATTCAGTGAAAGCACCTGTTGATTCGATTACGATATCAACCCCTAATTCTCCCCAGTTCATTTCACTTGGCATTTTTCCATCGATAACTGTAACCTTGTGTCCATTTACTAAGAATCCATCTTCTACAACTTCCACTTCACCTGGGAATTTTCTATATACTGAGTCATATTTAAATAGGTGAGCATGTTCTTTTATCTTTTCGCTTGCCTTTAAATCTGCTATGTGAGTTATGTTAAAACTCTTTTCATCTCTAAGAGCCCAACCCCTTAAAACATCTCTACCTATTCTTCCAAATCCCATAATAGCTACATTAACTGCCATAATTTACCTCCTTAATAATCTCGTGCGCTGCACTTTCATCTATAACTAAAACCATATCAGGTCTAAGAGTTGAAATACTTATAATAGCCTGAGCTTTTTCAACTCCACCTGCAACACCTATAATCTTAGGTATGCTTAAAAACTTATCCAAACTTATGCCAACACTTTCTTGAGAATAAACTCGCTCTCCTTTTAAATTAAAATAATTTCCAAAGGCCTCAGAAACAGCTCCGCAGTTTAAAACTTCCGAACTTTTCTCTTCATTTATACCCCTTCTTGCCAACATAACATCAGCTCTACCTATACCAAACAGCAAAACATCTAAGCTCTTTAACATCTCATAAGCTTCTCTCATTTCACTATCACTTAAGAAAATTTCCATAGCCTGCTTCGAAACAGTCTCCGGTATAGGCAAAAGTTGTAACTTCGCATTTAATTTATTTGCAATTCTGGATGCAATTGTGTTAGCTTGAAATCTAGCTTGGCTACCAACCGAGCCCCTTGCTGGTATCACAGTGACATCTAATCTATCCACCTTAGATGTAATAGATTCAGAAACACAATATATTGTCTCTCCACCCGTTACACCTATGAGGTCTCCCTCAGAAATTATAGTTTCAAAGATTGACGCCGCTTGTGCACCCAAATTTTTAACCGTTTCAGAATGCTCAATACCACTCTCAACAACAAAAACTTTTTTAACTCCAAGTAACTTTTCAATTTCAATTCCAAGAGAACGCTGACTGTTTATCTCACGATAAAAAGAACTCAATTCATTTAAGAATCTCTTTCCCTTTTCTTCTATTCTCATCCCCGAAGAAGATACTGAAATAAAATTTTGAGCTTTTAACTTTTCAATTTCATCTCTGACTACCCTCTCAGAAATATTCATACCTTGTGCAATTGTTCTTCTACCCGCTCTTTCATTTTTGCTTATAAATTTGAGTATTTCATATCTCTTTATAAACAAATCTTGAAGCTCCGGTACAAATTCCATTAAAAATTCTAAGTTCATGCTTACACCATTTTGTCCCACATGTCATTTTCCGTTCCCACTTAGAGTATATCACATATCTTAAATCAGTCAATAAATTATTATATAGATTTAACTTTTCTTAAATAAAAAAAGGTGCGTTAAACACCTTATACCTACTGCACTTAAAATAATTTCAAATCACCTGTATCTCATATCATTTAAATCGACTTCTCCAAATTTTATCCTTTGACACTGCTTATACTCCTATTAATTTGCTCTCTTAAAACTTAACACCAACAAAACTGCATTTAACATCACAAGTTTGTTTATAACTTGATAATATCTCATCAAATATGTCATCAAAATAGAATTTTGTGTTATTGCTCCTAAAATACTAAATATAGTTACAGTAGAAAGAATAATTAAAATAATTTTAACTGGCGCTTTCAAATAACATTTTATAGCCCAACCCATGGATACTCCCAATATAAATAATGACAATAAATTACTAGTTGTGAGTATCATAGTATTATATGTAACTTTTGCATCATAAATAATTTTTGACTGCTCTAATAATATCGGTAACATTATAGCCAATATTATGTATATGGAACTTGCTATATAAGTCCTAATCTTCATATTTCCTCCTAAAAAATATTATTTACCTTCTCTTATCCATTTAATTAGAGTATCGTACCCTTGATTTATATTTACCTCTACATCCGGTTTAATAGGTTCATTTTCATAAACTATTCCGTCTTTTGATTTAACTTTTGCTGATGATAACACAACCCCTATATTCTTACCTATATCAAAGGAATAATTTGCTGTATTATATCCTGCTGATGGCTTTCCAAAAACTTGTACTCTAGAATTTGTTTTCAGTGCAAGTAATGTCATCTCTGCCGAACTGGAAGTTTTTTCACTTATTAATACTGCTACCGGCTTGTTTACTTTACCTCTGTATAAATCAGAACTCATATTGACTATGTTCTCGCCATTTTCACTACAGTTTAGTATTTTTCCATCTTCTAACTTAACTATTCCGACACTATTTTCATACTTATCTATAAATTCTAAAATATTTCCATCAGCAATTAATGGGGATAGTCCAAGTAACATAGGATACATATTCCCTCCAAAATTATCAGACAAATCTATAATATATCCTGAGAGATTTTGATTATTGTAAATTATATTTTGAATGTCTTCTATGTAATTTTTTATTTCTTTTGCACTATCCTCAGCATCATAACTAAATTTAGTTTCATTAATTTTTAGAATTAAAACTCCGTTTCTTATTTCATATTTATATCCTATATCACCATCAGATTTTTCTTTCGTCCCTTTACCAACTATCAAAAATGAGTGTTTTCCACCAGCTAATTTATTAGCCTTCCCTATTATTTCAATTCTCTTTTCTACATCATTAGAGTTTTCAAGTTCAGTCTTAAATTTTTCTTTTTCATCTTTCCATTTCGAACCAATACTATATAAACCAAATTTATCTATCTGATTTAGTCCTCCTAATGCATCTTCCTTAGACAGATCATACTCGCTTGATAGTTTTATTACATTCTCAACCTTTCCAAATATTCCTAATAATTTTGAAGGCATGAATATTAATGTCACTAGCAGAACAAATCCTGCTACAGCTAAAATACTTTCAAGTTTATTTTTCATAAATATGTCCTTTAATTTAATTTTATAAAACATTTTTTCGATTTTATTATATTTTTATTCTAACACACAACCATATTAAATCAACTTATCTAATTCATTAAGAATTCTATAGATTAACTTCTTTAACCCATGATATTTAAAAAACAAGACAGAATTAAACCTGCCTTGTCTATCTATTTTCTCATTAAATAATTAAATGCACCTAAAGCTGCTGTTGCTCCACTTCCCTCTGCGATGATAATTTGCTTAAATGCTGTATCTGTACAATCTCCAGCCGCAAATATACCTTCAACATTAGTTGCGCCTTCTTTATTCACTATTATTTCCTTGCGCTCATTCATCTCAACTCTTTCCCCAAGCCATTCTGTGCTTGGTACAAGTCCAACTTGAATAAAGCAGCCATCTATATCTTTAGATATTTTTTCTCCACTAATTCTGTCTGTGTAGTCAATGCCAGTAACTTTTTCAGTTCCAGCTATTGCAGTTGTCTGCGCATTTGTAACTATTTCAACATTAGGAAGAGATCTTAGTCTCTTTTGAAGAACTTCATCCGCTCTTAATTCAGGTAAAAATTCTAATATTAATACTTCTTTTGCCATGCCCGCTAAGTCAATAGCAGCTTCAACACCAGAGTTTCCACCACCTATTACAGCAACCTTCTTACCTTTGAATAGAGGCCCGTCACAATGCGTACAGTAAGCCACACCCTTATTTCTAAGTTCAGTTTCTCCCGGAATGCCTATCAATCTCCACTTTGCACCAGTGGCAATAATTACAGTCTTAGCTTTTAATTCGCCTTTGTTTGTAACTACCGTGATCATATCTCCAGGCACAACATCTTCAACTTTTGCGTTCTCTACTATATCTACATTGTAATCAGCAACATGCGCTCTTACTTGTTCCATGTACTTAGGACCTTCTGTATAAGAGATACCTATGATGTTTTCAATTCCCAAAGTTTCCTTAACTTGTCCACCAAATTCTTCGCACACAATTCCGGTTCTAATACCTTTACGAGCGGCATATACTGCTGCAGCTCCACCAGCTGCTCCACCACCCACTACTAATACATCAAATGGCTCAACGCCTTCAAATCTATATTGAGTTGATTCTCCAATAGCCTTATCTAAAATTTGCTCTAAAGTCATTCTTCCGTTCGCAAATTCTTCGCCATTTAAGAATACACTTGGAACTGCCATAACACCTCTTTTTTCAACAAGGTCTTTATGCATTCCACCCTCTATCATAGTGTGTTTAACATTAGGATTTAAAACCGACATTATGTTTAAAGCTTGAACTACGTCAGGACAGTTGTGACAACTCAAACTAACTACAGTTTCAAAATTAAGTTCTTTATCTATAGCTTTGATTCTATTTATTTCGTTTTCTGAAATCTTAGGAGTTCTTCCACCAACTTGCAAGATAGCCAATACAAAAGATTCAAATTCGTGTCCCAAAGGAACTCCGGCAAACTCTATTCCACTGGCAACTTCTGAGCTAAGCGAAAAACTTGGAGTTAGTCTTAAAGCTTTTTCTTCAAGGCTAATTTTTTCAGACATCTCTGAAATTTCAGTTACAAAATCTCTAACCTCTTTTGAATTTTCATCATTAGACACCGATAAAGAAATTACAACTTCTTTTTCAAGAAGTTGTAAGTATTGTGCTAATTGATTTTTTAAATTAACATCAAGACTCATTAAATCTTACCTACTAAGTCTAGTCCTGGTGTTAAAGTTTTTCCTGATTCTTTCCATTTAGCTGGACAAACTTGACCAGGGTTATTACGTACGAATTGAGCTGCTCTAATCTTGTCGATTAATGCACTTGCATCTCTTCCAATACCATCAGCATTGATTTCACAAGCTTGTACAACTCCGTCTGGATCGATAATAAATGTTCCACGTTGCGCCATACCTGCTGCTTCATCAAGAACTTCAAAGCTTCTTGCGATTTCTTTTGATGGGTCAGCGATCATTGTGTATTCAAGTTTACTTATAGCTTCTGAATGGTCATGCCATCCCTTGTGAACGAAGTGTGTATCAGTTGAAACTGAATATACTTCTGTGTCTAATCCTTGAAGTGTTGCATATTGTTCTTGTAAATCTTCAAGTTCTGTTGGACACACGAAAGTGAAGTCCGCTGGGTAGAACATAATTACATTCCATTTTCCCTTTAGATTTTCGTTTGATACTGTTACAAACTCTTCTTTCTTTGGGTTATAAGCATTTGCGTTAAATTCTGGTATTTGTTTTCCTATTAATGACATAGTGCCTCCTTAAGTAATTTTATTTATTTTTGAATTTTAAGAATATTTCTGTTGTAATTCTTTTACAAACTAAATATACCCTATATATTTTTAATGAAACACAATATCATTAATTTTTATACTTTTTTTGTGAAGTTTTTCAGATAAAAAAGGTATGCCCTATTATAGACATACCTTTCAAATTTATTTTCTAAATGCTTTTGCTTCGTCAAGTCTCTTTAAAAGTTGTTCTTTTCCAAGCAAGTAAATTATATTTTTAAGTTCTGGACCGTGAACATTGCCTGATATAGCTGCTCTAACTGGCATGAAAAGTTGTTTTCCCTTTATTCCAGTAGCTTTTTGGATTTTCTTCATAACTCCGTTTGCAAATTCTTGGTCAACAGACTCAACATCACTTAATTCATCTTCAAATGCTTTTATAAGTTCTGGAACTTGTTCTCCTGCAAGCTCTTCTTTTGCATCTTCTTCTGTAATGTTCAAATCTCCAAATAAGAATCTAACTTTTTCAGGAACTTCACTAAGATTACTCAAACTTTCTTTTACAGTTTCAATTAAAAGTACATACCAATCCCATTTAGCTTTCATTTCTTCTTCTGTCATAAGATTTTCAGCTACCATAAATGGCATAGAAAGTTCTGCTATCTTTTCAGTTGGATATTGTTTGATATAGTGAGCATTTACCCAATTTAATTTTTCTACATCAAAGATACCGCCGCTCTTTCCAACTCTTTCAAAAGTAAATTTATCTACCATTTCATCAAGAGTGAAGATTTCTTCTCCGTCTTCGCTGCTCCAACCTACAAGTGCCAAGTAATTTACCAATCCTTCTGGTAAGTATCCCTTGTTCTTAAAGTCTTCTACAGAAACATCTCCTTGACGTTTTGAAAGTTTTTTACGGTCTTTATTCAACACTGTTGGAAGGTGTACGAAAGTAGGTGCTTGCCATCCCAATGCTTCATATAAAAATACGTGTTTTGGAGTTGATGGCAACCATTCTTCCCCTCTTACCACGTGAGTTATGCCCATTAAATGGTCATCTACAACTACAGCCATGTGGTATGTTGGGAATCCATCTGACTTCATCAAAACTTGGTCATCTATTTCATCTGTATTTATAGTAACTTTTCCTCTTACAGCATCGTCAAAAGAAATATCTTTATTTCTTGGTAGTTTTAATCTAACTACATACTCTTCTCCAGCTTCGATTCTCTTCTTAGCTTCGTCAAGAGGTATATCTCTACAGAAACCATCATACTTAGGAACCATACCTTTTATCTTTTGTTCTTCTCTTACTTTATCAAGTCTGTCTTTAGAGCAGAAACAATAGTATGCATATCCGTTTTCTATAAGTTCATCAACATATTTTTTGTAAATATCTAATCTTTGAGATTGAATATATGGGCCTGTTTCTCCAACTTCAACTACCTTACCATCTTTAACCCTAACTCCTTCATCATAGTCAATTCCAGCCCACTTTAAAGAATCTATTAAATTTTCAATGGCTCCGTCTACAAATCTTGTTCTATCTGTGTCCTCTATTCTAAGAATAAATTGTCCACCATTTTTCTTTGCATATAAGTAATTATATAGTGCAGTTCTAAGTCCACCGATGTGTAAATATCCTGTTGGACTTGGTGCAAATCTAACTCTGACATTATCCATAATTCTAATCCCCCTGTGAATGATTATATAAAAGCTAAACCATACATATTTTTACGACCCCTGTCGCTTAATCTTATGAATGATTATATAAAAAAACTAAAACCTTGTAAATATCGCCCATTTAAAAAGACCTCTTTCGAGGCCTTTAAACTATTTATTCAGCATAATAAATTATATCACACTTTAATCTTATTTGTGAGTATGTTCATGATTTCCGTGAGGATTTCCACAACAGTTACTGCTACAACTTCCGCAATCGCAACCCGATTTTTTGCTAAACACTCTCTTTATAGCAAAACCAAGCGCAACACAAAGCAACAATAAAACTATAATTGTAGATAAATTCATCTTTTTACTCCTTTACAGATCTTGCTTGTACTCCTTTGATATCTTTATACTTATTTGGTCTAAATAGAAGATATAGATACACAACCAAGATTATACTTGCTATCGCCGTCATCATATTAAACGGTTCATGCATTACTAAAACTCTTCCAAACTGATATATCATAAGTGCCACTGTGTAAGAGAACACTATTTGATATCCTATTGTAAACCAGAACCACTTTCTATCATTCATTTCTTCCTTTATAGCTCCTATTGCTGCAAAACAAGGAATTGTCAATTGGTTGAAGAACATAAATGAAAGGATTGAAACAGTTGTGAAATTTTGTTGAATAAGAGGTATAAGACCTGGGTCATCCGCCTCAACTTCACCTATTCCGGCAACTACACCATAAGTTCCAACTACAACTTCCTTAGCAACCAATCCAAGCACTGTTGCAACTGCAGCTTTCCACTCTCCAAATCCAAGCGGAGCGAATATTATAGCTATTTTCTTTCCTACAAATGCCAAGATTGAATCTACAGATTCAGATTCCCACTCTAAGAAATCTCCTTGAACTGAAATATTTTGTAAGAACCAAATAGCAACTGTACATAGTAAGATAACAGTTCCGGCTTTAATTATAAACGCCTTACATCTGTTCCATGTAGCTTTAAAACAATTTACTAAAGATGGGAAATGGTATTGTGGCAACTCCATTACAAACGGAGCTGGATCGCCGTGGAATCTCTTAGTCTTTTTCAAAATTATACCAGTCACTATAACCGCTATAATTCCTCCAAAGTACCAAAGAGGTCCATACCAGAAATGTCCACCTAAGACAGCTGTGAACATAGCAATAATTTCAGTCTTAGCACCACATGGCATAAATGAAGCTGTTGCTATAGTCATTCTTCTGTCGTTGTCATTTTCTATAGTTCTTGTACCCATAATCCCTGGAACTGAACATCCTGTTCCTATTAGGATTGGGATAAAACTCTTTCCTGAAAGTCCAAATCTTCTAAAGATTTTATCTAATATAAAGGCAATTCTCGCCATATATCCAACATCTTCTAAAATAGAAATTAAGAAGAATATAGTTGCAATAATAGGTAAGAAACCTAATACTCCACCAACTCCGCCTATAACTCCATCTACTAATAGAGAAACTAACCATGGTGCTACTTCCTTAGACTCGAGTATCGCAGTTGCTCCATTTGAAATATAACCTCCAAAAAGTGCGTCATTTACCCAGTCTGTAACTGGCCCACCAACGATTTCTATCGCTATGTAGTAGATAACATACATAAGTCCCGCAAAAATAGGTAGCGCTAAAAATCTATTAGTTACAATTCTATCTACTTTATCCGAAGTAGTAAGCCCAACTGTACCCTTCTTAACAGCACTTGAAGTCAATTTTGTTATAGCAGAATATCTTTCATCTGTGATAACCCCTTCAGTATCATCATCGTATTCTGTTTTAACTTCACTCGCTATTGCTTTTAATCTATTTACTTGTTCTTCAGATAAATTTAATCTTTCAATTAACTTGTTATCAAGTTCAAATAACTTTACGAGAATCCATCTCTTAGCTGGATCATTTGAAATTTTAGGCACCATGGCTTCTATTTCAGAAAGATGTTTTTCAACTCCATCTGAAAACTTCACGCTGTATTTATTTTCTGAAATTTTTACAGCTTCAGCCACAAGAGTGTCTATATTTTCATTTCTTAAAGCAGATATTTCAACTACTTTACAACCCAATTCATTCTCAAGTTTTTTAATGTCTATGCTGTCTTTGTTCTTTCTAACAACATCTATCATGTTAAGAGCTATTACTGTCGGTATTCCAAGCTCTAAAAGTTGTGTTGTAAGATATAGATTTCTCTCTATATTTGAAGCATCAACCACATTTATTATTGCATCCGGTCTCTCATTTAAAAGATAATCTCTTGAAACCACTTCTTCCAAAGTATAAGGTGATAGAGAATATATCCCCGGAAGGTCTGTAAAAAACACATCTCTATCTTTTTTGTATTCACCTGTTTTCTTTTCAACTGTAACCCCAGGCCAGTTTCCAACATATTGGTGTGAACCTGTTAGTGTGTTGAAAAGAGTGGTCTTCCCACTATTGGGATTCCCAGCTAACGCTATTGTATAAGCCATTTTCTCCTCCTGCTTTAATCCTACATTGATTCTATTTCTATTAATTCAGCATCTTCTCTTCTAATGCTAAGTTCATAATTCCTGATGTTAATTTGCACAGGATCTCCAAGTGGCGCTACTTTTCTTATGTAAATCTCTGCTCCCTTAGTTATCCCCATGTCCATAATTCTTCTCTTCAATGGACCTACACCATTAATCTTCTTCACTACGTAATAATTTCCAACTACAGCTTCTCTTAATGTCATTGTATTTCTCCCACCATAAATGCAGATGCAATATCTTTGCCAATGGCAACTCTCGCACCCTTAATATTTACAATTAAATTTCCACTATTCTCACTCACAACTCTAAGTGTTGAACCTTCGATAAATCCAAGATTGTTTAAATGCTTAGCTTGAGAATCAGTTGGCAGTTTATTTGACTTAACTTTTAATATCTTTAACTCCTTGTCAATTGGAGCCATTAATAAATTTACCATAACTTTTCTCCTGTTCATTATCATTAAATCGAAGTAAATGATAATCTATATTAGTTCATGATTTATTATATCACAAATTTTATAAAAAAGTAATAAAATGAAAAATATTATTATTACTAATTGAATTTTTTATCAATGCTATTTAAATAAAATATTTTGTATATGTTGGTTAACTTTTAGATTTATTTTTACGCACAAAAAAAGACATCAGATTTCTCCAATGTCTTTAAAATATGTACCATGAACCCGCCCTCGAATGATTGTTCATATACGGTACCCAAGTAGTTAACTCAGATAAGGCACCCCCATAACACACGCATGAGCTTGCTTAGTGCTGCTTCCGTCAAGACCTGACACGATTCACAAGTATACATTGTATGGGACCCTGTCGTCACCGCCACTTGCTTGGGGCAGGCTATACAAACAAAAATCCTCAGACGGGAATTCAACCCTGCTATAGCGAATCGCAGGTTACAAGGCATCGCTAATTCCCCGTCTATCATGGATGGCGGAGAGAGGGGGATTCGAACCCCCGATGCCTTTATGGGGCATACGCACTTTCCAGGCACGCGCCTTAAACCAGCTCGACCATCTCTCCACATGCTTAGACTTATATTTTACATTTTTTGCAAACTATTGTCAAATTGAAAAGTTTGTTTACCTAATTACAAAAATAAACTATAATTTTATTAGGAAGTGATTAAATGTCAACTAAAGATAAAGTTTTAAAAATTCTTGAAGAAAATAGAGATACTCACATATCCGGAGAAAACATAGCGACGGAACTTGGTATCTCAAGGACAGCCGTTTGGAAAGCTGTTAAAAATTTAAAAAGCGATGGCCATAGTATTAGCTCTGTTACAAACAGAGGTTATAAATTAGACGACTTATCAGATAAATTGGACAAGTGGGCCATTATCAACTACTTAGACAAAGAGATAAAAGAAAGTGATGTAAGAGTGTATAATACCATAGACTCCACCAACACAGAGGCTAAACGCCTTCTCAACTCCGAAGAGCTTTCAAATTTTACAATCCTCGTTTCAGATGAACAAACCGCTGGACGTGGACGCCGTGGCAAGAGTTTCACCTCTCCAAAAGGCACCGGCGTGTACTTCTCAATAATATTCTTTCCGAAAGATAATTTTTCATACAATTCATTTGATTTAGTTACTATAAAAGCTGCCGTATCTATAGTTAAGGCAATTGAAAAAACTACAGATAAAAAACCTGAAATAAAGTGGGTTAATGACATTTTCTTAAACCACAGAAAAATATGTGGCATACTTACAGAGGCTGACATAGACTTTGAATCCAAAAAAGTACGCTCCATAGTCACAGGCATAGGTATAAATTTCACTACTGAATTCACTGGCGAATTAAGCCCTATAGCCGGCTCTTTACTTGCCGAAGACCTACTTAGATCTCAACTTGTTGCAGAGGTTATAAATGAATTTTATAAATCTCTATACTGTAGAAGCGATGAAGAAATATTGGAAGAATACAAATCCCATTCTCTTCTGCTTGGTAGATATGTGAATTTTGAATTAAATGGAGTTAAATACGAAGCCATTGCAAAGGATATAAATGAAAAAGGTAATTTAATCGTGGAAACCGACGACGGAAATATAATGACCTTATCTTCCGGCGAAGTTTCTGTAAGAGGACAATTTTAATATTTTTAATACAATTAAGGGCGCTCATAGGCGCCCTCTTAATTTTAACTAAGTTTACTATTTTTTTATTTTTTTCCATACAGTCAAAAAGACATCCTTCTGGATGTCCTTTTATGTATAGCTGGGAAGAAAAAAGATGATTGAAATATCCTTCCGTAGGATATTTACAATATGATAATAACATCTCTTTAAATATTTTGCAAGCCTTTTCATAATTTTTTTTTAAATTTTTTTGCTGAAATTCTTAAACCTGTTTCATCTTGCAACTTATGAAAAGACGTTTTCATTTGTTGTTTAAAATTTTCTCTAACACAATTGCTATTTAAGCTATTTTTGGACTTCTTTTATACATTTTGATTTTAAATTTGTATTTTCTAATTTTTTTATTTATCATGTAATTAAGGGTTTATGAAACTGTTTATTTTGGTATAAGTTGCAAAGTTGATTATTTAAAATACGAGGTGAAATATGTTAAAAGATTTAATTAAAGAAAGAAGAAGTATTAGACAATATAAAGAAGATGCTGTTGATAAGGAATTAGTTAAAGAGTTATTAAAATTTTCACTTATGGGACCTTCTTACAAGAGTGCCAGACCTGTTGAATTTTTAGTGGTGGATGATAAAGAAGTTTTAGAAAAACTTTCAGGCGTTGGCTCTTTCTCAACAAAGTACATAGCTGATGTCCCAATGGCTATAGTAATCCTTGCAGATACTGAAACTACTACAACTTGGGTTGAAGAGAGTGCAATTTCTGCGGCTTATTTCCAACTTCTTGCAAAAGAAGAAGGTTTGGACACTTGCTGGGTCAACCTAAAAGAAGGCGAAGCATCTAATGGTGAAGAAATACAAGCTTACTTAAAAAGCTTCCTAAACTTCCCTAAAAACTTAAAAGCTGTTTGCATGATTCCAGTAGGATATGGAAACGAAAGAGTTAGAAAAAGAAAAGATTTTGAAGTTGACGAAAAAATTCACTACAACACATTCTAAAATTTTAGGGCGAGTAAATCGCCCCTTTTTTGTCTACATATTGTATATATCCTTATCTTTCAACCATTTATATACTATTAAAGAAAATATTATATATATAGCAATTGCTGGTAGAGAAGCTTCTACTCCAAAATCCCCACCAGTGATCAATAGTTTTTTTGATAATAAAACTATATTATAAATGGAATCTGAATTTTCTGATATACCTATATTTATTATATTACCAATAAATACTATATTCCATATACTATGTACAATGGCACTATTCCAAATACTATTGCTTTCAATAGTTATTAGTGAAAATAATATACCCACAAAAGTTCCTGCTATCATTAATTGAATTATACTTATAATATCCAATTGTCTTCCAATTATATGTAATCCTCCAAATACAACTGACGGTATTAAAATAGCCCATTTTCTATTTAGTTTCTTCTCTAAAACTCCAAGTATTACTCCTCTAAAAATACTTTCTTCAGCTATTCCTGTTGCAATTCCGAAAAAGAATACCGAACCCGTTATTATCTCAAGTTTATTTGTCGCATTTCCTATTTTAAATTCTGCACCTGTAATGATTAATAATATTGTTACTAAAATAACCATAAGAAATCCTATACCTACATACTTTAATTTCATATTAGTTGGATATATTCTATATTCATTCAAATTTGATTTAAGTACTTTTTCAATTAATATCTTCAAATTTATCAATATTAAAGCAATAGATATTACTCCTGTGAAAATATTTGCTACTGCATTTGGAATACCTATCTTCACTATTATCCTTCCCACTCCAATTGCTGCTAATTGCGCTATAACTAAGCATACAATTGATAAAAATATTCCTCCCGCAACTTGATATTTAGATAATTGTTTTTGTGTCATAAATCCCTCCTAGTATCATTATATTAATGATACCATTTTAATAAAACCATACAATATTTCCTCATTATTTTTCCTATTTCCCTATTTATAAAAAAAGAGCTACGCAACAAGGCATAGCTCTTTTTTATTTAGTGCACAAATTCTATAACTTTACCGTTTGAATTTTTAATGAACTCATAGTCATGTGTAACTACTATAACAATTTTATCTCGTTCTTTTAGCATCTCCAAAAGATTTACAACAGCTTGCATAGTCTTATTGCACAGCCCGCTCGTTGGCTCGTCTAAAACCACTATTGGTTTGTCGGATAAAATAGCATTTGCAATTAATAATCTCTGTTTTTCTCCGCCGGATAAACTCTGTGGGTGAGAGTCTTTCTTTTCAAACAAATTTAGATCTCTTAACACTCTCTCCTTGCTCAAATCATCTTCAGTCGCCAAAGAGAGTTCTTCCCAAACACTTTCTGTAAAAATTTGATAGTTCACATCTTGCATGACCAGTGAAATATAATCCTGTGGTCTTTTTATTCTCTCTCCATTATAAAATGTCTTGCCCTTAAATTTTTTATTAAGGCCACACAAACTCCTTATAAAAGTTGTCTTTCCTATTCCATTCTCTCCGACTATGAAATTTATCCCTCTATCAATCGACAAATCCATGTCGAACAAAACTTTACCTCTTCCATAGCCAAACTTATAGTCTATCATCTCCAATGCTCCACGTGGAGCACACTTTTCATAGACATTCTTTTTGTGCCAGTCGCATTTCAAATCCTCTTTAACTATCTTTTCAAGAGTTCTAAGTTCATACTTCGAAATTTCTTCTCTTATATCGTCTTTCTTTAAGCCTATAACTCTCCCCTTGTCTAAGATGTAGAGTTTGTCCATGAGTTCTTTTAAAAAATATAGTCTGTGCTCAGCTATTATAATTATCTTGCCCATGTCTCGTAGCTTTTCTATCACATTTTTAAACTCATCTATTGAGCTTCCATCCAAAGACGAAGATGGTTCGTCAAAAATATAAACTTCTCCATCCATAACGGCCACTCCCGTTATGGCTACAAGTTGCCTTTGACCGCCGGACAATTTAAAAATATTTTTGCCAAGCAGATGTTTTGTATTTAAAAGAGTTGCATACTCTTCTATCGTCTCTATTATCTCATCCCTTGGAATGTCTCTGTTTTCTAATGCAAAGGCTATTTCATCAAAGCTATCTATTGAAAAAAATTGGCTTTTAGGATTTTGAAACACTGTCGATATACTCTCGCTCCGCTTTGCTATGTCTAATTCGTAGATGTTTTTCTGGTTGAGAAGTATCTCTCCACTAAAATCAGCCTTTGTAAAGTGAGGTATAACTCCATTTATAAGTTTCATAATAGAGCTCTTACCTGAACCCGAGTTACCGGTTATTACATTTATTGTCCCTTTTTCAAACTGCATTGAAATCCCATTCAGAACTGTATCTTCCGTATATTTTAAAGTCACATTTTTAAATTCAAGCATATTTACCTATAACAAATATTACAAACACTACAACACACCCTAAAATCACCAAGTAATCTATGATTTTAAGTTTTGTATTAGATATGGAGCTCCTTTCTTTCCCAACTACAAGTCCTCTGCTCATCGCAGATATAGAGACATCGTCTGCAGTTTTTGAAGCAACCATAAACAGTGGCACCACTTTAAATTCAAAATACCTAATTGGGTCTTTGAAAAAATTAGATATAGTGAGCCCGTACATCTTCATTCCATCATTTATAAACTGTAAATCTATTTGGAGTGAATAGAAAAATCTAAACATAACTGCTATGGGTATTATGAGTTCATCCGGCAAGTGCCAAGCCTTTAAAGCCGCCACCAAGTCCGACATATTTGTGGTAGATATTGCATAGTATCCCATCATTATCCCCGGCAACATCCTCCTGATTATACTCCCAAATATTAGTGCAATTAGAGATAAAATTCCCATTCCCTCTTCAAAGTTCTTTGTCAAAAAAATAGATATAGCTATGGCAAGTAACCCCTTTATACACATTTCGTATTTCTTTTTTTCGAGCAGCAATACAAATGGCAGTGCTACCAAGAAGTATACTAACAGTGGAGCTCTATACTCTAAATTTCCCGAAATACATACTGTAGACAAAGTTACAGCCATAATTAGTTTAGTTCTAAAATCAAACATCAGATCATATTCGCTCTCTTAAAGTGTTTGTTTAGCATCTTTATGCCAAATGTCGCTCCTATGTAGCCACCAAGGCAACCCATTAATACTATAGGTAGGAATGACCAAGTTGGCATTACAGATAACATCTTGTTCACAAACTCTTGAGGATATCCCATTTCTATAATTTGCTTAATATACGCCTCTCTTGCAAAAAATAGTGGTATTAAATTAAATCCTGCAAATACAGCAAAAACTGTGTATGCAAGTCTTGCCTTCTTAATGCTCTTGTAATTTCCTGATTTAATAATGTACTCAGAAACCAAAGCTGTAACCACTGTCCCCGGCAATACATAAGGGCCGTGACCGCTAATCATAAATACAAGCCCCACCACTATTCCAAGTATTAAAACCATTCCGAATTTTTTAATCTTGGTTGAATAGAGCATAAATACCGGCGCAGACACAAGCGCTCCAACGAATGGCACTATTGGCATCAAGACGGGAATAAACCCTATCATCCCTCCGCACCAGTAAAGTGCCGTAAGTAAAATTGAAAATAATCCTGCATTTATTAAGTCTTTAACTTCCAATCCTTTTTTCTCCATAATTTCCTCCTCAGTAAGTGAATTTTTCTGTTAAGTTAGATTTTTCTATAAGTCTGTTGTACAGTTTGGATTTTTCTAACAACTCTGCATGAGTTCCCTGAGCACTAATCTTTCCCTTATCCATAACTATAATTTTATCCACCATTTCTACTGACTTTAGTCTGTGTGAAATAATGACTACAGTTTTTCCAACTATAAGTTTATTTAAACTCTCTTGTATCTTCATCTCATTATCTACATCTAAAGATGCACTGATTTCATCTAACAGTAGTATTGGGGCATCTTTTAAAAATGCTCTGGCTATGGATAGTCTCTGTCTTTCTCCACCGGATAGCTTGCTTCCATTTTCACCAATTAACGTTTGATACCCGTTAGGCAACTTTCTTATAAATTCGTCACAGTTTGCAGCCTTTGCCGCTGCCACTATCTCTTCGTCAGTTGCATCCTGTCTACCTATTCTTATATTTTCCATAATAGATGCATTAAAAAGAGTTACATCTTGGAACACCATTGACACATTTTCAAATAGGGAATCGGTTGAAATTTTTTTAATGTCGTATCCATCAATCTCTATGTTCCCTGAGTCATAGTCAAAAAGTCTGGATATAAGACGTAGTATAGTAGTCTTACCACATCCCGAAGGGCCAACTATGGCTGTAACCTCTCCTTGCTTAGCTACAAATGAAACTCCGTCTAAGACTTTCACATCAGAATTGTAACCAAAAGATATATCCTTAAATTCTATGTCAAATTTTTCCAACTCAACATCTTTTCCAGCTTGTATTTTGGTATTCTTTAAATCATTTATACGTTTAGTCCTTGCATCTATATAGAATAACTCAGCTAAGTTTTCATCCATGGCCCCAACACCATCTATCAACTTAACAGAACCAATTAAAAATCCTATTACATAGATTAGCTCAACTTCATTTTTGGCAAGCATCATAGAGCCCACCAACACAACAGCGCCTATCGCAAATTTAATAACTGAAAAAGAGCTCAACACCGGCAAAGCCTGTCTTATTTCTGCCTTTATATGCATATCCTCGCTGTCATTTAATGCAGCATAGACTTCCTCTTTCTTTTCATCATACATGCCATAGCTTTTTATCTCTTGTTGCATCTCTATATTCTCTTGAAATATCTCTGCATTTTTTCTAAGTTTCCAAAAGAATTTTTCAGACCAAATCTTTTGGCTATTTTTAGACATAGCTAACATCAATACTCCAATCAACATAGGAATCATTGCCGCAAGACCTAATTTCCAATTTGAAACCATCATCATAATCGCTACAATAGTTAAAAATATAGCTGTTGCTACCGCTCTTGGAATTGCATGTGACACACTATGTTCCAAATCGAGCACGTCTTGCATTATAGTTTGAGCCACATCTGATATATCATGCTTTGAGAAATATGATATCGGCATCTTCTTGAGTTGATCTGCTATTGCTATTCTCAAATCCTTTGCCTCAGCGTATGTGGTGTTAAAAGTCCTCTTATATTCTAAATTCAGCACAATATACATCACTACCACAATCGCAAAAATAATTATGTAGTAAGTTTTATTTTCTACAGAGTTTCCCTTTAACAAATTATCTACAAAAAACAATATCGCCACCATGGCAGACATAAGTGAAAAATTCACCAGCACAGACGCCCTTATAGCTTTTACAACCCCTCTTGCGCCCTTTTCAGTTAGAGCAAATTTATTTTTTAACCAGTTCATTTTCTCACCTTCCAATCATTAGCTTGTCTAAATTTTTCCTGATAACTTCTATATACTGAATCTTTAGCCATCAATTCAGCATCATTACCTCGTTCAATTATCTTTCCATCTTGCACAACCAAAATTTCGTCCACATTTCTTATAGAACTCAATCTGTGCGCTATCATAATTACCGTCTTGCCTTTCATTAAATTGGCAAAGGCTTTTTGTAATTCATATTCATTTTCCGGATCAGCCGCCGCACTCGCCTCATCCAAGATGATAATCTTGGCGTCTTTTAAAATTGCTCTTGCTATAGCTATACGTTGAGTTTCCCCACCGGATAGATAAACTCCCTTTGTCCCGATAACTACATTCTCTCTCTCTTTAAACTTGTCTAATATCTCATCACATTGTGCCAAGTGTAAAGCTTCCATAACCTCTTCACGAGTTGCATCTTTATTCCCAACCTTTACATTGTCAAATATAGACATCTTAAAAAGTTTTGAATCTTGGAACACATTCGCTATGTTCTTTACTATGGTCTCTTCAGTGTACTCATCTATAGAATGTCCACCTATCAAAACCTTGCCGCTATTTACAGGATAAAATCCTGAAATTAACTTAACTATTGTGGACTTACCACTTCCAGAAGCTCCAACCAACGCATAGGTCTTGCCTTGTTTTAAATCAAATGAAAGATTATTTAAAATCATATTTTCTTCATATCCAAAGCTGACATTCTCAAAAGTTATATCACAATTCTCAATATCTTTAATCCCACCATGAGATAAACTATTTTGTTTCATATCTGTAAATAGATCTTCAATCTTTTTAATCGCTGATGTCGCTTGGTATTGATACATTGCCACATACATTATTTTCATAAAAGCATTGAAAATTACTCCACACATAGACACATAGAAAATAATCTTAGCTACTATCTCATATATATTTTCTCCTCTTGATATGAAATATATTGACGCAGGTATCAAAATTAAAAAGATGGAATTAAAAAACATTTGGAACACTACATAAGGCACTCTACAACTCATGCTGTATGAAAGGGCCATTTCTGAATAGTCTAAAATGGAGTTGTAAAACTCTTTTAATGACCTGACATTTGCTTTAAATATCTTTAAAACACTCATACCTCTGACATATTCAACAGCACCCGAAGTCATTCTCTCTTGCGCAAGCATATACTTGCCCATGAACTCAGTCTCACCCATCATTCCCTTTCCGATAATTCCACCAATGATTACAGTTATAATAAATAAAATTCCAAGTCTATAATCTACAACAAAAGTCAGAATTAGAGAAAACAATGGAGTGAATACAGCAGTTGCCAAGTCCGGAATCAAGTGCGCCACACTCGTATGAGTTAAAGCTGTATTATCATCTATTATCTTACGAATTCTTCCGGATTCATTCTTGTCATAAAATGAAAATGAAGCTCCCATAAGATTGTCTATTCCCCTCTTTTTTAAATTTGTCTCCAATCTAAATGCCACCAAGTGTGTGCACCAAACACTCATAAAATAAATAATTGCATTTGCTATCAAAAACCCTAATATGTATCCCGCAGTTTGTACTGCATCTGTCACACTCTTCTCAACCAAAATCATATTCAGCAATCTGTATAAATACCAATACGACGCCACCATGCATGCCGAAGATATTATGGTCAACATAATTCCGATATATGCCAAACTAATCTTTTCAGGCACATACTCCTTTAACTTTTTATAAATCATATTTCAAACCCCCTCTATATACTCTTGGGCTAATACCCTCGTATTTTCTAAATACATCTGCAAACTTGCTCGCATTTGCATACCCAACACTCTCCGCAATCTCTGTTATGCTAAATTTGCTTTCTCTCATCTGCTTTTTTGCATATTCCATGCGTTTGTCTATTAAATACGCGTGGATGCTATCCCCATAAACTTCCTTGAAAGCTCTGTTCAGATAAGTCTTTGAAATGTTCACCATGCTCGCCAGCTCATCAACAGTGTATTTTTTTCTAAAATCATCAGTTATCAATCTTTGAACCTGCTGTACTTTTTCTATATGTTTCTTTGGCAGATAGACGAATTCATTTTCTTCAGAGAGTTGAATGTCTTTTAAATAAAAAAGTGTTTCCAAAAGAGCCATTCTGTGTCTATTCACATTAAAAAACTCTTCTCCCGTAAAACTTTTAAAAATCTTTTCGATTCCTAAATCTTTTTTAATCACAGCTACCTTCTCCGAACCAAATTTCTCATATATTCCCATTATCGAAACTCCGAAGCTTTCAAAAATTTTTTCTGTCTCTTCGCTTATCTCTTCAATTGAAATAAAATACTCTAAATTTTTTAGATGTCCTTCCGGAAATTTAGCCTCTGCACAGTGCTTGGCTATACAGTCCACAGTGAATGAGTGCTTGGTTAGAAAAGATACCTCATTAGTGGTAGGGAGTTGCCACTTCATCTGCCCCTCCAAACAGTAGGACAAATTCATTGATTTAGTATTAAATCCTTCAGAAACTTCATAAGTGTATGTATCTCTATAGTCAGTCAAAACCAAATATATTCCATCGAACAACTTCGCCACATAATTAAAGCTATCTTTTGTCTTTTTATACCTAAACTTCAAAAGCCCATTGTGCTCTCCTATATAATCCAAATTCATTTTATCCATCAGAATTTTTTTCATCTGTTTCATAAATTCACCCTCAATAAATTGATAACATATATCATTTGCTATCAGTATACATTTTATTTTTTCTTTATTCCACTCCAATTTAATTTAATTGTCCCTTTTGAAAAATTCATTTGACCATAACTGCTTATATTAAAAATTTTTATAATTTCGTACAAAAAAATAACCCATTCTATTTGAATAGGTTATCTCAATAATTTTTTATATATTTGTTTATACTGCTCAACACCCGGTTGATTAAATGGATTTACTCCGAATAAGATAGAAGATACAAAGCATGCGTACATGAAAAAGTAAACCAATTGACCCAAGCTATACTCATCTATCTTGGTTATCTCAATCATAAGAGTGTCTATATTATTTTTTGAATGTGCAACTTTAGTGGCTTCCATAACCACATTGTTGATTTTGTTTAAACTGTATTTATTCAAACCCTCATATTCTTTGCTAAACTCTTCCAGATCTATTTCCAAATCCGTTTTGTTTTCATTTACGAATATTACTGTTTCAAATAAATCTCCCGGTCCCTCTTGAATATACTGTCCAATTGAGTGGAGGTCTGTTGTGTTTGTCAAATATGTAGGAAAGATCACATCATCACTTTTCCCTTCACTCTCACCAAACAACTGCACATACCATTCCTGTAGGAACTTCAAGCTCGGATCGTATGAAACTAAAAACTCTTTATTCTTTCCATTGTCATATAGCTCTTTTCTCGAAAGAGCATATTGAACAGAAGGATTATCAAATGTGACTAATTTTCGTTTGTAATCTCTTATCCCTCTAAGAAATTCATCTATGTCTATTCCGACCGCTGCCATAGGCAACAACCCCACTGCTGTATGTAGCGAATATCTTCCTCCGACATTTTCAGGTACAACAAGCCTTCTATAGCCTTCCCTCTTCGCTGTATTGAGTAAGTATCCTGATTTATCATTTGTGATTACATACACTCTTTCAGATACGTCAGTATATTTTTTCTCAAAACTATTTTTCACAAGTTGGTAAGCTATATTGGTTTCAATAGTCTCTCCCGACTTAGATATTACAATCATACAGGCATTATAATTTTGTATAAGCTCTAAAGATGACTTAAAATACCTTGAAGATAGGTTATTTCCTAAAAATAAAATCTTAGGACTACCTGTTAAATCTCTAAGCTCTCCTTGAGCACTCTCAATAATAGCTCTAGCACCGGTATATGACCCACCGGCACCACAGACTATTACTAAATTATACTTTGCTCTAATTTCTTTAGCATATTCATAAATTTTTTCTATTTCAACTGTAGAATTAAACTCATCTGTCCAACCTAAGTAGTCTGAATACTCTTCTTGTTTTTGTTTAACCAGTTTTTCAACTTTATCGAGTTCCTTAAACTTAGTCTTTCCTATAAAATTTATCATTACCAAACCTTTATCAAAAGAGCAGTTATATCATCCTTTTGTTCTCCCCACATATAACTATAGATAGATTGTTTTAGTTTTAAAAGCTCATCACTTTCATTCTCCAACATTATCTCTTTTACTCTATCTATCCCATAAGGTTCATTTTCATAATTCATGACTTCACTAACTCCATCACTCATCATTATGACTTTGTCTGATGTATTTAATTTTATGCTATATTCCTTGTACTCAACCTTATCAAAAAATCTAGATATAGGATAGCCTTCTACTTCCATCTCCTGTATTGTATCTTCATGTATGATTATAGGACAAGGGAAATGTCCAGCATTTGAATAAGTAAACTGCCCTGTCTTTTTGTTAAATACTCCATAGAAACAAGTGAAATATATTTCAAAGTCGAGCCCTAAATTCTTAAATCTCTTCCAAAGCTCTTGTAAAAGCAATGATGGTCTTAACTTCTTGCCATAAGATATTGTACGCATTGTAATTCTAATGAACATAGTAACCATAGAAGCTGCGAATCCATGTCCCACTGTATCTGCAATATAGATTCCCAAGTGGTCATCGTCTATTTCAAATATGTCAAACATATCTCCGCTAAGTAAATTTGAAGGTCTATATAGATAATCTATTTTTAAAACCCCAAAAAATCCTTTTTCTGGTAATAATGCAGTCTGAATCTTTCTCGCATGATTCATCTCAACAGTCATAGATTTATTTTTCTCTACGATTGCAGAAATCAACTTTCTCTCTTGAGAAATGTTCCTAAACACTTCTACAGCTCCGGTAATTTTGCCATCTTTTTTTATCGGCGAACATTTTACAGAGTACAACTTATCTTGAATTGTCTCTTCTCTTTGAATTACTTCTCCTGTTTCAAGCGTTCTCTTCGTAATTTTTGATTTTAAGATGTTGTCAGAAATATTACAAATCAAATTTTCAGTATCATACCCTAAGGTATCTTTCATAGCTTGATTTACATAAACCACTTCATTCCTATGGTCTAAAACTCGCACCAAGTCCACTATTCCATCTAATATTTGATAGTTTAATTCTGTATTTTGTAAAACTTTATCTAAATCTTCACTCATAGCGAACCTCTCCTTGCTGTTCATTATACCATATTAATATTGCTTTACAAATACGTTATAACGGCTTAGGCCCAAAGTATTGGAATAGGTATGAGCGCAACCCTCCATTGTATAACTTTCTATTTTTGTCACTCTTGCCCAAGTTCTTTTCAATATTTTCATCAGCTGATATAACATACATAGAATAAGTAGGTAGCGATTTATAAAGTTCTCTAAGTGCTTGTTCAAGCTCTTTAACTTCTTCAACTTCTCCTATTCTTATACCGTAAGGTGGATTTGTAATTATTACACCGTAGTTGTCTGGCAAGTCCAACTCTCTGACATCTTTTACAAAAAATCTAATATCTTCTTCAAGTCCTAAAATTTCTGCATTCATCTTAGCTATCTCTATAGCTTTCCTTGAAATATCAGAACCAATTATTTCCAACTTCTTATCATAATCTATTTCGGAATAGCATCTAGCCTTTTCTTCTTTTAGAAGATTTTCATCCATAAATATAAATTTTTCAAAATCAAATTTTCTCATAAGCCCAGGAGCTATTTGCTTAGCTATCATAGCCGCTTCTATCAAAATAGTTCCCGAACCACAAAATGGATCTACTAATAATCTATCCGGATTCCAATAGGATAACTTAACCATAGCTGCAGCTAAAGTTTCTGTGATAGGCGCTTTGTATGAAGCCTCTCTATATCCTCTTTTGTGAAGTCCTTCTCCGGAAGTGTCTATTGTGACAGATACTATATCATTTCTAATTGCAACTTCTATAGAATATCTCTCTGCTGTTTTTTCAAATCTGTTTATTGCATAAGTTCTCTGCAGGCTCTTTATTATAGCTTTTTCAGAAATTCTTTGAATGTCTGAAAGAGAAAATAACTTAGACTTATAACTCTTAGCATTTATTATGAAATTACCTTCTTTAGAAATCCACCTTGCCCAGTCTATTGCATTTACACTATTAAATAATTCTTCAAAGCTATATGCTTCAAAAGAGGCCACTTCTATTAACACTCTCTCTGCACATCTTAATCTTAAATTCAAAATGGTGACATCTCTCAAGTCGCCATTAAATTTTATCCGTCCATCTTGAACAACTAAATTGTCATAACCCAAATCATATAACTCATGTTTAACTACTGATTCAAGCCCAAAATTTGCTGTTACTATTATATTTATATTCATCATTCATACCTCAAAGCATCTATAGGATTTAATTTTGCAGCTTTATTCGCTGGATAGTAGCCAAAGAAAATTCCTATACTCATAGAGAATCCAACTGCAATTGCTATAGAGAAAATATTTGGTAGCGTAGGAAGTTTCATGAGTGATGAGGCAAAATACCCCAATAAACCACCAAGTAAAACACCTATTATACCACCTATTATACATATTATAATACTTTCTGTAATAAACTGCCCTCTAATATCTTTTGAAGTAGCACCCAGAGCTTTTCTAACTCCTATTTCTCTAGTTCTTTCTGTTACTGAAACAAGAAGTATATTCATTACTCCTATTCCACCTACCAATAGTGAAATAGCAGCTATGCCTCCTATTGCCAGTTTTACATTTGACATAATCGATGTTATCTGTTGAAGTTCAGAGTCTATAGATTTAGCTTCAGCCTGTACTGCTTCATTTTCTAAAAATTTATTTTCATTAAAATATTTCTCTATTTCTTTAGACACAGAATCTATATCTTCTGCTCGATTAGTTATTACAGTAAAACTCATAAATGTCTGGTCATTATTTTCAAAATCTCTAACTCCCACAGTATATGGAATATATAAAACTGTACTATCTTCATTTTGACCTCCAAAAGCACCAAAATTTACAACTTCATTTTTATACACCCCTTTACATCTGTACACATATATCCCACTTCCGGTATCAACCTCTACTTCTTTTCCTAAAGCCTCAGAATATCCTCCAAATAATCCCTGTGCTACTTTATCACTTATTATACACACATCTCTATATGCCTGTACATCTTCTTCATTATAAAATTCTCCAGTTAACATCTTTAACTTCTGAATTTCCTTTGCCCCTTCTGTACTAGAATTAATATTTACTTTTAAATTTTTTCCTTGTTCAGTTTTTATTTTTGCACTTTTACCATTTCCTTGTATGACAATAAACTTTATAAAATTCCCAAAACGTTGTTTAATAAGTTCAGTATCCTCAGGTTTGAAATAATCTCTTTCTTGTATATCATACCAATTATACCCTTCTCTAGGTTTAAGCTTTACTTGAAACATATTTTTATTCAACTTATCAAATCCATCTGCTACTGACTTTGACATCGCTTGGCCTATTGTTAGAATGGCAATAACAGAAGCTATACCTATTATTATTCCCAGCATCGTCAAAAACGACCTCATCTTATTGAGTTTTAGTCCCTCCAATGCCATCTTTATATTCTCAAGTATATTCATTATTCTATTATCCTTCCATCTGACATGGTTAGTACTCTCCCGGTTTCTTCTGCTAACTCAGGATTGTGGGTTATTAAAACTATAGTCATCCCTTGTTCTTTGTTTAGCCTGTGAAACAAATCCATTACACTTCTACCAGTCTTTGTATCTAAGGCTCCGGTAGGCTCATCAGCTAAGAGTATACTCGGGCTGTTTGCCATCGCTCTTGCTATTGCCACCCTTTGCTTTTGTCCCCCTGATAATTCATTTGGATTGTGATGTGCCCTTTCTGACATCTCCACCAAGTCCAAAAGTTCCATAGCTCTATTACTCATATCTTTTTTATTTTTGGAATACATCATTGGAAGTTCTACATTCTTCCTTGCAGACAATCTTGGTATAAGGTTGAAGTTTTGAAATACAAAACCTATCTTTTGATTTCTTATTCCTGATAATTCTGAATCCTTAGCTTCACTTACATTCAATCCATCCAAATAATAATTACCCTCGGTCTGTCTATCCAACAGACCGATTATATTCATAAGCGTACTCTTCCCAGAACCTGAAGCCCCCACTATTGAAACAAATTCGCCTTCATATATTTTCAAATCAATTCCATGGAGAATTTCTAACTCATTAGGCTTTCCTATATAGTATCTCTTTACTATATTCTCCATTAATATCAATTCTTTCATTTTTTTACTTCCATTTCTTCGGTAATTTGAACCTCTGTACCTGATTGATACTTATCTGCTGAGTTTATAACTCTCAACTTACCTTTCAAATCTTTTGAGGTTATGACTGTCTCTACATCATTTCCTGTAACTGGCATAACTTCTATTTCTTTAATTTGAGCAATTTCTTTATCCGGTACTATCAATATAAAACTCTTATCATTCTTTTTATATATTGCACTTGTCGGCACAACTATAACATCTTTTTTAGATTCTAATACATACTTTATTCTTACGCTCATTCCAGGTTGTAATTTGTTTTCTGTATCTTCTATAGATATCTTTGTCTTGTATGCCACTTCTTGAGATTGACCTTGAGCTGTAGCTTCTGCTGATTTTGGAGTTGGGTCTATGGACTCAATCTTGCCTTTGAAGACTTGCTTTCTTCCAAGTGCATCTGATGTTATCTCAACTTCCATACCAACTCTAACTTTTGGATAGTCATATTCTTTAACTTGTGCTTCAACTATAGTTCTCTTAACTGTTTGCACTTGCGCAAGAGCCGCTGTTGGCACTTGGCCTTTAACCATATCCATCTTAGTTATAGTTCCTGAAATAGGAGCTTTTACTACTGTCTTTTCAAGCTCTTCATATAAATTTTTCAAGTCCACTGAGTTCACGGAGTTATCTCCGCTCGCCTTTGCTTGGTCAAGTCCTGATTGTAACGCTCTTATCTCTGCCTCTTGAGCTGCAAGCGCAACTGTCAAATTCTTCTTTGCACTTTCATATATATTCTTTGCATCAACTGCATTTTTTCTATAAGTATTTAGTACATCTTCTCTTGAACGTTTTGAAAGTTGATCTTGTTTTGCTTGAGTTTGCAAAGTGTTGTGTAAGTTTGCAAGATTTTGTTCTTGTTGAGCTAAATCTTTTTCTAATGCAAGTCTTGTATCTTCATTAGTATCCATTTGTGTTTTAAACTTAGCTTTCTCGCCCTCAACTTCTGCTATTTGAGTTTTTACTCTTTGAGCACGAATATTTAATTCGTTTAGCTTTTCTTTTTTACTTCTAATTTCATCTTGTTTTTCACTGAGTTTAGCAAGTTCTTCAGATGTTGGTTTTGTATCTTTATTGCCATTTCCACTTCCTTGCAGTGCAGCTACTTCGGACTCTATGTCAAGCGTCAAATTATTTATCTCTCTAGTTATTGACTCATCTTCCATTCTAAGTCTGTCCGCTTGTGAACTGATGTCACTGTAATTTCTTCTAGCATTTTCAAAATTTGAAGAAGCTTCGGCTAATTTTTGTCTTGCTTGGTCATAAGTAAGATTTTGAGATTGTAGATTGTTTTGTTGTGTTGTATCATTTCCCACTTTTGCTACAATCGCTTCATTGTATCCCATATTCAAACTTCTCAAATAATCATCGTAAGTCTTTTCAGCAAGTTGCCACTGGTCATAAGTTTGTAGTACATTTGCATTAGCGCTCACAACTTGTGCATTTGTGCCGTCACTCTTGCCCTTTACAGCCTCATTTAGCTTATCTTTTGCGCCCTTTACTTGAGCCCCTGTGGATCTATTCGTAGAAGCTATCATAGCTTCCTTAGTCTTAATCTGTTGTCTAATTGAAGAATCATCAAGTTTCGCTATAACTTGTCCAGCCACAACTTCATCTCCAACTTTCACATCAATATTCTTAACAGGCAAACTCTTTTCAGCGAATATATCAACTGAATCCTCACTCTTCACCTTTCCACTCTCTGTTATCATATTTGAAAAATCTTTTTTCTTTATCTGAGTGGTTTCAGATTTTGGCAATACAACATACTTACTCTTACCACCTTTTCCAAATATTGTTCCTCCTATCAATAGAGCCAATATTACTCCGGCTGGTATAACTATTTTTTTGTGTCCTAATATAAAATCTTTTATCTTCACTACGTGCCTCCTAATTGCTAACCTATTTAAAATTCTATTAATTATATTATTAGCTTTATATATTCTATATTATATCAATACAAGCGTATCTAAAAGTAAATTAATATACAATAAAATCTTAAGAATTTATTACATTATTAGCCATACTCTTTAAAAAAGCTTATAATAACTTATGGTGATAAAATGAAATTTGAAATTAATCCAGAGGATTTATTTGAATACAAGAGAAGAAACGAAACATTTAAGCTTATAGACATGAGAAGTGAAGGAGAATTTGAAGATTTTAAAATTCCCTCTGCAATCAACTTCCCAATACTTGATAACGAAGAAAGAAAAATTGTAGGAACGCTTTTTGACAACGGGCAAATCGATAAAGCCAAATCATTATCTGTTCATTACGCAGCTTCAAAACTGCCTGACTTCTTCGATAAAATCTTAAACTACGTAAGAGAATATGACCATGTAGTCTTATACTGTGCACGAGGTGGATATAGAAGCACAGTGTTTTTTAATTTTTTAAAAGGCCTTGGCATCTCAGTAGAAAAATTAGTCGGCGGATATAAATCATATCGCAAATACATTAGAGATAATTTAGAAGATTTAATTGCTTCCAAAACTTTTATAGTCCTACACGGCAAAACAGGCGTTGGAAAGACAGAAATACTCCACACTTTACAAGAAAATGGCATATCTATTTTAGATTTAGAAGGCCTTGCAAACCACCGAGGCAGTTCTTTCGGTTCACTTGGTTTGGACCATCAGCCATCCCAAAAGCAATTTGAGTCCCTCTTATTCAACTCTCTTTTAAATAGCGATGAGTTAGTATTCTTAGAAGGCGAAAGCAGTCGAATAGGAAATATATTATTGCCAAAGTTTTTGTGTGAAAAAATGTCATCATCAATCAATTTAGTAATTGAAGACTCAATCGAAAACAGAGTGGAACGTATTAAAAGAGACTATGTAAACGGAACAGAAGCCGAAATAAATTCTGCACTTGATAATTTAAGCAAGTACATCTCACAAAACAGAATAGAACTGTATAGAAACCACGTTTTAGAAAATGACTTAGACTTTGTAATTAAAGACTTAATTCTAAACTACTACGACAGCAATTATGCAATTAACTATTACCCAACCGATTTACATCTATCCAATGATGAAAATATATTAGAAGCAATCAAAAATTTTATTGCAGACAAAAAAATGAACTGACTATTTCAAGTCAGTTCTCTTTATTTACATACTTATTATTTTTATTCCCTCTTGCTTTATCCTGTCCTTTATCTCTTTGATATGTTCAGCACTTCGAGTCTCTATTACAAATTTTACTATCTTGCAATTTATCTCCATGTTTTCTTCGCCCTCATTGTGCTCAATAGCTATGATATTGGCTCCCAACTTGCCTATTATATTTACAACCTTTGCAAGATTTCCAGGCTTGTCCGTCAACACCAACTTAAACTTGGCATTTCTACCGCCCATAAGTAGCCCTCTATTCACAACCTTAGATAAAATATTTACATCAATATTTCCTCCGGATAAAACTACAGCCACTTTTTTATTCTCATAAGGAATTTTATTGTGCATTATCGCCGCATAGCCTATCGCTCCAGAACCCTCACAAACCAATTTTTGCTTTTCCATAAGTTCCAAAACTCCTGCAGCTATTTCATCTTCAGAAACAGTTATGATTTCATCTACATACTCTTCCACCAATTTAAAAGTTATGTCTCCCGGTTTTTTAACAGCTATCCCATCAGCGAAAGTGCATACAGATTCAACACACATCAACTTATGATTCTCTTTAGACAATTTCATTGCATTTGCAGATTCAGCCTCAACACCATATATTTTGCAATTTGGATTTAAACTCTTTGCAACAAAAGCTATCCCCGAAATCAAGCCTCCGCCACCTATTGGAACTACAATCGCATCTATATCCTCTATCTCTTCAAATATTTCAAGCGCCACAGTTCCTTGACCGGCAATTAAGATTTCATCATTGAATGGATGTATAAAAGTTTTGCCTTCTGATTCATTAAACTCTATTGCAGCTGCATACGCATCATCATAGACATTTCCGACCAATCTAACGTCAGCTCCATAGGACTTGGTAGCCTCAACCTTTGAAATTGGAGCAGTTTCAGGCATGAATATAGTCGCTTGAATCCCCAATCTATTGCAAGCTAATGCCACACCTTGAGCATGATTGCCCGCAGAGCAAGCCACAACACCTTTTTTCTTTTCCTCCTCACTTAATGTAGATATCTTGTAATATGCTCCTCTAAGTTTAAACGAACCTGTAACTTGTAAATTCTCAGTCTTTAAATAAACTCCCTTAAAATGACTTGATTCTATAAGAGCAGTTTTTCTTGCAACACCTCTTAATTTTTCCGCTGCGATATGTACATTTTCCATTTTTACATCCATAGTAACTCCTAATTTATAATTTGAATTTTTAAAGAGTATCAGTCAAAATATTTTTGCATTTTACTCAGGCGCTTAAATTTGTCTAATTACCACTTTACTATCTTTTATTGAAATTCTATCACACTTCTTCTATATATAAAATTAAATTTATTTACTAATATCAAATTTTGAACGTAAAAAAAGGCGAGATACTCAAAGGCGAGATACTCTCGCCTCTATAGTTAAATAACTTATTTAACTTCTTCAGTGCTTTCCCAAAGACCGTGGATATTGCAATAGCTTAGTGCATATACAGTTCCCTTTTTATCTGTTTTAACAACAGCGTGGATTTCTGGTTTAGAAAGAAGTTCTGCTTCTCCATGCGCAGAGAAATCATAAGAACCAACTTCTATTGGAGCTGCCACTCCTTCTGGTTGGAAGAATACTTTAATCCATCCAATGTGGTGTTCTAAAGTGTTTGGATGTTCAATTTCTTCCCCTACAATTGCGTGGATTTTTAATTCTTCTCCTGTGCTTTCAACGTGAAGTACAGGTACGTGTTTTTCGTTTTTCCAATCTCCGGCTTTTACTGTTTCTGTTAATCTCATTATATATTTCCTCCTCAAATTTTCTTATAATTCATTCTGTAAACTTTATACCCTATGCAAAGTTTTTTAACCCAATAATTTAAACTATTTTAATTTTATATAAAATCCATAAAAAATAGGAGAGCCTAAACTCTCCTACCAATTCAACAACATTTTCTTAATTAGAAAATCTCCACCGAAAGTATATGCAATCAGCGACCATGGCTTTAAAAATAAAATTGCAAATGTAAACTTTGAAAGTTTCATATTTACCAATCCTGCAAATAGGCACAATATATCGTCAGGGGATATTGGCACTGCCATTGCAATAGAGAAAAATCTGTCAAATTTATTCCCCTTGTGCAACCACTTAGTATATCTCTGTAATTTTTTCTTTCCTATCAATTTCTCTACAAATGCAACTCCATATTTCCTTGCCAGAAAATAGTTTATATAACTTCCAGTAACTATTCCAACATAATTATAAAGTGTTCCTTTTACCGGCCCGAATATAAAAACTCCAGCTATCGAAGTCACACCTCCCGGAATTACAGGAATTACAACTTGGACAATTTGAATTATTACAAAAGATAGAGGCCCCCAAAAGCCAAGGCTTACAATAAAACTATCTAACTTCTCTTGTGATGTAAATATCCCAAGTTTGTAGCCTTTGTAAAACATAAGCAGCATAGCTAACATAGTTATAGCTGTTATGACGTGGAACACAGTATCTAACTTTGTATTCTTTTCTAAATTCAAATTCACTTTACAATTTTTCTTAGATTTATCTTCTTCCAAATTTTTCTCATTTTTCATAATTATAATTATACACAAAACATTTAATTGCTAATGTTAAATTATAATTAAGATTTTATTAATATCCTGTAATTTCCAAAATTTCATAGTATGCCCAGTCGTTTTTGTCAAAATCTTTAAATGGATTTTTTGAATACTTATCCATAAATTCTTTGTCGGCATTTCTATTTAAAATCTTATTCAATACTTTGGCGCATTCTGCTCTTGTGATTGGATAGTTGGCAGCAAATACAGTTGAACTTCTTCCAGTCATATACCCTTTAGAGCTTACATAGTCTATCGCATCTTTTGCCCAGTTGTCATTCTTCACATCTGTATAAGAAAATCTCTCTTCAGTAAATCCCGGATTGAACTTAGCAATTACCGCAGCGAATTCCGCTCTTGTAATTGAATTTTCAGGTTTGAATGTCCCATCATAGTAGCCCTTCATAAATCCCTTTTCTTCCATAAATCCTATTGCATCTGCATACCATACACTTTGTTTTACATCACTAAAACTTGCATAGTTTCCCGTTGGATCTTTCTTTAAATATACTCTTGCCAATACTTGGGCTACTTCCGCTCTAGTCATCTCTTTTTTAGGTTTAAAAGTCTTATCCCAATATCCATTCATATATGGGACTCTCATATATTTTACGGCATTTTTTAGTTTGATAAGAGCATCTTCAACATCTACATTTTTTCTATCTGACATAACTAAGACATATTTTGCATTTGCTACTGCAGCTTCTAATCTCGCTTTATCAACGTCTGAAGCTCTGCTTTTCTCTATCTTGTTTGCCATTTCAACATAGTCTTCTAATACTTTTGTATCTATGACCACTGTTGTCTTTTTACCTTCAGAGTCTGTTACAACTATAGTTTCAGAATCTGTAGTCAATTTTCCATTGAATTCATAAACAGAAATAACTTTTAATTTCTTGCCAAGCTCTTGTTTTGCAATTTTTATTTCAAATTCACCTTTATCATCAGCTACTGCATTGCTGATTTCCATATTTCCATCAAAAACACTGACTTTCGCCTTAGGATTTGTCTTTCCTGTTAGTATTTCGTCTTGATTCTTTAATTCATTAATCTTTAGCTGTGTCTTTGCATTTGTGACAACAGTGCTAGAAGTTAAATCCTTTTGGTTTGAACTTTCTTTTCCGTCATCTTTTACTGAGCTCACTACTACAGAGTTGTTGAAGTCTCCTTCTTTAGCTCCAGTTCTAACTTTAGTTGCTATTGATACTGAAAAATTACTTACGCCCCCAAGAGCATTAATATCGTTCACTGAGAGAGAAACTATATTTTGTTTGCCTTGAACTTCAGTGCTCTTTAATACAATTTTATCGTTTTTAGCAACACCTTCTAAAGCTGTTGCTGTAACTTTAAGCTTTTCATCCATCAATAAAGTCACTGCAAATGACTTATAGGTCACGCCATCCTTTGGGATATCGATATTTAATTTATAATTTAAGTCATCTCCCACTACTACTTTTGCCACTGCCGGCTGTTCTAAAACAGCTGATATATCTTTGGCAAATACCGGCGTACTTAACATCAAGATAAAACAAAATAAAATTAAAATCTTTTTCATATAACACCTCTTTATCATATTATATCGTTTAATAGCTCCTTAGTAAAATATAAGCTACTTTCTATGTAATAAAAAATCCCCTTTTAGGGGCTGTAAACTAGGGATTTAATTCCTTAAAAAATTGGTTCTATGTCAACCATTTTATTGACAAGACGAATTGTCAAATCAAATGCAACACCTATGGTAAGAGACCAAAAAGTTCTTCTTTAGGTGTTTTATATTTTATACATTTTCTAGGTCTATTATTCATTAAACTTAAGTTATAATTTAATTCATCAATATTCACTTCTGATAAATCCATACCCTTAGGATAAAACTCCCTCAAAAGTCCGTTACTATTTTCATTTGTACCTTTTTGCCATGCACAATAGGGATCACAAAAATAAGTTTTGCATCCTAATTCTTTTTCTATTTTCTCAAATTCTGAAAATTCTTTACCTCTATCAAAGGTTATTGTTTTTACTAATTCTTTTGGATAATCTTTTAATGCATTTATTATTGCTGGTGTTACGCTTTCCGACTTTCTATTTTCAACTAGGATTGCTATATAATATCTAGATTTTCTTTCTGCTAAAGTTACGAAACAACATCTACTTTTCCTTTTATGATCTAATCTGCCTGATTCCACTGTATCTGCTTCCCAGTGGCCTAATTCTTGCCTTCTGTATATCTCTTTAGGTCTTTTCTTAATTGTTCTACCTTTATCATTGAATTTTCCTCTTTTTTCTGCTGGCCTTTTAAATTTAGCTTTTCTTCTCAAATTTTTCATACTAGTTTTTGGCAGCTTTTTGGCGTGTATCATTCTATATATCGTTGATGTAGATGGTAATTCATGAATCTCATTTGTGTTTCTATTTGATATTTGTTCAGGGGACCAATGTTCGTTAATCTTTACAGTTAAATAATCAATAACATCTTTAGAAAATTTACTTTTTCTATGGCAGTCTTTTCTTCTATCAATATATTTATCATTTGCCTTTATCGGAAAGTACTTAGTGTAACTTCCCCTACTAACTTTTATCTTAGATGAATTTCTTTTAATTTCTCTAGATATTGTACTAGGTGACCTTTTAAGTGCTTGTGCAATTTTCCTTATACTCATTCCTAAATTTAAAAATTGGTAAATACAAGATCTTTCTTCTATGGTAAGATGGTTATAGCTCATAGTTAATCACTCCTTTTAATATGTTTTGTTTGGTCACTTACATATTAACACAGCTGATTAGCTATGAGTTTATTTATGTTGCACTTGTTATGATAAATTATCACAAGAAAAAAGAGCGGTCATACAACCGCCCTTAATCTTTCAAAAACTTAATCAGCTTAAAAATAAAAAGAAATAAAGTTAACATAAGCAGAATTGTAATTCCAAGTATAATATAGTTTGTCGTTTTTACACCCTCTGCCACATCTACAACCTTTTTAATTTTATCTTTTGAAATCTCATCCTCTTTTTTTTGTAAATCACAATTCACAAGAAGTCTATTTTTCCTCGGTGGAGTCAAGGGATCGCAAGTCAAGAGCGTCAAAATATTTTTGCCCTCGACCGGATCTAACTTTTCCCACTCCTAAGGTTCAATGATTTCACTTCCTATCACCTTGTATTCGAGAGTCTTATTGGGCCAACTTATATAAATGAGGTCTCCCTCAGATAATTTACCTAAATTCCAAAACATGATAGCCTCATAGTAGCCCCTGTGTCCAGCTATGATAGACCGTCTACCAATCTTGTCACTCGGCAAATCAGTCCCTTCAATATGAGCCACACCCATGGCAAGGTGTTTTTTAGAAGCATCCAAATATATTGGCTCCATCAAATCTATCTTGGGTATGCTCAAATAGGCAAAGATGTCGTCCTTATTTTTCATGAAAGAATAGTCGGAAGCATAGTTATCATTGGCAAATGGGTCTACTATTACAACATCTTTTGTCAAAGAGTCGCTATATTCGTCCACCTTTTTCTCCATACTCCTATCATAAACCAGATTGCTATTCATAAAGCTATCAAACTTACCCTTGGTAAAAACAATATTTTTTGAAAGCTTTAAAAACCCAAAAAGCGGAATGCAAATACCCAAAACAATAAGCAAATATCCGAGAATAACCTTGCTTCTTCTACTCATTTTTCCTCTCCTTATCAGCCCAATCTCTCAGCTCACGCTTATACTTTTTGTAGACTTTTCTATAATCAAATCTAGAATAGAGCATAAGTATAAATAAAATTACCGACAAAGGAAGTGTAAATGCCAAAGCATCCTTGTATTCAAGTCCAAGAGAAATAAGGGCATGAGATTCTTCCTTCACAGGGGGCACATAAGGAACCCTATGACCCCTTACTAAAAGCCTATGAGAATTTATCATATAAGGCGTACAAGTCAAAAGAGTCGCATAATCCTGTCCCTTCTTCACAAGCACAGGGTCAAAATTTGACGGCTCAACAATCATTATCTGATCCACTTCATAAGCTAGCACCGTCTGAATGTTGTGGATATAAAAGATATCACCATTTTTTAGCTTGTCCAAATCTCTAAATAGTTGCGCAGAGGGAAGTCCCCTATGGGCAGTTAGAACCGCGTGTGTATTGAGTCCTCCTATGGGCAGACTTGTGCCTTCCAAATGACCCACACCCTTATTTAAAATTTCAGAACTAGTTCCCGCATAGATGGGCAAATTTGTGTCGATTTTTGGAATCTCCACAAATCCAATTTTCTCCTTTACCTCCAGCATACGAGCATATTCAGCAATACCTTCCTTCTCTTTTTCAGTATATGGATCAGCTAGCTTAGAAGGATCTAGTGTCGAATTGTAGGCATCAGCCAGCTCAACTCTTCTTAAAATTTCATTCTCATTCAAATTTTTGGCATTTTGAGTAAAATCCATTATTTGATTATTGGCTTCAATCCTGTAATAGTATTGAGATACAATGGGATACATCATGATGACAAATCCTATAACAAATAGAATAACAAAAGGCCAAGCCCTCCTCTTTCTCCTTGTATTAGTCATATCTGCCACCCCTCTTATCCTCATACTCCTTCAAGATAAATCTATATTTTTTAGTCTTTCTTCTGTAATTGTAAATAAAAAGTAGCATTAAAATAATAAATACCATATCACCCATAAATAAATACTTATACTTAAAGTGGTCTTCATTACTCAAAATAAAGGCGTCATCAATCGCCTTATCATAATCAACCCTATGACCTCTTACCAAAAGTCTGTGAGAATTTACCATAATAGGAGTACAGGTCAAAAGAGTCGCATAATCATGTCCAGGCACAATCAAAAGATTAGAAAAATTGCTCGGATCAACCACCAAAATTTGATCTACTTCATAAGCAATAGTCTCCTTTAAGTTGTGAATATAAAATCTCTCGCCAAGCTTAACATTTTTCAGATCAGAAAAAAGTTTCGCAGTCGGCAAACCGGAATGAGCAGTTATTACAGTATGGGTCGAATTTCCACCAATGGGTAAACTCGTCCCCTCCAAGTGTCCCGCCGAGGTCTGTAAAACAGACTCTGAAGTACCTGCCCTTATAGGAATGTCGACATCAATAGACGGAATCTGAATATGTCCTATTTGCTCATGAATCTCAAGCATCCTCGCATACTCAGCCCTGCCTTTGTTGTGCCTTTCTTTAGCATAAGGATCCTCAGAGACATTATTAATAAGAGAATCATTAAAAGCCTGAGCCAAATCTATCCTCTTTTTTACTTCATCATCGCTGAGCTTATATTTTTCCTCATCAAAAGTAGAAACTTGTTGCGAGGACTCCACCCTATAATAGAGCCTGGAGACAGTCGGATACATGAGGATTAAAAATCCCAATATAAAAATTATTTTAAAAGGCCAGTCTTTTTTATTCTTTTTCTTAACCATACTCCTCCTAAAAACACAAACAAACTATGTCCAAACAAAGACATTTTACCAAATATAAAGAATCTAAAACAAGCAAAGAAAAATCCGCAAAAGAAAACCTCCTAAGATTACAAAAGTAAAATAGGAGGTTTTTCAAAATCTCACTTGATTAAAATCCTGTGCTATTTATTTTCCTTAATCAAAACTGCACCCATTATAGAACATATAAGGCCCAAAGCAGACATCAAAATCAAACTGATGTCCCCAGTCTTAGGTATCCTTTTCTTAATTTTATGCTTTTTTATTTCTATGTGCTCGTTTTCTATAAATAAGACCTTATCAAGAGAAAACTCATCAATCTGAAAAGACTTTTCAGACGATAAAGGATAATATCCTGCCGCCGGCTTAATCTCAAATAGATAATAGGTTCCAAAAGGCAGATTGTCCACCTTAAAATAACCATCCTTATCAGAAGTCAACACCAAATCCTTGCCATCCTTCTTAATCCTCTTATCGTATCCGGATGATCTATTTGTAATTACAAACTTCACACCCTCGATAGGCAGCTTAGTCTTAGAAGAAACTTTTCTAAAGACCTTTCCCCCTTCGTTCTCCTTGTAATTTACAATGCGAACATTGGTGGTAGATGACTGATTAATCTGAAAAAAAGTTTTCTTTTCCTTGATTCTATATCCTTTGGGAGCCTCAATCTCCTCGAAAATATACTCACCCATGAGAAGATTATCTATTCTTATCTCACCATCAGCATCAGTCACAAACTCTGACAAACCATCTCTCTTCTCAAGGACCTCTTTGCCATTCACAATCCTATAAAGTCTAAATACTGCTCCTTGCAAGGGTTTCTCATCCGAAGAAATCTTAAAGAGTTTCACCTCTCCTGGTGGAGTTTCATGGTGCCCCTTGGGATATATAATCTGCTCATCATCTGCTTTTGCCACAAAAGAGAAAGGATAAATATCTATCTTGCTATTAGAGGAAAGCACCCTGGCGTAATAGGTTCCCTTGTCAAAATCATAATCCAGAAAGCCCTCACTATTAGATTTGAGTTTCATCTTATCATAAGTCAAACTGTCATCCGGTCTATCATTTAAACTCTCAACTAGGGCCTGCCTCTGATCCGAAGACAAAATCCTCTCATCAACCTTCCAAATAATAAGCTCCCTACCTGCCACGTCATCCAAACTTCGACCCATTCCTCTAAGATCAATCCTCAAGGTCTTAGCATAAACAGCACTCGAGATAATAACCATGCTAAAAATTACATAGATAAGTAGCAGCTTAAATATTTTATTATTTAATTTTAGCACGGCTTACCCTCTTTCTTAATTAAATTTCTTCAGAGTTTCTCTTTCTCATAGCCATTACAGCACCAGCCATAAGAGCTATACCAACAACAGTAAAGATTATAGTACCTATACCACCAGTTTGTGGAATGGTAACCTTCTTATTTATAATTTCTTCAGGATTAGCATCTCCAACATTATCTGTAGCTGTAGTAGGATTAGCATTATAACTTGTTGCATTTATTTCAAATCTTGTCAATTTTTTGTGGCACGAGGTCTTTCGGTGCTTCTACTCCAAGTCCCGACACCTTGTTCGTAATGGTGAATGTTCCATCTGGGTCTAGATTTATATTAGCTTGATTGTAATCTACCGGAATATCAAGGGGTAATTGGATATTTTCCTGTATCTTTTCTTGGATTTTGTATCTTATCTTGTTTTCTTTTTTAATGTACTCTGGGGTTGCTATTACCCTTCCTTGGTAGATAAGTGGTTTTAATTCGGCTGGATTGTTTATAGTCAACTTGTCGTCCAAGTGAATGTCGAAATACTGATGAGGCTGGATAGGTCCACCAGCATTTGATGTGTCAAAACGAGTGATGATATGAAATTTTTTACCTTCTAGATTGAGACCATTAGCATCAACAAAAAGATTAGGTCTGAATTTTTCGTTTCTATCTTTTTCTACTAGTCTTTTTATGGCTGCATCGTTGCCTGCCATTAGCTTTTCTTGGTCTTCTCTTGAAAGTTCATATTTTTCTTCAAATGTGTCAAGAAGGGCTTGTATTTCTTTTATTCCATTTTTTCATCTGCCAGGGCCTTTTTTAATTCCTTATCAGCCTTTTCGAGACCTGTGATGCCTAGAGTTTCTTTTATTTTATCTAGGATTCCTTCTTTATTTTCTTCCTTGCTATCTTCTATTTTCTTTTCGTTATTTATGTCTTTTTGGAGATTTTCTTCTGTTTCATTATTTTCTTCTATAATTGATTTGTTTTTTTCTTTGATAGAATTTGGTTTTTTGTTTTCACTTTCTTTTAAAGCGAAGTTTTCTAAATCTCCCACTTCTATTTCTATGACTATGTCAGCAAGACCTGGAGTAGATATTGTCAAACTGGAAATCCCCTTTTTCAAAGAGTCCTTGGACATTATATTGTCTCTTACACTTATATTTTCATCTGCTAGAATTCGGTCATAGTTTAGATTTTTGACTTTTCCTCTTGAATCTGTGGCTTCTATCCAAAGTCCGCCCAGATTTAATTTTTCTCCTTCTTTAAATCTGATTTTTCTCGGGCTTTTCAATCGCCAAGATGTATAGTCCGAAATATTTTGGTCTTTTATTAAAAGGTCTTTATCGTGAGTCCGACCACTTGATTCTTCTTCCTTTTTTACACCTGTGATTTCAGGATAGTTTTTATTTTGTATTTCTTGTGAATTTTTAAAATTTGCACTTGGTCCTTGTATGTTTATGTTGTTTGCATAGGCTGCCAAGGGCATGAATACGTCCACTAAAATCATAAACGCCAAGAAAATACCTATCATTCTTTTTAATGTTTCTCTCATTTTTTACTATCCCCAATCTTTTTTCTAATTTTATTTATCTACCTTAAATTTTGCTCTTTAATTTTTAAATTCTTTTTTAATTTTATGTGATTTCTTAAATTTATAGTTGGCAAAAAATATTAAGTTTTTTATATGCATTCTATTTTAAAACTCTCTCTTATACAATATATATTTCAAATTTTTTTCTATTTTTACTAATGCGAAATATGTTATTGATAAATAATTTAGAAATAAAAAACCACCGAGTGGTGGCTTTTAGCTTTCAATTTAATTATCTTCTTCTACCATTTCTAAACATTCATCTAAATTAAATTCTTCTGTGAATTCTGGATCTATATGGGTTAATAAGTGCCAATCTTCTGAATCTTTTTTTCTAAATAGGATTGCTTCTCCGTCTTCTGATCCGAAGTAGGCTCTTTCTACTTGGTAGCCTTTCTTTTCTAGATTTTTCTTTACTTCTAAATAATTATTTTCTCTCGCTTCGATATATTCTCTTAAATCTGAATTCGCTACTGTGTAGGCATCCACTCTAGTTGCACCCTCTACGATTCCTTTTCCTTTTTTAGATAGGTTTGGAATTTCTTTCCAATATACTTCTACATCGCCATCTTCTGTAAACATAAACTTAGTTAGTGGTACGATGTTGCCATTTATTTCTAGTTCCATGTAGTCTGAGATTGAATCTAGCTTTATAGTTTCGTATTCAAATCCGTCTATCTCTTCAAATTTGTATCCTTTAAGTTGAGATACAAATTTTCTTCCTTCTTCTATGGTGTCAAATAGTCCTAGCTCTGTGCTCATTCTATCTTGATATAATTCTAATATAAACATTTTTTCTCCTTATCTATTTAACTCTATTTCAAATTTAAAACTTGAATCGCCTTGGGCTATTCTACACTTAATCTTGTAGTTTTTAAGAAGACTACTAACTATATAGAGCCCCAGTCCATTGCTATTCTTCTTGTTAAGCTCAAAGTTTACGTCAAAGATTTTATCTATAATCTATACTACTTTTATTTTCATAAGTGTTTTCGATGTATATATACCATTTTTCTGTTCCTATATTTATACTACCATATTCTTCGAAATATTTAACTGCATTGGAAATTAAATTGAATAGGATTATTCGAAGGGCAGTCCTTCCAATATATATTTTCTCTTCGGAAATATTATTATTTATCATGGCAGCCACTTTGAAGATAAAGAAGTACTTATCACAATCAAAAGGGCTATTGATGCCAGTCCGTAACTTCGTAGCAAGAAAGCACTTATTGAAACCTTTATTTCTGGTATCAATGATGCTTAAGATGTTATGACTGAATGGCACAATTATGTGGCTGAAAAGCGAGAAGAGGAACTTGTTCAAATTATTAAGGAAGAAAAACTTAAAGAGGCTGAAACAAGGAAGTTCATTGAGAATGCCTTTTGTGATGGTGAGATCAAAACAACAGGTACGGATATAGATAGGCTTATGCCTCCTATATCTCGTTTCGGTGGTGGCGACAGAACTACTAAGAAGCAGGGTGTCATTGATAAGCTGAAATCATTCTTTGAGAAGTTCTTTGGTGTTGGTGGTTCATTTACCGCAGATACACCTAAGGTTTTGAACTATGTTGATTCCTCTTCAAAGCAATCCTTAATGATGGTAGCTGAAGATACTGTAATTTATGATTAGAGCTCATACTTTTTGGTATGTGATATAATTAGGCTCTATAATATCTGTTGGGGAGTAAATCTCTAACAGATATTTTTATGCAAAAAAATTGCACTTATACGCTTTTAGTCCTAAACTTTAAGTAACCAAAAACAAAGCTTGGAGGTGCATATAAGTGCAAAATAATAATATCATGAATTTGTTTGGTTTTAAAGATGTAGTTTTTGATAGAGTTGATGAGAGTAATAATTTTGTTAATGTTCACGCTTCTGTTTCTAAGATGTCTATTTGTCCTCATTGTGGTTCTAAAAAGATTTGGGTTCATGATCATAGAATTCAAAAGATTAGGGATACTCACATCCGAGGTAAGAAATCTTTGATTTTCTTAAAGAAAACTAGATATGATTGTAAGTCTTGTGGTTCTCGTTTTGAGAGGAATCTTGATTTTATTGCCAAAGGTCATACTATGACCAATAGACTTGTTTTTGCTATTGTTTCTGAGTTTGATGAGGTGTATTCTATATCTTCTATTGCTAATAGGTATAATGTTTCTTCAAACACAGTATTAAGAATTTTAAATTGTTTAAGTGCTTCTAGAGATAGGCTATCAGAAGTATTATGTATAGACGAATTTAAAGGTGATAGTGGAAATAACAGGTATCAGACTTCTCTTCTTGATGGATCTAAACACTCTATCATAGATATCTTACCATCAAGAGATAAGAATACATTGTATGGGTACTTTGAAAAGATACCAAACAAAGAAAGAAACGAAGTAAAATTTTTTGTAAGTGATATGTCTAAAACATTTAAATCAGTTAAGAAATCATTCTTTAAAAACGCAATACATATCATAGATAGGTACCACTTCATAAGACAAGTATCCTGGGCATTAGAAAATGTTAGAAAGAGAATACAAAAGGATGTATCATCAAAGCTTAGGAAATATTTTAAAAGAAGTAAGAGTTTAATTACAAAACCTGCCTCTAAGCTAACTTCAGAACAAGCTAATGAAGTATCACTTATGATTGAACTTAACAAGGAATTAAAAGAAGCATACAAGTTAAAAGAATTGTTCTACTGTGTGCCCTGTGGGTACCAGTATGTACTTAGTCAGCCAAACAAAACTAGAGCTAAAAAAGCTTTAAGAGAATGGATAAAAAGAGCAGATGAATCAAAATTAAAAGAATTTAAATCTTGTATCACTTCTTTTAATAACTGGTTTGAAGAAATATGTAATTCATTTGATTACTCTTGGTCAAATGGACCTCTTGAAGGAACTCATACAAAGATAAAAACATTAAAAAGAAATTGTTTTGGTATTAGAAATTTTGACTTGTTTAGAAAAAGAATTATGTTTTCATGTAAGTAGAGATTAGGAAAACGGGAAAATTTGCAAAACCCCTAGGGGTTTTATTTGCTATGCTTATTTTTAGTTGTTTTTTGCTATTTTAGTTTTGATATCTTTATTAGCGTCTATGTGCCCATTTTTACATAAAGAAAGAGACTCGAGTTAACGAGTCTCCCCAATATTTGACATAGAGCCTTTTATCTTACTGAAACTCTTTGACTATCTAATCCATTTGCATTTTTTGTTGTAAAAGTAAGTTGATATCCTTCCATCTTTGCATCTGAAATTTCTCTGTCTGTATTGTATACAAGTCTTCCAAATCTATCATAGATTTGGTTTCTATCAGAATTTGCCTTTGTTGCAAATTGAATTATTGTGTAATCTCCAACTTTTTTTGAGCTCATATAAGCTGCTCCATTATTGATTTTTTCGCCTTTTTCATTTACAACTGTAGCATCTTTGCTATCTACATAGAAAGTTTCATTTCCAATTCTAATAGCAGTTGCTGCTGATATATTTCTGTTAGTTACAGTAGATTCTCTGTTGATTCTTCCTTTTTCTAAATCATAGCTATAGTAGCTATCTCCAGAAGAGAATAACAATTTGTTTCCTTCACGGATAAATGATTTAATTTCCATATCTGAAACTTGTTCTGATTTACTTCCTACTAAACTGTCTTTGAATAGTCTGTAAGATGTTCCGTCTGTTTTAACTACATAGTAGTTTCCATTGTAGAATTCTGTTTTAGAATAATCTTCAAACTTCTTAACTTTTACTTCCGGTTTTACAGTTTCAGCTTTTTTAGAGTTTATAACTAATCCTCTTTGGTGTGTAAATTCATAGTCCCATCCAAATTCATCTACTCCAAATCTCCAAGTCATTGGGAAATATGTGATGTCTCTAAAAGTCAAAAGTGGATATTGTTCTGACATATTGTCTACATATCTGCCGTTTACTGTGATTGCAAATTCAGGAACTGACACTTGATATTTGTCGCTGTTCTTTAAATTTGTTTTGTAGAATTCAAATTTTCCGGCAATTCCTGTCTTGTTTATTTTTAGTCCTGTAGCTTCACTCCAATTTGTTTCAACACCTAAAAATCTTGATGTGTGATAAGTCATTGGAAAATATGTGATATCTTTATAAACTAAAAGTGGATATTCTGCATAAGTATTATCTACTCTTTGACCGTTTAATGTAACGTCAAATCTTGGTAATGTTGCATACTCTGTTCTAGCTTCGACTTTCACTGATAGTGTAACTAAAAATGTAAGTACAAGCATTAATGAATAAAGTTTCTTTTTCATTTAATCATCTCCTTAGATTATATTTTATCTTAAATGAATAGTATATCAACTCTAATACAGTTACATTTAAGAGTCAATTTTATTTCAATTGTTAAGAATTAGTATATTCCCTTACGAACTGTTCCCTCTGAAGGATCTATTGTAACTATATCTCCTGTCGCTATCTTCACAAGTGCTCCATCAGCTCCGAAGATTGTTGGAATTCCAATGCTTATAGCTGTGATTGCAGCGTGAGATGTATATCCCGCAGCTTCAGCTATAATACCACCAGAACGTTCTACATAGGATATTATATCTTTGTCTGTGTTAGCAACAACCAATATATTTCCCTCTTTAAAGTCATTGATTAAATCAGTTAATGAGTTTACAACTACAGCTCTGCCTGTGACCATCTCTTTTCCAATTCCTGTTCCTTGGCATAGGACTTTGGCAATTGTCTGAACTTTTATCAAGTTTGTTGAGCCTGAAAGTCCAACCGGTACTCCCGCTGTAATAACTACTACATCTCCTTCTTCTACAAGTTGTTCTTCTATTACTCTATCTATAGAATTTTTGAAAACTTCATCTGTTGTATTAAGAGCTGGAACTAATATTGAAACCGCACCCCATGTAAGTGCGAGTTGTCTTCTTACTCTTTCAGATGTTGTAGCTGCTATTATAGTTGACTTAGGTCTGAATTTTGATATTGCTCTTGTTGTGGAGCCTGATGTTGTAGCTGTTATAATCGCCTTAGCATTCAAGTCTTGAGCTATTGTACATGTACTTTTACCTATTGCGTTAGTTACAGAAGTTGAAATTTCTGAAATTTGTTTTTCTAGAAGCTCTTGATAGTTTATTGAACCCTCTGTAACTTCTACAATTTCTCTCATTACCTTTACTGCATTTAATGGATATTTCCCACTAGCTGTTTCTCCAGATAACATAACAGCACTTGTTCCATCCAATACTGCATTTGCAACGTCATTTGCCTCTGCTCTTGTTGGTCTTGGGTTTCTCATCATAGAGTCCAACATTTGAGTTGCTGTAATTACTGATTTCCCAGCTATATTACATTTCTTAATCATTTCTTTTTGCGCTAAAGGGACTCTTTCTGTTGGAATTTCTACTCCCAAGTCTCCTCTTGCAACCATTATTCCATCAGAAACTGCAAGTATTTCATCTAAGTTAGCTAATCCTTGGACAGATTCTATCTTAGAAATGATTTTTATATCGTAGTTACCAGCATCTTCAAGCACTTTTCTAATCTCTAACACGTCTTCTTTGCTTCTTACGAAAGAGGCTGCTATAAAATCTATGTCATTTTTAACCCCGAAGATAATATCGGCTTTGTCTTTATCATTTAATAGGGGTAATTTTAAATCTACTCCCGGAGCATTTACACCCTTTCTTTGAGATATAACTCCCCCATTTTCAACTTCAGTATAGATTTCAGTGTCTGTCTTTGATAACACTCTAAGTCCTACTAACCCATCGTCTATTAAAATTCTAGCTCCGACACTTATGTCCTTAGGTAGATCTGCATAAGATATAGAGGCTATATTTTCGTCACCTTCAACCTCTCTGCTTGTAAGTGTGTAGTTATCTCCACTTTCCAAACGAACTTCCATAGAATCTTTAAACAATCCAAGTCTTATCTCCGGTCCTTTTGTGTCCAACATAATTGCGATAGGAAGTCCCATTTCTTCCCTTACTTCTTTTATTCTATCTATTTTGACTTGGTGTTCTTCGTGACTTCCGTGGGAGAAGTTTAATCTACAAACGTCCACCCCTTCTGTAAAAAGTTGTCTTAAAATTTCTTTTGATTCCGTTGCCGGTCCTATTGTAGCTACTATCTTAGTCTTTTTCATAAAATCTCCTCAAATAGATGTGATTTCAAGTATGTGTTTCAAATCATCTTTAAATTCCTTTTTAGCTTTTAAAGCCTCTTCTAATTCAAATACTTTTACATTACCATCTTTAATACCTATTGCATAACTTCCTTTATTTTCACAAATGAATTCAACCGCTTTGCTTCCCATTGCAGAACCCATTATTCTATCAGATACATTTGGGCTTCCACCTCTTTGGATATAACCTAAAATAGTTACCTTGGTATCTATCCCAGTTAACGCTTCAAACTTCTTTGCTATTTCAAAGCTGTTTCCAGCACCTTCAGCTGCAATTATAATATGGTGTCTTTTTCCTCTATTTTTACCCACTAATGCCTTTTTAGCAATATCGTCGATGTCAAATTCTCTTTCAGGTACTAATATACTTTCCGCTCCTGAAGCTATTCCCGCATATAGTGCAATATCTCCACAATTTCTTCCCATGACTTCAACCACATTAGCTCTGCCATGAGATTCAGTAGTATCTCTGATATGTGATATTGCATCCATTACTGTAGTTATAGCTGTGAAAAATCCTATGGTATAGTCTGTATATGCCATATCATTATCTATTGTAAGAGGAATTCCCATTACGTCAATCCCCCTCTTAGAAAGGGCCAATGCTCCTTGCATACTTCCGTCTCCACCAGCCACAATCAATTTATCTATACCGAATATTTCAAGTATATTTATAGCTTTTAACTGTCCTTCTTCAGTCATAAATCTCTCTGACCTAGAAGTCCCCAGAACAGTTCCACCTCTTTGGATTATGTCTGCAACAGATGACTCGTTCATCTCAACTAAGTTGCCATCTATCAAACCTTCATATCCGTTTTTCACTCCGTAGACTTCAATTCCCTTGTAAATTGCACTTCTGACAACAGCTCTTATAACTGCATTCATACCAGGAGCATCTCCACCGCTTGTAAGTATAGCTATTTTCCCCATAATTACCTCAATATAAATTTCTTTTCATCACCAATATAAGAAAGTAAGTCTATTTTTAAATTTTCAGCCTTGCTCTCATCTATCCAATACTTCTTTTCCGTCGCATAAGCTTCTTTTTCATCTTCAATGTAAAATATTACAGGCACATCACCCGAATATTTGATAAGCTCTCGTTTGACTGCATTCAAAAGATTTACATCTTTACTCTTCAAACTCAAATAAAGCTTTTTGACACTTTTTAACTCGTCTTCGTAGTCCTTCAACAAACTTATTGAATCCACTAATATTTTTGGTTCTTCAACTTCAGACGCTTGAACATGCCCTTCCACTAGCACTACATTTTCTTCTTCTATTATCTCCATGTATTTTTCATATACATTTGGAAAAATAACCAAGTCCAACTGTCCTAAAACATCTTCGAGAGTTGCAAATGCCATCATTTTTTTGTTTCGCGTTATAAGAGTTCTCTTACTCTTTATAATACCCGCCACTCTTAAATTTCTAAGATTTAAATTTGGATTTGCAGCATATTCTTCCATGAGTTGAATAGAATTTGTAGAACTCATTCTCTTTATAAGCTCGACATAATCATCTAATGGATGCCCTGATATATATATGCCCAGGATTTCTTTCTCTAATTCAAGTTTGACCTTCTTAGTAAAATCTTTTAATCTCGGCAGTTCCTCGTCCATCTGTTGTTCTTCAAATATAGAAAATTGACCGCTTATATTGTTTCTTAAAGTTCCAAGCACATTATCAACTGTCTTTTCATATACCGCTAAATACTGTGCTCTGTTTCCATTTAAGCAATCCAGACCTCCACACTTGATTAGATATTCAAGAGCTCTTTTATTCACTGCACTTGGATTTATTTCAGCAACTCTCTTTACAAAATCATTTAAGCTTGTAAATTCTCCATCTTTCTCTCTGGCCTTAATCGCTGCATCGATAAAGTTTTCGCCCATATTCTTAACAGCTTTAAGTCCAAATCTAATCTTGCCGTCTTCAACTGTAAACTTTTTAAAACTCCTGTTTATATTCGGAGGCAATATTTCTATCCCAAGTCTCTTACACTCTTCAACATATAGAGATACTTGAGACATCCTACCCATAAACGAGGTTATCTGAGCTGCCATAAACTCAACCGGATAGTAATACTTTAGAAATGCTGTTCTATATGCCACAACAGAATATGCAACAGAGTGAGATTTATTAAATGCGTAGTTTGCAAAATCTATCATCAAATCGTATATTTGATTTGCCGTTTTTTCATCTACTCCATTTCTAATGGCCCCAAGTATTACAATTTCTCCATTTTCTTCTTTTCCATAGATAAAGTTTTGTCTTTCCTCTTCCATTACAGACATTTTCTTCTTACTCATTGCACGTCTTAACAAATCTGCCCGACCAAGAGAATAGCCTGCAACTTTTTGAACTATCTGCATAACCTGTTCTTGATAGACTATACAACCATAAGTTGTAGAAAGTATATCTTCCACCAACGGATGTGGGTATGAAATCAACTCAGCATTGTGCTTTGACTCTATAAACTTTGGAATTTGACTCATAGGCCCCGGTCTAAATAGGGCATTCGCCGCAACCAAATCTTCAAATGCATCCGGCTTTAACTCTCTTAAAAAGTTTCTCATCCCTTGAGATTCAAATTGGAATACTCCAAGAGTTTCCGCTCTAGCAAACATCTCCAATATCTTAGGGTCATTTAATTCCACAAATGAAAAGTCAATCTTTATCCCATAATTCTGTTCTATTAATTTTAGTGCATCTCTTATAACAGTAAGAGTTCTAAGCCCTAAAAAGTCCATCTTTAAAAGACCAAGTTCTTCCAACTCTATCATGTTAAATTGAGTTGCAATTATATCTCCATTCCTTGTGAGCGGAACATAGTTTGTAACCTCATCTTTTGAAATTACAACTCCAGCTGCGTGAGTGGAAGTGTGCCTTGGCAATCCTTCGAGTTTTAAAGCGGTGTCTATTAAATTTCGTGTCTCGTCTGAAGTCTCATATTCCTTTTTTAGAGTTGGACTCATATTAAGAGCCTTTTCTATAGTCATATTCAACTCGTCCGGAACTTGTTTTGCTATATAGTCAACTCTTCCATAGCTTATGTCCAAAGCTCTTCCAACGTCTCTAAGAGCTCCCCTCGCTCCAAGGGTACCGAACGTTACAATTTGAGCTACATTTTCCGCCCCATATTTTCTGATTACATACTCTATTACTTCTTCTCTTCTCTCGTAACAAAAATCTATATCTATATCGGGCATAGATACTCTTTCTGGATTTAAAAATCTTTCAAATAGCAAATCAAATTTTAAAGGATCGATATCTATTATTCCCAGAGCATAGGACACTATTGAGCCAGCCGCAGATCCTCTTCCCGGGCCAACTTGTATATCCACACTTTTTGAATACCTTATAAAATCCCATACAATTAAGAAGTAATCCGTATATCCCATAGTTATTATGGTGTTGAATTCATACTCAAATCTCTTTTGGATATCTTCTGTTATCTCTTTATATCTTTCTCTTAGACCATCCTCAGCCAATTTTCTAAGATAACTTACATTGTCATATCCTTCCGGAACATCAAAATGAGGTAAGTGTAGATGATGGAATTCTATTTCTACATTACATCTATCTGCTATCTTTACAGTATTTTCTAAAGCCTGTAAATCATTTGGGAATATTTGAGCCATTTCTTCATAGCTCTTCAAATAAAATTCTTCCGTTTCAAATTTCATTCTCTTTTCAGCATTTACAACTGTTCCCGTTTGAATACACAACAGTACATCATGTGCACTGGCATCCTCTTGTTTTAGATAGTGTGCATCATTAGACGCAATAAGCTCTATTCCAGTTTCAGCTGAAAGCTTTCTCAAAAGTTGATTAACTTTTTTTTGAGCCAAAATCCCATGGTCTTGCAATTCTAAATAGAAATTACCCTTACCAAATATATCTTGATAATTTAAAGCTGATTCCCTTGCGCCCTCATAGTCACCCGCGTGGAGTTTTCTCTGAACCTCTCCCCCCAGACAGGCGCTAGTAGCTATTATACCTTTGCTATATTTTCTCAATATATCGTGATCCACCCTCGGCTTATAGTAATATCCATGGACAAACCCTTCGGAAACTATCTTCATAATATTATTAAAGCCCTCATTGTTTTCGGCTAATAATATTAAATGGTATCTCTTGTTGCTCCTGTCAAATTTTAAATAGCTCTCTTCTGTAACATAGGCTTCACATCCCATAATTGGTTTGACATCTGCGTCTTTACAAGCCTTATAAAATTGAATGGCCCCATACATATTTCCATGGTCTGTGAGCGCAACGGCATTCATGCCCATTTCCTTTATTCTTTTTGGCAACTCTTTTATTCTTGAAGATCCATCTAAAAGTGAGTACTCACTATGGACATGAAGATGTACAAAATCGTTCAAACTATCCCTCTTCTATAAAATACTAAAAAAGAGTTTTAATATTACTATTAAAACTCTATCAAATCAAATCATTATAAATTTATTTTCTACCAAGTCTACTAAATTGTCAACTGCCTTAGTTTCATCCTCGCCATCACAGCTAATTGTGATTTCTTCTCCACTGAATGCTCCCAAAGACATAATTCCTATGATACTTTTTGCATTTACAGACTCTCCTCTTGCAGTTAGAGTTATTTCAGACTTATATCTATTTGCTGTTCTTACAAATAATGCTGCTGCACGTGCGTGTAACCCATCTTCGTTATTCAATGTTACTTTCTTTGTAACCATCCTATTCACCTCTTATTTTATTTGCAATCTCTCTTATCTTGTTGAATCTATGGTTTACTCCAGACTTTCCTATCTTTGGGTCTAGCATCATACCAATTTCTTTCAAACTTAGAGACTCGTCCTCTAACCTAAGTCTCGCAACATCTTGTAACGATTTAGGCAGAGAATTAAGACCTATCTTCTCTTCTATTAAATTTATATCAATAACCTGCTTAACAGAATTACTCACTATTTTGTTTAGGTTGGCACTTTCCATGTTTACTAAACGATTGACATTGTTGTTTAGATCTTTGTAAACTCTTATATCCTCAAATCTCAACATAGATCTTTGAGCTCCCATCAAGCTGAGCAAATCAGATATCTGCTCCGCTCCCTTTATGTAGGTTATAAAATACTCTTTTCTCGCTATAACTTTGGAATTTAAACCATAGCCGTTTAGAATATAACTCACAAAATCTGCATGTTCATTACTGTTAGAAACGAATTCTAAATGGTAATATTTTTCTGGATTTGATATCGATCCCGCACCTAAAAAAGCTGCTCTTATATAAGCTCTCTTCGCGCTATCTTCACGAATCACTCTATACGGAGAATAATTTGGTACAAATACGTTTTCACCAGTCACAAACTCCGAGTCATATAGTAAAAGTCTACACGCATTTTCGTCTTGAAGCACAATTGTATATATGTTATTTTTTTTCAATTGCTTTGATTGAGATATTTTAACTTCTACATCTTTGGAATAAAAATCTTTTAAGAATGTAAAAATTCTTCTGCCTATCGCTGCATTTTCTGTATTAAACCTAACTCGTATACCCTCACCCGAGAGTTTTAAGGCTCCACACATTGGTATGTAAGCTGATAGTTCAGCAATAATATCTCCAAGATCGTTGAGTTTAATCCTTGCCAATTCATTTTTTACATCAAATGAAAAACTCAACACATCACCTCATCTTTTTGCAAACGACTTTACCGTACAATATTATACCCCACACCCTCTACTTTTTAAAGCCTTAGGGTAAAATTTTGATAAATCTTAGGAATACCATTTTATATTTAATAAATACTTTCTCAGTTAGATTATAACACATAAATCTAAATTTTTTATAAATTAAATGTTTATAAATTGCACTTATATTCAAATAAATAAGGTATTTAATAATGTTGACCACTATTAAAGACCTATATCTTATCTCATATTTTTTATATTTTCTTTGAAAAACTCTGCTACCTCTTTAAGCTCTTCTTCAGTTGCAATTCTTGATTTAATTCCAGAGTCTATCATCTTCTCTCTTATCTTAGCTGGAATTATCTTAGCCGGAAAACTCTTCATCTTCTCTATAAGAGCAGGGTCTACCAACCCAGGAAGTCTAAATTCACCTAGAGAATTTCTATTAGAAAGCATCTCTTCCAAATTTTCTTTTACTTTTAAGCCATGTTCAGAATCTGGCATAGCTCCCAATATTGTGAAGATTCCTATGTTATCTTGCTTTGTGTTTTCTATTACCTTTCTTATCTTCCCATCAGGCAATGCCTTGTCTATCCAACCTCCGAGTAGTGCGAAATCATAATCCTCAGGATTTTTCTTTTCTTCTACGCTCGCCAATTCCATCTCTGCTACTTCCTTCAAGCTTTCGTATATATATTCAGCCGCTCTCTTAGTATTTCCTGTTTTTGATGAGTATATTACTATCCCTCTCATATTACATCCAAAATATATTAATTAAATTTAATCTCTTCTCACTTTAATTTAAAATAATATACTTTATGAGTGAATTTTGACAATGAATTTCAATTTAAAAATAGTTAACCTAGTGATATGTACCCTCTTTACTGGACAAACCAGTAAGGAGGGTATTTTTATGAAATATAGTTATGAAATAAAAAAAGAAAGCGTGCAATTGTATAGAGATGGTAAATGGCCTGATACACCTGAAAGGACCAACGAAAAAAACTTTCATGATTCAATTAGAATATGGGTTAGGTTAGAAGAACTTCATGGACCAGAAATTTTAAAACATGGAAATAATATCAATTGGACACCTGATGAGAAATTAGAAATGGTATCTAAAGTGTTAGCTGGAAATTCCATAACATCTATAGCAGTTGAATATGGAATTAATCATGGACAGCTTTATTCATGGGTTAACAAGTATAAAAATTATGGATATAATGGTCTTGTAAATAAAAAGAGAGGTCGTAAATCTAAAAATACAAGTATGAAAAATAAAAATATCTATAAAGCAAAAGAACTTAATGAATCTGAAAGAGAAGAACTAATAAAACTTAGAGCAGAAAATGAATATATAAAAGCAGAAAACGAAATAATAAAAAAAGAGATCGCCTTGAGAGAAGAACGTTACGCTGCGCAACTCAAGGCGAAAAAGCAGCGATTATCAAAGAACTCAAAGAAGAAGGATACAGACTAAAATATCTTTTAAAAGCTATTGATATGCCAAGATCAACATACTATTTTGAAATAAATAAAGTTGATAAGATAAAGATTAAGAATAGTCACATTGCAGATAAAATAACTCAAATATTTAACTTCCACAAAGGAAGATATGGAGTAAGAAGAGTATATATGGAGTTGATAAATCAAGGTTATATCATAAATCATAAAAGAGTTCAAAGAATAATGCATGAGCTAAAACTATTTGGAAAAAGATCTAAGGAAAAATATCACTCATATAAGGGGAAGGTAGGTAAAGTAGCTAATAATATAATAAATAGATATTTCAAGGCAGATAAACCTCTACAAAAATGGACCACAGATGTGTCAGAATTTAAATTCTCTTGGGGTAAATGCTACATATCTCCAATACTTGATATGTATACCAATGAGATAATCTCTTACGACCTATCCTTAAGTCCTAACTTAAATCAGATATCAAATATGTTGAAAAAAGCATTTAACAAATTTCCAAAACTAGATAACTTAATACTACATTCAGATCAAGGTTGGCAATACCAACATGAATATTATGTAAATGAGCTTAAAAAACATGGCATAAGACAATCAATGTCAAGAAAAGGTAATTGCTATGATAACTCCATAATGGAGACATTCTTTGGAAGATTAAAAAATGAAATTTATTATGGTTATGAAAAGAGTTATAGCTCTTTTGAAGAATTTTCAAAAGCAATAGAGGAATATATTTACTATTACAACAACGAAAGGATTCAATCAAAAACAAAATGGATGCCACCTACAAAATATAGGTTAGCATCCACTAATAATTAATTAAATATTGTGTCCAGTTTTATGGGTACACATCACTAGGCTAACTATTTTTAAATTCTATTTATATAATTCCTATTATCTCTGTAGCAGTCTTATCTTTTTCTTTTAAGAATTCATCAAAATCTTTTAGAATATCAACTACTGCATTTGGATTCATAAAGTTTGCAGTTCCTATTTGAACTAAAGTAGCTCCAGCCATCATAAACTCTGCAACGTCAAGTCCAGTTGAGATCCCACCCGCTGCAACTACAGGTATATTAACATTTTTTGCAACTTGATGAACCATTCTAAGAGCTATAGGTTTTACAGCAGGCCCTGAAAGCCCTGCATAAGTATTGTTGAACACAGCTTTTTCTTGATATGGATCTATTGCCATTCCAAGCACAGTATTTATAAGAGATACACTGTCAGCTCCGGCTTCTTCCACCGCCTTTGCACATTCCACTATATTTCTTGCATTAGGTGACAATTTCACAATCAAATTGTGTTTTGTATGTGCCTTTACAATTTTTGTAACTTCTGCTGCAGTTTCAGACTCTATACCAAATGCCATTCCACCTTCTTTTACATTTGGGCAAGATATATTCAATTCTATTGCAAAAAAGTCATGGTCATTTAAAAGTTCCACACTATTTATATACTCTTCAATTGTATTCCCACCAAGATTTACAATTACATTTTCATTTAGTGTTTGCATCTTTTGTAAACTGCCATTTAAAAATTCGTGTATTCCAGGATTTTCCAATCCAATTGAATTTAAAATTCCGCTTGGAGTTTCCCAAATTCTTATGCCCTCATTACCTGGCTTTGGATTCCAAGTTATACCCTTAGATATAAGAGCTCCCAATTCACTTGGAGAATAGTATTGGCTATAAGCCTCTCCGTATCCGTAAGTTCCTGATGCTGGAAGTAGCGGATTTTTTAAAGTTTTGCCAAAAATTTCTACGCTAGTTCTCATACCAGTTCACTCCCATCAAATACAGGCCCTTCAACACAAGCTCTCTTGTTTCCGCCCTTAGTCTTGCAAGAACATGAAAGACAAGCTCCAACTCCACATCCCATACGATTTTCTAAAGATACATACACTTTACATCCGTTTTGCTCTCCAAGGCTTGCAACAGCTTGCATCATTGCACTTGGTCCGCAAGTGTATATAAGTTTTTTATCAAACTCTAAAACTTCTGTTATCAATCCACCTTTTTTTATGATGAAATTTACATCCAATCCTTCAAATGCCTTTTCTAAATTTTGAGTTTCTCTTTCACCTATATAGAAGTCGATTTTAATTTGAGAATTTTCTCTCTTCAAACATTTTATAAGATAATAAAAAGGTGCTGCTCCAACAGAGCCTCCGACTAAAGATATTTCATCTATCCCCTTGTATTCAAAGTTATTTCCATGTGGACCATCAGCCTTTATCTCATCACCAGGTTTTAAATCTCTGATTATCTTTGTTCCTTCTCCCCTAACTTCATAAAAGAACACTATTCCATCTTCTTCCACATCATATATGGATATCGGTCTTGAAAGTGTAGGATATTTATCCCACGCTCTTAGCATATAAAATTGTCCTGGTTTTACTTCGTCCACTTGGTCAATCTTAATCAAGTAATAATTTAAGTCTATGTGTTTGTTATATATTACTTTTGCCATTTTTACTCGTTATATTTTGTAAGTGAATCACAATATTCACATTTGTATTCTTCTGTCTCAGCGTTTGCCAAAGTAAATTTATGATCTTTTACTTTTTCAATGTTGCTTATACATCTTGGGTTCTTACACTTCATTATTCCTTCAACTTCCTTAGGTAGTTCAAGTCTAACTTTTTTAACTCTCTCTCCACCTTCAACAAAGTTAACTGTAATATGTGGTGCTATTAAACCAAGCACTGTATAGTCAAGTTCAAAATCTGTTTCGATTTTTATTAAATCCTTCTTACCCATTCCTGTTGATTGAATAGATTGCATTACAACTACTGGGTCCTTTACTCGATCTAACTTAAGTGCATTGTATATAATCTTAGCTTTTCCAGCTTCAATATGGTCTAACACTATACCTTTTTTAATCTTTGATACGTTTATCATCTTAACCCTCCAATCCCAATAAGAACATTATAAGTGCCATTCTAACATACATACCAAATCTAGCTTGTTCAAAATAAACAGCTCTTGGATCATCGTCAATTTCAGTTGAAATTTCATTTACTCTTGGAAGTGGGTGAAGAACTATCATATCTTCTTTTGCCAAATCCATTTTTTCTTTATCTAATATGAAGAAATCTTTTAATCTTAAATATTCTTCTTCAGATACAAATCTTTCTCTTTGAACCCTTGACATATATAAGATATCAAGGCCATCTTTAATAGCTCCTGCAAGGTCATCAGTTTCAGTGTAGTTTTCTTCAGCTATTTCGTCTTTAAAAGTCTTTGGCATTTTCAACTCGTCTGGAGATATAAATACAAATTTCACACCTTCGTATCTGTTCATCGCTCTTACTAAAGAGTGAATTGTTCTACCAAATTTTAAATCTCCACAAAGTCCTATTGTTAAATTATCAAATCTCTTTTTATAGAAATCTATTGTCAATAAATCTGTTAGAGTTTGAGTTGGATGTTGATGACCACCATCTCCAGCATTTATTATTGGCATTCTTGTCATTGCCTTTGAAGCTAAAAGAGCAGCCCCTTCTTTAGGATGTCTCATAGCACAAATGTCTGCATAATTTTCTACAGTTCTGATAGTATCTTGAAGTGATTCTCCCTTAGCTGTAGAAGAAACTTTTGCGTCTGAAAATCCAACGACTTGTCCACCAAGTCTTAGCATTGCAGATTCAAAAGATAATCTTGTTCTTGTCGATGGCTCAAAAAAAAGACTAGCCAATAATTTCCCTTTACAAACATCCAAATAATTTTCAGGACTTTGTATAATTTTATTTGCCAGTCTAAATAAATCATCAAACTCTTCAGTTGTAAAATCTAACGGTTGTATTAAATGTCTTAGCATATTTCCTCCTCTTTTGGAGCGCACTAAGCCAAAAAGATATGTGTTTACCTTTTTAGCGTCCCGCACTAAATTAAAAGTAACTTCTTTCTCGACTAAATATACATTAATACGTCCCCTGTGTCAATAATTAATTATTTTTAATTCCTAATCTTAAGCCAAATCCTAATTTTTATTTTAGTTTATTAATTTTATTTTTATTCAAATTATTTTTTATATAATTTAGGCGAATACACAAAAGTATACTCGCCTTTAAAAACTTATTGTTTATTTTCTCTTTCATATAGGATGTATGAGTAGACAGTTGGTATAATTCCCGCTGCCATAATCAACATAAGTATAGCAAAAGCTGAGTTCTTTAAAACTAAACCAAACACGATTCCAACTATCCCTGAAATCACAAATGTATAGCCTCCAAGCCTGTGTGTCTTTTCCCAAATTACATCACTGCTCAAAGTCCATGGGTTTTTAATCCCCATTGTGTAATTTCTCTTTGACTTAGGTAAAAAGTTCCCCATGACTACAAATAGCAATGAAATAGCCACTATTATAATTCTATTGATTTCAACTTTTGAACCCATTCCATAAGCAACTGTCAGAGAACTTATCATAATTGTCAGAATTGGAATTATAAAAAGTGAAATTATATATAATTTTTCACTTTGATATTTTTTCCTAGGGTCTTTGTTTAGCATAAATACCATAATCAACTGCACACCCACCATTATAATTGGCATCTGAAAAAGTGCTACAGCCTTAGAAGAAAACTTATCCGGGTTGCCATCTAGACCAAAATGAGTCGGCAATTGCTCCGGCATCTTGCTATAGAAAAACGCTCCAATGGCTAATGGTACCAACATCAATATAAAACTGACTAAAATATTTTTTTTATTTCTCATCCTCATCACTCCTAAACTCAAAAAAATATGCCAATACTTCTTCAAACACTGATGCATTTAAAGAATATACTCTAAAATTTTTGTCCTTTTCATCAAAAATTAACCCCGCATCTTTTAAAATTTGAAGATGGTAACTTAAAGTTGCATTGGTCATGTCAAAATTTTCTGAAATTTCTCCAGCAGTCAAACTCTTCCTCTTTAAAAGACTTAAAATTTCTCTTCTGTTCTTATCAGCTAACGCCTTAAAAGTTTTTTCTAAGCTCATTTTTCCCTCTTATTTGTAGTATAGTCCTCCTAATTTATCATTCTCATCAAATGTAAGTGTAAATGTCAATTTACCATTTTCATATTTTGCTTCTTGTACTAATACAAAATATTCTTTATTTGTTTTCTTATCCTTTTGAGAAAAAACTTGATTCTTTTCAAAAGACAAAAACTTTCCTTTGGATGCTAAGTCTTTAACTACAGCATCACATATAGTTTCATTTAGTCCTTCTTTAAATTCATCAACACTCACTTTTCTTATTTCTTCAAAATCATTCTCATTAAGTTTATTTATTATATCCTGACCTGTTGTAATATATTTATCAGAATTTTCAACACTATTCGTTCTTCCACAAGCTGTTATAAAAACAACTAACATAATGACTGAAACTAAAAACTTCTTCATTCGCTCCTCCAATTCTCTTTAACTTTAAAGATATAAACTATCAATAGCAAATCTACAACTGACCACATTAAATACGTATTAAACATATTAATTTTAAATTGGTTCACTAACACAATCCAATAGTCAAAAATAAAATGTATAAAAATTGCTATCAATAAATGTTTTATCTTTCTGTCTAAAATAAAACCTCTCCATACTAGAACACTCATACATATATGAAAAATCACTGCTAATACTCTCTCATACAATCCAATAGTTAATTCTACCGTAGATATTTTTCCAACACCTACTGAGCTTACTAATATCATTGCTACTTCCATAAGTCCATGACCCAACCCAAAAACTATTGGTTCAAAGAACTCACCCTTGCTCTTTAAACATTTATCTTTGAATATGTATCTTCCACATTCTTCAAAAACACCTGCACTCAAAGGAATAAATATTCCCATTAAAATTTGGTGCTTAGTTGAAAATATAGAATATAAAAAATTCGAATTCAAATAGTTTAAAAGTGGTATTCTAATAACCATTTGAGATACAAAAAAACATAGCATTCCCATAACAAAAACTTTTAAACTCGTCCTCTTATTCATTCACATCACCTATTTAGAAATATTTCTAAATAGATAGTATATCTAAACCTTCTAAAAGTCAATTCTATTTTGATTTTTTTCTAAATAGATTTCAAATCTATTTCTTCATCTTGAATTTACAATTTAAGTACAACAAAAAATAATTCACCGTTTTCTGGTAAAATTATGTCGATGAAAACCAATCAACCAGGAGGAACGATGAATCATTATTCTCATTTTACACTAAAATAGTGTGAGTTGCTAAAGCGTTATATGGATATTGTCTTAAATCAATCTGAGATAGCCATTAAATTAGGACGCAACAAATCATCAATTTGCCGTGAGTTAAAGAGAAACTCTTTACAAGGAAGTTATCTACCTTGTGACGCACAAGCGCTTTATACCACTAGAAGAAAAACATGTCGTCCTCAAAAGAAGTTAGACGATACCTCATTTTCCAAAAGGTAAAGTCGTTATTCTTAGAGTATCAGTGGTCTCTGGAACAGATCGCGGCCCGTTTAAAATACGAAGAGAATGTTTATAGCATAAGCTTCACCATAATTTATCGAGCCATTTATTCTGGCCTTTTTGACGAGCCGAATCTCTCGAGAAGTAATAGAGGATGTATTAGAAAATTAAGACATCGCAGTAAAACAAGGCATACCAAATCCTATGAAGAAAGACGCGGTAAAATCCCAATCACCAATTCCATATCCGAACGACCGGATGCAACAGAAAAAAGACAGCGCTTAGGCGATTGGGAAGCGGATACGGTGGCAGGTAAAACTGGCAAGGTATGTCTACTCACACTAACTGATCGGAAGAGTCGCTACCTACTTTGTCGAAAAATACCAAAGAAGACTGCCCAATGTGTTAAGCAAGCCATGATTGAACTATTGAAGAATAAGCCCCTTCAAAGCATCACGCCTGACAGAGGGAAAGAATTTTCAAAGCATCCTGAAGTTTCACAACAACTCTCTCTTGTTGAATTCTATTTCCCGTTGCCCCACCACCCATGTCAAAGAGGTACCAATGAAAATACAAATGGTCTATTAAGAGAATACTTTCCAAAAACAAAAGATATTGACCAATCGGATAGCTACATTGAAGCGAAAATAGAAGAGATCAATCGTCGACCACGTAAATGTTTAAACTGGAAAACGCCTTATGAGGTTTACCATTCAGTGGAGTTGCACTTGACTTGACAATTCAAGATATAAAAAACCTCTCTACCTTATCTTTGGTAAAGAGGTTCACATAATAAATTTATTTATTTTCTGGTGCTTTTGATTGTTCTTCAACCAACACCACTCCGCCAGGCACTTTATATTCCGGTTTAGAATCCACTATTTGAGTTTCAATTTCTGCCACAATTATTTCACCCGGTTCAAGCTTAACAGTTTTTATAGTATCAGTTTGAATTTTCAATCTAATTTCATTTAAATAATTTAGTCTATCTTGTATTAACTTAGCTAATTCAAGAGATTCCTTTGTTTCTTCAGCATTTTCAGCTGAACTTTCGTTTTCAACTACATTTGTGTTCTCAACTACATCAACACTTTCAGTTTGTAATATTTGAGGAATGTCTTCTGTAGAATACAGTTGTTCTTCTAAAGCTTCCGCTTGTTTTTCTAATTGTTCAACTGCCAATTTAAATATACCATAAGTTGTCATTTGAGTTTTAAGCTCTCTACTTATTTGATTTTCAGACAGCTTTTCTAAAATATCTATTTTTTCTTTTTCGCTTAAAGTTTCCTTTGAGTTACTCAATCCTTCAACTTTTTCTATATATCCTTCTTCTGTAGGTCTATAGATATTGGCTGTAATTTTTTTAGTTAACTTTTGCGCCTCATCTGGAGTTAGATTTATCTGCACTATCTGTTCTGTATTTGTAGTGTTAGCATAAATCTTTTCCCAAATTATTTTATCGCCTTCCAAAATACCTTGTAATTGTCCACCTGTACTATGTTGACTACCGTTTACTCCAACAGTATAAGTACTAATTATATTTCCTGTATTTTGTCCTGTATTTATAACTAAGGTGTAGTCCTTTTGAGCTCTAACTATAGGTGTTTTTATTATCGTTTGAGAAACCAACTCTCCACCCTCTACTGTTTGAGTTGTAGATTGTATCTTTGCATTTTGGTTTTCTCTTAGCTTTTCTATTTGGCTGTTTATATCGCTATAAGTTATGTTTGTGTATGGGTTTAAATTTTGATCTTCTAATACATGAGGGTTTGTCTCTTCTTCAATTATTAGAGGATATCCTAACCCCATATCACTAACAGTTATATAATCTACTTTTAGATTTACCTTATTTTTGTCTTCTCTATCCAATTTAGTTTTATATATCCATAATATATGACTTGGATTTCCATTTTCATCTAAAACTATTTGATATTCTAATTTAGTTGTTAAAATACCATTTGCAGTTTGAATTGTCTCCACTTGAAAATTTTTGCTAGATTGAATTAAATTTTCTTCAAAGCTTACTACTTTATTATTTTCTATACCAGATTGTTCATTCATTATAATTTTAGGATTATAATTTCTGATTATTTCTCTAAGTACATCACCTTTAGGTGCATTTTCTATCCTTTGTGTAACATTTGGCACTTCAGGACTTGCCGGTGGAGTATTTTTTACTTCTTCTTTAGTTTCTGGTTTTGGCTCAGATTGTTTTTTATCTCTATGTGGTTCTTCCGCTGATTTTAGAACTACTTCATTGTCTTTCTTATTGTCTTTTACAACATTTTCTTCGTTACTGACTAAACTTCCAGTGTTATCTTCTATCAAACTTCCCGCTTGTGAAGAAACTTCTTTAGCCATGCTCTTTATCGGAATAGTTCCCAACAATGTTATCGCCACTAACATAGATGCGACTACTTTTTTCAATTTTCTTCCTCCGTAATATGCAAATAATATTAAAATATTATTTTTGTCATTACTATATAATATATCAAATAATGGACCCTTTTGTATATCTGTTTTATGTAAATTTAAAGAAAATTTCATTGATATTTATGTAAGATTTTTTAAATACTTTTTATTCCCTATTTATTTTATTTTTAAACTCATTTTTTAAATGTTTTCTTTACTTATGTTCCATAACAAAGTGGTGTATTTACAAAATAAAAAAGTCCTTAAATTTAATATTTAAGAACTTCTAATAATTTATATGCTGTTTTTTCTAATTCGCCCTCTTCAATTCCACCAAATCCTATTATCAAATCTTTTTTATACGATTCATTTAAACTGTAATCAGAAACTGTATTCAATCTTATCGAATTTTCTTCCAATCTCTCTGCTAAATTATTTAGATTCCAAAGTTTTGTATCAACTCTCAAAATAAAATGCATCCCGGCATCCGCACCCAAGATTTCTAATCCATCTTTTTTAAATGCCTTTATCAAAACACTTCTCTTCTTTCGATAGTGTGCATTCATTCTGTTTAAATGCTTTTCAAATCCACCTGTCGACATAAATCTTTCGAGTATATTTTGTTGAATAATAGATGCTCCTGAAGTTGGTATATAAGTTTTTTTATATTTCTCTTTTAATTTGTCCGGCAGTACAAGATACGACACCCCTAAAAATTGTCCAACTGATTTTGAAAACGAACCTGACAAAATCACTTTGTCATTCTTATCCAAACTCTTCAAAGCCGGTATAGGGCTTCCAACGTATTTAAAGTCACTGTCATAATCATCCTCAACTATATACCTCTCTCCCTTTTCCGCCCACTCTAAAAGCCTCTGACGGCGTCTAAGCACCATAATAGTGCCCGTAGGAAATTGGTGATTTGGTGTGACAATAGCTATATTTGCATTTGTATTTTCAAGATTTGCAACTGAAAAACCATATTTATCCAATGGAATTCTATATACTTTTGCAGTTATCTCATTTATCGTGTCTAAAGTCTTTTTATAACCCGGATCTTCCATTGCAAAAACAGGACTATCTATAATTGCCATAAGTATAAATATGTGCTCCCCATATCCTCCTGTGACAATTATATTTTCAGGAGACGTGATTACCCCTCTTCGCTCTCTTAAATATTTAGCAATCTCAATTCTCAAAGACCACAATCCACCCTTTTGCCTCTCAGTGTTAGTCAGTGCCTGCATTGCATCATTGGCACACCTTTTTAACACCGACACAGGTAGCTTGTTCATATCTATTGAGTTATGAGAAAAATTGTATTTGTATTCTTTAACCTTCGGCTTTTCAAAATCTATATTTTCATGCGAAATATTAAATCCCTCTGTGTGTAACTTGTCTACAAAAAAACCTCTCCTCTCATCAGAAACTATATATCCTTCCTCAGCGAGTTGTTCATAGGCCATTTTTACCGTATTTAAACTAACTCCTAAGTGCTGCGACAGAGACCTTCTCGACGGTAGTTTATCTTTCCATTTTAAATTGCCTAACTTTATCTGTTCACTAAAGTAAGTGTATATCTGTTCGTAAAGTTTTGTCTTATCTTCAAAGTGTAGTGTAATCATATCTGGACCCTTTTATTTTATTTATTTTGAACCTTTTTATGGTTCCATTTTACCACTATAATTGATTTATATAAACACGGAGGTATAAAATGACTAAATATTCTAGAGAAGACATACATAAACAATTAGCTGGCGGAGTTATCATGGATGTAACTAATCCTGAACAAGCAAAAATAGCTGAAGCAGCCGGAGCTGTTGCAGTAATGGCTCTTGAAAGAGTTCCTGCTGACATCAGAGCTGCCGGTGGAGTAAGCCGTATGAGCGACCCACAAATTATTTTAGATATAATGAACGCAGTTTCAATTCCAGTTATGGCTAAGGCAAGAATCGGACATTTTGTTGAGGCACAAATTCTTGAATCTTTGGGAATTGACTATATAGACGAATCTGAAGTTCTCTCTCCTGCAGATCATGAACACCACATAAATAAAAGAGCTTTTAATACACCTTTCGTTTGCGGTTGCAGAAACTTAGGCGAAGCTCTTAGAAGAATTTCAGAAGGTGCTGCTATGATCCGTACAAAAGGTGAAGCTGGTACTGGAGACGTAGTTCAAGCTGTAACTCACATGAGAACTATCCAAAGAGAAATGGCTGAAGTAGCCGCTCTTCGTCCTGACGAATTATTCCACAGAGCTAAATTGTTACAAGTGCCTGTAGACTTACTTGAATATGTTCATGCTAATAGAAAATTGCCAGTATTGAATTTCTCTGCTGGTGGAGTTGCCACTCCTGCAGATGCTGCTCTTATGAGACAACTTGGAGCTGAAGGTGTATTCGTTGGAAGCGGAATCTTCAAGAGCGGAAATCCTGAAAAACGTGCACAAGCTATCGTTAAAGCTGTTGCTAATTTCGACAACCCTGCTGTTATCGCTGAAGTTTCTAAAAATCTTGGTGAAGCTATGGTTGGTATAAACGAAGATGAAATCGAAATTTTAATGGCTGAAAGATAAATTTTCCTAACTATACTCTAACTAAAAAAGGTCGGTTTAACCGGCCTTTTTGCTTTTATATTTGATTTTTATTTTAAACCTAAACTCCTGCAATTCAACATATAAATAAACGCCGCTAAAAAAATTAAAAATATAACTTGTACTTTATTCAGTACTTCCCCATTCCTTATATCTATTATCCATAGTTTTCTATCAAGTAATCTATCGCCTCTAAATATCCATCAAATCCATGCCCTTGAATTGTGTGTTCGGCAAATAGTCTGACGTATGATACTTTTCTAAAGTCTTCTCGTTTAGAAGTGTCTGTTATGTGTACTTCAACAGTTGGAATGTTTACAGCCTTTAGCGCATCTAAAATTGCAACTGATGTGTGAGTGTATGCGGCAGGATTAATTACTATCCCTTGGTACTTTCCATAGGCACTTTGAATTTCATCTACTATTGCACCTTCGTGATTAGATTGAAAAAAAGAAACTTTCACATCTTTCTCTGCACAAAACTCACGTATCAAGCCCAACAAACTCTCATAAGTTTGCGCTCCGTAGAGTTCTTTTTCTCTAATTCCCAGCATATTTATATTCGGGCCGTTAATTACCAATATTTCCATAAAAATCCCCTACTATTTCTTCTACAGACTTTTCAATATCTGTGTTCACCACTATTTTGTCTGCAAATTCTAAATATTGTTCTCGTCTTTTATTCCATAATTCTTCCGCTGTGCCATATTCTTTAGATAGCGGTCTATTGGACAAATTTAAATCTTTTAGTTCTCTTTTCAAAAGATATATCTTTCCATTTTGCTTAAGAGGTCTGTAATTTTCTCTCTTGGTTACAACTCCTCCGCCGGTTGAAATAACAAGTCCATTTAATTTCCCAAACTTCTTACAAATTTTGGTCTCTATACTTCTAAAGACATCTTCCCCGTCTTCGCTAAAAATCTCAGGTATGCTCTTCTGTGCAAATTCTTCAATTTCAGAATCTAAATCTACAAACTCTCTTCCTAGCCTTTCAGCTATCTTTGGCCCCACACTGCTCTTTCCAGAATCAGGCATTCCAATTAGAATTAAATTTCTGTTCTTCATTATTTCAGTTCTAATGCTATCAATCTTCTCGACTTCACTCATTCCAGTAAATATCTCAGCGGCTTTTACAGCCTGGGCCACCAACATCAATAGACCATTTGAGTTTGGAATATTTAGCTCTCTGGCTTCAAATAAAATCGGTGTAATTATGGGATTGTAGACTACATCCACAACAGCTTTTAGGTTTTTAAACTTCTTTAGAGAAATTAAACTCTCTCCATTGTTCGGGTACATTCCAACAGGAGTTGTATTCACCACCAAATCCACATCTAAAAACTCATCTATTTGCAAATAATAAGGATGTGTTTTTCTGGATAATTTATGAAATTTAATTTGTTTGTCACTCAATACAGTTGCAACTGTCTTAGAAGTTGCCCCATCTCCAAGTATGATTGCAGAAGAAATATCTTCTCCGAGACTTTCCAAAGTGTACTCAAACCCAAAATAATCTGTGTTTTCACCTATCCACTTTCCATTCCTATTTACAACTGTGTTTACACATCCGATTTTTTTGGCATTATCTCCAACTTCGTCCAAGTATTTCATGATTTCTATCTTATACGGAATAGTCACATTAAATCCATCTATTCCACTCTCTAAAAAACTTGGGATTTCTTCTATATTTTTCTCATAGAGTTCATATTCATATCCGCCTATTAACTTGTGTATGTCTTTAGAAAAACTATGCCCTAATTTTTCTCCAAGTAAGCCGTATCCCATTTAATACTCCATAAAATCTAAGATTGCCAGTGCGCACATAGACTCAATAACAGGCAGTATTCTAATGCCTATGCATGGATCGTGTCGCCCCTTTATCTCTAAATCTTTCTCAACACTCTCTGAAATAGAGAATGAACGTTGACTAAGCCCTATTGATGCTGTTGGTTTAATTGCAGTTCTAAAAACTATTGGCATACCATTGGTTATACCGCCGACTACACCACCTGCATTGTTGGTATTGGTCTTAACTCCGCCGTCTAAAACATATTCATCATTGTGTTCTTTACCGGTCATTGATACAGCATCAAATCCCGATCCAAAAGAAAATCCTCTCACTGCCGGTATTGAAAATATAAGCTTTGCAAGCACTGCATCAAAACTGTCGTAGTTAGGCTCTCCAAGTCCAACAGGCAGTCCCGTAGCAAAACACTCTATTTCTGCCCCAACTGAATTTTCTTCATCTCTCATTCTATTTATAAGATTTTTGATTTCTTCTTCTGCACTCTCTGATACCACAGGTATTTCTTTTTTTACACATTCTTTAAGAGATTCCATATCAGGATTTGCATAGTCTAGGGATATATCACTTATCCCTCCAACCCTATTTATGTGAGATTGAACCTCTATGCCCTTCTTTTCTAAAATCTGCTTAGCAATCCCACCGGCTATGCAAAGCGGTGCAGTAAGTCTGCCTGAGAACGATCCGGAACCTCTCATGTCAAAGTCTTTCCCGTACTTCATATATGCCACATAGTCTGCATGTGATGGCCTTGGTGTGTCCTTAAACTGCTCATAGTCCGAAGAACGTTGATCGCTATTTTCTATAACTGCACAAATTGTATTTGCAACTATCTTGCCATCTTGAACTCCAGCTATAAACTTAGGCAAATCTCTCTCTTTGCGCTTTGTACCATATTTATTTTTCCCAGGAGCACGTCTTGACATAAACTCATTTAATTTTTCTAAATCTATTTTTTCCCCTATAGGCAATCCGTCTATAACTACTCCTATTGAATTGCCGTGAGACTCTCCAAATATTGTAACGACGATATTTTTTCCAAAACTAGAGCTCATATTTCCCTCCTAACTTCTTAAAATCTTCAAAGAATTTTGGGTATGACTTGTTCACAGCCTCAGCACCATTTAAAAATATATCTCCTTCGCTTATCAGAGATGCTATTGCACTAGCCATTGCTATTCTGTGGTCATTGTGTGAATTTACAACTCCACCCCTAAGTCCATTTGTGCCATACACCCACAATTCCGTTTCTTTTTCTTCAACTCTTCCACCCAAGTTAGTTATCAGCTCCGCAGTTGTACTAAGCCTGTCGCTCTCTTTAAATCTAAGTCTCTCTCCATTATAAAACTTAGATACACCGTCATTCACAGAAGCTGCCAACACAGAGAGTATAGGAAGTAAATCAGGCACATCTCTTAAATCAACATCTATATTTCTCATATCCCTTTTAGCCACAGTTATAGTATCTCCAAACTCAACTTCAGCACCAAAATCTTTTAAAATTTCTAATACTTTTCTGTCACCTTGTAAACTATCACTATTTAGATTATTCATTTCTATCTTATCAGATATCGCTCCAGCCACTAAAAAGAATGCAGCATTAGACCAATCTCCCTCTACAACATAGTCTCTATTTTTATACCCTATTGGCTCAACACTATAAATTCCATCTCTAAAATCTACATTCGCTCCAAACTCACGCATAACCTGAACTGTCATATCGACATATCCCTTAGACTCTAGCTCTGTAGTAAGTGCTATCTCAACAGCTTTATCCATAATTGGAGCAGCCATTAATAGCCCGGATATATATTGCGAACTGACATTTCCCGCAAGTTTATAGTGTCCCGCTTTTAAATTTCCAAATGTTTTAAAAGGTAGTTTCTCTCTATCGAACTCAACCCCGTTTAACTTCATAACTTCCATCAAATCAGAGATTGGCCTTTCAGGAAGTCTACCCTCTCCCATAAAGCTACACTCCTCATATAGAGTTGCACTCACAGGAAGCAGAAATCTAAATGTCGAGCCACTTTCCCGCATATTAAGATGGGGGAATTCCCCTTTGGATATTCCCCTAACTTCTACGCCATATATTCTTTTGTTAATTTTCGCACCAAGTTCTATTAGCGCACCAATGGTCGCATCTATATCATCTGATGTCTTGTCAAAATATATATTAGATATTCCATCTGCAAGCGCCGCACATATAAGCGCCCTATGTGCATACGACTTAGATGGAATAGCATCTATCTTTCCGGTCAATCTCGAAGATATTATTTTCATTTTATTCCCTTTTCTATCAACTGTCTCAGCCCTGTGAAATCAAATTTCTGTAATCTACACTTTCCAATTTCTTCTATTAAAATTTCATTTATATAAGAGCCTCTTCGTTTTTTGTCTCTCTCTATCAACTCAAACAATTCTTCGACAGAAAATTCAGTGCTTGTAGGCAAATTATTTCTCTGCATACAGTTTTCTACTTGTTGAACCTCTCCGATAAATATTCCCTCTTCTTTGCAAGCTCTCACCATAACCATAGTCCCTATGGCAACTGCTCTTCCATGAGTTATACCATATTCAGCTTTTATCTCTATCGCATGAGCAAGTGTGTGTCCTAAATTTAAAAGTTGTCTCTTTCCATTGTCATACTCGTCTGCTTCAACAATGTCTCTCTTCAACTCCACACATTTTTTTACAATTTGAGATAGATCTTGATTTTTATCTATTCCATGGCTCAAAACTTCAAAAAGTTCTCTGTCAAAGAGCACTCCATACTTTATAACCTCTCCAACTCCGGAACTGAAGTCTTGGTCTTCTAAAGTCTTAAAAAAGTCCGGGTCACAATACACAGCCAAAGGTTGCTTAAATAAGCCGACCATATTCTTGCCTTCGCTTAAATTGACAGCCGTCTTTCCTCCAACCGAAGAATCAACTTGAGAAAGTAGAGTTGTTGGAAGTTGAATGTACTCAATGCCCCTTCTGTAAATTCCAGCTGCAAAGCCACCGAAATCACCCACAACTCCGCCACCAAAGGCTATTAATATGTCACTTGCATTGACGTCCTCTCTTGCCATAAACTCAAGAAATTTTTGAAGTTCTTCAAAAGACTTTGAATTCTCACCAGGTTTTAAAACATATTTTATAACCTTGTATTCAGATAATTCAGCTGACATTTCAGCACCATATAGCCTATCGACATTCTCATCAGTCAATAAAATATATTTACAATCATCTTTCTTAGGCAATAGGTCTTTTACTTTTTTGCGAAGTCCCTTTTCTATTAAAATTTCATATTTACTTGAAGTAGATACCGTAACTTTCTCCAAAATTATCCTTCTTTCAGTTAAAACTCACTTAAAGTCTTTCTAAGCTTAAATACATCTCTCGCAGTTCTCTCAAACTCTTCCGGTCTTAGAGATTGAGCACCATCACAAAGAGCATTTTCTGGATCATTATGCACTTCGATTATAAGTCCGTCCGCTCCCGCTCCAACAGCGCCAAGAGAAAGAGGTCTTACCATTCTAGCCATTCCCGCCGCATGAGACGGATCTATTATAACTGGAAGATGTGTCTTTTCGTGAAGCACAGGCACAGATGAGATATCCAATGTGTTTCTTGTGAATGTCTCAAAAGTTCTTATACCTCTTTCGCATAGAATTACATTTGGATTTCCGGCATTTAATATATATTCAGCTGATGATAAGAGCTCATTATAAGTTGCTGAAAGTCCTCTCTTTAAAAGTATTGGCTTATTCACTCTTCCAAGTTCCTTTAAAAGTTCAAAATTTTGCATATTTCTAGCCCCAACTTGGAGAATATCTACATCATCATATTGGTCCAAAAGATTTATATTCATTATCTCCGAAACTATAGGAAGTCCTGTTTCCGCCTTAGCTTTTGATAAAATCTTCAGACCATCCATGCCAATTCCTTGAAAGTCGTAAGGTGACGTACGAGGTTTGAATGCCCCACCTCTAAGTACATTTGCTCCAGACTTCTTTACACTCTTAGCAATCTCTATCACTTGTTCTTCCGATTCAACAGAACAAGGACCTGCTATTAGTAAAAAGTTTCCTCCACCTATTTTTGTACCATTTTCTAAAGTTATGATAGTGTCTTGTGGTTTGTATTGTCTGCTAAATTTCTTAGCATTGTCTTGCTTTCTAAAGACTTCATCTACACAATCCATCTTTAGTATTTCACTCAAATCAACTTTTTCAGTGTTTCCAATTACTTCAATTAATTGTATTTCATTTCCTTTAGAACACTCTACAGTTAACCCACGCTTTTCTATTCGAGCTATCAACTCTTTTAATTGGGCCTCCTGTACATTGCTTCTCAATTTTATTATCATATATTTCCCCCAAACCAAAACTGAAAACTCAATCTTGGTTGCACTTCTTACATTAAAAATTATTACTCTTTTAATTTTAACCATCGTCGACTTTAAATAGTCTAAATTTCAAATTATTTTGCATAGCTATTATAATGCAATTCAAACAAATATTCCATTTCTAAAACAAAAAATATGAATTTGATATAATTTAACTTATATTATAAGAATCTAACCTTAATTTATTGTTAATTATTGTATAAATCAAAAATTATCTCGTATATCTCTAAACCCTTTAAACTCTACAATATCCTTAGCCTTAAAAAATGGATTTATTTTTCTCTCACATCCTATATTAGATGGCAACGAAGGTAAATCTTTAGAAATTAATTTACTAACCTTATTCATAACCAACTCCACATCTTCACAAGGCTTAACCTCTCTTGCAAAATTCAAATTGGTAACTGAATACTCATGCGCTGCATAGACTTTAACCCCATCATCCAAAGACTTAAATTTTTGAATAGTCCTGTACTGCTCTTCATAATCTCCTGTAAACACTCTACCGCACCCAGCCAAGAAAAGTGAATCTCCACAAAATAAATTGTCTTCAACCAAGTATGAAATGTGCTCTTCAGTATGTCCCGCAGTCTTTATAACTCTAAACCCTCTATTTAATACCTCTATCTCATCTCCATCAGACAAACTATTGCTATTTAAGTTTTTCGTTTCACTCGGCCCGTATACAGTAGGTTTATATCTCTCCACAAGCTCTTCCACTCCACCTGTGTGATCAGAATGTTTATGAGTAAGTAGAATTGCTTTTAAACTTAAAATTTGTTCTTCAATAAAATCTATAACCGGCTTTGACTCACCAGGATCTACCACCACCAAATCCCGTTCGTCCACTATCGCCCATATATAATTATCTTTAAATGCTCTAATTGGTACTATCTTCATAACTCACCTCGTTTTTTATTTTACCCTTATTGTTTCTTTAAATTTCAACATAAAGTATTTCTAAACATTAAAACATAAATAAAGCAGTGCTACAAATAACACTGCCTAAAATTTATTTAAATACTCTAACTCTCTCGTCAATTACCAACTTTTCTTTTGCTTCCGGCTCTTCCAAAATTTCACCAAAAGGCATTTGAGCAATCAACTCCCACTTCTCAGGAATATCAAAAAGCTCTCTCACAGCCTCGTCTATAACCGGATTGTAATGTTGTAGAGAAGCACCTATTTCTTTGTCCCTAAGCTCTGTCCAAATTGCAAGTTGAAGCATTCCCATAGAATGTTTACTCCAAATTTCAAAACCCTCTGCATAATCTGGGATTTGAGCTTGCACGTCGCTAACAGTTTTTCTATCAGTGAAATATAAAATTGTTCCGTGACCTGCTTTAAAAGAATCTATCTTCTCTCTTGGAACCTTTCCTTCAAATACATCATAAATCTTGTCCCACAATTGCTCCTGTTTTGCTCCAAGCGCAACCACAACTCTCTGACTTTGCATATTAAAAGCATCCGGCACCACCAATGTCACATCTTGCACCAACTTGATAAGTTCTTCATCACTAATTGGTATATTCTTTCCTATGTTGTAATATGATCTTCTCTTTTCTAAACCTTTAAACATCTTCATTCTCCTTTATCAAAAACTAAATTATCTCTTATAAATCTTCCTGTTTGTAAATCTGCAAAAGCCTGTTCCAATTCACTCCTCGTGTTCATAACTATTGGCCCACCCCAAGCTATTGGCTCGTCCAGCTTTTCAGACGATATGAACAATCCCAAAATTTCATCTTCATTTCCAAGAGAGTCTTTATGCACCATCTTGCGTTCTAAATCCAGTCACCTTTTTTGCTACTTTTCTATTCATAATTCCTCCCTGAATAACTTCAAAATCCCCAGCAATTCATCTTTCTTTTCAGTTGATAAATGACCAAACATCTCTACAATCTTATCTTCCACCACAGGAAAAACTTTCTGCATAAGACACATACCATCTTCGGTTATGTGCAAGATACATCTTCTCCCATCGTTAGGGTCTGAAAACTTTTCTAATAACTTTCTCCCCTCTAAATTTTTAACTATCAGAGGCATTGTCCCACTTGTCGAAAGGATCTTTTCTTGCACCTGCCCTATTGTCAAATCTCCCTTGTGATAAAGAGCTTCTAATACTGCAAACTGCCCTGTAGTCAAACCATAAGAATCAAAAATCCTAGAAAGAATCCTATCCATTTTTATAACAGTTCTATGCAATGCAATAAAATTTTTTAATTCTAAATTACTCATCTGTATCACCCAAATTGTCTCTACTTAGAGATAATTATACCCAAGGTTATATTTATAAAACATTTATTCTTGGGTCAATAATTCGTAGGGTACGCACGAACAGCGTGAGGCCGTACCGTCGTAGGGGCGGCGAAGCCCGCCCGTTACAGTTTGTGTATGATGAAATTCACGATTTACAAATGATTTTTTTGGTATTAATTCCAACATCAATATTACAACAACATCTTTGGCTATCGTTCGGCTATGGATACAACGGGACGACCTCATTATCATTCGTGCGTCCCCTACAATAATCCCCAAACAAATTTCTCACAACAAAAAATCCGACTCTTTCGAATCGGATTCTTACATATTCAAAATCTAACCTCTAAATTAATTTACCTCAACCAATTCAGAATACACCAACAATCTCTTGTTGTTCACCGGATAAGGATGACATGTCATCAAAATAAGCTTTGACTTGTCTTCCTCTCTACCAAACTTACTCCAATCAGTCGGCTCAATCACTTCAGACCCAGTCACAGCATATACCAACTCTCCATCAGCGGTGATTACCTTAATCAAATCACCACTCTTCAAAGTATCAATCTTAAAAAAAGTTTGCTTGGCATTATATCCGCCCCTGTGTCCAGCAATGGCCGACGTAGTATTCATCTCGCTAGATGGTGCATCTGTGGTTTCTATAACACCAACACCATCCCTCAAGGACTTTCGAGTTGCATCCGGAAATATAGGAAGAGTAACTTCCAATTTTTCAATTTCTAAAAAACCTAAAGTGTTTGGTAAAAATGACCTTTCCTCTTTAGGTTCAGGTTGCTCCACAACATCTTCACTGTGAGTTTCCAACTCCTGAACTAATATTTCCTTTTCTCTCTCTATCTGAAGCCTTCTCTCCTCAATCCTTGCCATAGTGCCAGTGTAATAATAAACTGCTACCATCACCAACACTACTCCAGTAATTATCATTAAATAGGCACTCAATCTACCATTATTTATTTTTTCTCTTTTCATTTTAGTCTCCTGTGTTTTAAAACATTATAAAACAAAACAGACAGAATAAAAAGTTTCTGCCTGTTTTTTATAAGTTTTAATTTAGAGATATTACTTTCTTGAAATTCTCAATTTTCTAAAACCTAAAATTCCTAAAGCTGCCCCCGCTAATACCATAGCTCCAGCATAAACTATAGGATTTACTCCATCCCCTGTCTTTGGAAGATGTTTAGCATTATTATAGTTGTCATCAAAACCATTGTCATTGTTGTCTGCTACAACTCCATTGTCATCTGAGTTGTCGCCATCTTTTTCCTGTTTAGCATCTTCTATAATTGGCTTATCTTCTTTTTTAGGATCTTCTGTATTTGGCTTAGTTGGTTCAGTTGGTTTTGTAGGATCCTCTGTGTTTGGCTTAGTTGGTTCAGTTGGTATTTCTGAATCCTTATAATCATCAACCATCACCACAAGACTTCCAGCAACATAATTTTTACCTGTTGCCCCAACATTTATAATTTCACCATTTCTTGTAACTGTGAAAGTTATATCAGTAGATATCTTGTATCCTTCCGGTGCAATAGTCTCTCTAAAGACATAAGTTCCTTCACTAAGGTTAAATGTTCTATCCACACCTGTAGTCTTCCAAGAATCTATAACTCTACCGTCTCTTATAAGCTCTATTTGTGCTCCAGCAAGTTCTTTTCCAGCAAGATTTTGTTTTGAGAATCTTACTTCTGCATCTCTGTTCGGTTCAGATGGTCTTGGATAAACAGGTACATATGGATTATCATTTCTCTTATAATCATCAACCATTACTAAGGTTCCATCTGCTAATTCTCTATTTCCAGTACCAACTATTACGTTTTGAATCTTTAATTTTCCGTTATCTTTAACTACTTCAAACGTAATTTCTGTAGCAAACTCATATTTACTGTTATCAGGTGTTGAAATTTCTCTAAAAGTATATCTTCCTTCTTTTAGTGTGAATTCTTCTGTGCTTCCATTAGAAGTCCATTCATTTCTATAACCATTATCTCCAGCTAAAACAATCCTTGCTCCAGCAAGTTCTCTGCCTTCTATATCTTGTTTTGAGAATTTTACTGTTGCTGTTTCTTCTTTTGGACCCGGTCCTGGTACTACTGGATTATCCTCTTCTTTTGCCTTATCTTCTACAGTTAGCTTGTTTCCATTGACTTGTACTGTCGCTTCTGTTTTGTCTTCGTTCGTTCCTTTTGATAGAACTTCAACTTTTCCATCTGCTTTTACTTCAAATTTTAGTTCTGTTATTTTTTGTAGTCCTTCTGGTGCTGCTACTTCTTTGAAGATATATTCTCCTACTTCTAGTTTTAGGTGTTTTTCTGCTTTTTCTGATTTCCACTTAGCAGCTTGTCCTGTTATTTTATCTGTTGCTATTGTTTGTCCATCTGCCTTGTAGATTTCGATTTCTGCTCCTTCTACTTCTTCTCCACCTAATTTTGTCTTTGATATGATTATTTCTTTTACTTCTGGCTTAACTTCTTTTGCCTTATCTTCTACAGTTAGCTTGTTTCCATTGACTTGTACTGTCGCTTCTGTTTTGTCTTCGTTCGTTCCTTTTGATAGAACTTCAACTTTTCCATCTGCTTTTACTTTGAATTTTAGTTCTGTTATTTTTTGTAGTCCTTCTGGTGCTGCTACTTCTTTGAAGATATATTCTCCTACTTCTAGTTTTAGGTGTTTTTCTGCTTTTTCTGATTTCCACTTAGCAGCTTGTCCTGTTATTTTATCTGTTGCTATTGTTTGTCCATCTGCCTTGTAGATTTCGATTTCTGCTCCTTCTACTTCTTCTCCACCTAATTTTGTCTTTGATATGATTATTTCTTTTACTTCTGGCTTAACTTCTTTTGCCTTATCTTCTACAGTTAGCTTGTTTCCATTGACTTGTACTGTCGCTTCTGTTTTGTCTTCGTTCGTTCCTTTTGATAGAACTTCAACTTTTCCATCTGCTTTTACTTTGAATTTTAGTTCTGTTATTTTTTGTAGTCCTTCTGGTGCTGCTACTTCTTTGAAGATATATTCTCCTACTTCTAGTTTTAGGTGTTTTTCTGCTTTTTCTGATGTCCACTTAGCATCTTTTCCTGTTATTTTATCTGTTGCTATTGTTTGTCCATCTGCCTTGTAGATTTCGATTTCTGCTCCTTCTACTTCTTCTCCACCTAATTTTGTCTTTGATATGATTATTTCTTTTACTTCTGGCTTAACTTCTTTTGCCTTATCTTCTACAGTTAGCTTGTTTCCATTGACTTGTACTGTCGCTTCTGTTTTGTCTTCGTTCGTTCCTTTTGATAGAACTTCAACTTTTCCATCTGCTTTTACTTTGAATTTTAGTTCTGTTATTTTTTGTAGTCCTTCTGGTGCTGCTACTTCTTTGAAGATATATTCTCCTACTTCTAGTTTTAGGTGTTTTTCTGCTTTTTCTGATGTCCACTTAGCAGCTTGTCCTGTTATTTTATCTGTTGCTATTGTTTGTCCATCTGCCTTGTAGATTTCGATTTCTGCTCCTTCTACTTCTACTCCACCTAATTTTGTCTTTGATATGATTATTTCTTTTGCTTCTGGTTTAGGTGTTGGTTCTTTATAGGTATTAGTAACTTCAAATAGCTTTGCCATACCATTAGGTTGTACTGCTCCATCATAGACAGTGTCATTAGCTGGATAGCCATTTTCTTCATCTTCCCATGCGTTACCTTTTGAATCAACTTCTTTAACTAAGAATTTAAAATTCTTGTTTTGGAATTCTTCTTTAACAAATAAATTTCGCCAAGTAACACTTTGACCATTTCCTAATTTTTGTGGATTGTCTATATTACCCATGCCTTCAGGGAAGTCATCTTTTGTAACTTTTGATTGCTTACCTTCTACTTCTTTCCAAAGTTCAAAGTATACCTCTTTATTTGATTTTTTATCTTGTGATGACCATTTTTTATTAACTTGTATTCTGTTAACTCTAGCTTCACTTTTAACTTCCGGTTTGTCTGGTGTCTTTGTTTTCTTATTTACCAAAGCAATTGACTTTGTATCACCATTATTATCACCAGTAACCGTATCATTCTGTCCAGCTACTCTCTTAAATTCAGCTGGAATGTCTAACTCTTCAACTGTATAGTTTATCTTTTCGTTAGGTTGATTTTCTTTTCCAGGATGGTATATTGGAAGGTTTTTAAATTCACCATTCCAAGCACCTTTTTTCAAAAGTATTGGAGTAACTTCATTGCCAGATGCATCCTTAGCATCTTGCCCATCAGCTTTTAATTTAACTTTTACTGTTAAAAATTCCTTATCATTTTCGCTTATCGGACCGTCGTTCTCATCATTCCATGTTTTTGATACGTCTACAGACATTACAGGAATTTTTGTATTTGTCATCACAATTTCTGTTTTACCATTTACTTTACCTTGGCCATCAACAGTAAATGTAATCGGATCTGCCTTTTTGTATCCTTCTGGAGCAGCTATTTCAGATAATTCATACTTACCTGCTTGAAGGTGGAATTTTCTTGGATTACTGAATTGATTATTATCCTCTGTATCAGTCTTCCATTTATAAATTATATTATCCTCTGATTTTAATTGTAAAGTTGCACCTGCAAGTTTACTTTTTCCGTCTTCATCAACTTTTTTCACAGTAATATCATGTTTTTTTACAGTAGTCTCATTTTTATCTACAATTTCTGTTCCTAGCAGATTTTGATATGCCAATCCGGTATCCTTTGGTCCTCTATCTGGCATGTATAAATCTAAAGTTTTACCACCTGTATAATCTTTTAAATCTAAACCCAATCCATGATCGTCTTTTCCAATTAAAAACCTATACACTCTTAAAACTTTTGTTGTAATTTGCTTTCCTATACGCTTATCACCTAATTCAAATTCCTTTACGCTGTCAGTATAATACCAAATGGCTTTTTGAGTCGCAGCATATACTTCTGCATCTGAAATGTCTTCATTATATTTTTTCTTATATGCATTTTTTATTTCCTCAACTCTATTGCCATCATTTTCTCTATAACCATTATAGATAACCTTTAACACCGCTTTAGTCAATTCATTATTATCTTGTATTCTTTCGGCAGCAGCTAAATCAACGAATGTAGTACCAACACTACCGTTTATCTTAGTATAAGTTGGCATTGGATCAGTAAGATTAGAAAAATCTGGTACATCATCCAGTTTTCCATATACATCAACCATTGACAAAGATGCGTTGAAACAATAGGCTGGCATACCTTTAGTCGAACGATCATTATCATTATTTTTCTTGATATAGATTACTTCATTAGCTGCCCCGTCTGTATCTCCAGGATTTTCATAAAGCTTCTCATTATAGGAATATGCTTTATAGGCACCTACAACACCATAATCATTTTCCCCTGTCGCGTTTACCTTTATCAAATTACTTGGCAATATGCCCAGCATCATGATAATTGCCAGCATAAAAGATAATAATCTTTTACCTTTTTCCATTATGTTTTCCTCCTTTTGTCTTTTGTAATTTTGTAAAATAAAACTTACTTACTTACTTACTTACTTACTTACTTACTTACTTACTTATAGTTATTCTATCACTTTGATGATTGTTTTTGTACTAAATTTAAGTTTATTTTTCATATATTTTTATAATTTAATTTTTTATTTAAATATTTTTTGGTATTTTGTTGGAGCATTTGTCCGTGTTGTCGTGTGTGGCGGAATTTTTTATAAATATTTAGGCAACGATTTTGTTTGTGGTGGGATTGGGGTCATGTTTTTAATGGTTAAGTAATGATTTTTGTGGATATTTTAAATAATCATGAAGTATCATTTTCAAATAGTTTGTGCGCTTTAATTACGTTAGGATGCACACAGACGTAGGGGCGGCATGAGCGTAGCGAAGCCCGCCCGTTACAGTTTGAGGATAATGCAGTTCACAATTCACAAATGATTTTTTGGTTATTAATTCCAACACCAATATTCCAACGCCTTTGGCTGTCGTTCGGTTTGGGATGCACGGGACGGCTTCGCTTCGCTCTTGCGTCCCCTACAATAATCCCCAAACAAATTTCTCACAACAAAAAATCCGACTCTTTCGAATCGGATTCTTCATATATTGTTACATCATGCCCATTCCTGGGTTCATAGGCATTTGTGGTTCATCTTTTGGTATTGAAGCAACTGCTGCTTCTGTTGTAAGAATCATGGATGCAACTGATGCTGCGTTTTGTAATGCTGATCTTGTTACCTTTGTTGGGTCAACTATTCCACCAGCTACCATGTCCATATATTCTCCTGTGTAGGCATTGTATCCTATACCTGGTTTTTCTGCTTTTACTTTGTCTGCAATTACTGAACCTTCAAGTCCTGCATTTTCAGCTATTTGTCTAACTGGTGCTTCTAATGCTTTTAAGATTATTCCAACACCTGTTTTTTCATCACCTTCTGTTTCTTCGTAAAGTTTTTCAACCACTCCGATACAGTCTACAAGCACTGTTCCACCACCTGCAACAATACCTTCTTCTACTGCTGCTCTTGTTGCTGAAAGTGCATCTTCTATTCTAAGTTTTCTCTCTTTAAGTTCAACTTCTGTTGCCGCTCCAACTTGAACTACTGCAACTCCGCCAGAAAGTTTTGCAAGTCTTTCTTGAAGTTTTTCTTTGTCGAATTCTGAAGTTGTCTCTTCTGCTTGAGCTTTGATTTGTTGTACTCTTGCAGCAAGGTCTTCTTTGTTTCCAGCTCCATCTACTATAACTGTAAGGTCTTTTTCAACTCTTACTTTTTGAGCTTGTCCCAAAACTTCAATTGTAGCGTCTTTTAATTCTTCTCCAAGGTCTGAAGAAACTACTTTACCACCTGTTAAGATAGCAATATCTTGTAGCATTTCTTTTCTTCTGTCGCCATATCCAGGAGCTTTAACTCCAACTATGTTAAGAGTTCCTCTTAATTTATTTAATACTAATGTAGCAAGTGCTTCGCCTTCAATGTCTTCTGCAATTACAAGAAGTGGTTTTGATTGTTGAAGAACTTGTTCAAGAAGTGGAAGTAAATCTTGGATATTAGTAATCTTTCTGTCTGTGATTAAGATGTATGGGCTTTCCATTTCAGCAACCATTTTTTCATTGTCAGTTACCATATATGGAGATACGTATCCTCTGTCAAATTGCATACCTTCTACAACTTCAAGGCTTGTTCCCATTGACTTAGATTCTTCAATAGTGATTACTCCATCTTTTCCAACTTTTTCCATAGCTTCTGCAATAAGTTTACCAACTTCTTCGTCTGCTGATGAATTAGCTGCTACTTGTGCTATAGCTTCTTTTGTCTCTACTGATCTTGAGAATTTTTTGATTTCTTCAACTGTTGCATCTACTGCTTTTTTAATTCCCTTTTGTAATACCATAGGATTTGCGCCAGCTGCTAAGTTTCTCATTCCTTCGATTGTGATAGCTTGAGCCAAAAGTGTAGCTGTTGTTGTACCGTCTCCGGCAACGTCATTTGTCTTAGTTGCAACTTCTTTTAAAAGTTGTGCACCCATATTTTCAAATTTATCTTCAAATTCTATTTCTCTTGCGATTGTAACACCGTCATTTGTGATAAGTGGTGCTCCGTATTCTTTATCAAGGATTACATTTCTTCCCTTTGGTCCAAGTGTAACCTTTACTGTGTTTGCAAGTTTATTGATTCCGTCAATAAGTCCTTTTCTAGCGTCTTCTGAAAATTTAATTTCCTTAGCCATATTTCCTCCCGTTTAACTCTTATTCAATTACAGCTAAAATATCTGTATATTTTAGAATTGTGTATTTTACTTTTTCAAGTTCAACTTCTGTACCTGCGTACTTAGAGAAGATAACTTGGTCTCCAACTTTTAATTCGTCTTTTGTTTCTTCATCAGTTGTTATTTTCTTTCCGATAGCCACTACTTCAGCTAAATTTGATTCTTCTTTTGCTGAGTTTGGTAGCACAATTCCTGATGCTGTTGTTTCTTCTTTCTCTACTTTTTTTATTACTATTTTGTCATCTAATGGTTTTAAAATCATAATTCCCTCCTCGAGATTAGCACTCTTACAGGTCGAGTGCTTATATTCTTATAATAATACAATGAATTTTGTTTTTCAAGTATAATTTTACCTTTTTTTACCTTTGTCTAAAATGCGTTTGTAAGCAGTTCGTAGCCTATTGGGATAACTAAAGCCGGTATCATATTTGCATTTTTTAACTTCTTAATTTCCATAATATTAAGCCCTATGGCTATTATCAAAACTCCTCCTACTCCAGTGATGCTGGTAATCATGGAGGCTGTGAAGACATCTTTGAACACTGATGCCAAAAGAACGAACATCCCTTGATATAGAAATATTATAACTCCGGAGAATGCCACTCCTATTCCAAGTGTAGAGGCAAGAGCTATTGATATTACAGAGTCAAGTATCGCCTTTGTAAAGAGCATTGAGTTATCTCCCATTAAGCCTGCATTTATCGAGCCAACTATCCCCATAGATCCTATACAGAAAATAAGAGTTGAAGTTACAAATCCTTCTATAAAGGTGGATTCAGTTCCCTCTCTTGAAAACATACTATTTACTTTTCTTCCAAGTGCATTTAATTTGCCGTCTATATCCAACAGATAGCCTATTATTACTCCTATTGCACACGAACAGACTGTAAGCAAAATATTTTCTCCCTTTAAAGAAGATGAAACCCCTATCACTACAACGCATATTCCAAGTAAATTAAGTATTTGTTCTTGTAAATCTTTGCTAAATCTCATTCCGATTTTAGTTCCAAGAACCGAGCAGATTATTACTCCTATTGCATTTACTAATACTCCTATCATTCTTTGCCCACCTTATTTTCTCTTCCATAATAGAAGAGATATTGTTGAGCAAAGCCTGCATTTTGACCGAATATTCTTCTTCCTTCGTCTGCTATTTTTCCCTTTGGAGTTACTTTTCCAAGGTATAATTCTTCCATTACTCGCTTTATCCACACATCAACCGGGAAAGATTCGCTTCTCTTAAAAGCAAAAAGCAATATGCAGTCGCAAACCTTAGGGCCTACTCCCGGCAATTTCATAAGTTCTTTTCTTGCGGTTTCTATGTCAGCTTTTCTTAAAACTTCCATATCCAAAAGCCCATCTCTTATCATCTTAGAAGATTCTACAATGTATCTATCTCTATAACCAACTCTCGCCTTTTCTCTCAAATCCTCAACTTTTGCCATTGCAAGCTCACTTGGAGTTGGAAATCTTGAATGCTCTTCGTCTATTTTTTCTCCGTATTCATTAGCTATAAAATTAACTGCATTCTTTATACGAGTTATATTTGAATTTTGAGAAATTATAAATGTAATTATCGTTTCAAATGGGTCTTGATTTAGAATCCTTATTCCACTTCCGTATTCCATTGCATCTTTTAAAGTTTCTTCAAAAGATAGCTCTTCTCTCATAGCCACATAGTCTCTATCCAAGTCGAAATAATCTCTCCAAATTTTTTCAAATTCCTCTATTGTGGTATCTAATTCGACCAATCCATCTTTGATTTTAACGTTTAGCACTTTTCCAAATGCAACTGTGGTATATGAGCCGTCCTCTTTTACTTCCCATCTAAACGCTTGGCCACATTCAAAAATTTGTTTGGGTACAAAGTTTGTTGCGCCTCTTAATATTACTTTTCCATCCAAGCTCTCTATCTTCATCGTTTCTCCTCAATATAATATATATTAAAAAAACCGGTTCACCCGGTTTAATCATTGTTCTTTAAATAGTAGGATAGTTTGAATAGTGAATCATTTATCCTTATATTTTCTATAACTGGCCCTTCAACTGATACGTCAACTGGGGCAAAATTCCAAATTCCCTTTATGCCAAATGATGCTAATTTATAAATTACATCAACTGCTACACTTTTAGGGACTGTTATAACTGCAACATCAACCTTATTTGACTTCACAAAATTTTCTAATTCTTGGATGTCTAAGATTGAAATTCCACTTACATCTTTACCCACTTTATTCTTATCATTATCAAATAGAGCAAGGATTTTAAAACCGCTATTTTTTATACCTTCATAGTCAGCAATTGCCGTTCCAAGTCTACCTGCTCCTATAACTACAGTTCTATATTCATGATTCATGCCCAGAATTTCTGAAACTTCTTGTTTAAGAGCTTCTGTATTGTATCCGTATCCCTGTTGTCCGAACCCACCAAAATTGTTTAAGTCCTGTCTTATTTGGCTTGCCGTAAATCCTGTTAGTTTACTAAGTTCTTGAGATGAAATTCGCTCTATTCCCTTTGAAACCACTTCTGAAATTATCCTGTGATATATCGGCAATCTTCTGATGACAGTTTCTGATACCTTGTTCTTAGCTGCCACGTCTAACCCTCCCTATGTATATTCTAATTATATCAATCTTTAAATTAAAAGTAAAATTTGATAGAATGAAAAAATGAGGTAAAATAAATGATTTTAAACATACAAAATTTATCCAAGTCATATATAGTTGATCCTATTTTAGAATCTGTGAATATGATTGTAGAAGATAGAGATAAAATCGGACTAATTGGAAACAACGGTAGCGGAAAGACCACTCTGCTAAAGATTATCTCCGGAGAAATCTCAAAGGACGAGGGCGACATAATAATCCCAAAAGATATTAAAATCGGCTATTTAAGACAAGAGCACGATTTCGAAGAAGGCCTTACTATATATGGAGCTTGTGAAAAAGAATTTAACAACTTAATAAAGATGGACTCGGAGCTTAAAAATTTAGAACACAGACTCTCTGATCCAGACAACTCAAATTTAGAAAGTGACATAGAACGCTATGGACACCTACAAGAAAAATTTATGGAACTTGGAGGTTTTTCATATCCTTCAATGATTAGAGGAACACTTATTGGTCTTGGCTTTTCAGAAGAAGATTTTGAAAGATATGTCAATACTCTCTCCGGAGGTCAAAAATCTAGAGTTGGACTTGCAAAGCTATTACTTTCTAAACCTGATTTAATGCTTCTTGACGAGCCGACAAACCATTTGGATGTGGACGCAATATCATGGCTTGAAAAATATTTAAAAGACTATCTCGGAGCTTGTATAATCATCTCCCACGATAGATACTTCTTAAATAATGTAGTCAATAAAATTGTACTACTTGAAAACCATAGCCTAACCACTTTCGTTGGAAACTATGACGTCTATGTAAAAGAACGTAAAAAACAAATTGAGCAACTCACTAAGCAATATGAAAATCAACAAAAAGAAATAAAAAGACAAGAGCAAATTATAGAACGTTATATGGGACTTGGTCGAGATAGATTTATTCGCCAAGGTAAATCTCGTCAAAAACTCTTGGATAAGATGAAGAGAGTAACTCCACCAAACGAAACTAAAAAGACTAAGTTAACTTTCACCCCGCTTTATGAATCAGGAAAAGATGTCCTGCAAGTTAGAGACCTTGCAAAATCATTTCCAAATAAAAAAATATTTGAAAATATTACATTTAACATCTATAAAAATGAGAAATGCGGAATCATAGGCGACAATGGCGTTGGAAAATCTACTCTATTCAAAATTCTCACAGAAGAATTGGAAAAGACTTCCGGTGTAATTCAATACGGATCAAAGCTTAAAATAGCTTACTTCGATCAAGAGATGGAGCATCTAAATCCAGATAATACTGTTATCGATGAGATATGGGACGAATATCCTAAGCTAAACCACTACGAAATACGTTCATACCTTGCAAAATTTTTATTCATTGGTGATGATGTATTCAAAATTATAGGAGATTTATCAGGTGGCGAAAAAGGTCGTGTATCTATTTTAAAGCTTATGCTAAAGGGCGCTAACACTCTTTTCTTAGATGAGCCTACAAACCACTTGGACATAGACTCAAAAGAAGTTTTCGAAGAGGCCATTCGCTCTTTTGAAGGCACAGTAATTTCCATTTCCCACGATAGATACTTCTTAAATTCAACTTGTGATAAGATATTGAAGATGAATCCAGATGGAATGGATGAGTTCTTAGGCAACTATGACTATTATCTCCAAAAAACTAAGGGCGATGATGACGACGACGAAGTGGTTGTTTCTAAAACACAACTTCAAAACCAAAAGAAGCAGGTAAAACAACAACGTGATGAGCAAAAAAAATTAAGAATTCAAAAAGAAAAACTGGAAAAAGAAATTGAATCATTTGAATCACAAATCAACGAAATAGATACTGAACTTTCCAACCCAGAAATATATTCAGATATTGAAAAAGTTCAAGAACTTAGTAACAAAAGACAAGAACTTTCCGACTCTTTATCCACTATTTATGATGAGTGGATTGAACTTGAAGATATGTAATGTGAATAACTTCTGTGAAAGTAATACTTATCCACATAAATATACGGCTAAATTTAGAGATTATCATTTAGTACTTTTGAAAAGTGCTTATACTTCTCTATTTTTAGCCATTTTATTTTGCACAGCTATATTCACAATCAAAAACTGCTCTATTCCCCTTTATTTACATAATCCACAAAACTATCCACATTATCCACACATTGTTACACAGATGTTCGTTAATTTTCTGTTGATTATTATCCACAATCTGTGGATTTATTGTGTAAAACTACACCAATCAAAAGCATTTTATTTAGATAACTAACTAATTATATAAACTATAAGTCTTTAAATAATATTACTTTCATCTAATATTTAACTTCTCTGTTTAGTTGTTTATTAAACTTTTAGTTTATAATTAAGTAATTGAGTTATTTCCCAATAAACGATATACTATTAATAGATTTTAGCGTTTTGCGGTGGTTACCGTTTTGGTAGTTTTTATCTGATGCCTATATATTGATGAAGAGCCTGGAGAAGTCCTGATGTGGAATTTTTAAAGGCTAAAAAAATACTTAGAAGCTCAGAGTTTTTACAAGAAAAAATCCAAAAAATAAAAAAGCATCAACACCATCATTAGATTGCAAAGTACGAGGGTTTTCCTTATGACCGTAGCTATCTTTTTTTGGTTGTAAAGATTTACTCTCTTCTTAAAAAACGAGGAGGTGTAAAAATGCTAAATCAATTTTTAAACTTTTTCGAACTTTCTCGAAAAGGTATCGTACGTATAATTATCGGCTCATGCATAATGTCTTTTACTCTTGTGAATATACATATGCAATCCAGCATAACTGAAGGAGGAGTCTTAGGACTCACAATGCTCTTATACAAACTTTTTAATTTAGACCCTGCTATAATAAGTCCTATACTTGACTTTGCTTGTTTTAGCTTGGGAGTTTCCTTCTTTGGAAAAAGATTTTTAAAAAGAACTGCCGTTGCTTGTGTAAGTTTTGCTATTTTTTATAAAATATTTTTAACTACTGGAGCAATTGTCCCAAGTCTATACAACTTCCCAATAGTTTCTGCCTTAATTGGTGGAATAGGAATTGGAGTGGGATGTGGACTTATTGTTTCACAAGCTTGTGCAGCAGGTGGAGATGATGCCTTGGCTCTTGTCCTATCAAATAAATTAAACTTAAATATTAGTAAAATTTATTTTTTAACTGATGCCTTGGTTTTGACTATGTCTTTATTATATATACCTATGGGAAGAATTATATTTTCTTTGCTGACAACTATTGTTTCTTCCTTTATAATTGGACAATTTGAAATTACTGTAAAAGCTCCTGCCGATAAAAGAGTTAGAGCTTAAAATATAAACGACAGATTAAAAGTCTGTCGATTTTTATTTTAATTTGTTTTAGGAGGGATACTTTGAATATATACATATTTTTAGCAATTATAAATCTAATCACTTTTCTTTTGTACTTTATCGATAAACGAAAAGCAATTAGCGGCTCTCAGAGAATTTCGGAACAAACTCTACTTCTTTTTAGTTTTTTATTTGGAAGTTTGGGAGCGTTGCTCGGTATGTATATTTGTCACCACAAAACTAAAAAGTTTAAGTTTAAAATTTTAGTCCCTTTATTTTTTATAATTCATTGCGTAGCTTTGTATTATCTTAAAAGATATTTCCCAACAGTTTAATTAATCTACACTTAACATCTTAAAATCTAAATTAATCTAAAAATTTGCATTAAAAGAGGACTTCTCATTTTCGAGAAGTCCTTTTTGTTATTACATTCTGTTAAGTTGAACCATTTCGTTGAATGTTTCAAGTTGTGTCTTAACTTGTCCGAAGTCAGACATTTGTTGGTCATATCCCATTTTGATAAGTGGAATTCCAGCTTCTTCATAAGCTTGTTTAAGTGATGGATATTCCATTTCTTCTGTATCGTTGAAATTCATCATAAATAATAAACATCCGTCTGCATCGTTATCTTCAGCAAGTTTAACAACGAATTCTGGTCTCTTCCAGATATCTGGATCGTAAAGAATTGGGTCTTCGTCCATTCTTGCAAATTGGTCAGAAAGTGCCATCATTGGATCTGTAATTGATGTATCAACATCTATTCTGAATCCTCTTGATTCACTTGCTACGTCATCTGCTACTATATTGATCTTATAGTCATCGAATACTTGTAATAGACCTTCGTTATCAGTGATTACACCACTTGTAACAACTCTTGGTCCGTCCCATTCTTCTACTGGAAGTTCTCTAAGTTTAGCATTTAATTCTCTAAGAAGTTCGTTGTGTTCTTCTTTTAGCATATGCCATGATGCTTTAAGTACAAGACATCTTTCTGATGCTTTTACAGTTTGTCTGTGATCTGCTGCTAATTTTATAAACTCTCTCTTTAACGCTCTATTTTCGTTATAGATTTCAAAAGTCTTAGCAAAGTTTTCATCTGGTATTTCTACTCCACAGATTTTTTCAAGTTCTTTTCTTGCATTATCAAATATTTTTGCATTGTAGATTCTACCGAACTCTTCTTTTCTGTGTTGTCCGTGGTTTAAGAATACCATAGGTATTTTTCTACCTGCAGAAACTTTATAGTTTTGAGAGAAAGGTCTTAGTGTGTCATCAAGAGTTGTTACCATTGATGCGCTAAGTCCATCAAGTGTTCCGTCTAAAGCCATTTCTAAACATCTTAATGCTAATGAATAGTAGAATGTTGGGAAATAGTTTTTAGCTTTATCTATAGGACCTTGTCCTCCCCAAATTCCTATTGGAACTAATCCACCTGCGTGAGCTATTTCTTCAGGTGCATAGTATGGGAATATCCCTACTACTTTTTTACCTTCTGCAAGGTATTTATCTATTTGTTCTCTTTGGTTATTTGCGATATGTGTTAATTTATCTAATATTTCTCTAATTTCCATGCTACACCTCAATCAATAGTTGGCTTTGACCAATCAGTTTCTTTAGTGTTTTCAAAGTTTGTATAAACTTCTTCACCCTTAGCTTCTCTCTCTTCTTTTCTTTCGTCCATTATTTCAACAAGACCTTGAACTCTTGTCTTATATTGTTCTTCAGAGAAGTTTCTTTCATCGGCTTGGTCTCCATCGAAGTGAACTACTGGAATATCTAAGTCTTCTTTCCAACGTCTTTCTATTTCAGGCATTGCTCCTGACCAAGGTTTACATGATCTGTTGTAGTTTACAAGGGCACCACTAATTCCGTTTTCTTTAGCCATTGTTTCTCTCCACTCAACCCCATCTTCGATACATACTGAACATGGTGCTTTTGAGTAAGCTGCTGCCATTTCTCTGATTCCGTTGTATTGGAAACCGAATGCTGGAGCGTATACAACTGCTGTTACGTTAACACCTGCGTTCTTTAGTGGTTCGAAAAGTGGTCTAAGTGCTGGCCAACAAGGAATTCCTTCGAATAGAATTCTGTGTTCTTCTGGGTATTCCCAAGTTGAAGTACCTTCTCTTACTGATTGTTCGAATTCTTCAGAAAGAAGTTCAAATCCTTCAGCTGCTCTAATGTCACATCTTGCAGCTACGATGTCTGCCATATGGTTAAATAGGTCAAATCCGCTTAGTGGAGATGGTTTATAAGCCATGTATGAACAAGCTTTTAACCAAGCTGCTGCTGTTCTATTAGCTATTGCACAAGCATCTTCGAATTTCTTTTGGTCAAATTTTTTGCCAGTTAATTCTTCAAGTTGTTTGATAGCGTGTTCAAATTGTCCTACCATGTAGTCAATTTTTTCTTCAGATACTTCTTTTGTATTTTGGAATGGGAAATCCACCATTATCATTGGTATATTGTGGATTCTAGCGATATTTTCATACCACTTTGTCATCATGTTACAGATGTTGTTACAGCAAAGTACGAAGTCTGGTTGAGGCATCTTTCTTGAGTCAGTAGGTTCTCCTGCTGCAAATGCTATAGATATTCTTGCGTATCCGCAGATATCATTGTCATATCCCATGTCTTCTGCTGCATTACATAGTCTAAGACCATCTTTTTTAGCTGCTGTTGTAGCTGCGTGGTTTTCTGGATATACAACTTGTAAATCAAATGCTTTTGCAAGTTCGATTGGGAATTTGGATGAACTCCATCCTACTAATTCTCCTCTTTGCTTTGCATCCCATGCATCTCCATAAACAGCGTCTACTACACTTCTTAATACTGCTGCTGCCGGTTTGTGTCCTTCTACCGGTCTTGGTTTTATTCCCGGTATTTTTTCTAAAACTTTTTTAGCCATATTTCCTCCTCCAAAAAAGGCTCCTTTTATTTATTAGCGTCCCTTTGTTGCTTCTTTAAAATATTTTGGTATTTTTGATATCCAAACAATGCTGCTCCTAAAGCACCATTTAATTGGCATAATTCAGAAGTGTGAATTTTATGACCGATATTTCTTTCAAGTGCTCTGACCATACCTTTGTTTAAAGCCACACCACCTGTCATTACAACATCGTCTTGAACTCCTACACGTTTTGCTAAAGATCCTACACGACTTGCTATAGCAACGTGTATTCCCTTAATTATATCTTCAATCTTAGTTCCTTGTGCAAGTTGAGAAATTACTTCTGATTCAGCAAATACTGTACATGTTGAAGAAATTGCAATGTCCTTTTCACTCTTTTCGTCAAGCTCTTCAAGTTGAGATACATTTACTTCCAATACTTTAGCTATTACGTCTAAAAATCTCCCAGTACCTGCTGCACACTTGTCATTCATAACAAAGTTGTCAAGAACTCCCCCATCGCCTATCTTAAGCGCTTTGGCATCTTGACCACCTATATCAATAATAGTGTGTACTCTTGGGAACAAGAAGTAAGCTCCTTTTGCGTGACAAGATAACTCAGACATTTGGAAATCTGCTTCTTCAAGAGCATTTCTTCCATATCCAGTAGCCATTACATATTGGATATCTTCTCTCTTCATATTAGCCGCTTCAAGTACACTCTTTATAGCCCTTTTAGGACCGCTTGTACCTGCTCCAACATCTATAACAGTTTTAGCTATTATTTCTCTACCATTCTTTAAAATTACACCTTTAGTGGCGGTAGACCCTATGTCTATCCCCATAGTGTAAATAGATTCTGTCATACTTTCCCTTCCATAATTAAATTAATTATATTAAATTTATAGTTTTTCTTACGAGAATAATTGTACTACTAAGCCAAGTTTATGTCAAAAACACCAAGTATGTAAAAAGCAGGCTTTGCAGCCTGCTAATATTTTACTTCCTATAAAGATTGTCGAAATCTCTAATGATTCTTGGAAGAAGCATTTGATGAACAGGGCATACATGCTCAGGGTTTTGATAAGATGCTTCTGTGAATGCGATCATGTAGTTTCTGATTGCATTCAAGTTTACAATTTCATCAACCATACCTGTCTTAGCACAGAAAGCTGGTCTTGATTTTGCATTGTAATCTTCAATTAAAGCATTCATTTTGTCGATTGTTGGTTGAAGATCTTTTCCTGCTTTCTTATCTTTAGCAAGACGTCTTGAGTACATAGCTACTGCTGCTGTTTCTCCATTCATTACGTTGATTTCTGTAGCTGCTGTTCCGATTGAGAATGCATTAGTTGCATTTCCTTGTGGACCACCTAGTACGTAGTGAGCTGCTGCTGTACCTTTTCTCAAAGTGATTTCCATTTGTGGAATTTGAGAATTTTGAATTGAGTAGATTAGTGATTGTCCAAGACCTAATAATTCAGCCTTTTCTGCGTCATCACCTACATCGATTCCTGATGTATCTTGAATCCAAATGATAGGAAGTTTGTCTCTTGAACAAAGAGTTACAAACTCGTTCATTTTGATAAGACCTTGTCTATATAACTTTCCACCGATTCCGATAGCTTTTTCTTTATATTCAGGATAGTTCATAAGGAATCCTTGAGCGTTTGCAACGATACCTACTGGAAGACCAGCTATCTTAGCAACACCAGTTACCATTTCTGGACCGTAGCTCTTCTTGTATTCCATAAATTCAGAACCGTCGATAAGTCTAGCGATTACATCGTAAACATCATAAACTTTTTTAGGGTTCATCGGAACTATTGAGTATAGATCATTTACATCAAATGCTGGGTTCTTAGGATCATCTACTCTGAAGAATTCTGGATCGTATGATGGAAGCATATCTACATATTTTTTAATTCCTTCAAGTACGCCTTCTTCTTCAACATATACTTCTCTGAAGAAACCAGTTTGTGCGAAGTGAACTCCAACAGATCCTGGAGGAGCAACCTTCTTTGCATTAGCTGTTGCATCTGCAATTTGGTTTGCACTTTCTTCATCTATATATCCCTTAGGATTCATACCACCAAGTATACCTGCTCCACCAACTGCCATGTTAGCATCTTTGTGAGCTATAAGGATTGTAGGTGAAATTGAGTGGTATCCACCACCTGCTGGGTTAGTACCGTAGATACCAACTATTACAGGAATACCTAATTGGTTAAGTTCAGCATTTCTATAGAATGGAGTACCTCCACCTATTCTGTTTGGATATACTTGTTCTTGAACGTCAAGTTTTACCCCTGAACAGTTTAATACATATACTAGAGGCACTCTAAGTCTCTTAGCTGTATCAGATGCTCTAACAAGGTTTTCAGCTTGATGAGGAACCCAAGCTCCTGCAAGTTTCTTGTTATCTGAAGCTATTATCATAGCCCATTTTCCATTGATACGTCCAAGACCTTTGATGATACCAGTTGATCCTGTATCATTATCCCCTGGGTCAAATAGTGAGTTTAGTGGGCACCATGTTCCTTCGTCAACTAATTCTGCAAGTCTTTGAAGTGCTGTCCATTCTCCTCTTTCGTTTACTTTTTCATCTGGCTTTCCAGTTGCTTGAGCTTTTTCTATAGCTTCTTGGATTTCCATTTCAACTTGTCTTACAAGGTCGAAATTTTCTTGGTTAGCCGCTTTGATAGGGCTACCAATTGTTTGCATATGTTTAAAATATGGATTTAATGAATAGTTACTCATGAATTTCCTCTCGTTTTTTATTCTGTTGGCACTTTGATAAATGCTTCGCCTGGGTCGATTTCTTCTCTTATTAGCTTAATTACTGCTTCGTCTGGTGCTTCAAGTAATACAGCACGAGAAACATCTATATCAAATCCTGTGTTTTCAAGTACATCTTCAGGGCTTGATGTTGGATAGTATCCAGCTAGATACATTTTCTTAGTATCTTCGTCGAATTTTAAGATACCTCTGTCAGTTACAACCATTTGTGGTCCTACGTTTTCAGGAATACCAGCACGAGTTCTTCCGCCAGGGCCGTCCATCCAACCAGGAGATGTGATGTAATCTATTTTTTCCATGAATCTTCTTTTTTCGTGTTGCATCATGATAACAGTGTTTACATAAGAAGCGATACCATTAGCTCCACCTGAACCTGTAAATCTTGTCTTAGGATTGTTGTAATCTCCTATTACAGTTGAGTTTACATTTCCGTATGGGTCGATTTGAGCTCCACCTATGAAAGCTATCATTCTTTCTTTGTTGTGTAACCATTCACAAGCTTCGAAACCTATGAATCTTACGTTTGGCCATTGAACAGCACATTGTGCCATGAATCTGTTGTCTCCTACAGATCTTGGAACTTCGATTGGAGAACAGTCCATAAGACCACTTTCTACTATTATTTGACATTCAGGAGCGAAAGCTCTCTTAGCTACAGAAGCTCCGATTAGCGGAAGTCCTGTACCTACTATAACAATTTGATCGTTTTTGATTTGTCTAGCGATTGTTACCGCTTGCATTTCTTTGTTTGTATAGTTATCGTATCTTGCCATTATTTAACCTCCTTTAGGACATTTGTAGCATATCCAAAGCCTTGAACAGGATGTAAGTTAATTAATCTTGTTGCGCCTAATTTATTTAAGTATTGTTCGTGATCTTCAATGTCGTAAACCCATTCTTTCATGTATGCATCGAAGTCTTCATCTGCTTTACTTACTTTGTCATACATTTTGTAGAATGCTGGGTCATAATCATAATAATCATAACATTGTGATGGGTGAGCACCGTATGGTACGTGAACTACTGCGTCTACACAGAATCCTGGGATTGAGTTAAGAGTTGGGTCACGTCTTATTTGTTCGTTACTTACTAATTCTTCACAAGTTACAATTGTTTTTCTTGCTGCTACAGCTATGTCAACATCGTGGAATTCGTCTCCGATAATTCTGCAAGTTCCGTCTGGAGAAGCAACTTGTACGTGGATAACTGCTGTATCAATTACTGGAACTGGTACTGCAACAACTTTTTTGTCATCAGTGAAAGGATTTTCTACATAAACAAATTTGTCATTTGGAAGTTTGTCTATTTTTTGTCTTTCTTCTTTAGAAATCCCCCATTTGTCAACTAAGTCAGTTCCCATCATAAGTTTTACTGGTAGGTATGGAAGACCAAGAGATGCTGCGTGAAGTCTTAGCATTTCAACGTCTTGTGAATAGTCTTCAAATAATAATTTACCTTGTTCGATTGCTTTTCTAAATCTTCTTGATACGTTAGTGTATCCTGAGTTTGCTGTATAGCAGTTGATATAAGCCTTAACTCTATCTTCTCCTATCATCATATCCCAGTCTCCACCAGCTGGACCTGCTTCAGCTATGAAGTCTTTTTGTCCTTGTCTTAGAATTTCATAAACAGCAGCATAAGGTTTTCTGTTTGTTGTAAATCCACCAAAGCTGATTACATCGCCATCTTCTACATATTTGCTAACGGCGTCTTTTAAACTCATTACTTTACTCAATGTGATTTCCTCCTTTTTTATTTACACATCAATTGAGAACCTTAAAATAAGGTTCTCAAATTTTTCAACCAAGTACTAATAAGAATAGTCCGGCAGCTACTGCTGAACCGATAACTCCAGCAACGTTAGGTCCCATTGCGTGCATCAATAGGAAGTTTGTCGGATTATACTTTCTACCTTCAACTTGTGATACTCTGGCTGCCATTGGCACCGCAGATACCCCAGCTGAACCTATAAGAGGATTTATCTTTCCTCCTGTTACATAGTATAACACTTTTCCAAAAAGTACGCCTGCTGCTGTTGCTGCTGCAAAAGCTATAAGTCCTAAACATATAATTTGAATTGTCTTAACATTTAAGAAAGCTTCTCCACTTGCAGTTGCCCCAACTGTAGTTCCAAGCATTATAGTTACTATATTCATCAATGCGTTTTGAGCAGTGTCAGAAAGTCTTGCTGTAACACCTGATTCTTTAAATAAGTTACCTAACATCAACATACCTAATAAAGGTGCTACTGATGGAAGTAATAAAGCTGTAAATAATACTACCACTACTGGGAATATAATTTTTTCAGCCTTTGATACTTTTCTAAGAGCAACCATTTTAGTTTCTCTTTCTTTTTTAGTTGTAAGCGCTTTCATAATTGGCGGTTGAATTATAGGAATAAGCGCCATGTATGAATAAGCCGCTACAGCTATTGGTGCTAATAATTCCGGTGCTAATTGTGATGTAGTGAATATTGCTGTAGGACCGTCAGCACCACCTATGATACCGATTGAAGCTGCTTCTTGAGGTGAAAAACCTAAAGCGATAGCTATCATAAACGCAACATAAATACCAATTTGTGCTGCTGAACCCAATAATAATGAAATCGGATTTGCGATTAATGGAGAGAAGTCAGTCATCGCTCCAACGCCCATGAATATTAGACATGGGAATAGGTTAGATTTTACTCCCCCATAAATTATTCTCAATACCCCTGAATTATACCAGTGATCTGTCGCCTCTCTCATAAGACCTGCATCTGGTAAGTTAGTAAGTAACATACCGAACGCTATAGGTAAAAGAAGAAGCGGTTCAAATTGCTTTTTAATTGCAAGATATAATAGGATAAAAGATACTAAGAACATTACACCTTGTTGCCATGTCATGGCTGCGAAGCCTGATTGGCCTAAGATGCCTTGTAATACTGAAAAGAAATTCAATTTAGTTTCCTCCTAATTATCTTACTTTATTTCTGCTAATAGTTGATCAGTGTCAACTGTTTCTCCTTGTTTAACTTTTAATGAAACTGTACCTGAAGCTGTTGCAACAATTTCATTTTCCATTTTCATAGCTTCAAGAATAATGATAACATCCCCTGCGTTTACAGAAGCTCCATCATTTACATTAACTTTAAGTATTGTTCCTGGCATTGGTGATATAACTGCGTCTCCACCTGTTGATGCTGCAGCTGGTTTAGCTTCTTGAACAGGAGCTGCTGGAGCTGGAGCTGGTGCTACTGGTGCAGCTGGAGCTACTGGAGCTGTTGGTGCTTGAGGTGCTCCGAAATCTGCCATAGTTAATGATCTTGGCCCGCCACCTACTTTTTCTACTTCTACTTCAAATGTTTTTCCATCTACTTTTACTTGATACTTCATCTTAAATTTGCCTCCTAATTATTTCTTTTCTTCAATAGACACTATCTTGAATTTATCTACTGATAATTTAGTTTCTTCTGATACTGCTGCAATTACTGCTGCAACTAAGCTTAAATCTTGTTTTGGTTCAACCGGTTTTGATTGAACAGCTGTGGGTTTTGTAACAGATTCTTCTTTTACCACTGCGCCAACGACAGCTGAGATAATCTTTACAAATAATGCTATCGAAATAAGAGCCAAAAATACAACCGCTATGGCTGTTATAGAATAAATGGCAGCTTCTCCCAACGTCATAGTTTCGCTAGTCCACATACACACACCTCCCGATTCCATATACTGGAACTAATCCCATCTTTTATGTAATTATAACAAATAAAACCTACATTATCAACAAAGCCCCTACCCAAAAATAAGGTTTTCTAATTATAGATTTTTTTATTAGTCTACTGTTACAATACAAATAACTATATCGTTCCTCATCTATTATAGCCCAAGTAGTTATACTATAAAAGTTAGAAATTGTTTTTATTGCTATTATGCTCAATTTCATATATGGTATAATCTAAAGTGATATACTATGAACAAGGAGGTATTTATGAAAAAGATAATTTTATCAGCTCTATTAGCTGTTTCTCTTTCAAGTGCAGTTTCAGCCCAAGAAGCTACTGTAACAGACCAAGCCGTATTCTTAGACGGAAAGCAAGTCGAAGTACAAGGATATAATATTGACGGTAGTAACTACTTTAAACTACGTGATATAGCCGCAGTACTAAAAGATACAGAAGTTGGATTTGACGTTGGATTCAATAAAGATACCAACAATATAACAATTCAAAGATTTTCAAAATATACACCGCTTTCCTCAGATTTAACTAAGTCAGACTCAAAAGAAATTCAAATTCAACCAGCTTTCCAACAAGCTCGTGTTGACAACGACAAAGTTAAATACAATGGCTATCTAATTAATGGCAACAACTACTTCAAGCTAAGAGACTTGGGAAAAAACTTAGGATTTGTAGTAGATTATAATGAAGCCGAAAGAAAAGTTCTAATAAAACCAGAAAAAGTTGAACCTAAAGACTTAACTTCAAGAGAAGAAGTCAAATTAGTTAACTTAACATCTGCACTTTCTTCAAACACTAAAGATTTAACTTTGGATAAAGATTCTATTAGCGTATACGACTTCACTAAAAACACTAACATCATCGGCAGAACTGATGATGGAAAGCAACACGCTTTAGAAATAGAATATCTTGAAGATGAAAATGTACTTCTATTAACTCCTATCCAACTTAAATTCAAAGGTAGTTTAAGACTTACACCAGTAGTTAAAGTGGAACAAGATGGCAAAAGCGAAACTTTCATCTTAAAATCAAAAAATATTAAATTAAATTCCCTACCAGCGGGTATAAATAAGGATACAAATTTTGTTCTTACTCTTGGATACCACGAAGGTGAATCTACTTTCAAAGGTCTAAGCGTGATAAATATTAAAGGAGGACTGAAATGACAGTTACTAAAAGTACAATTATAGGAGAAATCCTTAAAGATAAACCAGAAGCAATAGGAACTCTAATGAGCTTTGGAATGGGCTGTGTAATGTGCCCAGCTTCTCAAATGGAATCTCTTGAAGAAGCGGCTATGGTTCACGGCATTGATGTAGACGCACTTGTTACTGCTATCAATAAATTAGAAAGTAAATAGTTATAGGAGACTTACAATCTATTCTCCTTAGTTGAGATAAGCCCAGAGATAATCTTTGGGCTTTATAATTTTTTATCTAGACGAATTGTCAAATCAAATGCAACACCTATGGTAAGAGACCAAAAAGTTCTTCTTTAGGTGTTTTATATTTTATACATTTTCTAGGTCTATTATTCATTAAACTTAAGTTATAATTTAATTCATCAATATTCACTTCTGATAAATCCATACCCTTAGGATAAAACTCCCTCAAAAGTCCGTTACTATTTTCATTTGTACCTTTTTGCCATGCACAATAGGGATCACAAAAATAAGTTTTGCATCCTAATTCTTTTTCTTATTTTCTTCAAATTCTGAAAATTCTTTACCTCTATCAAAGGTTATTGTTTTTACTAATTCTTTTGGATAATCTTTTAATGCTATTTATTATTGCTGGTGTTACGCTTTCCGACTTTCTATTTTCAACTAGGATTGCTATATAATATCTAGATTTTCTTTCTGCTAAAGTTACGAAACAACATCTACTTTTCCTTTTATGATCTAATCTGCCTGATTCCACTGTATCTGCTTCCCAGTGGCCTAATTCTTGCCTTCTGTATATCTCTTTAGGTCTTTTCTTAATTGTTCTACCTTTATCATTGAATTTTCCTCTTTTTTCTGCTGGCCTTTTAAATTTAGCTTTTCTTCTCAAATTTTTCATACTAGTTTTTGGCAGCTTTTTGGCGTGTATCATTCTATATATCGTTGATGTAGATGGTAATTCATGAATCTCATTTGTGTTTCTATTTGATATTTGTTCAGGGGACCAATGTTCGTTAATCTTTACAGTTAAATAATCAATAACATCTTTAGAAAATTTACTTTTTCTATGGCAGTCTTTTCTTCTATCAATATATTTATCATTTGCCTTTATCGGAAAGTACTTAGTGTAACTTCCCCTACTAACTTTTATCTTAGATGAATTTCTTTTAATTTCTCTAGATATTGTACTAGGTGACCTTTTAAGTGCTTGTGCAATTTTCCTTATACTCATTCCTAAATTTAAAAATTGGTAAATACAAGATCTTTCTTCTATGGTAAGATGGTTATAGCTCATAGTTAATCACTCCTTTTAATATGTTTTGTTTGGTCACTTACATATTAACACAGCTGATTAGCTATGAGTTTATTTATGTTGCACTTGTTATGATAAATTATCTCTATCAAAAAAAGTCACTAGATTTTTGTTTTATCTAGTGACTTTTTTACGATGTAAATTCTGTTTTTAATTCATAAATCTTTATTTAATTTTACTTTACTTTTATTTTAGTTTCAGAATCTTTACCACCTATGATTCCTACTGAATTAGCTTTTTCAGTCTTATTTGCTTTTTCAAGACTTTCTTTTTCCATCTTTGCAAATTCAGCAATCATAGCGTCTTCTTTTGCTTTAAGTGTTTCAGCTAATTTTTCATCTGTAGTATTGTAGATGTCTATTACATAAAATGGTGCCATTTCTGCATCGAATTTAACTTTGTAGCCTAAGTTTTCTGATAAGAATCTTAGTGGAACTATAGTACGTCCGTTTTCTATTACAGCCGGCACATCAAGTGTAACTTCTTTTCCATCTACTGTTGCTTTGTTTGAACCTATTTTAAGAACGATAGTTTTATCAGCTTTAGTTGCTGTAACCATTTGAGTTTTTTCGTTCCATTCAACTTTTGCTCCTAATTTTTCAAGAAGTGCTCTGAATGGTACTAAAGTTCTTCCTTCAACTATTGTAGGTTGTTGATCTACGAAGTCTAATTCTTCTGCATTAACTCTTACGTTTATTATAGGTGTTTTGTCCATATGGAAAATTAAGTCCATATATTCTTCTGAAGTTAATTTCTTAACTGATTTAGGAATCATAACTTTTACTGAATCATCTTTTACTGCTTCAGACTTCATAGTCATAACCATGTTGAACATATCTTTAACTTTTAAGTCTAATACCATTTCTTGTAGGTATTTTCCTTCTTTAAAGTCTATTGATGATTTTAAGCTTGAACCCTTGATTTTTTCTTTTGCTTCGTTAACTGACTTAGCAAAGTCGTCTTTCTTAAATCCTTTAACTGCTTCTTTGATAGTAGCTTCGTCTACGCCAGCTTCCATCTTGTTTGCTAATTTGTAAATGTCTCCTGAAACTTTATCCCAGTTTGCTACGATAGTTGTAACTGAGTTTATAATTTCTTGTGCCATTTGGTCAGATGTAGCTTCGTAAGTGAATTTGTTTCCTTCAACTTTCATATCAACTACTGGTTTGTATCCTTCAAGAGCCTTGTTTAGAATACTCATTATATCAGCGTTGAATTCAGCAGAGTTTACATATTCCATAACTGCTTTTTGTGGCATCATTGCAACTGAATTTTCTTCGTCTGTTGCTAAAAGTATATAGTCTTCTTTGATGTTCGCTAAAGCTTCTTTGTTGCCCATTGCCATAGCTTTAAAGTAATCTTTATTTATGTAGATTTTACTTCCGTCTACAAACATATGCATTTCAAATTTGTCAGGAATCATCTTCATAGCTTCTTCAGCCTCTTCTGCTGGAGCCATTTTCTTAATAGCTGTCATATCCATAGATACTTTAACTTCTGCTTTTTCTTTTCCTTCTGAAACGCCTGATACTGTCATTGGCATTTTAACTTCTTGTGCTTTGCCTTGTTCGTCTTTAAAAGATACTTTAACTTCTGCTTGTCCTGATATTTTAGAACCTTCCCAATTTTGTACCTCTTTAGTTTTTTCTAAATATGCTGCAACGTTTGGAGTACATCCTACTAAACTCATAACTACTGCAAGCATCATTACGATACTCAATATTCTCTTTTTCATAAATTACCTCCCTTTTGCTAGGATTATACCACAAAAAACGCTTTCTATTATATTAAGTTTATATTTCACAATTTCTAATATTTAATTAATCACATAAAAAAAGCCGAATTCTTATTCGGCCTTAGTATATATTCATTTTTAATTGTTCGTATTAATAGCCAGTGGCTTATCTAAACGATATTGTCTTAAACCTTAGTTCTTATTTGCCACTCTCACTATATTTTTTAACTAAATCTACTAAGTCGTACATTGGTATCACTCCTTAATATTTTGTTATTCTTTATATACCCAAATTTTATAACTGCAATCATTTTTTATGAATTTGTGATATAATTTTTTTAATTAATTTATTGGGGGTACTATGAAAAATAATTTAAAGCTTGGAATTATAGTATTTATATCTTTATTAATTCCTTTGGGGATACAAACTTTTTTTAAAAAACAGTCAGTTATAGAAAATACGGTGATTATGAATATGTTTTGGATTTTTGCAAACTTCTTATTTATATCCACTGTTGATGAATTGTTTGGCGAATATGCCAAAGTTGCAAAGCTTAAATCTTTAAAGATTAATTCATTAAACTACATAGTAAAAATTTTAGTGTATGTAGTATTTTTAATCTTTTTAAATTTATACCTTGTGAGAACTCTATACTTACCTGAACACAAATTGCTAACAGCTTTAACTAATCCACTTATAGTTTCACTTATTCTTGTGGTATTCTTAGTTAACTTACTCTCTGGACTATTTGAAAATAAAGAAGAGAGCAAAGATGTGAATGTATATACTTTCAGCAACAAAAATTCTTTTAGAACTGGAAGAGATACTTTCAACACAGCTGGCGGCACTTATGAAGATGGATTTGTATTGGGTAACCTTGCAATCCCTTACGATTCTATAAAATCAATCTACACAGATAAGGACAACAGCATTGTCATCAAGGGTAAAAAAGAAGATGGTGCTTACAGAATAGCGATAGATTCTGAAAAAACTATCAACTTCTTTAAATCTCTTTTGAATATAGCTATCGAAGAATCTAAAGTTGATTCTAAGATTGTAAAAATTAAATAGAAGAACTATTTTAAATAGTTTATCTTAATGAATACAACCGCCTTTATAAGGCGGTTTTTTATTTACACCAATAATTTTACAAAATTCTTAAACACTACATAAAACTGGTTAGTTTCAAAATGCTTGTGCATTCAACCCACCCGTAAAATAATTTTATTTATTTTTTAAATTCTCTTGCTACAACTCTCTCTCAAAAAGATATACATCATACAAGTTAGCTGGGCACACCGAACCTATACACCCAACAAATGTATACAAAATTTTATATGCTATTTGCTTTGACGTAAGTATATTTAAAATTGGTGTGCCCTGTGCCATAAAAACCATAATCACTGTAATATAAGAGTCTGCATAAGCTAAGAGTAGTGCCGTGATTTGGCTTCCCACTATTTTCCTTCATATTGCCATTCCCTACTTAAAAGGAGATTTATTAGATATCAATATCTGATTATATTCTATCTCATCAATGGCTGATGAAATACACAATGCTAAATCCAAAACTGCTCCCAGACATAAAAGGTATATCACCCCTTGCAAAATGCTGGCCAAATCCAAGTTTTTAAATCCTGCTCTCTTTAGAAACTGGAAATCAGCTTTACTTTTTAATATTAGATTCTTATTTCAAAACCTTGCTTTGCAATAGATTTTATTACATCACGTCTTACATCATTCACACTTAAAAATTTCTTCACTACTTGATCTGTGAAACAATCTGATCTTTTTCCATTATCCCTTGTGTCATAATAAGTGGTTGTGATGTCGTCATACTCTTTAAAAGTCTCCAAGTAGTTGTCATATACTTTATATTCATTTTCAAAAACTTTTAATCCTACAGGCATTTTAGGCTTCAACTGTGGCTCTTCTGCCGGATATCCAAATCCCAGCCCTACAACCGGGAATGTATACTTAGGTAAATTTAAAATTTCAACCATCTTATCATAGTCGTTTAAAATCGAACCGAAATACACTGCTCCAAGCCCTATTGACTCCATTGCCACCACCATATTCTGTGCACTAATTACCGCATCTGTGAATCCTTGGAAAAATTTATCCATATGGCTATATGCATCTTCTTTGTATCCTTTTTCATCCGCTATTCTATAATTTCTGTATAAGTCCACAATAAATATTAGAAGCTCCGGTACTTCTTCTAAATAGCTTTGTGTTGAAACTTCCATAATTTGGTGTTTTATTTTAGGGTCTATAACTCTTATTACTGACGTCTGTTGCATCCCTGTCGATGTCGGCACATGATTATAGACTTCAAACAATTTATTTAGTGTTTCTTCATCTATCTTTCTATTTTCAAATTTCCTAATAGTCTTGTGTTGTAACTGATTTTTTATAGTATCACTCACCTTGATCACCTCTTTACATTTCTACCCAAACTAATTATCTCTAGTATATTTTTTAAGTTGGTTTTTAATTTTGCATCTTATTGCTTTAATACAGATTTTATTTAATCAATCTTTTTGTTTATATCAGTTAACAATTTTGATTAATAATCTTCCTTTTCCTTTGCTTTCATAGTATCATTAAGTTTATGTGAGGTGAATTATGATTAATTTTATTATTATATCGGCAATTGTGTTGTCCATTGCTATAGGTTACAAAACTAAACTCAACGTCGGATTAATAGCTCTTGCGTTTTCATACTTGGTTGGTTGTTTTGTATTGATAATTTATCATAACAAGTGCAACATAAATAAACTCATAGCTAATCAGCTGTGTTAATATGTAAGTGACCAAACAAAACATATTAAAAGGAGTGATTAACTATGAGCTATAACCATCTTACCATAGAAGAAAGATCTTGTATTTACCAATTTTTAAATTTAGGAATGAGTATAAGGAAAATTGCACAAGCACTTAAAAGGTCACCTAGTACAATATCTAGAGAAATTAAAAGAAATTCATCTAAGATAAAAGTTAGTAGGGGAAGTTACACTAAGTACTTTCCGATAAAGGCAAATGATAAATATATTGATAGAAGAAAAGACTGCCATAGAAAAAGTAAATTTTCTAAAGATGTTATTGATTATTTAACTGTAAAGATTAACGAACATTGGTCCCCTGAACAAATATCAAATAGAAACACAAATGAGATTCATGAATTACCATCTACATCAACGATATATAGAATGATACACGCCAAAAAGCTGCCAAAAACTAGTATGAAAAATTTGAGAAGAAAAGCTAAATTTAAAAGGCCAGCAGAAAAAAGAGGAAAATTCAATGATAAAGGTAGAACAATTAAGAAAAGACCTAAAGAGATATACAGAAGGCAAGAATTAGGCCACTGGGAAGCAGATACAGTGGAATCAGGCAGATTAGATCATAAAAGGAAAAGTAGATGTTGTTTCGTAACTTTAGCAGAAAGAAAATCTAGATATTATATAGCAATCCTAGTTGAAAATAGAAAGTCGGAAAGCGTAACACCAGCAATAATAAATGCATTAAAAGATTATCCAAAAGAATTAGTAAAAACAATAACCTTTGATAGAGGTAAAGAATTTTCAGAATTTGAGAAAATAGAAAAAGAATTAGGATGCAAAACTTATTTTTGTGATCCCTATTGTGCATGGCAAAAAGGTACAAATGAAAATAGTAACGGACTTTTGAGGGAGTTTTATCCTAAGGGTATGGATTTATCAGAAGTGAATATTGATGAATTAAATTATAACTTAAGTTTAATGAATAATAGACCTAGAAAATGTATAAAATATAAAACACCTAAAGAAGAACTTTTTGGTCTCTTACCATAGGTGTTGCATTTGATTTGACAATTCGTCTGCAAAAAAATTGCACTTATACGCTTTTAGTCCTAAACTTTAAGTAACCAACAACAAAGCTTGGAGGTGCATATAAGTGCAAAATAATAATATCATGAATTTGTTTGGTTTTAAAGATGTAGTTTTTGATAGTGTTGATGAGAGTAATAATTTTGTTAATGTTCACGCTTCTGTTTCTAAGATGTCTATTTGTCCTCATTGTGGTTCTAAAAAGATTTGGGTTCATGATCATAGAATTCAAAAGATTAGGGATACTCACATCCGAGGTAAGAAATCTTTGATTTTCTTAAAGAAAACTAGATATGATTGTAAGTCTTGTGGTTCTCGTTTTGAGAGGAATCTTGATTTTATTGCCAAAGGTCATACTATGACCAATAGACTTGTTTTTGCTATTGTTTCTGAGTTTGATGAGATTTATTCTATATCTTCTATTGCTAATAGGTATAATGTTTCATCAAACACAGTATTAAGAATTTTAAATTGTTTAAGTGCTTCTAGAGCTAAACTTCCTGAGGTTTTATGTATTGATGAATTTAAAGGTGATAGTGGTAATATTAAGTATCAGACGTCTCTTCTTAATGGTGATACTCATAAAATTATTGATATTTTACCTTCAAGGGATAAAAGTTCTTTAGCTGAATATTTTAAAAGGATTCCTAGTATAGAAAAGAGAAATGTTAAATTTTTTGTAAGTGATATGTCTAAAGCATTTAAATCAGTTAAGAAATCATTCTTTAAAAACGCAATACATATCATAGATAGGTACCACTTCATAAGACAAGTATCCTGGGCATTAGAAAATGTTAGAAAGAGAATACAAAAGGATATATCATCAAAGCTTAGGAAATATTTTAAAAGAAGTAAGAGTTTAATTACAAAACCTGCCTCTAAGCTAACTTCAGAACAAGCTAATGAAGTATCACTTATGATTGAACTTAACAAGGAATTAAAAGAAGCATACAAGTTAAAAGAATTGTTCTACTGTGTGCCCTGTGGGTACCAGTATGTACTTAGTCAGCCAAACAAAACTAGAGCTAAAAAAGCTTTAAGAGAATGGATAAAAAGAGCAGATGAATCAAAATTAAAAGAATTTAAATCTTGTATCACTTCTTTTAATAACTGGTTTGAAGAAATATGTAATTCATTTGATTACTCTTGGTCAAATGGACCTCTTGAAGGAACTCATACAAAGATAAAAACATTAAAAAGAAATTGTTTTGGTATGAGAAATTTTGACTTGTTTAGAAAAAGAATTATGTTTTCATGTAAGTAGAGATTAGGAAAACGGGAAAATTTGCAAAACCCCTAGGGGTTTTATTTGCTATGCTTATTTTTAGTTGTTTTTTGCTATTTTAGTTTTGATATCTTTATTAGCGTCTATGTGCCCATTTTTACATAAAGAAAGAGACTCGAGTTAACGAGTCTCCCCAATATTTGACATAGAGCCTAAAGAAAGAGACTCGAGTTAACTAGCCTCCCCAATATTTGACATAGAGCCTATTTATGAATACAACATAAAAAAGAACCTTTGGAAGTTGGTGTTTCCAAAGGTTCTGATTTTCTTTGATAATATAAAGCTTATCTCTTTGAGAATTGTGGAGCACGTCTTGCTTTCTTTAGACCATACTTCTTTCTTTCTTTCATTCTTGGATCTCTTGTTAGGAATCCAGCTTTTTTAAGAATAGATCTATGTTCTGGGTCTACTTCAAGAAGAGCTCTAGCAATACCATGTCTGATAGCTCCTGCTTGTCCAGTATATCCGCCACCTTGTACTTTAACAATTACGTCAAATTGAGCAACTGTTTCAGTAAGTTCAAGAGGTGCTTTAGCAACTGTGATTAGTGTTGCATAATCAAAATACTCTTCAATATCTCTATTGTTTACAGTAAATTTTCCGTTTCCTGGTAGAAGTCTAACTTGTGCAATAGATTTCTTTCTTCTTCCAGTTCCTCTATATTGAGTTCTTTCCATTTCCTACCTCCTCAGTTGATTTCCAATACTTCAGGTTTTTGAGCTTCGTGAGGATGTTCCGCACCAGCATATACCTTTAGTTTAGTAAACATCTGTCTTCCAAGTCTTGACTTAGGAAGCATACCCTTTACAGCATATTCTACCATTCTTTCAGGGTGTTTTTCTCTGAGTTGTTTGTAGGCAATTTCACGTCTTCCTCCTGGATATCCAGTGTGGTAAGCATGAATTTTTTGTTCCCACTTATTTCCTGTAAGTTTTACCTTATCAGCATTGATTACGATAACATAATCACCTGTATCCACATGAGGTGTGTATATTACCTTATTCTTTCCTCTTAGGATAGATGCTATTTCAGAACAAAGTCTTCCTAACACCTTATCAGTTGCATCTACTACATACCATTTTCTATCTACTTCATTGGCTTTAGCCATATAAGTTTTCATAGATTTCCTCCTGTTTTAAAATTTTTCCGGGGCTTTTAAAACACTCCTGATATTTTAATACATAAACCAGCAAAGGTCAAGTATTTTACACAATTTATTTTAAAATATAAATAAATTTTTTATTAGTAATGTATAAGTTATTTGTTTCCTATTTTTTCATTTTTCAATGGCGAGTATACATCAGATGCCTTCATGAACTTTTGTACATCCTTCTTAACTCTTGTAACTGATGCCATAGTTCCAACCCCGGCTATACAGCCACCTGGGCATGCCATACCTTCAAGCAAATATCCATTGTATTTACCTGCTTTGGCTATTTTAACCATCTTTATACACTCTTGAAGAGTATTTGCTCCAACTACATTTATCTCTCTATCCGGTTCTAATTCTAAAGCAACTTGTCTTACAGCTTCAGCAACTCCACCGGCAATTGGATATCCTCTTCCCAAAGTAGATGCATCTTTAACTTCGTTTTCTATAACTATCTCTGAAGGTTCTATTCCCTTTGCTACGAACATACCCATCAGTTCTTCAAATGTTATTACAAAGTCAACGTGTGATTTTACTTTTGTATCTAATGCTTCTAATTTTTTAGAAGTACACGGACCTATGAAACAGATAATCGCTTCTGGATCTCTTTCATGTATATATTCTGCAGTATATCTCATTGGAGAACCTGAGTCAGAAATTTGCTCTGTAAGCTCTGGGAATTTATTTTTCACCATAAGCGCCCAAGAGAAACAACATGATGTTCCCATAAATGGAATATCTTCAGGAACTCTGTGTATATATTCCTTAGCTTCGTTCATAGTTGTTACGTCGGCTCCAAGAGAAACTTCCACAACATCTTCAAAACCTAATTGTCTAATACCTTCTACAATCTGTGCAGGAGATGAATTGGCACCAAATTGTCCGACAAATGATGGGGCTACAGCTGCATATATTTTCTTTCCAGATTTTATTGCCTTTATAAGTTGGTATATCTGAGTTTTATCTGCTATTGCTCCAAAAGGACAACTTGCAATACATCTTCCACAAGCCACGCATTCATCGTGATTTATTTCAGCTCTACCATACTCATCAGATCCTATACAATCAACGCCACACACTGCCGCACATGGCCTGTCATACATAACAATTGCATTATATGGACATGCTTCTTTACATCTTCCGCAATTTATACATTTATCTTTATCTATGTAAGCTCTTGACCTACCAATAGAAACTGCATTCACAGGACATACGTTAGTACATGGATGGGCCATACACTTTCTGCAATTGTCAGTTACTACATGGGCTTTTGTAGGACATGCTTCACAAGCAAATTTAATTACATTTATCAGTGGTTTTTCATAGGCATTTGTATCTATATCCACCTTATCAAAACCATCTGTAAGTTTTTTATATACTGATATTTCTCTGGCATCCATCCCCATTGCAAGTCTTAGTCTCTCGTCTGCAACGGCTCTTTCTCTAAAGATATCTTCTCTATATTTTGCAACTTCTCCCGGTACAATTCTGTATGAAGAATCTTCTAACTCGGAAATATCTACATCGTAGTATGCGATTCTAGCTACTTCGGCAAATACCTTTCTTCTAATGTCTACAATGCTTTGATACGTTTCTTTCATTCTAACCTCAGCTTCTTAATTTATTTATAATTTTTTCGCTAACTTCTTGTGGAGTAGCTCTAAATATAATTTCGTCATCAATGATTACAACTGGTGCTTTAGTTGATTCATTTTCTGGATGACAATATTCAGAATTTAGACATTGACCTAACTCTATTTCTAAATTTTCTGCCGAACAATAATCTGAATCCGGTCCACAAATATCTTCTTGCAATAACTCTACTGCATCGTATATTGCACTAGCTCCCATTAGTGTACATCTTGATCCCATACAAATAGTAACTTTCATAATTCCCTCCTAATTTTGGCGTGAGTGTGCTATTCTAGCCGCTGCAGCAGCCGCTATAGCAGCAATTATATCATCTGCAAATGTCTCAACATTTTTCAGTGAATCTGACTTTTTCTTTCTCTTATCCAACTCGTCAATAATACCTATCTTCTTTTTATCTAAGTATCCAAAGTTAGTAAGACCTATTGTGCCATACAAGTTTACAATGCCAAGTGGTAGAACTTCATCAATTCCATACAATTTTTCATCCTTTGCAATTATACTTTGAATCGGCTCAGGTAACAATTGTTTTTGTGCCATTTCATCTATTGCAAGTCCCGTTAAAACTGCATGGATAACTTCTCTTTTTCTCAATACTGCTTTAATATTTTCAAGGCATTCTTCCAATGTTAAATCATCAATATATTCACTTTGTAATAATAAGACAATTTCTGCAATGTCTTCTAACTCCACACCTATTTCCTTTAACTTTGATACAGTTGTATCATAGAGCATTTGTTGATCGTAGTTATAACTCATAACTTCTCCTTATTTTAAACTATTTCCTCTAGTAGTTCCCTCTTCTGAATATTCCCACATTCCTATCTTGTTCTTTATTGCATTTTTTTGTATATCTATAAAAAACTCTCTATACTTATCATTTGGTTTAAAAGTGTATACTCTTGCAAGACCAAATTTCAAAGCAATTCCGGAGTAGTTCAACTTTTCTATACTCTTTCTATTTACCTTATCCGGAACTTCAACCCATATATATCCTAGTGTTCTTCCATATCTATCAAACTCTTCTATATCTTTTTCTATAAATACTCTCTTGTTTAAAAGAATATTTTCAGCTAAATATTTAGCTTCCATAGAAAGAGATTCTTTCTTAGATATCTCAGGTGTATTTATTCCTATTATTCTTATCTTTTCTCCATCACTGGACAACACTGTGTCTCCATCTATAACCTTTATTATAGTGGTTTCTCTGTATTCACCTAATGTTGAATTTTCTTCATTCCCTAAATAAAAATGAATTCCTATAAGAATAATCAAAAGTATTAAAGACAGGTATTTATTACCTCTCATTTTTTCTTCTCTTCGTTTCCATATATCTTTTACGTCTGTTAATCTTTACTCTCTCTCTTTTTATACAAATTCCAAATATTATAGTTGGAATTAATGACGAGATAAATAAAAATAAGTAGTTTGAGCTTATCCCCAAAACTTCCATAGAATATACAAAAGGAAACATAAATAAATCCATAGGTAATCTCCAAATGCTGCCAGCTATTTCAAATCCCTCTTTAGATTGCATTCCTATAAGAGATATGGCAGCTAAAAAGATGAAGAGTAACACTATTATATTTCCAGAAAAAAAGTCCAGTTTAGAACTATTCTTTTTATATAGTCCCTTACCAAAATTGTAATACATTAAAATTGGAAGAATAGAAATTATAATTTTAAAAATTAAATTTCCATAAAAAACTTTCACTAGCACCTGGTTAAAATTTATCATGGTAGCTATTCCAAACATTATTAAAACTACTAAAAGGTGGATAAATAATCCTCTTGTGTTATTTCTCATTTTTCACCTTCTAACAGATTTCCAGTTTCCTTAAGCTCTCCTGAAAGAGTGTTCCATATAACTTCAACGCCCTGTTCTTTGCTAATTCTTCTTATCTCATCTTCAGAACTTAAAAATAGAGTTGTAGATAGATAATCGCTCAATCCAGAATCTTCAGTAACTATACTAAGAGAATTATAATCTCCTCCAGGATAAAAAGTTTCAGGGTCTATTATATGGTGATATCTCTTTGAATTGTAGTCAAAATATCTTTGATAATCACCACTTGTCACTACAGATGTATCATTTAAATTCAAAACAGCTAAAAATGAACTGTTATCCTCTTTATCATAAGGATTTTGAATTGCAATTGAAAAAGAATCTTTTAGAGGGTGCTTGCCAATTAGCTTTACATTTCCTCCAGCAGATATCAATCCACTCTTAACTCCTAATTCTTTTGCATACTGTCCAACTTTTTCTGCAGCATATCCTTTTGCCACAGCTCCTAGGTCTAATATCATTCCCTTTTCAATATATACTGTCTTTCCCTGATTATCTAATTGTATTTTTGATGTATTTACCAATGGTCTTAGAGCTTCCAACTCATCTTTTTCTGGTACCGCATGTCCAAATTGTTTTATAGCTTCTTCTGCACCTTCCAAATTTGCTTCTCTATACTTTGCCCATAAGTCTATAACAGGCCCCATCGCGATATTAACTTTATTTGAGATGGTCTTTTCACGCTCTAGAGTAAGAGCTATCACCTCAAACAATTCATCAGGCACTTTCACAGGCTCTATACCCGCCTTGTCGTTTATTGTTTTTAAATTGTTCAAGCCATCATAATTGTTATATCTATCAAAATATCTGTGTAATTTAAAATATTCATTTCTCATTTTTTCAAGGTTTTCATTAGCTCTATCTTCATCTGTATCATAAATTTGAAAAGTAGTCACTGTGTCAAAAGCTTCAAAAAATTGAATCTCATATTTTTCAACATTGCTATCAATTTCATTTTTTGCTATTTTGTCCGTATTTTTTGCTCCACAAGCTGTTAAAATCAACAAACAAAATATAATAAATAATCTTTTCATTTAATCACCATATATATCTTACCAAATAAATCCCCCAATTAAAAGGCAATTAAAATATCTATACTTAGCCATTTTCATCTTTTTTTGTGGATTTTTTTAAATCTCTCATGTATAATAGTACAAGGTTTTAGATAGGAGGTCGAAATGACTAAGAAAGGCACTGTTGTACTCGGAATGAGTGGAGGTGTTGATTCATCCGTCTCTCTCCTATTACTTCTTGAACAAGGCTATGATGTCACTGCGGTCTTTATGAAGAATTGGGATGACACTGATGATGATTACTGTACACAAGCTGATGATTATCTTGATGTACAAAGGGTTTGCTCTGCTTTAGGTGTAAAATATTACACTGTAAATTTTGAAAAAGAATATAGAGATAGAGTATTCTCTTACTTCTTGGAAGAATATAAAAAAGGTAGAACCCCTAATCCCGACATTATGTGTAACACTGAAATAAAGTTTAAAGCTTTTTTAGAGTTTGCACTTAAATTTAATTCCGATTATATAGCAATGGGACATTACGCACGTACAAGAACCGAAAACGGTCGAACTTATTTACTAAGAGGTTTAGATCAAAATAAAGATCAGTCCTATTTTCTATCAAGGGTTCCAGAAGCTGCTCTTGCAAAGACACTGTTCCCTGTTGGAGAACTTGAAAAATCTGAGGTTAGAAGAATAGCTGAAGAAAATGAACTAGCTACAGCTAATAAAAAAGATTCCACAGGAATTTGTTTTATTGGTGAGAGAGATTTCAACAAATTTTTAGACCAATTTCTATTCACTAAAGAAGGAGATATATATTCTTATGAAGGTGAACTTCTTGGAAGGCACTCCGGACTTATGCACTACACAATAGGGCAAAGAAAAGGTATTGGTTTAGGTGGTATGGGAAATGGCGAACCATTTTTCGTTCAAGATAAGGACTTAAAAAATAACCGTCTTATAGTAGCACAAGGGCTAAGTCATCCAGCTCTTTATAAAAAAACTACAATTGTTGAAAAACCATTTTGGATTACTGAAACACCTAAGTTACCTTTTGAGTGCACAGTAAAAATAAGATACAGGGCAAAGGATGAAAAAGCCTTAGTTGAAGAAATAAGCCCTGACAAATTAAAAGTTATGTTTGAAAATCCCCTAAAGGGAGTTACTCCAGGCCAAGCTCTTGTATTCTATCAAGATGAAATATGTCTAGGCTCTGGTATAATAGAATAAGGAGGCACTATGTCAATGATATTAAATTTAAAAAACAGAAGTGAAAAAGGAAAAAATCAAGTAGATAAACTAAGAGCAGTTCAAGTTGTTCCAGGAGTTATTTACTCAAAAGGAAATGAAGCTAAAGAAGTTTCAGCTGTAGAAAAAGACTTATTAAAAGTTTACCAAGAAAATGGTACTTCAAGTATTTTCAAAGTTGACCTTGAAGGAACAACTAAACAAGTTCTAATCAAAGAACTTCAAATGCACCCATTCAAGAACCAAATCGTTCACTTTGACCTATACCTAATCGACATGAGCGAAAAAATCAAAGTTAACATTCCAGTTGTATTAGAAGGAAGAGATGAAGTTAAAGTTCAACCTTCAGTATTACTACAAGTTGTTAACGAAATTGAAGTTGAATGTCTTCCAGCAGACCTTCCAGCTGAAGCTATCGTAAATGTTGTAGATATGCAAATTGGAGATTCTATCCTTGTTAAAGATCTTGACGTAGCTAAAAACGAAAAAATCGAAGTTATCTTTGATCTTGAAGAAACTGTAGCTACTCTACAAGAACCACAAGAAGAAGTTGTTGCTGAAGAAGTTGAATCAGCAGAAGTTCCTACTGTTTCTGAAACAGAAGCTGAATAATTTTTAAAATAAAGACAGGCTTTTTAGCTTGTCTTTTTTTGTTTCTTAATTTATGGGTATAATTAAAATAAAATTAAGGAGAAGATTATGGCTATTATAAAAAATCTACCTTTAGATGCAGCTTATAGAATAATAGATGAAAGTGAATACGGTGTTTTAAGTGTCTTTGACTTTTCAATACACTCTGTTCCCTTTTCTTTTGTGAGAAGTGATGACAATATATACTTTGCATCTTCAAAAAAAGGTACAAAAGTTGATATATTTGAAAGAGAAGAGATGATTAAATTAGTCTTTGTATCAAGGACTAATGTTGCAGACGAATACACTCTTTATGAAATAAAAAAAGAAGTTGATTCTGGAAATATATCATTTTTAAATCAAAGTGTATTTACTAATGAATATGAATCCGCAATTGCAGATGGTAGACTTGAGTTGTTAAAAGACGAAGAAGAACGTGTAAATGCATTAGAAGATTTGTATTCCAAATACTATGCAGATAAAATGCAATGGTTTGATTTAATAAAAGATGGCGTCTTGGAAAACTCAAACATCTATAAAGTTAAGCTTACAAATGTCACAGCTAAAGAAAAATATATAGAAATTTAAAAAGACGTAGCGAATTTGCTACGTCTTTTCTAACCACATTTTTTAAGGGCTCTATAATATCTGTTGGGGAGTAAATCCCTAACAGATATTTTTATGCAGATAATTTATCATAACAAGTGCAACATAAATAAACTCATAGCTAATCAGCTGTGTTAATATGTAAGTGACCAAACAAAACATATTAAAAGGAGTGATTAACTATGAGCTATAACCATCTTACCATAGAAGAAAGATCTTGTATTTACCAATTTTTAAATTTAGGAATGAGTATAAGGAAAATTGCACAAGCACTTAAAAGGTCACCTAGTACAATATCTAGAGAAAATTAAAAGAAATTCATCTAAGATAAAAGTTAGTAGGGGAAGTTACACTAAGTACTTTCCGATAAAGGCAAAATGATAAATATATTGATAGAAGAAAAGACTGCCATAGAAAAAGTAAATTTTCTAAAGATGTTATTGATTATTTAACTGTAAAGATTAACGAAACATTGGTCCCCTGAAACAAATATCAAATAGAAACACAAATGAGATTCATGAATTACCATCTACATCAACGATATATAGAATGATACACGCCAAAAAGCTGCCAAAAACTAGTATGAAAAATTTGAGAAGAAAAGCTAAATTTAAAAGGCCAGCAGAAAAAAGAGGAAAATTCAATGATAAAGGTAGAACAATTAAGAAAAGACCTAAAGAGATATACAGAAGGCAAGAATTAGGCCACTGGGAAGCAGATACAGTGGAATCAGGCAGATTAGATCATAAAAGGAAAAGTAGATGTTGTTTCGTAACTTTAGCAGAAAGAAAATCTAGATATTATATAGCAATCCTAGTTGAAAATAGAAAGTCGGAAAGCGTAACACCAGCAATAATAAATGCATTAAAAGATTATCCAAAAGAATTAGTAAAAACAATAACCTTTGATAGAGGTAAAGAATTTTCAGAATTTGAGAAAATAGAAAAGAATTAGGATGCAAAACTTATTTTTGTGATCCCTATTGTGCATGGCAAAAAGGTACAAATGAAAATAGTAACGGACTTTTGAGGGAGTTTTATCCTAAGGGTATGGATTTATCAGAAGTGAATATTGATGAATTAAATTATAACTTAAGTTTAATGAATAATAGACCTAGAAAATGTATAAAATATAAAACACCTAAAGAAGAACTTTTTGGTCTCTTACCATAGGTGTTGCATTTGATTTGACAATTCGTCTATTAAAAATGTCCCCTAAAGAAGTGATTGGTCTTTGGCCAATGAGTATATTCTTTGCTATCTTTTCCGTGAGTCTATTCTACAATTTTGCAGTAGTCAATGGAACTATGGATAAACTTGCCAGCCATATACTCTACAAGACTAAGAATTTCCCAGAACTACTATACATAATTATCTATTTAATATCCGTTCTTCTCTCTGCAATGGGTGCGGGATTTTTTACTGTAATGGCTGTGTTTTGTCCAATAGCCATCACACTTTGTAAGAAAAGCGGCAAAAATATACTCATCGGAGCACAAGCAGTTAACTGGGGTGCTTCTGGTGGAGCAAATCTTATGACAAGCGGTTCAGGAATAGTCTTCCAAGGACTTATGAAAGATGCCGGATTTGAAAATGAGGCTTTTAAAATGGGAATCCCTATATTTTCATTCACTGTTATATATCCTTTAATAGTGCTAGTGATTTTATTCTTAGTAAGTCACTTCAAACATAAGAATATTTCTGCTACACTCGATATCGAAAATCCTAAGCCATTTAATACTAAACAAAAAATAAATCTATTGTTGATAGCATTTACTTTTGTATTGGTCTTAATATTCCCCGTTATGAATATCTTAAATCCTGAAATAAAATGGATTGCAGATATCAACTCAATGTTAAACATCGGACTTGTATGTATAACTATGTCAGTTATATCTCTACTACTTAATTTAGCTGACCAAAAAGAAGTCCTTGTCAGAGTGCCATGGACAACTATCATTATGCTATGTGGTATGGGAATATTAATTCAAATAGCTGTTAAAGCCGGTGTTATAAGTCAAATAGGAACTTTCATGGATTCAAATGTTCCGGAATTCTTAATTCCTACTGCTTTCTGTTTAGTTGCTGGAGCGATGTCTTTCTTCAGCTCTACGCTATCAGTGGTTACACCATCTCTATTTCCTATAATCGGAGCGATGGTTGCAGCTAACCCTAATCTTAACGCAACACTTCTATTCACAGCTACAGTTGCCGGTTCGCTCTCTACTAACATATCACCTTTCTCTTCAGCAGGTTCGCTTATGCAGATGTCATCCCCTACAGAAGACGATAGAGAGTGGATGTTTGACAAGCAGATGTTTGTAGGTCTACCACTTACCTACGGCTTGGCAATAGTGAGTGTGTTAATTCTAACTGCTATTATGTCATAAAAATAAACTCGGTTTACATGCCGAGTTTATTTTGCTTTATTCAATCTATAAATTCTACTATTCTATTTAGTTTTTCTCTAAGTTCAACAATTGGCATAAACCTTGCCATTCTAAAAACTTCTTTCCCATCAACATACATTATTAATACAGGGAATGTAAAAAGTTGGAACTGCCCTCTTACTTAATTTACATCATTCACACAAATAAATTTTTCTTTTACTTTTGGGTACTCTTCAAGTAATCTCTTTACCTGCGGCTCAAGCCCATGGCACACTGAACAAGTTTCAGTTCCAAAGTACAACAAAGCAAGTCTATTTTCATCAACGAAATTTTTTATACTATCCAAACTATCCATACATACCCCACAAAATCTTCTATTTTAAATATGCTCTAAAAGTTATGCTTCCCAATATAAAAACTAAAATTAATATGGCTATCTTTTTATCTTTCTTATAAATTTTCTTAAATTCATACCCAAAAACTATAGCCCATATAACCAATGATAAAGCCAAAAACCATACTCCGCCATATGTCAATTTTGAATAAAGTGGACTTGAATAGTCTACACGAAAAATAATTATAGATAATATCAAAGTCAATCCCACTACAGAAAATAAAATATTTATCTTTTTTAACTTATCCAAATTATTATGATTCATATATTCGCCAACCTTTTTCTTCAACTATATGGTGTCATAAATATTTTTTATATCAATTTTCGCACAAAAAAAGGACCTCCAACGAGGTCCTTAATTATCGGCTCTATGTCAAACATTGGGGCTAGTGAAAACTAGGACTCTATGTCAAACATCCATTAAGGTGGTTACTCCCCAATGGATATTATAGAGCCACAAAAAACCGGAGGTAATCCTCCGGTCTTTCTAATTCATACTTCATAACCAAACATTTACATATTAAGTTATAAAATACAAAATTATTTAATTATTTTACAATCTTGTCCCATTTTTCAACTCTTGTGCCTATTCTTTCATAGTCATGAGTGTGAACTGCTTCTATGATTTCGTAGTAAGCCCAGTGATTTTCTACTAAATCTTTGAAAGATTTAATTTCAAATCTGTGTTCTCTTACGAATTCGCCGTCAGCCGCTCTATCGAACATTCTGTTTACGATAGATACTGCTTCCGCTCTAGTGATAGGAGCATCTGGTTTGAATGTTCCATCAGGATAGCCTGAGATTAATCCTTCAGCCTTAACTTTAGCAATAGCATCTTTTGCCCAATGATTCATTGGTACGTCTACGAATGTTTCATCAGCAGCTTTTGGATTCTTAATATATTTAGAAACGATAGTTGCAAATTCTGCTCTAGTTATGCTCTTATTAGGTTTAAATGTTCCATCAGGATATCCCTTGATGATGTCTTTCTTAGAAAGCTTCATAACGCTGTCTGAGAACCAATCATATGCTAGAACATCAGAGAACTTAGGTGAATAATTTGCAGGAGCACTATTTTCAGTTAATCTTGCAAATATAGTAGATACTTCCGCTCTAGTGATCTTGCCATCAGGTCTTACAGTTCCATCTGGGTAACCAGAGATATATGCTTCGTGTCTTTCTAATGATTTTGGTTCTGGTTTAGCTTCAATCTTAGTAGAACCGAAGTAGATAGGCCACCATGGATTGTAATCAGGTGTTGGTTGTGGTTCTGGAGTTGGTTCTGGTGTAGGAGTAGTTTTACCTTTTACAGTTGTTTCAGCATCTTTAGTTTTTCCATTACCATCAGTCTGAGTTACTTTAATAGTATCTCCTTGTTTTAATGGCTTGTCTGCAGGTACATCTACAGTCCAGTTACCATTATCATCCACTTTAGTTTTACCAATTTCATTGCCGTCTTTGTCTTTGACTACAATATCAGAACCTGGTTCACCCTTACCAGTAATCTTATCATCGCCTTCGTAAGGTTGATTAATAGTTGGGTTTGCAGTTGTATCTTCTTTGCCTTTTACTGTTGTTTCAGCATCTTTAGTTTTTCCATTACCATCAGTCTGAGTTACTTTAATAGTATCTCCTTGTTTTAATGGCTTGTCTGCAGGTACATCTACAGTCCAGTTACCATTATCATCCACTTTAGTTTTACCAATTTCATTGCCGTCTTTGTCTTTGACTACAATATCAGAACCTGGTTCACCCTTACCAGTAATCTTATCATCGCCTTCGTAAGGTTGATTAATAGTTGGGTTTGCAGTTGTATCTTCTTTGTCTTTTACTGTTGTTGATGCTGGTTCAGATGGATCCTTACCAGTTTCAGTTTGAGTAGCTTTTATTATTTCATCTTTTTGAAGTGGTTCAGCTGCTGGAACTGTTACTTCCCAATCACCATTTTGGTCAACTGTAGCTGTTCCAATTTCATTACCATTGCCGTCTTTAACTACAATAGTTGCTCCTACGACACCCTTACCTTTAATCTTTTCATCTCCAACAGTTGGTTGATTTATAGTAGGTGTTGTAGATTTATCTTGTACTGGTTTTTGATTTACAGTTAATGTTCCTGGTGAACTTGCTGTTAATTCTTTGTCTTGTCCGTCTCCATCTTTTGTTGTGATCTTTGCTACTAGATGTTTTCCATCATCTTCTTTTGTTAATGCTGTGTCTTCTTTTGGTTCGATTGTGATTCCATATTCTTCTAGCTTATCTTTTGTTACTGTGACTTTATTGTTGTTCTTGTCTACTAGTTCAATTTTTAAGCCATCATGATTTGGTTTTTCGCCTTCATTGTATTCCATCTTTGTTGGGTCTTTTATGAAGTTGAATCCAATTATCGCATCTTTATCGAATCCATCATTTGTCTTGAAGGTTGCTGTGTATACTGCTTTGTCTTCAAGTTGTTTGTCAGCTGTCATTTCTGCTTTAGATGCGTCTACCCATTTTTCAAATGTGTATTGGTTGTTTTGATCCATTGTTTGTCCAATTGTTGGTAGGGTTAGTTCTGACCATTTTCTAATTGGATTTGTCTTTTTAACTAAAGCTGATATGACTTTTCCTTTTTTACCATCTAATACTAGTGTTGCTGCTCTAGGTTTTTCAATCTTAAAGGATACGATTATATAGTCATCTTTTTTGATTGGCTTACCATCAGTGTCTTCTTTTGGTACATTCTTGTCATCTGGATTTGTTGGATTGTTTTGATCATCTGGTATATATGGGATGATGTCTTTGTCACTAGCTTTTTTTGCATATGCAGTAAATTCGTTATTATCTTGGCTTACAACATAGTTTGTTGGATCATTAGTTACTTTACCCTTCCAAGCTACATCTTTATAAGTGTCATCAAGAACTTCTGCATTTATCAATTTAAATATTGTTTCTTTTAATACTGAATGTTTATATTCGCCAAGGTTTGTCCCTGGTTTTATTTTATAAGTTTTATAAAGTACTGGGGTTTCCTTAATTCCTTCAGTAGTAACACCTTCTTTAACAACTTTTACACCTTCGCCAAGTAAGAATTTAACTTTGATAGCATCATTAGGCGCATTTTCGTCATTGTCCGGAAGAATATGGTCCTTAACAACAAGATTTTGTTTTACTACATTAAGTTCAGATCCATCTTCAAAAGCTACTTTTAGTGTTCCTGGATGTTTACCAACAGCACTTGTATCTCTCTTTGATTCATCTGTTACTGTTGCTTTGTCTATTAGTTCTTGTAATTTGCCGCCAGTATCTTCTGTACCTTCTTTTAACTTAACGCCATCTTTCCAGTTAATATCTTTTACTGGATAGTCTTTCCAAACATTGATATCTTGTGGGTCAAGTTTATCTTTAAGCTTAGATGCTGCATCTTCAACACCCTTCTTAATGAAATGTGCTGTGTAGGCGTCATTTGCTACCATCTTGTAAGTGTCTGTTATCTTTTCTGCTGGTGTCCAGTTCTTAAGTTCGTTTCCTGCTTTTCCTACAACGCTGACTTTTTCTTTGATGTCTTTGTAAAGAGTTTCTGGCGCAACTTTTGCCCAAACTTTTTTACCTTGTTTTTCACCTATCTTAATTTCACCTTTTGCTTCGTCTTCTGATTCAAAGGTTACTGTTACATATGTGTCCGGAATTGGTTTCTTGTCTGAGCCTTCTGTTGGTTTGTCCTTTTCTGGATTCTTTGGATCTTGTGGTACCCATGGAATGATCTTGTCTGTTGTTGTGTCTTTTTCAGCTGTTGCTTTTGCTAGGATTGTTTTGTCTGCACTAACTGCTACGTCTTGTGTTGGTTTTGCTCCTAGGTTAGTTTTTCCATCGTACCATGCAGGATTTTCATGTTTATCTACAGCTTTTCCTGTTAGATCTACCAATTTATCTTTTGATAGTTTGTCTTTTACTGCATAAGTTTTTTCTGTAACTGTTCCTGCTACAATTGTTGCGTCTTGTTTTACTGTTACTCTATGCCATCCTGTTGGAATTGGATCCTTTGGTTGTACTTCGCTTCCGTCTTTGATGAATTTTGCTACGTATGGTTTGTCTGCTTGTGCTACGCCTAATTCCGGTGCCCATACTGTAAATCCATAGCCTTCGTTTGGTATTGCTTTTATTAAAGCTTCTTCTTTACCTTCAACTTTTAATGTTGAAAGGTTTGTGCCTGGTTTTACTTTGGCTTTTACTTCTGCGCCTTCTTTTGTTCCAACTTTTACTTTTCCTAGTGCTGTTGTACCTTCTTTTTGAGCTTGGAAAGTTACTGTAATATAATCTGTTGGAATTGGTTTATCATCGCTTCCTTTGTCTGGCTCTTTATCTGTTCCTGGTACCCATGGAATGATCTTGTCTGTTGTGTAGTCTATCTTTTCTGCTTTTGCATTGAATGCTTGATCAGCATTTACTACTGTGTCTTTTGCTGGTGTCCATGTTACGCTCTTGTATCCTTCTTTTGCTTCTGCATTAGGGAATTTTCCTTCTGGTACTGCTGTACCTTTCTTTACGATTATTGGTTTTACTGCGTCCCAACCGTCTGCTTTGATTGATTCATTATCTTTTGTGAATGTTACTGTCGCTGCGTCTGTTGGTACTGGTTTTCCGCCTTCTGGTTTTTGAGCGCCATTTTCGTATACATATAGCTTTTGTGTTACTTCTAGTGTTGAGTCGTCTGCAAATGTGATCTTTAATTTTCCATCTGTTGGATTTAATACTTCAGCAGCTGTTGTTCTTGCTGGTGTTGTTGTGTCTTCAACCTTTTTTGCTGCTTGGATAGCTACTTTTACTACTGCTTTCACTGTAGTATCTGTCGACTTAGCTTCTACACCTTTCTTCCAGAAGTCTGAGTCTAATTTGTCGCCTACCCATGCTGCTAGGTCTTTTCCTTCTATGCCGCCTAAGCCTTCAATCTTTTCTGCTGTTGTTTTCGGTGTAGCTGTTGCTGTGAATTTCTTGTTTGTTGTTGTTACTTTTTTGTCTGCTGGTGTCCATGTTAGGTTTTTGTATCCATTTTCTAATGTTGCTTGTGGGAAGTCTGCGTCTACTAATGTTGTGTTTGGTTTTACATATAGATTCTTTGCTGCTACATTTGTTACGCCTGTTCCCTTTGCAAATTCTACTTTGATTTTGTCATCTGGTAGTTTGTTAGGATCTTCTGGGTCTACTACTTTTTCATTGCTTACGATTAACATTTGATTTGCTACTTCTAATTTTGAGTTGTCTTTAAATGTTACTAGTAGTGTTCCTTGTTTTTCTCCTGCTACTGCTGATGTTCTTTCTGGTTGTGTCTTGTCTGTTACTTTTGCGTCTTTTAGTAATTTTGCTACTTCATCTTTGTTTTCACCTTTTGTAGCTTTTACACCTTTTGACCAAGTGATTGGATCATTTACCCATACTTTTATTGTTTCTGGGCTTAGTCCACCTAGTTCAGTTACTTTTTTTGCTGTTGTGTCTTCGATTACTTTTACTACAAATGGTACAATGCGCTTTGAACCGTCTGGATAAATAACATGAACTTTATCCGTTATCTTTTCTCCGTCTTTTGCGTTCTTTGGAATCTTGACAGTAACTTCTCCAGTGTATTCATTTATACTTTTAGGTCCAGTTTTTGTAGCTGGTTTTTGAGTAATTTCCCCAGTACTAGGATCTACATTAAATTCATCCTTTGGATCAGATTCTAACATGAAACGAGTTCCTTCTGGGAATTTTTTATTATCCTCGAATTTGATTGGTAACTTTACAGTGTCTCCTGGTTTTCCCTTTTCTTCGTTATAGTAAGGCTTTAAATTTAGCTTATCTTCATTAGGCATAACGTCAACAACTGCAATTTTAGAGAAGTTGTAATTTCCTGTTCCGTGTGGTTTTGCTTTATTTACGCCAAGCTCTCTACTTGTAGCACCAACAGTTACCCATACTTTACCGGATAAATCTACGTCATTTCTTTTTCCGCCCCAGCCCATATAGTTGGTAAAATCGCTATCTACATTTGGAAGTTCTGCGTTTGCAACTACTTCTCCAATGTCCAGCTCAGTAGTGAAGGAATACATCCTAGTGTTTGCTTCATTAAAACCACTCTGATTGTCTCTGATTGCATACTTTGAATAGTAGTTGTATTTCTCTATGTTGTAATCCATTGAGCTATCTTTGTTGTCCCCTGTACATGGCAGCCTATATTTTTCCTGTAGAAATTCTTTCGTTTGGTCAGTTTTTCCTAAAATTCTTCTTCCATTATATAAAATAGAATTGCTACCTTTAGTAACATCATACATTTGGAAGTTGCCAGTATGCAGAGCATGCCAATTGTCAGGATATTCTTTCAACTTTCTAAATCCATTAGAAACATAGAGGTTCCTCGGACTTTCTAAACCTCTTGATATCGCAATATAAAAATATGGATTAGTTAAGTCTTTTGTTACACCCATAAGTGGTCCAGCACTTTGACCTTTAACTATAATCTTCCAATGTATAGTATTGGTCTCTTTATCAAATTTTGCATTTACTCTAATAAGTTCATCTGCATAATTATCATTTCCGCCTGGTTTCATTGACCAACCAAATTCATCATAAGGGTCTTTCCATTGAGTGTAATGTATGCCCTTTACACTTCCTCTAAATAATAAATCACCTACATTTCCACAAAAGCCCGTTCTTGCCATTACAGCAGCGTCTGAACCATTTTCATAATCGTCAGGCTTCCATGGTGCTTCTCCTGCTCTCGCTTGATTGTCTTTAAGCATTGCTTCCGGTGGATTAGCTGCCGCCCATGCAACTTCTGTTAAGGATGGTAGCACTAAGCTTATAACCAATAAATATAGAATTAGCTTTTTTAAACTTTTAGCGATCTGATTTTTTCTTGTTCTAAAATTTGTAATATCGCTCATTTTTTCCTCCTTTTATTATTTTAATGTGTGATTTTTGGCTTATTTACTAGCTTTGCTACCCCCCCATAAAATAAATCAGGATTTGAATATCATATGATTTTTGTATATGATTTATATTTTTTATTATATATTACTTGATTTGTCAATACAAGTTAAACAATTTTACCAATATTTTCAACTAAAACCTCTACTGGTGTTTTATAAATATAGGGCATAATACCAATGAGCATGGCTCCCCATATAAACATATGACCCCTTGCAAAAAGGGCTATATAAAATCCCCTTTTAAAAGGGGACTTTTATTTTATCAACCTATTCCTCCAAAAACAGCTCCGGCTACTAACGCAAGAAGCGCTAAAGCACAGTATAGATACTTTCCTGTAGGATAGAACCAACCTCCGATTTTATGAGGTGAACCTAAATTTACGGCTTCTTCTGCAAATTCTCTCTTTGCTACCCAGAAGAACATGATACCTGCTAAAAGTGCTCCTAATGGGCAAATGTAAATTGAAACTACATCCATCCATTGAGAAACTATAGCTTGTATAAATATTGCTACAACACAACCTATTACGTGAACGATTGCAACTGCAACTAATCTCTTCATGTTAAATTTTTCTTGTAGTACTGCAACTGGTGTTTCATATAAGTTGATTATTGAGCTGACTCCGGCGAATAGTACACAGATGTAGAAGATAACTCCTATAATTCTTCCGCCTACCATTCCATTAATTACATTTACTAAGTAAATGAACATAAGACCAGGGCCACCTTCTGATAATTCAGCTCCACCAACTGCCATTGCTGGAATAATAACTATTGCAGCAAGCATTGCAGCTAAAGTATCAAAGAATGCAACTTGTTTTGCTGAATCTATTAAGTTTTCACTCTTACTCAAATATGATCCGTATATTACTGAACCATTTCCTGCAACTGATAATGAGAAGAAAGCTTGTCCAAAAGCGAAAATCCAAAGTTTAGGATCTTTTAATCCTTCTGAGTTTACAGTGAAAATGTAATTATATCCATTAGATGCTCCAGGTTGTAGAGCTATGTATATAGCTAAGCATATGAACAACGCAAATAAAACTGGCATCATTACTTTGTTTGCTTTTTCTATACCGCCTGCAATCCCCATGGACATTATTATTAAACTTACAATTATTGCTATAACAATCCACATATTAGCTCCGCCTGCTCCTGCAGTTTGACCAAATGTAGAACCTATTACTTCCATGTCATTGCCCATAGCGAATAATGAGCCATCTATTGACATCCAAGCATATTTAAAAATCCAACCCATTACACATGTGTAACCTATCGCAAGTGCAAGAGAACCTAAAACAGGTATTAATCCTAAAGTTTCCCCTAAATTTCTATTTCCTCTTTGCTCTGTGCACATTCCAAAAGCTCCAACCGGTCCTGCTCCTGCAGCACGACCAAGCGCGAACTCTTCTATAACTCCTGTACTACCAATTAAAATTACAAATATACAGTACGGGATTAAAAATGTCATTCCTCCCCAGGCCGAAACTAAAACTGGAAATCTCCAAATATTCCCCATTCCTACAGCTGATCCTATACACGCTAATATAAATCCCCACTTAGTGCTAAAACCGTCTCGTTTTTCGACATTTTTTCCTGACATATTGCGCCTCCACAAATATTATTTTATTGACGAATTGTCAAATCAAATGCAACACCTATGGTAAGAGACCAAAAAGTTCTTCTTTAGGTGTTTTATATTTTATACATTTTCTAGGTCTATTATTCATTAAACTTAAGTTATAATTTAATTCATCAATATTCACTTCTGATAAATCCATACCCTTAGGATAAAACTCCCTCAAAAGTCCGTTACTATTTTCATTTGTACCTTTTTGCCATGCACAATAGGGATCACAAAAATAAGTTTTGCATCCTAATTCTTTTTCTATTTTCTCAAATTCTGAAAATTCTTTACCTCTATCAAAGGTTATTGTTTTTACTAATTCTTTTGGATAATCTTTTAATGCATTTATTATTGCTGGTGTTACGCTTTCCGACTTTCTATTTTCAACTAGGATTGCTATATAATATCTAGATTTTCTTTCTGCTAAAGTTACGAAACAACATCTACTTTTCCTTTTATGATCTAATCTGCCTGATTCCACTGTATCTGCTTCCCAGTGGCCTAATTCTTGCCTTCTGTATATCTCTTTAGGTCTTTTCTTAATTGTTCTACCTTTATCATTGAATTTTCCTCTTTTTTCTGCTGGCCTTTTAAATTTAGCTTTTCTTCTCAAATTTTTCATACTAGTTTTTGGCAGCTTTTTGGCGTGTATCATTCTATATAT